>CAYQOX010000029.1:0-62594 GCA_964419335.1 uncultured bacterium | reverse complement strand
GGTGGGCTACGTTTTCCTGCTAAAGCAGAAAATCTTTGAGCCCACCCTACGCCTATGGAAGGAGGAGTTTCAGTATTAAGTAAAGGTTGATATTCGCAATAAGAATAAAGGTTTGCTTTATAAGTGTCATGAACAGTGATAGAGGTTTTATAATAAAATGTATAATCAAACATAAAATCTTCATTACCCCATGTTGCAGGAAGAGGATTATAATCAGGGCCATCATACAGTATTCTTACCCAATCACCTTGTGAATAACTATAAGTTGCGCTAAAAATCAAACAAAGAATGATATATTTTAATTTTTTTCATTCTTTGTACCTCCAATTATCCATATTATTGGATATGTTTCTGTACCATTTTTGTAATTGAGCCAAATCTTCAGAAGGCTTAAATCTCTCTCTTAAATTCTCATCTATACCTTCAGCAGCTAAAATTGTTTTATACTCTTTTACAATTATTTGGTTTAACTTATTAACGAAGTTTAAAGACATATGAAAATTGAATTGATCAAGTTTTACACGTTTGATATCTTCGGGCATATCATCAGATATTGGATTTATAATTGTTGTGTCATTAACCGAATTTGCCGCTTCATGTATTTCTGATTTTATGTTTATGAAAGTTTCTTTAGAAAAAGGTCTTTTTGCCCATAATTGCATCACAGAATCAGGCCCTACCTCATACCGTTTAAAATTAATATCTATTGCTTTTTTAATATATTCTTCAGGGACATCCAATTCTTTCATAGCCAACGAATAAATTAAGTCTTTTAATTCCTTATATTGGTTTTGAATAATAGTTTTCTGATCATTGGGTGGATTGATTTTCTCAATTTCCTTTCCCTTTTCTAGAAATGATTTTAATCGTAATGCGACGTATCGAACCATTTTTCGTGTGTCTTCATTTTTTCTTATGATGGTTTCTAATATTCTATCACCATCCGGCGACAATATTGATGAACACAAAATGTCTGCATATATCTTATCAATGTTATTGGATAACACGCTATTTTTTGTAACTTGAGAAAAATTATCATCTTCAATGAGTGAATAAACATGTTTTTTTACTTTTTGATGAAATTCTACAATCTCAGATCCATATTCTTGACGAATTTGAGAACTGATTATGGTATTTTCTTTATTAGTTGTTAAAACTATATCATATACTTTGGAATCCAATTTCGACGAAATCTCTTCTGATGTTAAATATTCTTGCCCAAAAGAAAAAAGAGAAGTGGACAATCCGAATGATATGATAAAACATAGATATTTTTTCATTATGCACCTCCATGAAAATTAATAAATTAATAAAACGTATAAATTTAATAATACTAAAGTTAATACTTTCTCTATAATAACTCTTACTTAATTAATTCAGCTTTTGAGAATACAATTTCGATCTTTTGCTCCTTTTTTATCAATTCTACTTTTTTTGGTGTCAATAGCCGGGTGGGTTTGACCCGTCAGTTTTCGGGTTGGTGTGACCCACCTTGTTGGCTTAGAGCCGGTCCACTTTTCGAATGGAAATCCTTTTGTATCACCTCCTTACTTTTGGGGATCGGGGGGTATTGAGTTGGGTGGAAGACGTCCGAGGGAACCGAGGACGGCTGGAACCCAACTCAAGCGGCGCTAGCTGGACGGTTTCTCTTTCTGATTTTTCGATGGGATCTCTAGTTTTTAACTCATTCAACATTTTAATTAAAGCAAAGCCCCATTCAGGATGTTCTATATTATTATTTTCAGTTGTTTCTACTGTTGAATTATCTTTTTCTAAATTAATCCGTTTCACTTTCCTTAAATTAACCCAGCAATTGGTGTTTTTTTATAAATATCTATTTATGCTTTATTTCGTTCATATATTATGACACATCACCCCCCCAAAAGTCGTATCTTTTTTTATTTTTTTGCAATTTTTTTCGTATTCGATAAGCCTTATCTTTAACTTGGGCTTTTTTCTTCCCTAATTTTTCAGCAATTTGCTTATACGAGAGACCATCTATGTACTTATAGATCAGTATGTTACGTTCTTCTTCCGTCAAATCTGCCAACAATTTTTCTTGCAACTCTCTTTCCTCGATACTTTTGTTTTGCTCATCCTCCATTCTCATCAATATATGCTCTTGGTTGGTAACAAGTTTTTTACGTTTCAAGAGATTGATACAATGGTTTTTGACCGTTTTATCTAGCCAACTTCGAAAATTTTGCTGGGGGAGGAGGTGTTCATCCAGTTGAATCAGGTTTAAGAAAGTATCCTGTAAGACATCTTGGGCGAGATATTCATCCTTCGTTATTGCTAACGCTAATGTATAGACTCGGCGGTTATATCGTATCCATAAAATCTTGAGCGCACTTCGGTCTCTCCCCTTAAGGACGGTTAAAACTTCCTCATCACAATCCTCCTCATTCCAAATAAACTCTAAGATAGGAAGGAAATTGGGGAATTTGTCACCATTAACCATTTTGTAACACCCCATTGCATCTCCCATATCGAGGAATTCAACAAAATACTCATATTAATTAAGCCACACTTTCAAATGATGCTTAATATAGTAAAATATATTATATGTTCATTACTGTCAAACAATGAGGAAGAACAAATCGGGGCCTTTTCGGTGGGTCTTTCGTTCTTTTACTTAAAAGATCATTGGGGGATCTCTGGAAAAGGGTGAGAACCTCTCTTTCTAACGTTACCTACCCAAAAAAAATGAGTTGATGTATAATATCTACACTAAAATTATCCTATTAGACCTACTTCTGACTCTACAACCAATAGAATGAACCAAAAGAAAACCATTCTTATTATTGAGGATCCTACGATTACCCGTTATGGGTTAAAATTGCTCATTGAAAATGAAACTCAATACCAATGTATTTCGGAAGTATCCTCCATCGAGCAAGCAGAAGAGGTTTTGCAAAAAGAAAAGGTCGATTTGGTGATCATCGATATGAGTTCAAAGGAAGGCAGCGGTGTCGAATTAATTAAGCAAATCAGGAAAGAGTACCCGCAAACGAAAACCCTGGTCATCACCATGCACGATGAATCCCTCTTTGCCGAGAGAACCTTGCATGCAGGGGCTTACGGTTATATCCACAAAGAACAACCCACGGAAGACATCAAAGAGGCCATCGATACCGTAATGGAGGGAAACTTTTATGTCAGCCAGGAAATCAGCAACCGCTTACTCAAAAAATCATTTCAACAAAACACCAACCCAGAATCTCATATCAACCCAAGTCCTCTGGAAAATCTAACCGACCGGGAACTTGAAGTATACGATTTGATTGGACGTGGGTATAATACCCAGCAAATCGCCGATCAACTTGGTGTCAGCACAAAAACCGTGGAAAACCATCGCGAAAACATCAAACACAAACTCGGGATTCAATCCTACACCGAACTCATTCGCCATGCGGTCGAATGGAATATAAGCACGCAGTCAGGAGACACGGAGCTCTAAGGAAATCCGGAAAGATCACATTATGATACGCAAAGCCTTTCTCATGCACGTCCACCCCGACCAACAGGAAGAATATAAAAAACGCCATAATCCGATCTGGTCTGAACTCGAAGCCGCCTTAAAAGACCATGGAGTACACAATTACTCCATCTTCTTGCATCCTGAAACCAACCAATTATTTGCTTATGTGGAAATCGAAGACGAAGCGCGCTGGGACGCCATCGCCCAAACGGAAGTGTGCCAAAAATGGTGGGCCTCGATGCGCGACCTCATGCCTTCCAATCCCGATCACAGCCCCGTCACCCAGCCGCTGAAAGAAGTTTTCCATCTTGATTAATTTCTAAACATCATTGAGGCAGATGTTCGCAGAAGATCATTCTTGCGAGAAACAGGGATAAATCCGCATTGTCTCCATGGGCACAGCACTCAATCGCTACATCGTACGTTTCATGGCCAAATCCAATGTCCATGGTTCTCTCATCGGCCGGGAAAGCAGCCAATTCGCCACCGCATCATCGACAAACCTTTCCCGCTCAGGATCCCATTCAAGTTTGCGTTTCAGCATCATGGAAATATTTCCGATATGCGCGATGCTAATCGTGCGATGACCAATCTCAGCCGGGGCATAACACAATTTACGCGTCTTGATGCAATCCAAAAAGTTTCGTTGCTCCCCTGCCGAGCAGGTATATAAATGTGTTTCCTCTTCTCCGATCTTTTCTTCCAAGAGAGAAGCCGGTTCCGCCTCCATAGAGGCACGCCATCCATCATTGCCGATCCATCCATCGGTCCCCACAAAACGAATTCCCGGTTCATGCGAGCGCACCACCAGCCTCACTCCGTTGGCATACCGATATTCAATCTCGAAGGTTTTCGCAGCGTCATAGAGTCCTTCTTCAGGAAACTCCCCTTTCCCTGAGACTTCCACCGGGCCGGTATATTCCGTGTCATTCGCCCATTGGGCAAGATCCATTAAATGCGCACCCCAATCCGTCAGCATGCCCCCGGAATAATCCAGCAGCCAGCGAAAATTCCAGTGACACCGCGCTTCGCAATACGGGGCTTCGGGAGCCTGCCCCAGCCATAGATCATAATCAAATCCCTCGGGTGGTTTGGTTTCTTCAAAACTCGCCTCTCTCAAGGTATAACCGCTGGGAAGATCCACATAGATTTCTTTTAATTTCCCGATACGCCCATTCCGCACCAATTCACACATACGATGATAGACCTCCACCGAACGGTTTTCTGAGGCCGTTTGAAAGACCCGGTGATTGCGGGTGACCGCATCGCTCAACGCCCGGCCTTCCATGACCGTAAGCGAGAGCGGCTTCTCGCACATCACATCTTTTCCCGCATTGACCGCCATGACGGAGGGTATTACATGCCAGTGATCTGGAGTCGCGTTCATCACCGCATCAACATCACTCCGCGCGATAATCTCCCGAAAATCGTTATAATCATCACAACCTCGGAAGGATTCACCCCGCTCTTCCCCATAGCGCTGTTCGATCAATTTCTTCGCCCCGTGACGCCTTTCCCGATCTACATCACACACCGCTACAATCTGGCAATCTGGTTCTGTCAAAAAACGCTTTATGTTCCGATTCACCCCATGATCCCCAGTTCCAATCACCCCCAGGGTAATTCGGTCATTAGCCGAAGTCTGTTGCCCGCGTCCCAAAGCTTTACTCGAAACCAGCTGGGGACTAATCATCCCCGCGACAGCCATGCTTGCCTTGATAAAATGCCTCCGTGTGTGGATCGTAGAATGCATAAGATTTCCTTTCTTCCGATATTTCCCCCCCTGCCCCTTGGAGGATGTCATGCTTATTATTCCTCAATCTCAGTGGTTAAACGCTGGAATTCACGCTGAATCACTTGATTCTCAAATCCCCGCAAGATCGGCAGTTCTAAATTCATTAACATCTCAAAATTTCTGCGTCCATCTTGGATTAAATCGGCTACTTGACTGCTCACTTTGACAGTTTTATATGTATTACGAGCAGTAGAAAGATTCTCTTCCACTTTCTTATTCTCCTCGCGCATCATTTCCTCTTGCGATTCCAAATACGTAATATACAACTCGGCCGCTTCCATGGTCAGCCGGTTGGATTCTATATTCGACTGTAAAATTGCAGAATCATTCCTCGACTTGGTTAAAAGTGCCTTGGCTTCTTCGATATTGGCCCGCGCACTGTGAATCGCATTTTCCAATTTTGGAATATACTGCTCGTTAATTTTCTTAACAAATTGATCCTGAATCCGATCGAGGATCTGATTCAGAATGACATACATACCATAATACCGCTTTGCGATTTCTAACGACTCTCCGCTTTCTTCGGTCAGTTTCTGTAATTGCACCGTCACCCGTTTTAAATTGTTAAACACGTTACTAAGTTTTACGAAATCATCGCCAACCACCGAAGACAATAAACAATCCACTTCATCCCGACTCACATCCAACCCCATACTCCGCAAGCGGCTGGTAAACTCCTCTTTGATCTCCTGAATCCGCTTTTTATATTCGCGTATATTTTTCTCTTCGTTCTCAATACGTTGATCATAGTCTTTTCTCGTCTTCTTCATGGGATTCATTTTATCCAAGGTTCCCAAATCTTTTTCCACGGGTGCGGTTAATTGTTTTTCCTTATACTTCGCGATGGAAACCTGGGCATCTTGAATCAAATCGCGCAGTTCTCGAATTCGTTGGCGTTCTAAATTTCCAGGAGAGACATTCAGGATTTCAATCGCATCATCTAGAACTTGATTGATATCTTCTTGATTATCACGTTTATCTTTCCCATAAAAAAAGGTACGCTCGGGTAAATCATCGTGGATTTTTTCCAAATCCAGCGCCCTTTCTAATTTAGGAATCAAATCACGAAAAACCTCACGGAAGAGACTTTCTTTTTCTTTTTTCTCCAAGGTGGCTTCGTGGATCTCAGTGCCTCCCTTTTCCTGTGCGGGTACGGAGACAACCCCAAAATGAACCATAAAGAGTATCACTATAGGTAAATAAGAAAATCTCATTTTCACGCTCCTTTCAAATCCAACCCACCATACACGTGATAGATTAGATCCTTTCTATTTATATCATACACCATTATAGATACGTATACCCCCACCAAAAGTTGCAAAAATACATCCGACAAAAAATCCCGCTCAAACAAGAAAATCCAAGCGGGATAAAGGGTGATTTAAATTACGTGGATAGCGTCTACTCTATATTAATTTATAGGGTATCCTAGTTTATCGTGAAATGGAAAGTCGAGCCGCTAGAGTTAGCTCGCGGATGGAGTAAATCTTTTGAGTTTTTTGAAGGCATGGGGGAATGCTCAAAAGTATTGTTTTAATGGCCTCAAAGTGGGGGACAGTCTCTGTTCTTAGGGAATCCATCAAAATTCTCAAATAAAAAGGGAAGAACCTCAACGATTCTCCCCTGTTTCCATTGGGAATAAAAGACGTATCCCGTTTTTTTTGTCGGATCAGTCAAGCCTGTGTGATCGATTAACGATTTTTCATTTTGTTTTTTTTCAGTCGCTTAACAGCTTTAAGATGCTTTTTACGCTTACGGACACTCGGCTTTTCATAATAAGCGTTTTTGCGAATATCTTGAGGAATACTTTCCTTAATACACTTCCGCTTAAAACGTTTTAAGGCTGTCTGAATGTCCTCTTCGTCTTTGACTTCGACTGCTACCAAATTTATCACAACCTTTACTTTAAGATTTTTTAGAAGGAAAAAGACAAAATTGACTGATCCTGAACAAAAATTATATAGTTTCTTTCTTACTCGTCAATGCTCACCCATGTCTCTTTTTTAATAAAAGTGAGAACATTTCAAGAGAAAACCATCCATAGAAATTACAATAATCTGTGCGATCCGTCTCCCAGCAGAGTCTTTCAGTACACGATGATTTTACTCTCGACGCCGCTCACGCAGCCCCATTCTCCCCGCCTGAGATTCGGAAGGAACCACCCCACCTGTTCGAAAGTTCAGAGTAAAAGGGGTATTGCTAAAACGTCGACGATTGACAGTACGCATTGAATTATTAAAAAAAACCCGATAGCGCGTGTTGGGTTTTAAAATCGCATTAATCACGATTTGCGTCCCTGCTCCAGCAGGATAATACTGAAACAGGGGTTCCGAATCAGGCGCTGGTCGAAACCGCACCGAGCGTTCAAAGGAAACAGGATCGATTGGTGCATTGGTTTCGATCATCATTGGATCGCGCATCCCCAAGATGACTCCATCCATGTTATCTTCAGGATAGGTACGTAAAATCAGAGGGCCATCGGTGGTAAAAGAAAAGAAAAAATTCTCCGCCATGGAAACACCTTCCGGAGTTTGAGCCGATTCATCAACAGCGAGATTGTACTGTTGCTCGAGACGAACGGGTGCGGAACCATCTTGGTACAACCTTAAGTGCAATACATCAAAGTTGGAGAGATCGCTCTCACGATCGAAGAATGCATCGAAGGTGACGGGAGGATTGATTGAAACCGCTTGTTTTACTGATTCCCCGTCCATACGCATGCTAAAACGGATAAGCACATCGACATGATGATCTACAGGTACACGCCGAGAACGATGGCGCGGATGGGTATCCACCACATAAGGTCTTTCCAAATCACGTTCGAGCACAAGGGAATCGAGTTCAAACGTGGAATTGGCTTGGACGAGAACTCCTTCCAAATAATCGGTTATATATCCCCCTTTAGAGAAGATGAGAGTATAAGATCCGGCCGGAATTTTACTAAATCGGTAACGACCGTCACGGCTACTCAATGTGGTCATGGACAAGTCTTGGATCGCCACGGTAACACCGCCATGATCGTTAGCATCTTCTAAAAGCACACGTCCTTCAAGATTCCCGGTATTTTCTGATTCAAGAGTTTCCGTTGGTTGAAGGACCAGATCTTCGGCCTCAGTGGTTTCGGTCGCCGCAACCTTTACTTCTTCTATGGTACCTGAGGCATACCCCGGATGTTCTGCTACAAGAGTATAGGAACCTGAAGGGATCCCTACAAACATATAGCGTCCGGCTTCATCGGTAGTCACCGATTGGGAAAGACTTTGCAAACGTACCAAAGTATCCGCATGATTGGTTTCGCCTAAAAGGAGTACTTGTCCACGTAAAACCCCAATTTCTTCCGGCGTATATTCTTTTTGCAGGGTTACCAATCCAACCATCTGTGATTCTGTGGCCGGAGAAGGAACTTTGCTATCCAAGGTTTCTGTTACATAACCTGGAGAAGAAAAGACCAAGGTGCGAGGTTTCTCATCCAATTCTGTGATCTCAAAGATGCCTGAAGCATTGGTAATATCATGTTTACTGGGTAAATCTTCGAGTTCAACACGTATCCCATCGTGTTTTAATTTCCCTTCATAAAACGCCGCCCCACGAAAGACATAATCCCCAAGTTTTTCTGGTTCCGGCGTTGGAGTGGGAAACATGGCCACTTGTTTGATCTCGATTTGATCAACCTCAGTTTCCTCGCTCTCAACAACATCGATGGTTTCTTTAATGACAGGGAGTAAACCTTCTTTAAGGGCAATTAATTTATAGGAACCGGGAGGAACCTGATCAATTGTGTACATCCCGGTGGTGTTCGTGACGGCCGAGTAAGGAGTTCCGGCCAACAAGATCAACACATCTTCGTGGGTAGGCTCTCCCTGCACTTTCACAAAACCAGTGATGCTTCCATAAGGGACGGTTTTTTCTGATAAGGTGATCTCCCCCACCGAGGCCTCTTCTCCTGCAGAGACAGAGATCGTATCCCGATAAATACGATAGCCCTCATAATCCATACGTAGTGTATAATCGCCGGCAGGAAGATCGCGAATTTTAAATGTACCCGAGGACTCTGTAACAGCCCGATATTGGGTGCCAAGGAGGGTGATTTCAATACCTTCGTGGGTTTCTTGATTTTCCAGTGTAACCACGCCTTCCAAGGTTCCGGTCGTTTCTTGGTCACACCCCATCATTCCTATAAATAAAATCAAAAAAGGAAGGAGAATAAACCATGACTTTTTTAAATTTGTATTTTTTATTCGCATAGGACCCATCTCTTTCCCCATAAAACGATTGGCTCATCTTCCTGGATACATCGATTGTCTCTAAATTAGCATTGCTGGAAAATAACTTCTAGCGTCTACCTTGATCTTGAAAGAAATCAGCAATGCTCTTTTTTAAATTATTGTCAGTACACCTCGGCGAAATGATTAAGTTTTGTCATAATACCTTTTATTCTCTATTTCTTTGTAAAAGAAGTTTGTACAAGAAAATTGTAACGCATTGAGTAAATAGTAAAAAACATGATTAGGCTGACAAAACCTATTCGCTTTATTTTGACGATTTTGGCATTCATGGCGCTTGGAGCATGTTTATGGTTTTTACGCTCTTGGAATACAACCATAGGCGATGGGTTATTCTGCTGTAAACAAGTCGTCGGTGAAGACCTTTTCACGATTACATTATCACGCTCGACTTTATCCCTGCTTTTGTACCGCGGCATGTTCCAAACGTTGTATCCCTTGCTCAATTGGTGGGTCGAAGACATCATCGCCCTGGCTTCTTGCGCGGCGGGATTGGTATTCTTTTGGGGACTTTATCGGCTTTCAGTGGTTTCAGCCAAAGATCTTTTCGAGAGAATTGCGTTTTTGCTCTTCCCTTCGACCACATTACTTTTTCAAATATTTTGTGGCCATATCGAATTTTATTCTTGGACCTGTGCCTTATTAATGGTGAGCGCCTATCTAAGTTGGCGTACAATCCATGATGGTTGGAGTCCAGTCTGGCCAAGCCTCATCATGGTCTTGGCAGCCGGATTTCATAGCAGTGGAGTCTTTTATTTCCCAGCCCTTTTGTTGATCCCCGTATTAGCCAGAAGAAAAGACAAGGAACCCATTCGGATAAACAAGCAGGAATGGAAAGAAATCGTTTTTATTTTTATTTTCTTCATGATCATAATCTTGCTGCATCGCAAAATCATGCTCTACCGTATCCTTTTCCTCCTTGCTCTTCCCATTTACTTCCGATACCTTCCTCAACGGTGGAAAGAATTCATGCGTCCTTGGTGGCCTATTTGTCTTCCATGGCTCGCCTTATTCACCCTACGTGCTTTTTTTGGCTTACGCGCAGAACCTCTCCTGGAGCATGTCGCGCCTTTCAAAGAACCCTACGATCATGGTGCTTTTCTCTATATGTTTTTCTCTTGGGGACATCTTTTCGATAAATCTATGTTTCATCTTTTCCTTGCCCCTTTTGGCTTGATTTCGATGATCTTCTTTTCTGTTTTCTTTCCCAAAACGATTTTTAGAACCCGTTGGCTAGTCTTCTTGTTCAACTTTTGTATTTGGACCATGATCTGGACAATTATATTTTATAACCAGCTGCGTGATTTAGACTGGTATCTCTCCTCTGTCATCGCTGTCCCTCCGCGGGATTGGGATCTCTTCGCGAGTATGGCTATTCCGCTGAACTTATTTGCAGTCTATGCAATGGCGCGTTGCATTCGCCCGATGCTCTTTCGAATTCTCATTCCCTTTGCATTAGCCACTCATCTTGTTCTCACCGTACCTATTGTTATCGACACCTCAGGGATTTTGTCGGTGCGCGGATATATCACGTTGGAATGCGAAACCGAACCGGTGCCAGCCAATGTCCATTTTCGTCAATTAAAACTTGGTCAAACTCCATTAAAACAGGCCAATCTTCGCGCAGGATGGGGGGAACTCATATTGATCCCCACGGATCCGTACTACAATTCCTGGAGTGTGGCGAACGATTTTAAAGCCGGTGAGTATTATCAATTTTCCCCTACGCTGGAGGAAAAAAAACTCCCCCAACTCAACCAATCAAACTAACCTTAATTGAACTTGGAAGTCTAACCCCTTGCCTTCCCTCCCAATTTTCGGACAATGGATACAGGCCTTGTTCAAGGGCTCATTTTTTAATTATTTGTGGAGGTAAGTACGATGACTCGAATCACCCATTATCTCATTATCCTGTTAGCTGTGGGAATGTTGTTTTCACTTTCCATCAACGCTGAAGAAGAAAATCCCGTAAAATGCCTTATGATTGGATTGGGAATGCATCGAAGCGACAACATGGTTGATGTGCTTGAAGACATCAAAGAAAATTATCCCACTGTAAAGATTACTGCGTCTGAAGACTTGGAAGCCTTGCGTTATGAGAATCTAAAGAAGTATGACGTATTGATGATGAACAGGTTGGAGGTCGAGGATGGAGAACCGCCAGAATTTGTAAAAGAAGGAATCATTCGTTTCTTAAAAGAAGGCGGCGGCTTGGTAGCCAATCATTTTATTGTTTCCTATACCCAAAACTGGCGTGACTCAATCGATATTTACGGCGCCATGTGGGTCTCAGGCAAGTCTACCCATGATCCCTACCACACTTTCCGCGTCGATCTGGTGGATGAAACCCACCCTATCGTAGAAGGTGTACGTCCGTTTATTACCGATGATGAACTTTACTTCAACTTACTCATGCGTCCTGATATGCACGTGATTATGACTGCCGATCAAGAGCGTTTTGGTCATACGGTTGCCGAGCCCATGCTTTGCACTCATTATTTTCATAACGCACGTTGTGTCTACTTCGCGCTGGGGCACGATGAAAAATCAACAGAACACCCCATGTTTAGAAAAATTATTGTTCAATCCATTGAATGGGCTGCATGCCGTCGGTAAGAGAAAATGAAACGAAGATTCAAATGAGGAGAAACGATGAAATATTCTCGACGATTGTTTTTGAGAACCAGCAGCGCGGGGATCGGGGTTCTATCCCTTTCCCCGCTCACCTATTGCGCCCCAGGTATGCGTCTTTCTGAAAAGCAAAAAAAGGCCCTGATGACCGCGCTGGAAAGCATGGAAAGCCGCTACGATTCCGAAGAACACATGATTAAGTCAGGTGTATCTGGTGTAGGTTATCACACCACCCTTACATCGGGTACGGTTCACCCCACCCGCACTTCCTTGCAATACGCCGCCGCTCTCTACGATTCAGGAGTTAAAAAGTACAAACAACGCGCCAACGACATTCTTCGTAAAGTCATCCCCTTGCAAGACACCGATCCTGAGAGCAAAACTTACGGCATTTGGTCGTGGTATTTGGAAGAACCGTTAGAAGAGATGTCGCCACCGGATTGGAATTGGGCTGATTTTTGTTCTGCTCAATTGTTGGCGATCTGGATTCATCACCAGGACGAGTTACCGAATGATCTCAAAGCCATGGTCAAAGAATCCATCATTCATGCGGCTCATTCCATCAAACGCCGGAATGTAGGCATGGGCTACACGAACATCGCCATCATGGGAACCTATGTCACGCTCGCCGCTTCGGAACACTTCGACATCCCAGAAATCAAAGAATACGCCCAACAACGGGTTAAACGCCTACACCGCTATATTCTCGATCAAGGCTCGTTCAATGAATACAATAGTCCAACTTATACGATCGTCGCGATCAAGGAACTTACCCGCATGATCATGCACCTGCGTAACCAGGAAGCGCTTAAACTTGTAAATGAAATGTATGACATGGCCTGGAAACATGCTGCATGCCGTTATCACCCGCCCACAGGGCAATGGGCAGGGCCTCACAGCCGGTGCTACAGCAACCTGTTACAGCAGCGTGAAAGCACCCTGGCTTTGTTAGAAGTGGCGACGGGACATCAAAACATTTTTATGGATGAGGACCCGCTTCCTTTAGGATACGAGAATTACCGGATGGATGTGCGCTGTCCTGAGAAATACATCCATTATTACGAAGAACTGGAAAAACCACGTACTGAAATCGAAACCTTTATCAAAGCAAGGGGGGAGGATTCTCCCCGCGTAGTAGGGACTACATACCTTCATCCCAAATTAACGTTGGGAACCGCTAATCATGCCGATTACTGGAACCAACGCCGCCCCTTTATTTCCTATTGGGGAGACCAGGAAAATCCCGGTTATCTGCAAGTGCGTTTTCTACACGATGACTATGATTACAGTTCAGCGATCCCCTTTACAGTTCAACACAAGGGCTGCGCAATCAGCATCGTTACCTTCGCCACCAATTACGGCGATACTCATATTAGTTTGGATAAAGTCAAGGATGCGACGATTGAAGCCAATGATTTGCGGCTGCGCTTCCAATTTGGTGGATATACAGATCAGATCATCAAAGAAAATTCTCTTGATCCTGAAAAAGAAATCCGTCTCATAGACCGCGATGTACGTATTATTATTAAGCCTTTGCTATATATCTTCGGAGAAAGCGCTTTTCAATGGAAATGGGGCGAACAAGAAGACCTTTGTTTCCTCGATGCCATCGCCTACCAGGGAGAAACAAGAGCCATCGATTTTTCACAATTGGAGCAAGCTTATCTTGCTTTCGCTTTCCAAATTCTTCCCAAAGAAGAACAAGTGGAAGATTTTAACGCCGTCCAAACCGAACAAAGCGATCAGAAATTATCCATCACGTGGCAACTATCAGATAAAACTTTAAAACTGTCTAGCGTAACAAAACCAATGAAAATCCAAGACTTGCGCAAACAATATCAAGGAGATGTGATATAATAGCTACCAATCGTTCAATCCATGCGGGAGATGCACTCCTCCCGCATGGAGGATACTTCATGATTCTACAAGCCTCGTGAGATAAATGGAATGAAACAACCTTCCACCACACAAGACCATCTCACCCAAGCCTTGGCATTACTCCAAAAGGGGCTTGATTCACTTTTGCAGACCATTGAGAATGACTCTATAAAAAAGGAACTGTCCCCTTCTGTCCCCTTGTTAAAACAAATTGAAGAATGGGCGCCCAACCTCCCTTCCGAACGATTTCGCCAAACTCTCTTTTCCCTTATTGAAACCATCGATGATTCGTTGACCAAAGCCGTTGAAGAAGAAAAGATTCAGCCCGAGGATTATGGCGCGACCCACGAGCAACCCACCGCCCCTTTTCTCAATGAAGCCATTATCATTATTGGTCCGGAAATAGAAATAAGTCTTGATAAAATGACGGTCAGTACCGTAGTTCCTAAAGAGTTCTTAAAAATATGGACTCCGGAGCGCCTGCGAGAAGGGTTAAAACGGCAAGGGATTGTGATCGAAACCGATGAAGAACCCCTTCAACAACTTTTTAAAAAGCCCAATGTTCCCCAAGTGATTGTGAAAGGGCAAGAGCCAGTCTCGGGCAAAGATGCGGTTTTGCATGATGTGATCGGTTTAGATCAACTCACAACAAAGCCATCCATTGATGCGCACAATCGTGCCGATTTCAAAGATTTACCCTGGATACAGGATATTCATCAAGATCAAATCATCTTTAGAAAAGAGCTAGCAACAGAAGGAACCCCAGGCCTTAATGTTTATGGTGAAGAGATCCCATGCCAGGATGGGGTTGATGTAGAATTTCCTAAAATCATCAATACCTACGTTAGCGAAGATGAGTTAACCTTGCGTTCCAATGTTGATGGATGTTTATATAAGGAAAACAACACCCCCCTCATCGTCCCTGCGCTTCAAATCAAGCATAACGTTGATTATTCTACTGGCAACCTTCAATCTGCGGTCACGATCACGGTCGATAAAGACATTCTTAGTGGATTTACCGTAAAAAGCGATCAAAATATCCTCGTCAAAGGAACTGTAGAAGGGGCTAAACTTACCGCGCAGGGACATCTCTTTTTGGAAGGTGGGGTTCAGGGAAAAGATTTGGCGGTACTCCATGCTCTTAAAAGTATCCATGCGAAGTTTATCAATGCGACGAAATTGGTCGATACCAAAGAGGAACTCATCGTCGATGGACCCATCATCCATAGCCACATTCGATGCAAACGTTTATTTAGCCAAGGCCAAGAAGCTGAGATCCTCGGAGGAATGATTGAAGCCGAAGATGATGTCTGTGCCGAACAAATTGGTTCAGAAATGGGGGTAAAAACCGAAATATCGCTTGGTCATGATTTCTATGAAATCGAAGCCCGCATCGCCAAGATGGACAAGCAAATCCAAACGATTCACGATAAGATAGAAGAATACAAAAAACCACTAACGATTTTACAAAACCGGATTAAGAAGGGGCAATCCCTTAGTTCATCACAAAAACAAGCTCAACAGAAAATCGAAAATCAACTTGAAAAAATGAACCAACGAATAGAAGAAAAAAAATCTCAACGTCAACAATTAGAAGAACAACACAAACATTCGAATGAATGTGTGCGTATGGTTCGTGCCCGTAAGACAATTTGTCCCGGTACGATTATTACAATCTTAGGACATTCTACGGAAATTAAAGTTCCAACCGGACCCGCAACCGTTCTCTTGGCGGGGGATGAGGTAGAAATTTTACCCTATCAAGAGCGGGAATTTGAAGCCGAGGCAGAAGAATGATGGATGAGACTGGATCTGGCGAAATTGTATTTCCTCAGGAGAGTGAAGAAGAAATAAAGCCGATCACTCTCACCGAAGAGGATAAAGAACGAAACCGCCGTCGGCGCATGGTGGAACAGATGCGCCAGTCTTTTGCCCATCAAGATCTTCTGGAAAAAGTCCGTCCCCCTCTTGTGCAGAAGCAACAGCAAGAAGCGGTTCTCGAGTTCAAGAACGTTGTAGCTACTGGCGATTTCACTCCAATCTATAATCGCTGGCTGGAATTAAAGCGCATGCTACACATTGATTTAAAAACCCGCCGCCTTTCCTCTGAAGCCCAGAAATGCGCCCATACATTTCTCAAGTTTGGCGAGCATATGCTGCAATCTAAAAAAAACCTGGACCAACTGCAATCCAAATTAAAAGAATATCAATCGGAAGAAAAGAGAAAAAACCTTGAACCGGATGAGCTTATCGAAGTTCGGAATCTCATCACCAAACTACGACAACATTTACGCCATTACCCCACGGTTCGTGATAAAACCCTGGACGTTTTTGATCAACTTTTCCGCTTGCGTAACCGTGATCTAACGGAAGAAGCAAGTCTCAAGCAATCCGCCGAAAAATATCTTCAATATGTAGAGGGACCTCAGCGGGCGCACTTAGAGATTCAGATGCAACAAAAGATGAAAGACATGCCATTCGAAAAACGCATTGAGGCGTTGAAATCGTTTATCGAAACCCTCATGCAAGTCTCACCCAGTCTTATTCGAGCCGAAGTGGGAAGGCGAATCGAGCTGGCTACTGATTTTTTTATCAATCAACATTATGACGAGGCTATTCAAGAATTAGAACAAGCACGCACCTATCTACCTGATTTGGAAGAAATCTATTCCTTGCTAGCCAAATGTTGGGGACAAAAGGGAAATCGAGAGAAAGAGAAAGAAAACTTACAAAAAGCGTTAGAAATCCACCCTACGGATGTAAAAACCCTGCTTGCCTTGGCTGAAATCCATGAAGAACAAGAAGAATACTCCAAAGTGATTCAATATTATCAACGAGTAGTAAAACTGGAACCAGAACGTCATGCGCTTGTTTCTCGTCTCGCGCGTCTGGCCTTTGAAAACAAAAAATGGAAAACGGCTATTCCTTATCTTCTCCAAATATTGGATCGCCATCCTGATTCCAAGAAATCACTACGGCGTTTGGGCATTGCATTGATCCGGATTGGAGAATATGAACGTGGGATTGCGATTCTACGCTCGCTCCTACAGAAAAACATCCATGATGCAGAAATTGATCTTGCCCTGGGGCTAGCCTACCGTGCGAAGGAAATTTATAGCGATGCCCATCGCTGTTTTGTTTCAGCCCATGAAGCCAACCCCGAAGATGAAGAAACGATGTATTGGTTGGCGATTTCTTTCTATGAGCGGGGAGAATACAGCGACGCTGAACCACTGTGCAAAAATCTAAAAGAACGCAACTCTGAAAATTTAGCCTACGAGCTAATCTACAGTAAAATATTGCGCCGCTTAGGTAAAGCGGAGGAAGCCCTCAGCTTTTTGCAGCCGCATTTGGAGAAAATTCGTAAAAATAAAGAGTGGCTCTTTGAATACAGTCAAGTTTGTATTGATGCCCATCAGGCAGAAAAGGCTTATCCCATCCTGAAAAAATTAATCAAAGAACATCCAGAAGATGAGGATTTCCGTAATACCTTCAGCCAAGCGTGTATTCACACGAAGCGCTTTGGAGAAGCCATGGAGTTTTTGAAACCCACTGGGTAAATCGAGGAATTCATCCCCCTAAACGATAATTGGGAGCTTCCTTGGTGATATAAACATCATGAGGATGACTTTCTTGTAAGCTGGCTTGTGTAACTTGAGTAAAGCGTGCTTTTTGATGCAGATCTTTTATCGTTACGGCACCGCAATAGCCCATGCCTGAACGCAATCCACCTAATAGCTGGAAAACATGGCCGGATAAATTGCCTTGATAGGGCACGCGTCCTTCAATCCCTTCAGGGACTAATTTTTTCTCTTCAACCACACTTCCTTGGCCATAACGGTCTTTGCTTCCCTGTTGCATAGCGCTAACAGAGCCCATACCACGATACACCTTGAAAGTGCGACCTTCATAAATCACGGTCTCACCCGGTGCTTCTTCGGTCCCCGCGAAAAGACTGCCGATCATGACCGAATCCGCCCCGGCGGCCAAGGCTTTCACTACATCACCCGAATACTTCACGCCTCCATCGGCTATCACACGCACACCATAGGATCGACAAGCATTGGCGCATTCAAAGATGGCTGAGATCTGCGGTACTCCAGCCCCGCTCACAACTCGCGTCGTACAAATCGAACCGGGTCCCATCCCCACCTTAACCGCATCCACCCCTTTGTCACATAGGAACGTAGAACCGGCCTCGGTGGCGACATTGCCTGCGATAACGACAGCCTCAGGATATTCTTTCTTTACTCGATCAATTGCGGTCCCCACTCGGCCTGAATACCCATGAGCGGTATCAACCACGAGCGCATCGACTCCTGCTTCTAGCAGCGCCCCGGCTCGGTCGGTACACTCCTCTTCGCTAACACCAATCGCTGCGGCTACCCGCAAACGCCCAAGATCATCTTTTGCCGCATTCGGATAACGCCGTTTTTTCTCAATATCCTTGACCGTGATCAAGCCTCTCAACTTCCCGTTTTTATCCACCACCGGTAATTTTTCAATCCGATTTTGGTGCAATACGTCCCGGGCATCATCCAAAGTTGTCCCTTCCGGGGCGGTGATAAGATTGGATTTCGTCATATATTCTCTGACGGCGCAAGAGTGATATTCCTTTCGATCTTCAATGAAGCGTATATCACGGTTGGTGATAATTCCCACGAGCGTACCATCTTCGATTGTGATCGGAATGCCAGAAATATGGAAACGAGCCATTAGTTTTAGCGCATCCGAAATCTTGGCATCTGGCCCCAATGTTATAGGATCAATGATCATCCCACTTTCTGAGCGTTTCACATGATCGACCTCGGCCGCTTGTTGTTCGATTGTCATATTACGATGGAGAACTCCAATGCCCCCCTCTTGCGCTAGAGCGATTGCAAGACGCGATTCAGTCACGGTATCCATCGCCGCAGAACAAAGCGGAATTGAGAGTTGGATATCACGAGCGAAATACGTTGAGATATCGGTATCTTTGGGTAATATTTCTGAATAACCTGGTAATAATAGAACGTCGTCGAAGGTGAGCGAAACAGAAACGAATTTATCTTCCCATTTGAGCATAATTTTAATGTACCTGCATTCTTTTTTTTGATTATAGTTGGAAAATCCTCCCTGTAAATCAAAACAGGCCGACAAAATCGCCGGCCTGCACTCTTTTTTCGTGGAAAGCGAAAACAAAATTAGTCTGCCACAGTCACACCTTGCGCCTGAGTCACAGGTCGAAACAGCGGTGAAATTTCCATATCGCGAGCGGTACCGCTGGTGGGGAAGTAAAGAACGTTTGTAGGCAATCGGGGAACGTCGCCCGCGCGATGGATCGTACCAAACAGGTCGACCACATACATTCCTACGATCTTTCCTTCGTCATTGGAAACCAGGGTTAAGTCACGAGCAGCATCAAAACCAAGATTTTTGAATTTCTTTTCAAGCCCAGGTTGGACAAAACTATCTTCGGCAGTTTTGTCCCGTGCATTTACAACAAAGACTTCACCCAAGCGGGTTAGCAAGCAGAACCCAGCGCCATTAGGCATAATTTCGATATCCACAGCGATATCACGGGCGTAATGGGGTGGATTCGCAAAATAGGGCGCATTGACGGAAGGCTCCATGCTTCCAGTTTCAGGATCTTCCCAGGGCGCAGGAATAGGTTCACCATCTGCATTTTCAAGCATCGTATGGACGGCCCCATAACCATCCAGCACCGCATATCCACTTGTTATCGCAGCACTGGGAGCATATACAGGTTGTGAGACATCTGCCCGATTTTCATCGATCTCAATCGGCTGGAAGAGTTTATCAACATCAATGCCTTCCTCGATCGCTTTCTGACTCCGTGTTTTCGAATCAGGAATGGTCGGGCCGGTTAGTTCTTCAAAACGTACCATGACTTCAAGATCCCGTGCGATAGGGAAACCTTGATCGCCTGTGAACAGGAAGTAAGGAGCCGCTTTTGTTTTTGGGTTTCCTTCTTCATCCTTGCCAGCATAATCGTCGCGATAATGGGAACGGAACCCAAAGATTTCAAAGAATTTATCCGGGCCTTGAGGATCATCAACAAGTAAATTCATGACTTCAGGGTTATTCACATAATGGATACCGGCAAAAGCATCCATGATGTAAAATCCTTGAAAGGCATTGGTTTGTGAGCGCCAATCAACCGCCACCTCAATATCGCGCGCCACCCCATCGGCCGCACCCGGGATAGAAAGATCAAAGGGAAAGTAGGGTAGAGTCGCAGCTTTATCAGGATTTTCGTCATTATATTCCATTACGTCGCTCATATAATCGATGCGGGGAGCGCTTCCCGGTCCGGTTAAAGGCGTACCGGGTCCAGTAATGGTGAGTGGGTGAACGGCGCCAAATTTATCCAAGGCAAGTACACCGGTAATGTCGTCATTGCTAGTACCAACTGACTCTAAATCGCGCATGGCATCGAAGCCAAGATAAAACATATCAAATTGGGTGGGAATCCCATTATCGTCCACACTAAAAATAGGGAATTGATCGGGATCCACTCCCTCATCATGAACTGAGCGAATCACGCCCAAGGTATCCAGACTGAGAGCGCCGTTTACATAAGGTGTTTCGACAGCGAATTGCACCGCATTAGATTTCCCATCGAACATTCCCGCCGGGGTCGATATCCCTTCTCCCGGTGCCCAAGCTTCACCAAAATGCATCCGCACCCAATCGATTTGCATTTTTTGTTCACCGCCGCCGGAGGTACGACGAAAGGCAATCTCACCAAATTCACCTTCAGAAATATCATCGGTACGTTCACTTTCGTATACCAATCTTCCATTCTGCCAAGCCTTGATCTCGGAATGGTTATCTCCAGGGACATCATCAATGACCACAATACGAATAACCACAAATTCACCATGGCCACCGGTACGGACATCGCTCAAGCCATTATCATTGCGTCCGTCTTCGGTCTGACCAAACTCCCAGCCAGCGGGTCCTAGATCTTCATCTTCTGCCACATGGCCTAGGGTCCAATAATTACCTTCATCATTCATAATATCGAGAACCGATTTTTGGGAATCAGTACCTAAATCTCGAATGCGAAGTACCAAGGTCATACGGCCATTCCAACGATCGTATTTATCTGTCCCAAAGAGATAACCTCTCGCCCATGACCCCGCATCCGGAGCATTGGGATCAGACGAATTATCATCGAGTCTTTGCCATAGACCCCCGGTCTGTGCCTCAAAAAGAAAACGGATTTTCTCGTATTTCGGACGACCATTCGTCTCGTTTTCACGGGGTTGCCAACCCGATCCGCCTTCATCAATAATGGTCTGCGGCAAATCCTCAGCATCATACTTGAATGTCCAGGAAGGATCTTGAGCACTGGCAGGAACCAGAGCAAGAGTCATCACCAGACACGCCAACATTACGGGATAAAATTTCTGAATGGGAAGCATTGTTCCTCGACCGAACACAGCAGGTACCCTCTCATTCTTTATTTGATAAAAAAATTCTTTCTGGGTTCGATTTTCAGACGAATATTTAACCATTTGAACCCCCTTTATTTGGGTCATAAGTCATTTCAGTTCTCATACACGGATCCAGCGGGCACGAAAAAACCCACATAAAATACTTAATTAATAGAAGAAAAATTTATCAATGTCAAGGAAAAAAAAGGCTTTAGGTCAAATTAAAAAAATTTCATTACCTTTATTTTCCTATCAACATTCCCGACACACAACGACAAATTTCCAAATTACAACGTAACATTATCACAATTTTTCATTTTTAGGAACGTCTCGAGCATTTCTTTTTAAAAAACAATCTATTTTAATACTCTTACGAAATCTCGGAATTAACCAACAGTTTCCGATCACCTACTTTATCACACAGGAGTTTTTTTGCCCATGACAAATATTGAAAAACCCCCCCCGGCAGCAAATGAAAATCGAGAAAATTCCAATAACCAGACCTATTATTTTTCTCAAGAAATCCTATTTTTTGCCTTGGCATTATTACTTTATATGTTCCTTGCCATCCAAGGAATCAATGATAAATATGTGGATTTTGGTGATGGAAATTATTTATACCTGTCCTGGCAGGTTGCTCAAGGCGAGACGCTTTATAAAGATCTTCCCAGTCCACAGCCTCCTCTCTTGCTTTTTCTGGGAGCGGGGTTACTAAAGCTCACGGGTGGCGATCCCATTTTGATCCGTCTTTGGCAGGTCATCCAACACGCGTTGACAGCCTGTTGTGTTTTTGGTATTGCTGCGATTTTGTTTGGAAAGCGAACCATACCTGCCCTAGCAGGGATTATTTATCTCTTTTTGCCGGAAGGGGTATGGTGGGCTTCAGGCTATCAATCAGAACCCTTATTGATTTTGCTACAATGTTTCAATCTTTTACTATTATTACAGGCCGTCCAAAGCGAAAATCGCACGTATTTTCTTTATGGTGCGGGATTATCCCTCGTATTAACCTGTTATACCAATATGACCGCCTTGCCCTATGCTTTGCTGCAGATCTTCTTCGTTTGGTGGCTTTTTCGCCATCATTTTTTACCCTACTTCGCAGCCTTTCTTGTCCCTGGTTTGTTCATTTTTATCTTTTTATGGTTTTACAGCCATGGACAATATGTTGATCATGTATTTTTCCGTCAGGTTGGCACCTATCCCAGCGAAACCTTCGGAGAAATGTTTTCTTATTTTTTAAACAAACTTCATACTGAAGGATGGGATATTATGTATTATGAAGGAGGCTTTGTTCTTGCCTCGATGGCAGGCATTTTACTCTATACGGGTGAGGATAGTTCTGCCGCGGAAAAACCTTATATCGTTTGGTGGGGTATTTTTTCGCTTGGATCGATTATTTTCGTCACCAAAGGGGGAACGGTGGAGTATATTTTTACAATTGGTGAGCCGGCGGTGGCGGTTTTTTCCGCTTTTTTCTTTGCTGCGTTATTTTTTGCATGTGACTTCCCTTTTCGCATTAAGCATTTATTTCGAAGCGTGATCGATTTTGGCAAATTCACCTTGGTGATTTGCTTAGTTCTCCCTGCCCTATTGGTTAAACCCATCAGTCTCCTATATTACACATTTGGAAATGTCACCCAACCTACGGTGATAGAAACCGACGAAGGGCCAAAACAGTTAAACACTTCGATTGTTTTCGAAATCCCCAGCGAACAAATGAAAAACATGAAAACTTTGATTGAACACTTATGCCCACCCGAAAAGACCATGATTGCCCCACCCTATTATGCCTTCTATACCAAGCGAGAACTTTCGGAGCACTCATCTTCACTATTCATACTTTATCTTGCTTTTTTTAATGAGTGGAAAGAGTTAAAAAATGAGCGAAATCTGGCTTTGGATATTCCGACCCTTTCTGAATTATCCAAGCGCGAACGGCAATTCCCTAACCAAATCCCTTATAGTTCCCAATCAATTCAAGAACTTTCGATTCTCTTCCAAAAAGAACCGGAGCTTCAAGAAAAATACCCGGCGATTCAACTTTTCCTACAATTGCGGAAAAATATAATAACAAACGACGTGGGTTTGATTATCAAGAACGAAAGACATTTCTTTTTCCGGGTTCCCCCCTTGGACCAAGCCATACGCGAATATTGTGTCAAATCTCCCGAGCAGCCTCTGGTAGCCCCTCGGGAAGAAGAATTAACTTTTTACATCCCCAGGTGAAACGTGTAAATTAGCGTTTCCTTTGGAAACAGCATTAACTCTTTGAAAGGATCTCTCACATACTCATTGATCTAGGATCGTCCTCACTCTTTGGAGTAAGGATTGATGGGTAAAGGGTTTTTGGAGAAACTTTATTCCTTCATCCAAGATGCCGTAGTGCACGATAGCATTGTCTGTATACCCTGAAATATAGAGGGTTTTCAAAGCAGGTTCCTTTTTGGTCAGCATGTTGGAAAGGTCTTTCCCGCTCATCTTAGGCATAATGACATCCGTGATTAACAATTGGATCGTTTCTTGGGTTTGCTCAAATTGTTCAATGGCTTCAAGCCCATGGGAGGCAACCAACACTTTATACCCCGCACTTTCCAAAGAACTTTGTACAAGCTGAAGCACCATGGGATCATCTTCCACAATCATGATCGTCTCTGTACCCACCACCGTGGATACCGCTTCAGGTTGCTTCTTCTCGTAGGTTAGGTCATGTTTCGCCCGGGGGAGATAAATTTTGAAGGTACTGCCTTTACCGACTTCACTATAAACATAAATATTACCGCCGCTTTGCTTCACAATGCCATGAACCATGGATAAACCTAAGCCCGTGCCCTTTTCCCGTTGCTTGGTGGTGAAGAAAGGATCAAAAATTTGATCCAAGATATCACGCTCGATACCCAAGCCTGTATCCGAGACCGCAACCATGACATGCTCTCCCGGGGTGGCTTCGGCGTGCTGACTGGCATAATCTTCATCCAGATAGACATTCTTGGTTTCAATGACGAGTTTACCGCCGGTCGGCATAGCATCGCGCGCATTAACCACAAGATTAATGATAATTTGTTCAATTTGCCCGGGATCGGCATGTATCGTCCATAAGCCTTCTTGAGGAATGGTAATGTAATCAATATTTTCACTGATCAAGCGTCGTAACATTTTATCTAGATTATAGATCAATTGGTTGAGATTGATTAATTCGGGCTGCAAAATTTGTTTGCGGCTAAAGGCGAGCAGTTGTCTTGTTAAATTCATTGCTCGTTCCGCTGACTTCCCAACCTGAATAAGATCTTCATAGAGGGGCTCGCTTTTATTCACTTTCATCTGCGCGAAGGTATTGTAACCAATAATTGCAGTCAGGATATTATTAAAATCATGGGCAACCCCTCCCGCTAAATGGCCAATCGATTCCATCTTTTGTGCTTGGATCAATTGGGATTCCATTTGCTTTTCTTTGGTTACATCTTTATTCACAGCAACATAGTTAATAATTTTACCAGAAGAGTTGAAAACGGGAGAAATCGTAGAGCTTACATAGCACAGGGTTCCATCCTTCTTTGTATTCACAAATTCGCCTGTCCATGTCTTCTCTTTGGTTATCGTTGTCCATAGATTTTTGTAAAATTCATTATCCTGTTTTCGGCTTTTCAATAAACGGGGATTTTGACCAAGCACCTCTTCTTTTGTATAGCCTGTCATTTTCTCAAAAGCAGGATTCACATATTCGATATTGCCTTGGGTATCGGTGATAACTAACATTTCTTGCGATTGCTCAATCGCAGTAATTAATTTTTGCTGCTGGATTTCGGCTTGCTTCATTTCGGTAATATCAAGAAAAACAACGACGGCTGCGGTCACGGTCCCCTCTGGATTCTTAATCGGGGCAGCATTGGCAAAAACAATCCGGTCATCGTTTTTACCCCTTCGAATGATAAACTCCCGACTGCAGTTTTCACCATATTTAACAGCACGAGCCAGGGGGACTTCATCCTCATCTAAGGGATCACCGGATAGATCATAGATAGCCCACTTGTTTACATAATTAACAAAATCAATTCCATTAACCACTTCTTGTCTTGATTTTCCCCGAATTGCTAAACCGGCTTGATTAACATAACGTAAGGTTCCTGTAGGCGCTTCTGCAATCGCGATGCCAGCTTGACTTTGTTCCATCGCGGTAATTAAAATTTGTCGATGTTGTTCAAATTCTTCTCTAAATTTTCTTTCTTTTGTAATATCCTTGGCCACACTGATAACCAGCCGATGACCACGCTCATCCTTTCTTAAAGGAGCTGTGCTGAATTCCCATATTCGGGTATCCCCATATTTAGTTGTAATTTGAAACTCACCTTCATCGACACGATGATTTAAATGATAGAGTTCATAAATAACTTGTTTCACATCATTCATTTTTTCTCCATAAGCTTTGTAAGTCCATTCATCAATCGTTGGAATCTCTTGGAGAGTATAGCCAGTAATTTCTGTAAAAACGTTATTGATAAAATGAATCGTGCCCATCTCATCATGAATGATCACAGGAAAAGGCATTTCGGATAAAGCAAATCGGAAGCGTTTTTCGCTTTCTTTAAGGAGACGTTCCTGACGCTTACGTTCTTCAATATTTCGGACAAAAACTAACGCGCCATCTTTATTATCATATCTAAGAGGAACCGCATTGACTTCGACATGAATAAAACCCCCTTGTAAATTGAGCATCATTTCTTCAATGCAATCGACAGATTTTCTTTCTACATTTAAACAATGAATACGTTCATGGATAATTTCATGAAGATCGGGATGAATGAAATCGAAAATGGGACGTCCGAGAAAATCATCCTGGGAGCGGCCACCCAATAATTGAATTAAGGCAGTATTGATATATGCAAATTTCATATCCGTTTGGACAAAAATACCATCGGGTGCGTTTTCTACAAAAATGCGGTATCGTTCTTCGCTTTGCTTGAGTTTTTCTTCAAGTAATTTTTTCTCGGTGACATCAAAAATCAGTGAATACAACACATCTTTTCCATTAATTCTTATATTTCCGCTATAGATTTCTACATCGCGAATCTCTCCATGGGCTAAGCGATGTTTGAAAGAAAAATAATTTTTCTGCGCAGTTCGGGCTTGCTGCATTTCATTTTTTATTTCAGGAAAGCTTAATAGGTTAATCTGACTAATGTTTAATTGTTGGAGTTCATCACGAGTGTAGCCATAAAAGCGGCACGCTGCAGGATTCGCATCGATGATCGTTCCATCTTCAGGATTGACCAAAAGCATGGCTGCATGATTGTTTTCAAAGAGTGAACGATATCGCTCTTCGCTCTCATTTAATTTATGATAAGTATTTTGAAATTGTTGTTGTTCGTACAGTAACTTACCTAACAACAAAGTTCCAATGGGAAACAAAATCATCACCGGGAGTGAAATCGTTTTTAAAACCGTTCCTACTTGTTGGTAAGGGATAGCAAGCATGCATACCAACATGACGAGATGAACAACGAGGCCAAACAAATACAAATTAAGATCAGAAAAGCCGAGAATCTTTCTCCTTCTGAGATAATAATAAGAGGCTCCCAAGCCGCCTGATGTGATTAACGTTAAAATTCCCGTTAGGGTACCGGGACCACCGATAAAAAGTCGGTAGAGACCTCCTACCAGAATAACGATTGCCGCCGTGATCGGCCCCCCAAATAAACCAGCGATGCTGGCAACTAAAGAGCGTCCATCAAAGATAATCCCTTCGGTGAGCACATAGGGATTCATCATCCCCGCAATGGTCACAAGCCCAAAAAGAATCCCCGCACTAATTTTATAGGAAAGAGTATCGATCTTAACTTTTTTCAAAATAAATGAATGGCATATACTCATCGCCAATAAAAGAGAGATATTGTTGATCAGAGACAGGACCATGAGATATTCCTTTCGATTTATTGTGACATGAAATCCAGATCAAACAATAATGCTTTTAATGTATCACAATTTGCATAAATATCCTATGAGTTTTTAAAATATTTAAACGAAAACATACCCGATATAATGATTTCAATTCTATTCGATTTATAAAAAGGTCGACAAATAGGAGTGGGCACTAAATGAATTCGATAACGTATAAATCAAAACAATTCAAAAGAATTCTGGAAGCATTCTTTGTGCCGTAGGGCGAATAGGCTCTATATCTTCTTCTGGGATCCAATGATAAGGCCAACGCAAACGGGAGCCAATATCGCACCATCCCCCAACCATCGCGAGAAAGCGATCCGCCGCTTGGTGGGAATAATGCTGCTCTGTGATATAGGGGACAATACACTGCTCCATAAAGGAACGTATCCGAGATTCCAGTTCCAAGGCTGCATCCCTATCTCTATGCATCTGCTCATACCATCGTTGTGCCGCACCGGGATGAAGACAAGCCACGTTGGAATAAGCACCATGGGCGCCCTGTTGAATCCCCGAGGCGAGGTGGTGTCCGGGAATAAAGACCGAAATGCCAATGGCGTACTTGCGCATTTCTGCATACCAGGCCTCATCCCCGCCGCCGACCTTTACACCAATAAAGGTCGGGATTTCTTTCTTTAAAGCCCCCCACTCACATGGGGGTAAAACCCGCTTTGCAAAGGAAGGATTATAGAGCACCAGCCCGATGGGATAAGCCACCTCGGCCATGCGTTTTAAAAAATCTCGAGTTTCACGCTCATTGAGGGGAAACCAGTCGGGAAGAAGAACTTGGATCGCCCCAGGCTGTAATGGCCTAATCCGCTTTACTCTTTGCAATGAAACCCAAGGGCAAGGATGGCTCACTCCGATTTGGAAGGACATGTTGGCTTGATGGCAAAGTTCAGCGGTCAAGCGGCTGATACGATCAAACTCCTCCTCGGTCTGATTGTAAAATTCACTGCTGGTGCCGTTGGTATAAATTCCATTGACATCATAGTGAAGCAACATTTCAATTTCGTCGGAAAGGCGGGTATAATCGATTTGCTCTCGGGCATCATAAGGCAACAATACGGGAACCCAATTCCCACGGATTTCATGCCAAGCAAGGGGTTTCATCTTATAAGAACTCCGGATTTAATGAACTTATGAAAATCATAAATTTCTATCTGCATAGTTATGGTGAGCATGACGAAAACAATAAAATCGGTCCTGTGACCTGGCCTCATTTCGATTTGCTCTTTATTCATGAAGGTGATGTTTTTCTACGGCTCATGGAACGCGACCATGTGCGCCTCAACGCCAGGCAAGGGGTGCTAATTTATCCCCTTACTCCTTTTCAAGGATATGCCATCACCCCAGTGGCGAAAACCTCGGTGCAACATTTTGATCTCAACGAGGAAGCGAATTATAAACCGAACGTTTTGCGAGAACTGATCGGCAAAAAACACGGCTATGAAGTGTTCCAAGGTGAATACTCCGAGAATTTGTTTCGCAATATTGATCTCACCATACGTTGGGCCTCGTATGAAGATGATCCCTTTTTATATGACCTTCGGGTAGCCGCCATGGTGTTGGTTCTTGGAGAATTGAAATCCCAAAAATTTCAAAAACGTAAAATGAGCCATCATGAAGAAGCCATCGCAGAACTGGTCGATCGTTTGCGCGTCAGCTGGCATGCCCATAGTATGAGTGTGGACAATATGGCTTCAGAAGTCGGCCTTTCTACTAGTCACTTTCGGGCTTTGTTTCGCGATTATGTAGGCACCTCGCCCGGACAATTTTTATTTAACTTGCGTATGCTGGAAGCCAAACGCTTCCTGCGCGAGACCGTTATTCCGATCAAAGACATCAGTGAACGTCTAGGCTATAAAAACCTCTCACATTTTTATCGTGCATTTAAATCCCATGAAGGCCTTTCCCCCAAAGAATACCGAAACAAAAATATCATACGGGGTTAGAATAATCATAACAAATCGAGGTAATCCAATGAATACTAAACAAACCTACTCTATTTATCAAGTAAAAGTAACATTAAAGGGCTCAAAACCACCTATTTGGAGACGCCTATTAGTACCGAGTACGATTGATCTCGCTCGTTTTCATCATGTACTCCAAACAGTAATGGGGTGGTCCAATTGTCATCTTCACCATTTTATTCAAGGAAGAACAATATATGGTTCCTCTGAAGATAAAGATGAAGATATTTTTGACCTAGATATCAAAGATGAAAAAAAGTATAAATTATCCCAACTCTTGAAGGAAGAAAAAGATACTCTGTTATATGAATATGATTTTGGTGACGGATGGGAACACCAAATCATTCTTGAAAAAAAACTTCCGTATGATAGTTCAAAGCAAATTCCTATTTGCTTAAAGGGAAAGAGAGCATGTCCACCGGAGGATTGTGGCGGAATTTGGGGCTATAAAGATCTCTTAGAAATCATAAACGATCCATCTCATCCTGAACATAAAGAAACTCTTGAATGGTTGGGTCGAGATTTTGATCCTGAGTATTTTGGACTCGACGAGACAAACGCAATTCTGTCAAAATATAACAAATAAATACTTAAAATTGATCCATCATGTATTTGAGATCTTTTTGAACATTTGAAGAGAAAAACAGAACATGATTCTATCAGAAAGTACTAGAACTGTACGAGATCCATTTTTCATGCGTGAACAATAAAGCTCTTGGAAAATGCGAAGTTATTGAGTATACCGACTTAAATAGTAAGCCTGATTCAATCTCTTCCGTGTTCACGAGTCTCTTATAAAATTATTGGAATTGGGTTAATCATTAATATTCATTCCAGGTTTCAACCTCGGTTCCCGGGGCCAGCCATTCCAAGTTAAAAGCTGCCAGAGAAATCTTGCCATAGCCATCGCGTTCATAGAGGCAATAGATTTGCCCATTGGGCAATACTTCTAAACAGGAGTAGGCGGAAGAACCCTCATACACTTGGCGTGCAACTGGCCATGTCTTCCCTTCATCGTAGCTTAAGCGCACAGTCATTTTGTGGCGATTCGAGGTGCTAGCCGGATTCGAGAATAAAATACGGCTTCGCCCTTCCTCCGGCCATGAATAGCGGGTAATTGAGGCTTGGCACACAGGCTCGATCAACTGGTCATCGAAGGTGAGTTCTCCCCAGGTTTCGCCGCCGTCTTTGCTGATGGCCACAGCACGCATGCCACCCCGAGATTCGATCCCGCCTTCGCGCTGCCAATAATTACGCATATTAATCATCACATCCCCATTGGAAAGTTCCACCACCTGGCATTCATCGGTATGTTTCGCAACGGATTCACCCAATTCCCAAGTTTTTCCACCATCATCACTATAAAAAACATGAGACATCTTCACCCACTGACCGTCCACTTTTTCACGATGGTCACAAGGGATAATCAATCGGCCTTTATGGGGGTCACGTTGTTTTTGAATTCCAACTCCGGGTCCTGTGGCATACCATCCCCAATCCTCTTTTTTAATGGCATCCGTAATCATACGGGGTTCAGCCCACGTGCGTCCATCATCATCGCTATGGGTAATGAATACATCATCGTTGTCGCGGCAAAAGCTTAACCAAACTCGTCCCGTCTCTTGATCCACCACCGGGCAAGGATTCCCAATCGTAATTTTCTCTTCCCCGCCCTCTTCGTAAATCACCTGTTGATCCGACCAGGTCTCACCACCGTCGGCGCTGCGCCGCACCATGAGATCGATATTGCCATGATCAGCGCCACTGAACATACGTCCCTCGCAAATAGCGAGCAAAGAGCCTTCCTGGGTGGCGATAAGAGCGGGGATACGATAGGTATGATAGCCGTTTTCACCCGAGATGAAAATATCCTGCTGTTCAAATTGCATGCGCTCCGCGATAGCGTCTAATTCTCGTAGTTTAAAACGAACGCTGGCAATCAGAGGTGGTTTTCCTTCATACAGATGACAGTAGGTGGTAGCAACAAAAGTCCCATTGGGTAATACTTCTAAGCCTGCATAGCCCGTATCTGCACCTTTTTTGTTGTCCAGCAGGCGCACCCGGTATTGGCCTTCTCGGCCCTGGAGGATGTCTTCGTAAGTTCCCACCCAGGCGACAAAGTCACCGTGCGTGGGGGTGTCATGCGTCCTATCACGGAAAGTAACCACCAACCGCCCATCTTTAGCATAACGCAATACATGCCGATCACCGGTCAAGGCGCCTGGTAGTTGCTTAGGTTCGGACCAGGTCTCCCCCTCATCATTGGAAACACAATAGAAGGAATTCAACCGCCGGCTATTCTCCCGCAGGAGCATAAGCAGTTGATCGCCATCCGGCGAGCGAATCACACCCGGTTCACAAAGATGGGCGACGGGATGGCTTACGATTTCCTCAGGCTCGTTCCACGACAAGCCGCCATCCTCCGAGCGTATCATAAAGACGGTAAATTTCGTGCGTTTGCCTTCATCATGGAGAAAGCGTCCATCATCGTGAAAAAAAGCCAAGTACTGTCCGTCTTTGCGCTTGATGACGCTCGACATGGCCACGATGCCGCCAAAATCACCGATCGCTTCGAGCGGAGTCCAAGATTGACCATCATCTTCTGAAACCGCCATCCGGATGGGATACAAGCCTGAAAAGAGGACCAGGCGCTTTTTACCCTCAGGATCGACTACCCGATGGATGGTGGGAGTTTCTTTCGATGTAGACCAATTCTCAGGAACCGGCAAACGATCGGACCAGGTTTTGCCTCCATCCGTGCTGCGTTTCATCACGATCGCGCCCCGCCCATGGCCTTTAGGATAAACGGCGATCATGGTTTGGTTATCTTCTAGCAAGACGGTGGTGGGATGCCCCAAGTACTGATCTTCTTCCTGGTCTATGATCACTTGACGTTTTTCATGTTGGGCTAAATCAATCACCGGCAAGGTAAACCCCTTCGATTTTGGTTCGAGAGGCTCCATCAGGTTTCCATGAACAGTGAAGTCATAAATCCTCATGGTGCTGCGCCAGGGGCGAAAGCCAACTTGGCCAATAATATCCTTGGGAGAATCCATTTCGTAAACGGTTTCTCCATCAATGTAAAAACTCACTTTCTCTTTTTCACGCACCATCAAGAAGGAAAAAGGCTTTCCCTCTTCGACGGGCAATTCGGCGATACTTTGAGTTGAAGAACTAAAAAAGTTACCCTCAATAAAGGAATTTCCCGTTCCACCGGAAAAACCAAAGTTGCTGCCTTCATCTCCTACGACAAAAGAAGCCGCGCTTCCTTCTAAGTCATGGATCGAGAGTTGGGCACGTACGCGAAAATCTCCAGGCCCCAGGGATTGAGTACTCATTAAATACATTTGTCCACTGTTATGGACAAAGCCATCCCCCTGGGTCCAATCGCCGTCTCTTTCTTCCACCGCAAGCGCTTTGCCCTTTTGTACACAATGTAAAACCTCAGCGGCACCATTGAATGGAACGAGAAAGAGAATTAAAACGGCAAGTTCTATGAAACCTATTTTTTTTAACATCGGTATCTCCCAAAAAAAGATCTTCTTAATTTTGCTCACATGAACTAAGCGTATTATAGAGAAAACCAAAGAAATTCAAATATAATTTTTTGGAAACAAATCATCAAAATCAGTATTTTTGTCATCATAAATGGATATTTGTATTCACAATCAAAATTCTACCTTTGATTTAATTCCCTATAATTTAAAGCTATTTATGAATTTTTTACCAATGGACACGATACAAGTTTACAATCATAAATGGTAAATGAAACATTTTTTGAGGTAAAGACATAATTTCGAAATGATCCTATCATTGTATTTAGCATTAACAACAATGAAGAGCCGGTGATAAAGCATCCAAGCGAGAACATTCAACTTCACATCGCCTGCTATTCATCCATCACCATCCATGTGATTCAGCAGTGCAAAATCAAAACTTTGGGAGGTCATATCCAATGAAATGCACTACAACTTATTTACTCATTGTCTTTGTCGCGTTGGCATCGGTCTGTGGATCGTTTGCCCAGGAAGACCCTCTGCATGTAGTCCAAGAGGGAGAGCTCAATGAAGATCTGGCGTACATCGTAGGAGGAGAATGGGAAGAAGCGGATGGATTTCTTCAACAACAAGATCGGGATCAATATTTATGGGCTTATCCGGTGGTTGGAGGAGGAGATTTTCATGTATCGGTTGATCTGAAATTACAGGAAATGTTCAACGAAGAAGGCCGCGGGGCAGCCGCCTCCTTCGCCATCGATGATTTGATGCAGGATGACGGAACTCATGGTAACAACTTTGGGTTTGTCGGTGGTGATGGAGAAATCTTTGTAGAAGGAAGTTTCTTCGCGGGATACACCGATTTGGGAGCAAGCACCGTAGAAGAAGATACAATGCTGCACCTGGATTTCATCCGAGAAGGTGATAATTACCAAATACTACTCAATGACGAAGAGATTGTTTATTTAACTCCTGAAAATGAAGAGGACGAGCCGGTATTCCGCAGTGGATATTACCGGGTCGGCCTGCGTCCATGGCGAAGCCTGATGATGGTCAAAAACTTTACGATTGAATATGGAGCTGCCAATTTTGACCCGATTGAAGAAAAGATAGATTTTGTTGCCGATGGTGTTCCAGAAAGAGCAGTGCAAGTGGGATTCGAATGGTATGAGGTTAACGGAATGCTCGAAAATTTTGACACCGGGAATTTCATCTTTGGCGACTATCCCATCTTCGGTTCCAATTATAAAGTCAGCGCTCATTTGGAAATGGAAGATATCGAAGGCAGCGCCGCTTCCTTCACGATTAATGGAGATAATCAATTTGGGTTTTCTGGGGGAAGTGGAACGATGTTTACCGGAGGTAGTTTCTTCGCGAATGCGCCCAGCTTGGATATAACCCCGCCAATCGAAGAAAGTGTCGGTTTTGATTTTGAAATGATCAGCCAAGACAACAAACTTCGCTTTCTCATCGACGGCAATGAAGTCTTTGCCATGGATCAGCCCACGGATTTCGTCGGTTTCGTTGGCTTTCGACCTTGGCGCAGTTTAATGCGCATTTCAGATTTCTCGGTTGAGCCGCTTCAAGCCGAGATCGAAGTCCCGCCCGAAACGGTACGATCAATCCCCGAAGGTCAAGCGGCGGTATACTTCGCAGGAGAAACTCTCACGGGACTAAAATTAACCTCCATGGTTCCCGAAGGCAAAACCAGTAATGCCACCATCATCGAGAACCTCCCAGAAGGTTGGACCGCCTCGAATATCCAAGCGAACAACGGGAGTGTTGAATTCGCCAACGGTGAACTAACCTGGCAACTCGAAGAAGCTCAAGGCACAGTCGAACTAACTTATGATCTCACCGTTCCCTCAGAAGACCTATCCACCAGTGTGGAATTTGAAGGAATCGTGGATACCCAAGGCATTGACGGCCGCATCTCAGGCTTCTCTGAACTGTTCCAAGCGGTTCAGCCAAACCAAGAAATCTATATCGTTCAGAATGGTCAAATGACCGAATATGCAGAAGTGATCGGCGAGCCATGGAATGAAGTCGAGGGAGCGTTGGAAAGAACCGACACCGGAAACTTTCTCCTTAGCGCCATTGCCGTAGGCGATGTCGATTACGAAATTTCAGCCGATTTAACCCTCTTTGGTTTGGGAGGCACAGCGGTTTCGATCAACCTCCGCCGTATTCCCGACGGAGCCCAGAGCAACTTCGGCTTTGAAGGAGGCGGTGGAACCTTCTTCACGGAAGGGCCATTCTTTGATGAAAATCCCGACTTCGATTATACCACCATTGAAGAAGGCGTTCCCTTTACTTTCAAGATGGTACGTGAAGGGACCAATGTCGACTTTATGATGGATGATGAAGTTATACTTTCTGATCCACAAGAAGTCGGCGAAGCCTTTCGTGTGGGTCTACGTCCTTGGCGCAGCCGCATGCAGGTCACTGATTTTGTGATCCGCACCTTTGAAAAAACTTCGATACAGAGTTGGTCAATCTATTAAAAAGATTGTAAAAATCGAAACGACTGGGGCATCTCTTCGAAAAAAAGAGATGCCCCAAAATAAACACGATGAGGTTTATTATGAAACGGGAAAAAGCCTTTACCCTCATTGAATTACTGATCGTTGTTGCGATCATAGGAATTTTAGCCGCAATTGCCGTACCCAACTTCCTCAACGCGCAAATCAAGGCAAAAGTCGCCCGTGTTGAAGCGGATTTTCAGAGTTTTAGCGTAGCCCTTGAAACCTATAGTTTGGATAACGGTCGTTATCCCGTGGTGAGCAATTGCGGCGCTGTGGATGATCCCATGCTTTTTAGTGGGCGCATGGCACTACGCCCCTTAACTACACCGGTGTCGTATATGTCCAGCCTGCATAAGGATCCCTTTAATGAAGATGGCCAAGCACCAACCCCCGGCGGCAGTCAATTAAATCCCCTTGGCTACTACTGGTATATGGACCGCTATGGACGCTCCTATGGTAGCTGCGGGGAACAAGGGGGAGCGCGATTTTTCCTCCATCCCAATCAAAAATGGTCGATGAAAAGTGTTGGGCCGGATCGACAAGAGAATGTAAACGGCTTCTTAGGCAGTAACGAAGTAGGGTATGTAACTGTGAGGTATGATATGACCAATGGTCTCAACAGTCTGGGAGACATCTATCGATTCGGTCCATGAAAATATAAACATACGGTAACACATACATAATAAAGGAGAAATGAGGATGGGATTCATCATTAAAAGGTTGGGTATTTTGCTTAGTTTTGTTATGCTGACAATCCCCGGGTTCGCAGAAGAAACCGAACTTCTAGAAGGAAATCTGGAGGCCTTTTTGGGAGAGCCAAAGTTTGAAATGGAACAAGTTTTCCAAGACGAACGGTTTCCTAATGTAGTTGTAGCCTTGGATGGAACCGTGATCGCTTCGTGGGGAAGCCAAACGGTACGTGTTCGGCGCAGTGAGGATGGCGGTAAAAGCTGGGGGGAAGAGATTGACATTTCATCGGGTATTCATGGCGGCGGGACAACCGTTGATGAAACCTCCGGAGATATTTTGGTTTTTGTAGAAGAAAGCCATCCCCCGGCTCCCATAACGGTCTATCGAAGCCAAGACCATGGGGAAAGTTGGAATCAACAACCAGAAACCACCATTCATCCAGATAGCCATGACAATCCGCCTTCAATGCACATGGCCGATCATGGCATCACGCTTCGACATGGTGAGCATCAGGGGCGCCTGATACGACCTGCACGCAATTACGCCGGTGATAACGATCGTTCTAAATGGCCAGAGCATTATAATACCGCAATTTATAGCGATGATGGAGGAAAAACCTGGAAGACAAGCGAACCTTTTCCTGAAAACGGTACGGGCGAAGGGGCTCTTGTCGAACTGTCAGATGGAAGGCTTTACTATAATTCCCGCATCCATTGGGAGCAGCGGCCTAAAAATACACGCAGACGGTGTGCATGGAGTTATGATGGGGGGCAAAGTTGGGAGGATTGGCACATTGTTGAAATTCTTCCCGATGGACGTCAAGACCGCTCATACGGATGTATGGCAGGATTAACCCGCCTGCCTGTAAAAGATCAAGACATCTTGATCTTCAGTAATCTGGACACCGAAGAAGCGAAACGCGAACGCATAACCGTCTGGGCTAGTTTGGATGGGGGAAAAACCTGGCCGGTTAAACGACTGATTTTCGATGGCCCGAGCCAATATTCATCTTTAAACACTGGCCGTCCGGGAACTTCCAGCGAAGGGTGGATTTATCTGCATTTTGAAGGCGGCCCCGGAGGCGGTTCACAGGTCGCGCGATTTAACCTTTCATGGCTGCTGGAGGGCGAAATAACCGGAGATGGAGATATACCGGAAGAATTACGTCGCTAAGCTCTTTCTTTTATTTCAATTAAACATCACAGTTGGCTTTCAAAAAGATAGATAGTATATGAAAAGCCATATCATTCTATCAGTCCAATTAAATCGTTAAGAGGAAAAGTGTAATGAAACGACGTACTTTTTTGCAAATGGCCTCTATCGCGGCTACGGGATTGGGATTACCGCACTGGAGTCGAAGTGAATCCGCCTCCGGACATCCCAATGTTTTATTCATCGCGATTGATGACATGAACGACTGGATCGACACCCTGGATCGCGATAATCCTATCCACACCCCTCACATCTCACGGTTGGCGAATCGTGGGGTTTTGTTTACAAGGGCTTATTGTAGTTCACCCGCGTGTAACCCATCTCGGGCTTCGCTTTTAACAGGATATCGTCCATCGACCACGGGTATTTATGGTAATAAAAGCGATTGGCGTGGAGCACTGCCGAACGCGCAAACTTTACCACAATATTTCATGAACCATGGCTATAAGGCTTACGGTGCAGGAAAGATTTTCCATCATCATCTCGATGGAGCCTTCCATGACAAAGAATCCTTTGATGACTTTCAACTCATGCCTTGGCTTCCTGATTCTCCCATGCCCAAGGAAAAACTTAATGGACTAGAGTGGTACGGTAGTCCTAACACCGATTGGGGAATATGGCCAACCTCGGAAGATCAAAAGCATGTCGATATACGCACAGTGGATTATGTCATTGAACAGCTAAATCAATCACACGAATCGCCTTTCTTCCTCGTGGCGGGAATCTTTCGCCCTCATATGCCGTTCTTCGCTCCAGAAGAGTATTTCGAAAAATATCCTCTCGAAGAGACGCGTATGCCAAAAATGTTCGAAGAGGATTTAGAGGATATCCCCTCGGGTGGACAAAAATTATTAAACGCGAAGAAGTGGTTCTTCCAAGGAATGATGAAAGCGGAAAAACAGGACCCGGGAACATGGAAAGAATCCGTGCGCGCTTATCAAGCCTGTGCGAGCTTCGCAGATGCCCAAGTGGGCAGGCTCTTGGATGCCTTAGATAAAAGTCCACACGCCGATAACACCGTGATCGTGTTATGGTCGGATCATGGGTACCACCTTGGAGAAAAGGAACATTGGGAAAAATTCGCGTTATGGGAAAAGACCACCCATGTGCCTTTAATTTTCGCAGGAGCAGGCATCCCTCACGCTGGGGTAAAATGTGATCAACCGGTCGATTTGGTTCACCTTTACCCCACGCTCACAGATCTCTGTGGTTTGCCTCGTAACAATACACTAGATGGGGTGAGCCTGGTTCCCCTTTTGAAGGATCCAGATCAGAAGTGGGAGCGTCCCGCAATCTCGACCTATCAGCGGGGCAATCACGCTATTCGAACGAAACGCTGGCGATTGATTACATACATAGATGGATCGGTAGAATTATATGACCATGAGAACGATCCTCATGAGTGGTACAATCTCGCCGATGATCCTCAATATGCTAACGTCATCGCCCGTCTCAAGCGGTGGGTGCCTTTGCAAGACGCACCGCAGGTGCCTGACATGAAGTAATAAGGTTCAGATCAATCTAGGCAACCAAAAGGATCGCGGAAAATTATGGACGGATTTCATTTCATTGATTATCTCGTATTGTTTGTTTATCTTGGGGCTATGGTAGCCATTGGCTATTACTTTTCTCGTAAAGAAGGTTCTACAGAACGCTTTTTCGTAGGGAATCGAAAAATCCTGTGGTGGGCAGTAGGCATTTCCATCTTCGCGACTCAGCTCAGCGCGATTACTTATATCTCCATCCCCGGCATGGCTTACGAGAATGACTGGGCTTGGTTGGTCTTTAATTTAGGGATTCCAGTCGTAGGCGTGTTTGTCATTTTTTTCTTTTTGCCGATTTACCGGAAGCAAAAATACACTTCCATCTATGAAATCTTGGAAACCCGCTTTGGCCCTGAAACCCGAGCCTATGGTGCCTTGGCTTATATCCTCATGCAAATTGGCCGCGTGGCGATTGTGTTGTATCTCCCTGCACTCGCACTTGCGGAGGTAACCGGGTTCTCCGTACTCTGGATGATCATTCTTATGGGAATTCTTGCTACGACTTATACGGTCTTAGGAGGAATCGAAGTCGTTATATGGACAGACGTAGTTCAGGCTTTTGTGTTGGTTTTAGGTGCCTTGTTGGCGATCTTTCTCATATTTGCCGAAGTGGAAGGCGGTATGTTAGGGGTTATCTCCATCGGGCAGGAACACAACAAATTCACCATGATTCACACCGACCCGAGTGTCTCTCGCGACTTGATCTGGGTCATTCTCATTGGAGCCTTCTTCACCAATCTTGTGCCTTACGCTTCGGACCAAACCGTAGTTCAGCGTTATTTCACTGTCAACTCCGACCGTGAAGCACGTAATTGTTTGTGGCTCAGCGTCCTAATCACCATTCCCGCTTCACTGCTTTTCTTCTTTTTGGGAACCTCGCTTTTTTCTTTTTACACTACCCATCCTGAATTATTGGAAAGCGGGATCGAATATGACCGAATCTTTCCCTATTTTATTGTCCATCAAATTCCTGTGGGCATTTCCGGCTTGTTAATCGCAGCAATCTTTGCCGGCTCCATGTCCAGTTTGGATTCCAGCCTCAACTCAGTGGCTACCGTCTGCATCACCGATTTTTATAAACGCTTTCGCAATCCCGAAGGGGATGACAAACAACGCTTCTTCCTCGCTCGCATCATTACCGTCGTAGCCGGGGTGTTGGGCACCCTCTTGGCAATATGGGTCGCCGAAAGCCTGTTGCACAGTCCCGAGCAAAAAGGTGCGTGGGATCTGTTCGTAGCGGTACAAGGTTTGCTTGGGGGAGTCCTCGCTGGAATCTTCTGTGTTGGTTTATTCACAAAACGAGCAAATCAAATCGGGGTTATGGCGGGATTGGTTATTAGTACCGCCTTGCTTGCAATAATTAAGTATGAGTGGGAATGGCATACGCAAACCTATGCGGCCCTTGGAATTGTTTCCGCATTTAGTATCAGTTACCTTTTTAGTTTGATTACAAGCCGGGGCAATCATACGTCCGCACAAAATAACAATCTCTAACTGCAATTACATTATAAGGAAGAAAAAATGCCCGAGAAACTTACTGGTCTCATTGCTGCTTCACACACTCCCATGCATACCGATGGTTCGATCCATTATGAACAGATTGAATCCCAGGCACGTTTTTATCGCGACAATCATATTGACGGTGCCTTTATATGCGGAACAACCGGTGAGGGAAAACTACTCAAAATCGAGGAGCGAAAACAAATCCTCACATCTTGGCTAGAACATAGCCGAGGCAACTACCCTGTGCTGGTTCATGTGGGGGATGACTGCTTGGATGATAGCAAAAAACTCGCACAACATGCCCAAGAGCAAGGCGCTTTTGCCATTTCTTCGGTAGCCCCGAGTTATTATCGTCCCCGCGATGTTTCTGATCTCGTGAAGTATTGCCAAGAAATAGCCAGTGCGGCTCCCCGCTTACCTTTTTATTTCTATCACATCCCAAGTTTAACGCATGTTCATTTTTCTATGTTTGAGTTTTTGCAGATCGCAGATGAACATATTCCCACGCTTGCCGGGATCAAATACACGCACAACGATTTTGTCGATTTACTCGCTTGTCAGCGGTTCAAACAGGGGCGATACAACATTCTATTCGGGCGAGATGAACTCCTGTTGGCCGCGTTAGTCTATGGAATAGACGGCGCCGTAGGAAGTACATATAACTATGCCGCTCCCTTGTATCAATCACTGATCCAAGCCTTCCAGAATGATGATCTGGAAGAAGCACGTAAACTGCAAAGCACATCAATCGATTTAATTCAGTTGATCACGAAATATAATGAAATTGCCGCAGGAAAAGCGGTTATGACATGGCTGGGAGTCGATTGCGGCTCGGTCCGCCCTCCCTTGAAGCCACTGCTTGAAGAAGAGCGCCTCGCCATTGAACAAGTTTTGAAGACCAATACGTTTCAACCTTATCTATGCAAATCTTCTTGCAGTGTGGCCTAAAGCAGCCCAAATGGAAAAGACATAAAATTGGAGAACATAAAGAATATTTTAGGAAGAAAGGGGAGAGTATATTCTTCTACGTGAGCGGCGCGAGGGACGAGTAAACTTTTCTCGCCGCTTTTTTTGATAATCGAGATAAACAATCCGTTGGGATTTCTTTTTATCCGTGTTTTTACTCGGAAATTTATTTTTCTGACATTCACATTCAAATGTATTGATCAGTTCCTTACCACATTCAGGGCAAACCGCCCGCATAGCAATGCAATGGATTCTGCGATGTTTCAGCCACCGATTCACGCGGGTGAGACTCACTTGCAAGGCTTCGGCGAGTTCTTCCCGAGTGGCATGGGGGTGCTTTTGCATGTAACGGCAGGCTTGATCGATCAGCGTCCTTTCTTCATCCATGCAGGAGTTGCACAGTCCATCTCGATCGACAAGTTGATACGCGTTACATTCAACGCAATTTCCAAATTGGAGACCATATTTCTTGCCCTTCACGTATAAACCTCCCAAAAGATGCCCTCAAAACAACAATCCATAAGTTTAGTATCGGAATACATCTTACTTACTTTAGTAAATATTAAACAATTGTCAATAGGATCGCGAATTATTTTATCAAACTTTATCATATTTTAGCGATTTATTGCAAATCTTTATTACAATCCAGCAAACAAATAACAGGATAGTCTGTCCATTCTTGATCCTAAAAAGAGAAGTTAAAAACATAACGATAAAACAATAACACGTGATTTTGAAATCAAATAACAAGAGCAATCCCCGAGATTTTGATGACTTAGATTATCGTGAAGACAAGTTATAATCTATGAATTACCTTTATGATTTTCTTCATTAATACGACTCTCATAAAAAAGGTGGGATGACTGTGGAAAGGACGCTGGTTGGACATGAATCGATGATCACCCTACATGATATTGAAGAGGCATACCACAATCTAAAAGGTCACATATATCACTCTCCTTGTGTACACACACAATCACTCAGCGATATGACCGGGAGCCAGGTGTATCTCAAATTGGAGAACCTGCAAATGACAGGTTCCTTCAAGGAACGTGGAGCGCTGAATAAATTAGTAACGCTTACCGATGAAGAACGGAAACGCGGAGTGATTGCCGCTAGCGCTGGGAATCATGCTCAAGGTGTGGCTTATCACGCTCAACGCTTGGGCGGAAAATCGATCATCATGATGCCGGAAGCCACTCCGCTCAACAAAGTCACGGCAACCAAGCGTTATGGCGCCGAGGTGGTCCTTTACGGACGCAATTATGATGAAGCTTATGATGAAGCCGTATACCGCCAGCAAGAAGAAGGGCTGAATTTCATCCACGCGTTCGATGATTACAAAGTGATGGCAGGGCAAGGCACCATTGGCATGGAAATTTTGCAAGATGGGATTGAGCCGGATGCGGTTATTGTCCCCATTGGCGGCGGTGGCTTAATTTCAGGAATCGCAGTAGCTATCAAAGAACAATTCCCTGCCTGTAAAGTATACGGGGTAGAAGCCAAAGTCGCAGCTTCGATGAAGGCTTCGCTCGATGCACAGAGGATCATCCCCCTGAAAACCTCAGCCACCTTGGCCGACGGCATCGCGGTCAAAAGCGTAGGGCATCTCACCTATCCAATCGTGCAGCATTACGTCGATGAGATTATCTTGGTGGATGAAGAAGAAATCGCGGCAGCAATTTTGACTTTGCTAGAACGCGAAAAAACGATGGTCGAAGGGGCAGGAGCGACCGCTTTAGCCGCGCTAGCCTATCACGATCTACCTATCAAGGATAAGCGGGTAGCACTGATTCTTTCAGGCGGAAACATTGATATCAACATCCTATCCCGCATCATCGAGCGCGGTTTAATCAAAGATGGGCGTATGGTACGTCTGCGGGTAGAACTCCTGGATCGCCCAGGACAATTGGCGGCTGTCAGTGGAATCGTAGGGCGAAATAAAGCGAATGTGTTAGAGGTTTACCATAATCGCTCTTTTATGAATGCTGCCATGGGCAAGACGTTTTTGGATATCACCCTGGAAACACGCGGACAAGAGCATGTCGATGAGATCATTGCCGACCTTCAACATGAAGGATTTTCGGTAGAAAGTGTATGATGTTTCTTATTGTGATTCCCGTAGTTTTTCAAGATTTGTGCGTGCGGCCTCAAAATCAGGCTTAATCTTCAATGCTTGTTGATAATGCTCGATCGCAGACGATACTTCGCCGATTTGATGGTGGGCAACCCCTACGTTTAAATGAGCAGTGACATGCTCGGGGTCGAGCAAAATCGCTTTTTCTAGATGTGGAATGGATTCTTCATACTCTCCCATTTGAATCAAGGCCACACCCAAATTATTCCACGCTTCTATATAATCTTCCCGAAGATGAAGCGCTTCCTGCAATGGATCGATTGCTTCTTGCGGTTGACCTGCTTGAATCCAGGCCCGCCCCAAATGATAATGAGCTTCTGCCATCTCAGGATTGAGTTCGATGGCTTTTTCAAAAAGAGGAATCGCATTTTGCGGCTGATTGAGTTGTACTCCCAACCGAGTATACGCCCGCGGATTATTGGGGCTCTTTTCCAAGGTATCCTTCCACACAAGAAAAGCACTGCGATAGACTTCATTGCGTTGATAAGCGAGGCTTCCACAGGTGAGAGCCAACAAGAAGACCCCGCCATAGCCAAGCATGAGGGTAAAATTTTTAGAGAATGAAACCTGTGATAGGCGAGGCAAGACATACCGATTCCATCCCTCGTACACTCCCAGGATAAAGAAAACCACCAATGCCGCTAAGGGTAAATACATCCGGTACTCCGAGATCATCACATTCGATGGAAAGAAACTTGAGGTGGGTGCCAAGAACAGAAAGAACCACGCACCGAGAAAAGCCCAAAGGTTACGCTTATAGATTCCCCACACGATCAAGCCCAGCAGCGCAAGAACAAGCAGAAGAAAAAAGCGTGCTTGAAGGAACGTCATGGCTCCCCAGCCGTAGTCGAAGCATAGAGCATTCGGCCAGAAGGCCAATCGGAGATAATAGAAAATCACAAACGGTTGGGTGATCGCATATTGGAAAAATGAGTAATGCTCTTGATCACGGTGAATATCAAATTCAACGCTGAGAACCAACCAAAGCGCCAGAACCATCCAACAAACGAAAAGTCCTATATACAGCGGACGAGAGCCCCTCAACGCTGTAGATAATGTTTTTTGCTGAAAGAGAAGATCATACAACAAAACGAATAACGGTGCAGCCGCGATGGCTTTGTTGGTTCCTACACCCAGTAAACATGCTAGGATGGATAAGCCAAACCAAACATGTGCCTTTCGGGGAGAAGCCCAACCACGTTGGGCACAATAAAAGGTGAGTAGAAAGAACAATCCCATCAGGGATTCAGCCCGTTGAATGATGTAGGTTACCGCTTCAGTCTGAAGCGGATGCGATGCCCACAAAAGCGAGACTGCGAGTGCAAGCCGGGTAGAAATTGCTCCGTATCGATCACGCAGTCTAGGAGAAAGTAGAGCCCGCCGCACCACGCCAAACAAAGTCCATGCCGCGAACAAATGAATAAGCACATTGAAGGCATGATAGCTCCATACTTCAAAACCACTGAGGCCATAGTTCAATGCCAGAGTGAGATACACCACCGGCCGGCGGGTGTAATGTTCTCCCGTAGGAGATTGTAAGGTTTCATTTAAAGGCCATAGGCTTTGAATCGAAGAGTTCCCCGTAATATGGTGATGATCCTCGAGAAGAAAAGGCGCTTGGAACGTATTGGAATAAACCCAAGCCACTGAAATAGTGAGAAGTAACACCGGAAACCAGTAAATTCCCCGAGGACTAGGTTTTTCCAAAAAATCATGGAGTGATTTTTGTTTCGATGAAGACATTATGATTGTGCTTGGTTATAGTTTGGTGTAAAGCGTGTACCACGACATATAGGCGATCGAGAGGACACTAATGATAAAGACGATGTCATAGAAGATTGTAGGCCGCATCTTCTCATCTGTATACCAATAGCGGAAGATCACAGCATGGTAGGCTACCACCAACAAAAATAAAGCGTTGAAAAAGCCCATAAAGATGATAAGCCATTGCGGCTGTTGGATCATAAGATAAATGAAGCCGCAAATGATGGGGAAAATCCACGCAAGCACAAAAATCGAGCGGTAATGATGTTGGCGGTTATTAATATCGATGATACCAACCACCCCGAGGAAATCCGTCCACAAACGGGAAAAGCCGGCCGTATTGGCAAAGATGGTAGAAAAGAGAACTGCGAACGCCCCTAGCATAAAAAAGTCTCTGGATGCGGGACCTAAAATCGAAGTAAACAAACTTGAAAGTTGAAAGATAAATTCGTTTCCATCTTTTAACGTTTCTTGCTGACTGAGAATTGATGCCCCCAATAAATAAAAAGCACATGTAGTGAAGGTATAAACCACCATTGACACCAGCGCGTCGATCCTCATGACTCGTATCCATCCCCGAGCCCGCTCCCGCCATTCATCCGTATCTTCGCGGGGCCCTGTCCAGGCAGCATACCCCTTTTCCAGACACCAATAGGAATACATACAAATCTCGCCTGAAGCAACTCCAGTGATTCCAAAAGCGGAAAAAGCGATATGACTTACTTCTGTTGGTAGCTGGAGAGTAAAGCCCTGTCCCAAATCAGCAAGAGAAAATGCATAAGGGGTATGCTGGATAGCATAAAGACAATAGATGATGACACTGACGAATAGGACATTAAGCCCGGTCGCAATCCATTCCACTGGACGATAAAAACCATGAAAAATGCAGAATGAAATTACCAAGGCAATGATGGTAAGCCATAAAATCAGGGGAATCGAAGGTACCGCATAAGAGGCTACCTGCGCCGCTCCGCCAAGAACCCCTGCTTGTCCCCAAAAAGTACAGATGAGGAAAACGAAGGTGATATAAATCGACCAGTGCCATTTGTAGATTCTCCCGCCTGGATTGAGATTCCAGGCTTGAAAGGCGGGACGTCCATAGGTAATGGTATAGCGCCCGAATTCCAGCTGCACCGCAACTTTGATCATGCATCCAAAAAGCACCACCCATAGCAAGATAAAACCGGCTTCTGCACCCAACGTCGTGGTGGCGATCAACTCTCCCGAGCCTACAATGGATGCAGACAGAATAAATCCTGGTCCTAAATATTTCAGTGAAGACAAAAACGTTTTGGGCGGTTCACGCACTTCAACCGTGCTTCTGGTGGTAGTTTCATTCATTCTTCTCTCCCCTATCCAATTCATCTATCCAATTCCCCTGGCTATCGAACTCCAAGTCAATACAATCCGAGACGGATTGTACATTCGGATGATGCTCCAACTCGGGCAGCAAGGCTTTGGAAACTTGCAATGTTTTTAGTTCCAAAGTATTGCGAATGCGGAGTAAACGCACATTCTCCGGAGTGATAGTATCTCCCAAAGACAATAGGGTTTGTTTCAGGAGTTCGGAATCGGAGTCGAAATACATGGGAATTGCACCATTAGGAGTATTACGGGAGATAATCGCATTGAGATAGGTCGTTCGACGATCCATTTTTTCGACGACGCGTTGATGGCAAAAATCAGCGAGACCAATCCCGGCAGCATTTCCCTTCGAGGCCTCGGTGAGGTCACGAATGATGACGCGGGTAATATTCGGGGTTTCCTGCCACACACGGTTGATGTGATAGCGCCTACCGGTAATGTTGGGATCCATCCCAGTACCGCTGATATTTTTCCCGATCTCATCGACGACAAGAATATCGGCTTTTTCAACGGGTAGAGAAGGCATAAGATTCCTAGCGCGTTCTAGTAATTCTTTCTCTCGATTTTCAATCTCGGTGGCGGGAATCAACTCCATCTGCGCCGTTTCATGATCGGCATTCTCAAGTAAGGCGAGACCGAAAATAATCTTTCCTGTGGCAAGTGCAGGACGGGCGAGGCTCAAAATCATCCGATCACTTTCGAATAGATGAGTGCGGCTATGAAAATGTTTCGCCCCCTCTATTTTCCCCAATCCAATCGCGATCATTTTCATCAAGCCGCTTTCGACTTGCCCATGGAAATCCGTATGAGGTTTGATACGATTAATCAAAACGACGCCATCCGCTTCATAAGCGGCTTGCGAGAAAGATACCGGGATTCCTTCAGGCGTTTCTTCCAATAGACGACTTTGCAAGCGCGCATCCACAGGTATTCCCATTTGTTCTTCGGTGATACCATAGTCGGCTAAGAGTTTCCGTTGCCCTTCTTCGGTCCCCCCGCCATGAGACCCCATGGCGGGAAGGATAAAGGGTTTTGCCCCTGCCTCTTGCAGGCGAGAAATGACAAAATGAACGACGCGGTCGAGATGGGTAATCCCACGGCTGCCCACCGCGACCGCGATCGATTTCCCTTTCAAAGCATGCAGGCACTCGCCGTGTTTTTGAAACTCGGCTTGTAGCCCCTTTTCTAAAGAATCAATTTTGGGATGTTCAAACTTTAGTTTTATTCTTGCAACTTGAGGCAAAGCGTTCATGGATCTCCGATTATTTCTCACGATTGGTTTTTGAGGCTAATTGTTCCCAAGTGATCGTCCCTGTACCGTACTTCTTTTTCTCCCAATCATACATGGCTGTGTGACCCATGATAGCCGTCAAGGTGGCAATCCGGGCACTTTCAATATGGCTAGCGGGCTTGCGGTTATTTCGCATATCCTTGACGAAAGACTCAAACTGCCGGAATGAACCATAGAAGTAATCGGTCGCCTCGGCAAAGTTTTCAGGTTCACCATCATGGGGATACGCTAACCCGCGGGATAAATCGAGCAACCCCGTATCCTTAAAGACCCATAGTTTTTCCCCCCGGGCTTCAATGAGGCGAGAGGGGGAGAATTCAGTCAATAGCTTGGGAACATTGGAAAAATGGGTGTACGTAAGAACGACTCCATTTTCAAATTCGAAATTGAGGCTGGAGTGATCTTCTGCTAAATGCTCGGGAAGATTCGAACGATGCGAATGGTCTACCGTAATCGCACCCGTCGCTGTGCATTTCACGGGTGCCGATCCCGTTACCCAAGTCATAACATCCATGTGGTGGCACGCTTGTTCCACTAATTTTCCGCCTGACATCTCCACATCAAGCACCCATCCACCCGGTTTGCCGGGAAAGTACCAGTGACCTTGCAAGAAGGTAAGATTTCCGAAACGATCGGAATGGGCTTCGGAAATGCCTTTGACAAAGGTGGGATTATACCGACGTTGAAATCCCACTTGATAGATGCCTTTTGCCTTCCGTGCAGCCTGGGTAATCGCATCCACCTTTTCGACTGTGCAATCCACAGGCTTTTCGCTAAAACAGTGTAATCCCGCTTCCAAGACCGGAATCACACATTGAGCGTGATTCGCCACTTCGGTGCATACGGAGACCGCATCGAGGTTTTCTTCTTCCAGCATTTTTTCGAAATCGGTATAGCCTTTAGGATCGTGACCCTCCGTTTTTGCGATATCGATTCCCCGCTCGACCCTTTCGGAACGCAGATCGCACAAAGCGACGATCTCGAAGTCAGCAATACGGGAACAGGATTTAAGGTTTTGCGATCCTCTTCCCCCGATGCCGATTTGGGCTAACCGAATCTTGTCGTTGGCACTTACGGCATTTCGCTTGGGTGCGGCCATGAAAGCGGCAACGGCGATGGAAGAGGATTGCATGAACAAACGACGATTGAATTTTTTATGGCTCATTGGTCTTTCCTTTCTAAGCAACGTTTTTTGTTGCTGGTACAAGAATCTATGAATAAATTCGCTCGAATAGGAACGAATGTCAATGTATTCCTTGCTTTTCGTTACGCTTCGAGAATCAAAATCGACTTCAAACCATTCGCATTCAAGATAAATGCAGTTATGATGTTTTATCACTGTGATGCTCAAGGAAACGACTACTTTATAACAATTTGGAAACCGTGATGTTTAGTTTATTTCTCCTTGCCTTAGGGATCCTCCTTTTATATGCCGGCGGTGAATTATTAGTAAGCAATTCTGCTTATTTAGCACGAATTTGGGGCATTAGTCCTTTGGTCGTAGGTTTAACCGTGGTGGCTTTGGGGACCTCCAGCCCAGAATTAGCTGCTGTCTTAGTCGCCGCGCTTCGTGACCAACATGATGTCGCTTTAGGAGGTGTTATCGGCTCCAATATCTCCAATATTGGATTTATCCTGGGCTCCGCAGCCATTGTATGCCCCATCATGACCATCACCGCGTTTATTCGCCGTGAAGTTCCTTTTATGATTCTTGTAAGCGGTCTTCTCGTATGGGTGATCTGGAATAATCAGATCAGTCGTATAGAAGGGCTAATATTATTTCTTTTGCTTCTTGGTTATTTATGGGTATTAATCTACGAAAGCCGACGGGATCGTAATCGTATCCCCATGGAAGAGCTCACCGCGATCCCAAGAAATCGATCTATTCCACTTGCATTATTAGGTGTGGTGGCGGGCATCGTATGCCTCTCAGGCGGGGCGCATTCTCTTGTCGAAGGCGCGGTACGAATCGCAGAAATGCTTGGCGTTCCCCAAAAAGTCATCGGTTTGACGCTGGTGGCCTTTGGCACCAGCCTCCCTGAATTTTCTAGTTGTATTGTTGCCGCTTATCGTAATGAGTCAGAAATCGTTTTGGGTAATGTCATTGGTTCCAATGTATTTAATGTGCTTTGTATTGTAGGCGCGAGCACAATCATCATGCCCATCACCGTCTCTTTTGCGACGATTCTATCCGATCTGATTATCATGATTTTTTTTAGTTTACTGATTCTCCCGGTGCTTGCCACCAATCTAACCATTGGACGTATCGAAGGAACCATCCTCCTGCTCATGTATCTTGGTTATGTGGTCACCTTGTTCATGGGATATAGCCTTGTTTAATCGTGATCTCACCTCATGACTAACCTGCCGAATTTATGGCTCTTTTTTTTATATTCGTAATACTTTCCCCTATCACGTTTCTGTAGTATGGTAGTAACAAGTTTAACGTTGGGGGATTTATTCCGTGAACAAACAATTTTTGATCATAACCTTGCTCTGTGTTATACCCGCTTGTCTCTTTGCCCAAGAATCCAATGAGCAGCTAGAAAAAAACGCACAGGGTATGCTTCGCACCGCCCAATCTACTTTAGCTCCTGTCTATGCGCCTTTGGCCGAGTGGATTGTTTCACGGTATGACCTGGAAACCAAGAATGGCGTGGGAATCGATCTCGGCAGCGGGCCGGGCACGCTTATCGTTGAATTAGCGAAACGCACCTCTATACATTGGATTAACGCCGATATCAACCCGTACTGTTTCCCTCTCTTTTTTGAGTTAATTCAAGAACATGAATTGCAAGGACGCGTAAGTGCACAATGGGCAGATGCACAAAACCTTCCTTTCAAAGATAATTACGCCGATGTCATCGTCTCACGTGGGTCTTTTCACATGTGGGAAGATAAGGAATCGGCCTTCGCAGAAATTTCCCGGGTTCTCAAGCCGGGTGGAATAGCCCACATTGGCCGGGGCTTTTCACCGACGCTTCCCGTCGAGACTGCCCGCACAGTCCGGGAAAAACAAAACCGGGGCGGAGGAGGATTGAAGTACAGCGTAGAAGATACGCACAAACGTTTGCAAGAGATCACGAGTAACATCGGGCTGGAAGAGGTTGAGTTTATCTTACCCCAGCCTGCAAGTAGTGAAGATATTAAATACGGCATCTGGGTAGTGATCCGCAAACCAGAGAGATCAGAATAATCTATGGAGATAGTGAATGAGAAAGAATGCATTTACCTTGATTGAATTACTGATTGTGGTCGCCATCATAGGCATTTTGGCCGCCATCGCAGTTCCTAATTTTTTAAATGCCCAAATCCGAGCGAAAGTCGCCCGGGTGAAAGCCGATATGCGAGGCTTGGCCACCGCAATTGAAACCTATCATATCGATCATAATCAATTCCCTTATTTTGACGGCTACGATTTTCCTCCCCGTTACAATTCCATTACGTATCGCTTAATTCAGTTAACCACACCAACCTCCTACATTGGCAGCCTCTCTATGACCGATCCTTTTTTGGATGTAGGTACCGATTCTTACGAGGATGGATACCTCCGCTATTCCTATAACTACAGAAATTACCAAGCCTTTAGCGCTGATTATGATTTCAACGTTTGGGTGCTGAATAGTTTAGGCCCCGATAAAGTCGCGAACAAAGGGCTCATGACCGAACCCTGGGCTCGCGGTTTGGTAGCGGAAGATTTTGTAACCGTCTACGACGCTAGCAATGGGCTGGTAAGTGATGGCGATATGCCCATGACTGGCGGAGATAGCAAATTCCAAAATTCAGGAAGTTAATCAAGCGAGTTTACATCCGTCAGGCACGGGCTGATCAGGAATCGCCAACACGACTTCTCCCTCCTCCCGGTAAAAACCGGTAATCAGCACTTCCGAGATAAAATTCGCTACCTGCTTGGGTGGGAAATTCACCACACATAAGACCTGCCGATCAAGCAGGTCTTCCTTTTTGTAGAGTTTGGTAATCTGGGCGCTGGATTTTTTTATCCCCAATTCGCCTAGATTGACCCATACTTTATACGCCGGGTTTCGGGCTTCGGGGAAATCTTCTACTCGAATAATCGTCCCTACCCGGATTTCTACTTGCTCAAATTCTTTCCAGGTTATGTTTTTCATTTTTACTGATTAACTCAACCTTATTCTTTACGTATGGCTTTCATCCATTGCTGAATCTCACTCCACGTCACTACGCCCAATAACCAGGCGAAGAACACCCATCCTATCCCATAAGCAATAGGGATTAATAAAAAATGTAAACTCGGAATCAGTTTGGTGACAAGAGCCGCAAGCATGGACACGAGCAATAATCCAAGCGGCTTTTTAATCGGATAGGGAAGATGGAACATCTTTTTAGCCACCGATCCCATAACCAATAAGAGCATCGATTGTGAGAGTAGAGAAGCATAAGCCGCACCGGTTTGTTGATAAGCATGAATCAGAAACCAATTACTAAAGAGAGATATCAGTACCGCGAGCCCCGTAAAAAGAACAAGCCAACGCTGGCGATTACAAGAAGTAAAAACGATGATAATTAATGTGTTTAGGATAGAGAGATTCAAATTCAGGGCAAGAATCCCGAGCACTTCAGCGGTCACATGAGTTGCTTTGGGAATTAGCCCCATCCATCCATCAGACCATAAACTCAATAACACTGAGAGAGGTATGGTATACGCCAACAATAAGTTGGTGGATTGTTTAAAAAGGCGGTTATAAGCCTCTCGGTCTTGGATATGATAACGTGAGAGTACTGGATAAATGGCGATCAGATAACCAGAAAGAAGCAATGTGAACCCCTCGACTAATTGGCTGGCGTAGGTGTATGGAGCGACGGATTCAGGATCCCCCATGATGTACTCAATCATCACCACATCTAAAGCCATATAAAAAACATTGAAGAAACCATACAACGCCAATGGCCAGGATTCGAGGATCATGTATTTAAACATAGACCACCGCACCCGAACATTTTTAAAAGAAAAGAAACGTAGTGACACCATCCCCAGTAGAACAAACCAGATAAAAAACTCTGAGGAAATCGAAAAAGCCACAAATATCAAAGGCAAGGATAGCCAAAGAACAATAAAGAGAAGAATCAGCGCAAGAAGCCGCGAGGGAAAGTTTGTGTAAAAAACATATTCCATGCGCTCAATCGCGGTGAAACAGCTACGGATTATACCATTCATAGAGACCATCGCCGAGCCGCTGAGACACAGATACACCACCGCCAATTCGTTCCATGAAAGATGGCGCACCCATTTTAAGTAAAAAAAAGCGCCGCTAAAAAAAAGCAACGCCAAAATCGCTTTCATAATCAAACCATGAAGGTAATAACTAGATACCTTTTCATGATCGCGAGCCCCATCGCGTGAAATGAGATTATCCAGTCCTCCATCGATGAAGTGCCGAGCTAATTTCCCCACATTAAGGGCGTAAGTAATCAAACCGTATCCCGCCGTGGAAAGAAACGTGACCAAGAGGACATATCGAATCATCCCCGAGGCACGCCCGAAAATGTTGAACAAACTCATAAAAACGGAGTTGCGAATAATGGGCTTCACGAAGAATCTCCCGGCGTTATTGAAAGGTGGAGACGTTTTATTTTCACCCAAGAATGATGAAGTGCTGAAGAAGACGCTGGTATGTGAAGATGAAGCGATAGCCGGTTTTGTCCCGCCTTTAGGTTTAGAGGCACTCGCAGTTTCCCCTCGAGTTTCGAGGGTTCAATATCGAGAACCTTCTGTTCTCCGTTCCAATGGAGGAAAAATTGAAACGCTGACGAGAGCGTACTTTCATAAACTATTGCAAGTTCAACGCTCTGCTTTTCCAAGAAAGAATAACAATCAGTAAAGAATCGGCCATCATCAAGTAAGCGTATTGATCCATGCATAAAAGCCCGTGGTGCGTGGTATTGGGTGAGTAAGTCACCGTTTTTGGGATAAAAATCATGCTTAGACCGATCTAAACACTGGTCACGATAGAAGGCGGCGGCGTAATGTTTTGGATTGAGTTGCAGGACCGATTCGAAGGTTTCGTGCGCCTGGGCTTGGTTCTTTTGCAAGTACTCTATATATCCTTTGAGAAAAAGGGCATTTTCACTCTTCTCCCATGCATAACCCTGAAAAGGTTGAAGATCGCGCATAGAATCAAGAGAAACATAACGCATATAATCGTGTAACATACGGATTTCTTCAATAGACAAGGATAGCTCTGAGCGAACCTTAATGCGAGCGATACGATAAGCAGCCCGCAAGGCCAATTCTCCGAAATCGTGGTACGAGACCTGGGTGAAATAATCTATGGCCTCTTCACGTAAAGTAGGCTTTTGAAGAGATTGTTTTTCGGTAATGTCCCCTAAGGTAAAATAAGGCCAACCATGACGTAACGGCGGATAATACTCAATGGCTTGTAGCAAATGCTTTTTGGCTAATGGAAAATAATCACGCTCACTCCGGGAAAGAATCGCTTCCGCGATGCGAAAGTGTTGATCCGCAAGAGAACGCGCAGCGTTCTCATCAAATGGGCGTAAAGTTTTTTTTATAAAATGCAAATGATGGTCAACGGTTTGTAATATCGGTTGAATCGTTTCTTCCGTTTTAATCTTAAGCAACTCTTGTTCGAAACCATGACCAAGCGGCTTGTGAAATCCAACCCATAAAACCAACAAAGAAAGGAGGATCATACTGCCACATAATAGAATAATTATATATCCTGGGACTTGCTTCCATGGATTCGGCATTGGATTAACGTTTCTCGAATAAATAGAGAATCAAAAGTTTATCGTCTTTTTCGCTTTCTCTTTTTCTTGATTTCGTCGCTGGTAGGTTGTTGACGAATGAACCAGTATAGCGCACCGAAAATTACTAAAAAGACCAAGATGGGCACTATCGTCGCGGGATTGGTTAACGCAACTTTTTGAGGAGGTGGATCGGCCTCATCAATCCCCCCACCCAGGCTGGAATCCTGATTTTGGCTTGTTTCAGGTGTCGAAGTCGCTTCTTCTTGGCACCACCCCACAGGTAATGAAACAACAGAAATCATTAAAATAATAGACAAGAACAAGCTGAAACGTTTCATAAAGGCAATCCCCTTGGTGACATGAATTTAACAGACGAAACCTCATACAACCACATTTTACATGGTATCGTGCGGGGATTAAAGAAAAAGGACGCCGTAGCGCCCTCTCGATCCGATTCTCTCATAAATGTTGATTCTTTCGTCTCAGGGAATGCGGGTAAATTCCACCACTCCATCAATCCGTTCGGCTGGATCGACTGGGAATAAGATGACCCCTACGGTGGATTCGCCACGGACTCGCCTCTCAACCCTGGTCGATTTCACCATAACCCGATGGCGTTTCGTTCCCCCTTCTACAATCACTTCCATCGGCGCACTGTAATGCAAACGAAAACGATCCTCACTCAGACGTACCATTTCAGCAAAATGCTCATAAATAACCTGGTCGCCATTTTCGACAGGAGAACCTAACATCGAAGGAGGATCCATTAAATTGGGATGATGTTGGAGCGATACCACCTGGGGAGACCTATTGTTTTCAAGTTGCTTAATAATAAAGGGCTGAAAGATGGATGGTCCTCGGTTGGGAGTCGCTACAAAAAAAGAATGGCCTAAAAGATGATTTCCTACCGACAGGGGATGAGGAAAATCTATGCGAAGGGCTCCCTTATCCTGCATGACTTGAGAAACAACGCCCACCTGCATGTTCTCTTCCAAATCAACGCCATGAGTTCCGAAACGCAAAAAACGACCACCAATAAGTCGCAGTGATTTAAACTCCCCATTGATTTTGCGTATGTGGGCAAAACGACCTTTAAACACAATCCGTTCATCTTCATACTCGGTTGTATATTCTACGCTAGGATTGGTGGAAGATAAGCAAATGTTAACCCGATCTCCACTTTCGATAGCGAAGGCAACCGCCTGAAAATCCCGCGAGCTGGGTGAAGGATCCAGGGGAAGGCGAATGATACGGGGATCACGTTGTTGACCCGCAGATCGCACCTCATGAATCACACTGTACAAGTTTGATTCACCTTCTTCCATCGCACGACGCGCTGTCAGAAATATTTGATCGTTTAAACTGCCAGCGATTAATTGAGACCCATCAGGATCGATAAACCAAAGTCGTTCCGTATAAGTTTCTGGCTCGTTCGTCCCAAACTGAATGTTGTAAATGTCTTTGGCTTGGGCTTGCTGGAGAGCATCCGCTTTGGTGAAGAGAGACAAGTCATTGCTCTCAGGTGGGATCGATTGAAAATCAATATTCGAGGCGGATTGAATCGTTCCATGTGAATGGTACAAATAATCATGCCATTGCCCACCACGAACACGAAACAGATCAATCAGGAATTGATCACACATAAATAATGTACGTTGGAAATAATTGACTGGTGGTTGTATGTCTGATTCTTCGTCATAAGCAGCGCGTTCGGAATATTGGTCATCAGCAGTAACATTCACATACGCGCTTCCATCTGAAAATCTCTTTAGATCATACAAAAAACCATTCGCTATGTCTGAAGAATCATAGGGCGTATGGGGCTTGCGATCAACCAGAACCGTATTATATCCCTCAGTCCCTATTTCCTCTTGGAAACCACTTAATGCGCCTTGCTCTGTACGTAATTCCAAAGCCAGAAGTGCATTACTTCTGGTCTGGTGCGAAAGAAGGCCAGTATCGAGATAAGCGTTGAATGGTAACTCGGAGGGATTGTGAAGTGTAAGCCCCCCGGTTTGAGGCCATGCCGTCGTATTGTGTTCTGCTGCAGGAGTATTCTCCAAATTGATATTTCCCAAAAGCAAATGGCTACCCTGACGGGAGACGCGGCGATACACTTTACGCAATAGTTCGGCATATTCAGAAGAGCCATATAAACGAAATGCACGTTCCAGCATTGCGGGCATCAAGGCAGGATTGATCTCTCCCAGCATTTCGGGAAGATTCCCGCTGGGAGAGCAAAGAGAAGTTACGATATCGGCGGTTTTTTGTATCCAAGGTGATAAACGTTCAAACGCATCAGGAGAAGCGGATTGGAGCGCCGCACCAGCAGTTAGTAAATCAGCAGACTGTACCACATGGCGTTCTATCGGAGCATCAAGAAGCAACCCCTCCCCCGTAAGCCCAGTGCGTAAGATGGTTTCAAGGCTGGAGATCTCATCATCGCCTTGCAATGCAAGATGAAACACCTGGGTCGAACCGCTTATGAGCGAAGAATAGAGACGCGTGGTTTGAAATTGCACAGAAGAAGAAAGGATTAGATCATCGTGTGAAGGAATAAGAAAACGATCCACAGTTTCTTGTATGGATTGACGTAAATTAGCCTTTCTTTTTTTCTCAACGTGCTCCCATTCAGGACAAACCGTGAGACAATCGTAAGATTGTACAAGGTAAAAGACAGCCTGAGAGGTGGGGATTTCTCCCTCGCCTTTGAATTGAAAATCCATCTCCTGCCAATCCTCGATCGTCTTCTCAATGCGATCGACGGCGCGATTCATCAATTCTTCATCGCCGAAAAGAGCAGCCTTAACCGCGGCTTTCCATACGTTCTTATAGGGATCCTGAGGAGTGATACGAATTTGATTGTCAATTATGCCTTCACTCCAACCCACTCGTTTTACTTGATCCCGGGCTGCCTCGATATCCGTAGCGGAATAAGCGTGAGGTGGGGCGGGAATTTCCTGTGCCTGGACCCAGGGGAGTGAAACACAAGAGAAGAGGCAACAAAAAAAGAAAGTTCTAAACATAATGATGTGTTTTCCTTGAAGAACAGATTAGTGATATAACGGTTGCAGAGTATGCAATGTGACGGGATCGATACGTATTTCTTTTAAAACCCGTTTCATCGCATAAAGGATATCACAAAGCAGGAAAGTTGCCCATAACTTGCGTAGGAGAGAACGAGGGATCAACCGCCAACCTGAGACATGGTACGCAAGGGACGAATAAAGTAAAGATCATTAATGTAGTGCCGTTCGGGTTTATTAGCGAGCACCTCAAAAAGCATCGTACGGAGATCTTCGTCACTGGCACCCTGACGCAAAGGAGTGAGAAAATCGACTTCACCATCGGACATCAGACAACCGCGCAGTTTCCCATCCGGGGTAAGACGAATGCGGTTGCAGCGGGCACAGAATTCGTCGGTCACCGCGCCGATAAAACCAAGTTCTCCCTTGGCTCCGGGTATTCGGAAACGGGAGGCCGGACCGGAGGTATGATGATCCTCGGCTACCGGTTCTAGGCCGAAATGCTCCTGAATTTGCTGACGTAGATCGATGACCGAAAGCACCTGCCCACGTTCCCACGCGGCTCGGGCACTCATCGGCATTTGTTCGATGAAGCGTACAGAATAGTTTGCATCGATCGTCATGCGGGCAAAGTCGAGCACTTCGTCTTCATTAAAGTTCTTGCAGGCGACCACGTTGATCTTGATCGGACCTGTAAGTACTTCTTCGGCTTTTTTCAAACCATCCAAAACCCGCTGTAACGTCCCCCCACGAGTAATTTTATGAAATTTTTTGGGATTCAAAGTATCGATGCTAACATTAATCCGCTGTAAACCGGCTTGTGCCAATGTTTCTATATGATTTTCCAACAGATGACCGTTGGTGGTTAGGCATAAATCTTTTAGACCATCCAATGCCTTTAAATCTTTGATTAACAAATGAAGATCATTTCGCAATAATGGTTCACCGCCGGTGAGTCGAATTTTTTTCAACCCTTCATTGACAAAGACCCGGCCAATACGTGACAATTCTTCCAGCGTAAGTAATTGATAACGGCCAAGTTCACGCAATCCTTCTTTAGGCATACAATAAGTACAACGATAGTTGCAACGATCGGTCACCGACATACGAAGATAGGTTATGCGGCGATTGAATGGGTCGAAAAGTTGTTTCTGTTCCATGATATATATAGGTTTCACTAATCTTTTAGTACAAATTTTTCTTTACCTTCACCCGTATCGTACTGGAAGCCACGTGGGAATGGAAGTTGATCGATTAGATCAAGTTGAGGGAAGTGTTTGAAAGGGCGTCTATGAGATCATAAAAAGGGAGAAACTCGCACAGGCTTCCCCCTTTTTTGTTAGAATCTTACTACTGGTTTAGAGAAGACTTTTTCCGGTTAATGCTGAAGGAATTGTTCGTAATCCTCTACCGAGGCGCCATCCAAGCAGCATTGGATAATCTTCTTGCCATCAGAGTCGAGGGCAGGATCATTGTAATAGGGTTCCAGTTCTTTTCTGAAGAAATCCTGCAGGATTTTCGCGCCATGATCATAGGCCTCTTCACCTACTTCGGGTTGGGAATTGACTTGGAGAAACCAGTTTGAAATATGTGTGCCTTCAAACATCATCGAACTTAAAGAATAACCCAATAATGAACAACGGGATGAAACCAATTGACCAGGACGGAATTTCACCCCTCCTTTCCGCGCAAGATAATCACGGGCAAGCCATTGAGGCATAAATCCAACTTTCCAAGCCCCTACATGCTGATTGGGGATAATGGTGTATTTGGTGTTTGGCGTTTCTCGGATCTGGTTCAGCAGCAGGTTTGCTTGATCCACCCGCAATCCAGTAGCAAAAGGCCAATACGAACCAACTCCCTCACTGCTCATACCTTGCATTTCAACAATACTGGGGTTGGCATGACCACGCGGGGCGACCATTCGCCACAACCAAGCTAAAGCGGGAGGCAATATGTGGAGAATACCAAAAATCCCATAGGTGGGATTATCGCGCGTACAGGAAGGGGCGCGCACCCCAAAACTGCGAACGTCGACTTCGACTGGCTCATTAACGACATTGGGAATCATATGCCGTGGCAAGATGACTCGAGGATTTGGACAAGCAACTCCCGGTTCATCCTCAATATGTTCCCAAATTAAGCAGGTAGCGTTAGGCACGGAGTACATATTAAGAAAGAGCAAAGGCTCAGGAGGATGGATACACAAATATTCATAATTGGGATCAACCCCGTAACGATCGATGTGATTGACCCGTAAGAACCAGGCATCTTCGGCATCGGTAACCACAAGTTTCCCTTGTTTCTGTTCTTCGAGATGACAATAAGCCATGTCATCGGTGACAGGATGTAAATCACAAGTTTGCGATAAGCCTAAATAGCGTTTTTTGCCGTTTACCAAATTTTCTCCTAAAAGCAAACGACCATCGGGTTCACGATGGGCGTGCTCCAACATCTCACTTTTTCCTCCCCCACTTGCCCCCTCGTGCATGATCGTAATCACGTTGTCATAGGGTGTGACCACTTGCACTGTGGAGGCATGGGCGGTAACAGAACCTTCTCTCTCACCCATGGTGAGAAGCACACCATAAATCCCTTTTTTCGCACTTGGACCGGGGTATAAGTTCAAAGAAAAGATTTCATACATCGATTCTGTTCGGTTGTGAACCACGACTTGCTTGCCATTACAATGGGTATGGCGGAAAGGAGGAGCAAGAAACACCATAACCCGAAAATCCAACTGCTCAACAATATCGGTTTCGATAATCATTCCTTGGAGATCGGACAAGGCCGCAGCAAAAAATGCAGCATTTGCAGGGGCAATAAATAAGGCATGATTCTCTAAAGATTCATGGCCTGCGGTGAATGGAAAGACAAGCAGTTCCTGCTGTTTAAACCATTCTATTATTTCTTTCCGCATTTGATCAAATGGATAATTAAAGCGATCGTGGAAATGAGGCTTATCGGATGGATCATCATCCGCGATCAACATGCAATCAGGATCGCGACGACGCATATACGATTCAGGATAATTAACCGAAACCCCGTTGCGGCAGCGCACCACATTGGCTTCAACAATTCGACCTTTATCGGGGATATCATAAGCCACCTCGAAGGTATCATTTCCATTACCTCCAAGGGCAATATCCACAAGTTCTTCGCGACTACAAGGGAAATAAACTTTTGGGGCTTGGGATAACACTTCGCGTATCTCCGGAGAGACGTGCAAGTTTTCTACATACGATTTTTGTTGTGGGATTACCAATCTGGCGGTCCTCCTTGTGTTTAGTTTTAGTTAATTATATCGATCTACACTATAAATATAGATATTATTTTCCTACAAACTCAACCTAATACCAATGTATGAAAGGTGAGTACCTATACCAAAATAGTCTTCATATCGGCTCTATTTATAAGATACTTGATGTTTCAAACTTCTCAACTGAATCCCAACCAATTATACTTTTAAAATTATTATTTTTAGTGATTCTTTTATCTTGCGAACATGATTGAACTGTATGGGAGATAAGCCATAGGAGGCCTAAATGAACAAACCAAAGAACATCAAGGACAATGCATCAACGTTACTATCTGAATTTCAACGATTTGCGAAAAGTGAAAGCATGAGCGGGGTTTTGTTGATCCTAGCGGCGTTGGTGGCTTTTATTATCGCCAACTCCCCGCTTGGAGAATCCTATTTTGAATGGATCAACGTATACTTCGGCTTATCGTTTGGTGAATGGAGCCTGAAAAAACCACTCATTTTGTGGGTCAACGACGCTTTAATGGCCCTATTTTTCTTAATGGTTGGCCTGGAAATCAAGCGTGAACTCTTAATCGGCGAGCTATCGCGTCCCCGCGATGCCGCTTTATCTGTCTTCGCCGCTTTGGGAGGAATGGTGGTTCCCGCGTTAATCTATGTAGGCTTTAATTATGGAGAGGAGACCATCGTGGGGTGGGGGATCCCCATGGCGACCGATATCGCCTTCGCGCTAGGTGTGATGGCGCTGTTGGGGAAAAGAGTCCCACTCTCGTTGAAAGTCTTTCTTACTGCGCTGGCAATCGTGGATGATTTGGGCGCGGTAGCAGTAATCGCTATCTTCTACACCGAACATTTACAACTGAAAGCATTGGTGCTTTCAGGCGTACTCTTACTGGCGGCCTTCGGATACGGACGCTTGGGAGGAAGAAATCTGGTCATTTATGGCATTCTGGGTGTAATTGCATGGTATTTCATGCTGAAATCAGGGGTCCACGCCACGGTGGCGGGTGTATTGCTGGCGTTCACCGTACCGATGGATTCCAACAAGAATGAACATATTGAACATCACGAAGATACTTTGCATCGTTTAGAACACGGATTGCAGCCATGGGTGGCATACGCCATTATGCCGATCTTTGCCTTCTTCAATGCGGGTATCATGCTGGGTGAAGATGGAATCGGCATGGGACCCGTAACTTTGGGATGTGCTTTGGGATTGCTCATTGGAAAACCGATCGGTGTATTCACCTTTTCCTGGGTATCTGTAAAACTCGGATGGGCCTCTTGGCCTCAAGGGATCCGCGCTATTCATATTTTCGCTGTGGGAATTCTCGCGGGGATCGGCTTTACGATGTCATTCTTTATTGCCAACCTGGCCTTTAAAACCGGAATCACCCTGGATGCAGCCAAGATGGGGGTATTGCTCTCGTCGGTCACTGCAGCGATTCTTGGATTTACCTTCCTTTGGTGGAGTACGAGGGAGGGAAAGCAAAAACTATGATTCTCAAAACAATGTAATTTTCTTAATATCGTTGAATAAGGTATGTAACAATGCTCTCAAATCCTAGCGGGTATCACAAATACCCGCTTTTTGTTTGCCCAGCGAAGCGGGCAAACCCGGCTTGCTGAAAGAAGCAGGCGT
>CAYQOX010000028.1:3846-62698 GCA_964419335.1 uncultured bacterium | reverse complement strand
AAGTGAGAACCATGGTTATTTTCAATTTACATGAATCGAACCAAAACGCCGAAGGAACTTGTGTGGAGCGGCTTTCGCAGCAAGCGGCCCTTAAGGCCGCGCGGAAATAAGCGCAACAGATCCCCTAGGCGTTTTCCCAAAAAGTACTCACTTTCGTGATGAGCCTATTAAATGATTTATTTAGGAACTGCGCCGGAAAAAACGTTTTTTTTGTTTTTCTTCGCGAGGCGTCGATAAAGGCTCCTTGCCTACCGCTTCAATCAAGGCTTGTGGATTGCGCATATGCAAAGTGGCTTCTTCTCGAGTTACCAAACCTCGCTGGTACAAACGGATCAGGGAGGAGTCCATGGTCATCATTCCATCCTTCGTCCCTGTTTCGATCACGCTATAGAGTTGATACGTCTTTCCATCTCGAATTAACGCGGAGGAAGCATGCACATTACGCAAAATTTCTACAGCTAATGCCCTCCCATTGCCTGAGGCTTTCGGTAACAGCCGCTGCGAGATTACTGAGAGCAAACAAAGCGACATCTGTACCCGAACTTGCTGTTGCTGACGCTCTGGAAATACATCGATGATCCGGTCGACGGTTTGCACCGCATCGTTGGTATGCATGGTCGCTAACACCAAATGTCCCGTTTCAGCCGCGGTCAAGGCAGCCGAGATGGTTTCCTGATCGCGCAACTCGCCGATCTGGATTACATCTGGATCCTGCCGCAAGACATACTTTAAAGCCTCTTTAAACGAGTGCGTATCTCCGCCCAACTCGCGTTGATCAATAATACTGTGCTGATGACGATGCACATATTCAATAGGATCTTCCACCGTAATGACGTGACATTTTTTATTGGCATTAATCAGATCAATCATAGATGCCAGAGTGGTTGATTTCCCATGACCGGTAGGCCCCGTCACCAGAATCAGCCCTTGGGGCATAAGAGCATAATCATACACCACCGGAGGAAGGCCTAGCGATTTCAGCTTGGGAATCTCATTTGGAATCGGGCGAAATGCAGCGGCCACGCATCCTCTCTGGTAATAAACATTCACTCGGTATCGGTGATCAGAGCCCATTCCTAAAGAGAAATCCAACTCCTTTTCTTCTTCGAAAGTTAAACGTTGTTTTTCATTCAAGAGCGAAAAGACCAAACGCTTGACTTCTTTAGGCGTCAATACCGGGTAATCTGTATGTTTTAAAATACCGTGTACACGAATAATGGGAGGTACACCTACGGTGAGCAGTAAATCTGAGGCGCCTTCTTGTTTAACACGATTAAACAGATCAGTTATTTCCATCTTGCTATCCTTGTTGAATCAAACATTTGTTTTTTGCTTTGGGAGATTTTGGTCGCAACAATTATTGCTCATCATCCATATAACGAAAGGAATCGGTTCCAGTATACATCCCTTGAGCATTGAGTTTAAATTCATCGGGATTAGAGGAAGCGTACAAGGCTTCCTCGAAGGAAATGAGTTCTTGCTTATACAAATCGAGCAACGATTGGTTGAAGGTCACCATTCCTTGATCGCGGCTTTTTTGCATATACTCTTTCAATTTCCAGAATTCACCTTCCATCAAGGATTTTTTGACACTGGGGGTGCTGCGCAAGATTTCGAGCGCTGGAATCCTACCGGTTCCATCCTTTCGGCTTAACAAACGCATACATAATATACCTTGGAGGGAAAGCGAAAGCTCGTGTCGTACCTGGGAACGCAAATAATCCGGAAAATAATTGATAATGCGATCGAGGGTATGGGCGACATCCATGGTGTGTAAGGTGGTCAAAACCAAATGGCCTGTTTCTGCCGCGGCGATCGCGGTCATCATTGTATCCATATCCCGCATCTCGCCGATGAGGATCACATCGGGGCTTTGGCGTACCATCTGGCGTAATGCATCCTGAAAGTTGTTGGTGTCATACCCCACTTCTCGTTGATTCACCACGGACTTTCGATCGGGATGGAGGAACTCAATGGGGTCTTCTATGGTGACAATATGACGGTGAAAATGCGTGTTGATATGATGGATGATGGCGGCCAGGGTAGTGGATTTTCCACTTCCTGTTGCGCCGGTGACGATCACCAATCCTCGCGGGAGTTCGGCCAATTCCTGGATGGAGAGGGGGAGATGAAGCGTGGTGAAAGAGAGATCCGCATCGCGAATCAGACGTGCCACCAAACCAATATGTCCCTGTTGACGAAAGAAGTTAATTCGGTAGCGAGTGCCAGGTTCGAACGAATAGGCCATATCGAGATCGGGTTTTTCGTTAAAGATACGCCATTGATGCTCAGTTAGAATCGTTTTGGCTGCTTGTTCTATCGCGTCATCGCTTACCGCATCCTCCTCCAAAGGCAAGACTTGGCCATTGATGCGCATAGAAGGCGGGATCCCGACTTTTAGGTATAAATCCGAGGCATTTTTTTCATTCATTCTTTGTAAAAGACGATGGATGTCCATCCCTGTTTTCTCCCATCGAAAGTGGTGGATATATAGAATTGTATCGTAACCTGAATCAATCGCCTAGCCAGAAAATGAACCTTCCATTTTCTCAATAGAAAAAGAAATAAGGAGGTTGATAGCCCCCCCAAAGATGGATAAAATAATCGTTCGCACGCAAAAATTGCGAGGATGGCGGAATTGGCAGACGCGCTAGACTTAGGATCTAGTGCCTTCGGGCGTGAGGGTTCGAGTCCCTCTCCTCGCATATCTAACTTCTCGAATGAATCCCCACCGTTTTTTATAAATTCAGGTTTACTTCTAGTTCTTCTTTTTCATCCATCATCTGCTTCCAAGTGTATTCCTCTTTTCGATAACTGGCGGTTCTCCCTAAAATCGCAGTCAACGTTGAATCAACTCCTTGCGGGATCTCATTGATAAACTCTCCGCTCATCACACTCTCGTAGAAATGCTTGACTTTACTTTCCTCGGGATTGGGATCATCCCCTTCATAGTTCCATTCATTTTCACCGCGAATACGGGCGGGACCGCATAATGCATCGATTGCCCCTTTTGAACCATTGATACGTTCTCCTGAATCTCCCCAACCAAGTTTCAGAAATTGAGTCGAATCGAAAGATAGTTCTACATCATTCGGATACCAATATGTCACAGTATAATGGTCCCAGGTATCGCCAAAAAAGGTACGGACCTCTCGTCCGCCAGTCCCATAAGCCTTTTCAGGCACCGATTGCATAATCCAGTTACATACATCCAGCACGTGAATGTTTTGCTCTACCAGAATATCGCCCGATAGGGCAATATCGAATACCCAGTTTCGAACACGTTGTTCTTGCTCTGGCATATCCTCATTGTGGCGTGGACCTAGCCACCCGGAATGATAATAGGATTGGCCACATATAATTCTGCCAATCGCGCCTTGATGCACCCTCTCCACTGCGCCTTGTAAGTCTTCTTTATAGCGGCTTTGAAAACCAACCATGGCCGTGAATTTCCCATCGGCTTTCTTTCCCGCTTCACGAACGTTTAACGCGCCTATGGTATCGACTGCGACAGGTTTTTCCAAATAAACATGCTTGCCAGCATCCATTGCCGCGGCGAATTGCTCGGGATGGAAATACGGCGGGCTGGTAATGATTACCGTATCCACGTTGGTGTCAAGTACTTTTTTATAGGCATCGAACCCCTGGAAAGTTTTAGGTGAGTCGTCCTCAAAGCGTTTTTGAGTCGACTGCAAGCGATCCTCATAAGGGTCGGCCAAAGCGATGACCTTACTATTCGTCACCCGGCGAAAATTCGAAGCATCGTGATTCCCCCGTCCTCCGCAGCCGATCACACCAATCGTCATGGTAGAGTTTGCGTGCGCGGTGCGTACGCTCTGAGCATTCATGACCATCAAACTCGAAGCCGTAATCGATGATGTTTTTAGAAATGTTCTTCTCTTCATGCTATTCATCCCCTTTACGAATATTTTTTTGGATCTGTTCTCATAGGATGTTGAATTCATATCTGCACAATTCTAAGGGATAATTGGTGAAATTTGATGTGAAATTTGATTTTGGTATAAAAAAAATGTTATCACGCAATTAGATTTTTATTAAACTAGATAAAAACAAGGAAAGTTATCTTGATCAATTTAGATGCAGGCGCTTCTATGGTGATGACATAAAAAAACTATTTTTGGAGGTCGATTATGAAAAAAATTAGTTCGAAGCAGATGATTGGGTATCTTTTTATTTTCGTGGTCTGTGCTGTTCCAAGCCCTTACTCGCAGGAAGCCCCTACCTTTGAGATCGAAGGACCAATCATTCTTACCGAAGAATTCACAAAAGAAGCAGGCATCGCTATCAATACGCAGGAGCCAGAGGCACTCATCGTAACCTATGATACAGAGAATCTTGTGGGCTACAACGATCCCATAACAGGCGAAATTCCAGGCATCATTATGACAGGCTTCTTCATCAATACTGAAACCTTGGAACAAATCGGAGAACCGTTTCCTATCTTTGGCAACCCCAGGGGTGATGATATGGAAACCTTGGATGTTCGTTATAGCCCTGTCACCAATCAATACATTGTAGTAGGGAAAGCGGATAACCGGAGCACCGCAGGCGCTGGGATTCCCCTTGTTGCTATCGTAAATCCGTCCAGCGTTGCCAGTGAACAACGTATCGCTACGGCATTTGCTTATGATGAAGATACAGCCACCGGTTATGATGATGTGGCATTGTCGGTGAGTACTCATAACGGGAATTTCTTGGTTACTGCAGAACGTGATTTCCCCGAAACCAATGATGGTGAAGGTGCAATCGGTGTTATGTTTGACAAAGAGGGAAATCAGCTCACCCCTGAATTTACACGTTTAGATCAGATTCAAGTTGGAACGGGTTCCGATGTAGATGATCCCGATGTAGATTTTCTAGCCAACAATAATGTATTTCTTTATTTACACAATACCGATGGAGAGATGTATTCAAACCGCGTAGCCGGCGTTGTAATCGATGCGGAACTGGATGAAGACGGTGATCTCATGTTCAGCGATGAGCAAATCTTAAGTGAGGATCGTATAGGTAGTCGTCAAGGACATCCTGCAGCGATAGAAAACCCTTTCACTGACGAATTGATCGGCGTGTTTGATTACGGTAACGGCTCCGATGGTGGTGACATCTTCTTCTTTGAAGTGGGTGATGCACCAGATTATGAACTTAATGTTTCGCGAGATCAAATACCCTATCTGGAAGCGAGTAGTAACGATCCTATTAACCATCGTCATCCTCAGCTCGCCGTCGATGAAGATAATGGCGTTTTTATTCTCGTGATCAATATCAACTCCACCACAAATGATGAATGGGGCGGAATCCTCTTTACTTTACTAGGTCCCGATGGACAACCACTTCCTGGTAATGAAGAGGAACTCGAGGGAATCGGCCCTGCACCGTTTTATTTATTGGATCCCGAAGAAACCTATACAATAAGTAATAGTGCGAATTATTATAATATTGCGTATGATGAACATAGTGATTCATTCATTATTATATACGCAACACCTGAACCTTACACAAAATACGCGCGCGTACGAGTTACTTCGGAGCATGGTCCCTCGAAAGTGTACGATTGGATGGTTTTCTAAATCCGCTTGTAATTCTTGAATTATTTCATGGTGAGCCGCATCGTACTGTGCGGCTCTCTCTTTTTGCTTTCCCCCCCTGAATTACTTTCAAGAATATGCAAGAATAACAATGTTGTAGACTGGTATTTATTTGGAAAGAAAGGGATAGACGATGAGTAAGCAGATCGTAGGAAGACGTTCTTTTCTAAAACACAGCCTGGCCACAAGTTCATTATTCACCTTACCAACAATTGTTCCTTCCAATGTCTTGGGCGCAGGTGCACCCAGCAATAAATTGACCATGGGCTTTATTGGTACCGGAAACAATGGAACCAATTGGTTACGCGGTTTCTTGCGTGATGAACGTGTGCGAGTGCTAGCCGTGTGCGATGTGAATAAAGAAGGTCCAGGATACTGGGATGGAACCATTCGTGGACGTGAACCCGCCCGACGCATTGTGAATGAACATTACGGAGGTGTTGGCTGTGCGGCGTATGAAGATTTTCGCAACGTGATTGACCGAAACGACATTGATGGGATTTATATTGGTACGCCTGATCATTGGCATGCGATTATCGCCATCGAAGCGGCGAACGCGGGGAAGGACATCTATGGCCAAAAACCCCTTTCCTTGACCATCGCCGAAGGGCGGGCGATGAGTGATGCGGTCAAGAAAAATGCTATTGTCTGGCAAACGGGAAGCCAACAACGCTCGGATCATAATTTCCGCCGCGCCTGTGAACTCGTTCGCAATGGCCGTATCGGAAAACTCCATACGGTGCGATGCGGGCTGCCGGGTGGGATTCCTGACTATGGCAAAACCGCCGATCAAACCGAGCCCGAACCTGTTCCCGATGGCTTTAATTATGACATGTGGCTAGGGCCTGCGCCGGAGGATTATTATTGCCCTGCGCGGGTTGGAGTCAACTTCCGCTGGAATCTACATTATTCCGGCGGCCAACTCACCGATTGGGGCGGCCATCATCCTGATATCGCGCAATGGGGCATGGATACAGAATATACCGGTCCCGTACAAATCAAAAATCCTAAGGGGAAATTCGTTACCGATCACCCCGTTTATAACACCGTTACAGAATATTATTTCGAGTGTGTTTATGATAATGATGTCACCCTCATTATATCCAACAAGGAACGCGGCGGCGTTACTTTTGAAGGCAGCGAAGGGAAAGTGTGGGCAAATCGCGGTCAACACGAGGCCGAACCGGAATCATTACTCGAAGAAGAAATCGGCGAGAATGAAATTCATCTCTACAAGAGTGAGGATCACATCACCAATTTTGTCGATTGTGTCTTTTCACGGAAAGAAACCGTCGCACCTATTGAAATTGCTCATCGTTCTATTTCTCTCGCCCATTTGGGCAACATCGCCTTGATCCTAGGACGTGACTTGAAATGGGATCCCGAAAAAGAAGAATTTCCCGAGGACCCGGGTGCGAATTTATTGCTCAATCGCGCCTACCGCCGCCCTTGGGTCTTATGAGAAAAGATTGATTGAAACGTTAGAAATCAAGTTTTGTTAAAATCGAAAATAAAGTGAGATTGTAGATCGTGGTGTCAATCGGGAGTTGCTTATGTTGTAATTTGCCAGAATCGGGGTAGCCTGGATGGTAGGTTGGGCAGGAGAACAAACTGGATATCTTCTATCTTGGCTATTCCGATTCAGATCATATCCCATTTTCTCTTCCCTTCCCGACCTCATCCCTCTAAGCCGTTTATCCTGGTAATCCAGCCAGCCTGGCCATCATGATTCAGACAAAAGTATCTTCACACCCCACTCTTACCATTCTGTCTTGAAAAACATATAAAAAAGGGATGTAAAACTTACACCCCTTCATTACGAAATCGATAATTCAATCTTTTTGTTTATGGAAGCTCCGGCTCTTCTACGATTGGATATTCCCCCTTTAGAATTTTCACAAATTCCACCAACTGATCAATCTCTTCATCCGTGAGATTGGCTCCTTTTAAAGCACGGAAGAGGGGATGAAGATTAGGATTATCTTTTCCTCCCTCAGCCATAAAACGAACGGCTTCTTCTAAAGTTTCGAGACTACCGTCATGCATATAAGGTGCCGTATCGGTTGCATTGCGTAAATGGGGCACTCGAAAAGCTCCTTTGTCAGATTCCTTTTCTGTCACTTCCATGCGGCCGATGTCCATTTCTTCTTTATCGGTTCCCACACCAGCATTATAGAAACTCCAATTTGAGAAAACCGGCGGGGTGTGGCAAGTAGCACAAAGAGCCTTGCCTTTGAAGAGATCTTCTCCGGCTTTGGCTTCTTCGCTGATCGCGTCTTCTTCTCCATTGACATATCGATCATAGGGTGAGTTGCCTGTCAGCAGGGTACGTTCAAATGCAGCAATAGCCTTGGTTATGGTGTCTTGATTGGCGGGAGCCCCAAAGACGTTTTCAAAACGTTTTTTGTATTCTGGGATTTCATTGAGTTTTTCTGCAATATCCGGGATAGAATGTCCCATTTCTATGGGATTTTCCATAGGTCCTGCCGCTTGGTCCTCTAAATCTTCAGAACGTCCATCCCAAAACAAGGTCGTGGCATAGGCTGAGTTGATCACAGGATTCGCATTCCGTTCTCCAAACTGTCCTTCTATGCCTTCTGAGGTTGGTTTGGGCTCAGCATAACCATGTTCTGGAATATGGCAAGTCGCACAAGACAGGGTGCCATCACGGCTGAGCCGTTGGTCGAAGAAGAGCATCTTCCCTAATTCCACTTTTTCTTTGGTCATAGGATTATCATCGGGCACGGGCACAGAGGGAAGCCCCTCAGGCACTTCAATCTTGTAATCAGACTCACCTTCCTGCGCCATCAAAACCTGAGCAGGAATTACCATGGTCGCTGCCACGACGACAGCGAACACTAGGCACACCGCGTACTTTGCATTCTTCTTCATAAAATCAACCTCCAAAATGATGATTTAAAATAAAGGGAAGTTCCCTTTATTTAACTGGCTATATTTTCCTCGCTTTCGACGGCCTCGAGCGAAGGCGTCATTTTTGCGCGGTTCCAAAAGAAGATAATCACTTCTACGATTAAGCCAATCGCGAGTACTAGGATAAATGATCCCATCACAATGATAGGGATTTCCTGTTTGGTGATGGCGTCACGGATTTTCATAATTAACGCCGTTAAGGTAATAAGCAGCATTAACACCATTGGAACGGCTGTTATCCAGGAAGGACGCTTTAACATCACCAGATAAACCGTGGCTGTCAGCAGCATCAATCCCGCCAACAATTGATTGGTAGATCCAAACAAAACCCATAACGCCGTACCTAGTTCTGATAGGGCCAACCAACCTATAATCGAGACGGCCACCAATGTCGCCACATACCGGTTCTTCAACAATGGAAAGCGAATGGCTTCCCCAAACTCTTCAATATTATAGCGCAATATTCGGGTTCCTGAATCCAAAGTGGTTAAAGCGAAAGAGACGACCACCAACGCCACAAATGTTCCTGCAACGCTCACAGGTATTCCCATGAACGAGATAAAATTCGCGGCTCCTGCGACAAAGACCGAGAGTTTTGCACCTAAAGTGCCCGCGGCATCCCAATCGGTGTAGTGAGCCAGCCAGGCTTCACGGGTGGCGATTCCCGCGCAGCATGCAATCACCACAATAACACCGAGGGCGCATTCTGCGATCATTCCGCCATAACCCACCATGCGGGCATCGGATTCTTTTGCCAGTTGTTTCGACGTAGTTCCCGAAGCCACCAAACTATGAAATCCCGAAATCGCTCCACAAGCAACAACCACAAACAAAAGAGGGATCATACTGGGTAAGTCGGGATTACTGCTAATTGCAGGAGCCACGATGGGAGGTTGGAAAAATAGCACAGCAAGATACATCAACAACATCCCCGTATAAAGGGCGAAAGCGTTAATAAAATCACGGGGCTGCAACAATAGCCATACCGGCAACACCGAAGCACAGAAAGAATAGATTAGCAGAGTATAAATCCAGGTATTTTTCCCCATGGGAAGAGGGATATAAGTTCCTATCCATATACACACAAATGTCAGGAAGGTTCCAATAATACTGACTGGGATCAATCCAACTTTCTTTTTCCGTAGCAAGACACCGCAAACCATGGCGATCACCATGAGCATGGCGGCTGGAAACGCGGCTTCTGGATACGTGGTGAAACCTACATCGCCGGATTGGATTAACAGGGCGATGACTTTGGTAAATGTCCCCATGGCCAGAGCGATGGCGAAAAAGATGATCAACAAAAATAAAATTCGAGCGCGTTTGCCCACCAAATTGTTGGCCACTTCTCCAATGGATTTTCCTCGATTCCGAACCGATAGCACCAAAGCAGAAAGATCGTGCACCGCTCCCATGAGCACCGCGCCAACCACCAACCACACGATTGCAGGCACCCATCCCCAAATCACCGCTATCGCAGGCCCGAGGATTGGCGAGAGTCCTGCGATGGAGGCAAAATGGTGGTTAAAAACAATGGCACGATGGGTGGGGACATAGTCGCGGCCGTCTTCTTGAGTCACCGCGGGGGTCGGTTGTGTATCATCAAGCTGATAAACTTTTGTCGCAAGGTACTTTGAGTAAAAACGATAACCTAATATCATACATGCCACAGCGGCAACGACAGGAATCAGAGAGTTCATACGGCTGTCCTCGATTGAATAGATTTTTTACGAGAGTCCTTATTAACGCATTTACTTATCTTACCATCATTCCTTCTATTCTTAAAATGCTCTCCCCCTTTCTTATATGGCTAGATTGGTTTTAGAAATGTTTAATGTGAAATAAACTTTAAAAAAATGGCTCATCCTGTATTTGAGTCCTTTCTGATACATTGAAAAGAAAACATGATTCTAAAGTGAGAACCATGGTTATTTTTTATTTACATGAATCGAACCAAAACGCCGAAGGGACTTGTGTGGAGCGGCTTTCGGAGCAAGCGGCCCTTAAGGCCGCGCGGAGACAAGCGAAACACATCCCCAAGGCGTTTTCCCAAAAAAAGTACTCACTTTCGTGATGAGCCTTAAAAATGATGATTTCCGACAGTGCTTTGAAATTTTGATATAATCATACTTGAAGTGCAAAGAAAATATCGGCCGGTTTAACGTATCAAATGCTGGAATAAGCGTCTTCGACTTTATGTTTAAAAGGTGAATAATGAAAAAACTCGTTTTCTTCTTCTTTCTACTCCTTTTTCTTACTCCCCACCTGATGGCTCAACGCCAACAAGGAGAAAAACGGCTTGCCAGCCCTGTCTTAAAAAATGGCGCACCCGTAGCCTACACCACCTTTGGCCGTCCCAAAGTGACAAAAGGATTAATGCTGAGCAAACCGGAGGGAATTGAATATGATCGTCAGGTATGGCTTGGTCACTATGGAGTAAAACCCGATTCTTCTTCTGAAGAATCGGCTCTTTACTTTCAATCTTCTACCGATGAGTTGGTCACCGCAACCGGAACTTTTTATGTTTCGATTCAATATCGTGATCAGGGACGCGGGGCCATCCATTTGGATTATATTTCCAAAAGCGGGAAAGAAGAGGCGGCAATGAAAAGCCAGCGTTTCTTTATGGGCAATAGTGGTGTGTGGGTTGAACATACTTTTACCTTGCAAGATGCGGTCTTGGATCATTCGCTTCCGGGAGATTCGGATTTTCGTATTCGTGGCACGAATCTCTTACTTCGCGCCGTGGGTCTTTCACGGACTCCGTTAGGGAAAACTGGACAAGGGATTAGCCCTCTCTTTCGTCAAGAAAAGATCAACTTACCCGCGGGATACACTTTCGCACTTTTCCCGGATGGGGATCGTTGGTGGGATAAAGAAGATTTACTTCAACAAAAATCGAAACTCTACCGTTCTTGGGGAACCACCAATGTTGTGGATACCATCGATATCAACAAAGTCTATGTCCGGAAAAAAACTTATGATTTTGAAAATTACGCCAAACGGGTGCGTAACTTAATCAGCCATGATTTGCATTGGACTCCGCGCTTTAAAATTGGTGATGCGCGCTACTTTCCCAGCGCTTTGACAGAACAACTGCAACAGGCTGTCGATATCGAGCGAAGGAAAGAAGGCCCCATGTTTTCCTTATGGGAGGACAAGTTGTTCACAATCTATAATCAAATGTTTCGCGATATGGTTCGCTGGATCCCAGAAAGACGTATGCCCCTATCCGTCTTGTCTTTCGCCAGTGATTGGGGGCCTTTTTATTATTCGAATGAACACAACGATTCACGAGCATGGCCTGGCTTATGGGCGGGGGATCCGATCGCGATTCGCGATTTTCAGCAGGCGATGAGAAATCGTTATAGAAATTTAAAAAATCTCAACCAGCGATGGGGACAGTTTTTCCATAATTGGAACGAAGTCGTACCTGCCTTGGATGAGGCACAAAGCTTAGAACATCGTGAAGATACACTTCGATGGTACCAATCTCGGATGACCGAAGTGGCTTCCAAAATAACACAAGCGTACCGAACTTACTTCCCTTCCACAAAGCTGATCATTGAAATTGGCGATGAATTCTTGCTTGGTGCTACCGATATTTCCGCTTTCGTTAATATTGCTGCCAAGCATAACGCTTCCATACTTATGGTTTGTAAGAATGAAGTCCCCACCACTTCGTACACATGGCAACTATTGTCCTATGAATGTCGTCGCACGGGAGTTCCCTTTGGTTTGCGTGTCGACAAGAATGTCAACTGGGATAAAATTCTCGCTTCTTTGTATTCCCTCGGCAGTGAACAAGGGCGGATTTATTTTTATAATGAAAACGATATGGCTCAACCTAATGTGTGGGATCGCTTTTATCATGCCGTTCAATCACTCCAGCAAACGGCTCCCTCCCGAAAAATTGCGGTGTTGTTCCCCCGTCGATCCATCCTGGCGAAAAACCCTCTTCATTATGACAAATCCATACAACGTTTACGTGAACAAATTGATTTTGATTTGATCGATGAACGCTATCTATCCTCCATTTCTCCTCAAGATTATCCCTTGATCATTTCTCCTTGGGGATGGCTTTGGTCCTCCCGAACAATTTCCTCTCTTTATAACGTAGTACGTGGAGGATCGGCTCTTCTTGCTTGGACAGAATATCCCTGGCAATCGGAAGAAGGAGTAGATTTTAATGAAAAATTCTTTTCAGTAAAAATCAAGGAAGAAAATGGCCGCCAGGTGATGGAACCGCGCGTCTCTCCTCAGCAAGCGAGTTTTGACCCAAAAGGCCCCCTACCTGTTCGACAAGTGGTTCAAGTTGGAGCCTCTGGGACCTCTCAATTTTTAACCGGGGAATGGACTAGTACCTATGGCGAGAATGCCGCCCAACAATATAACTGGCCTTTTTCCTCTTTCCGCTTTACTGGACGTGAGGCGGGAGTAGTTATGCATGTTCGCCCTCAACGAAAATACCGCCTCGAGATCAAAGGGTTTATTCCCGAAGGCCAAACCGTTCATGTTTTTCTCGATAATCAAAGGCTTGGATCGATCGAAAAAGAAGGCCTCTTCCATTGGAACTCCTTAGAGGATGCAGGCAGCAGCCGCAAGCAGGGACAAATTACAGTTCGCAACCCCGAAGTGCGTCTTAAGTTTCGAGGTAGTGCTTGGAGCACAGGACAGGTGCTGGGCGCCACTCAAACCCAGCGCGTAGGGATGGTGGTAGAAAAAGTGGCTCTGCTACCCCATGATGATCCCCGCGATGCCCTTGATCGCTATGAAGAGGCCAGGGTTGATTTTGACATCCAACGAAAACACCTTCGTAGTTCATGGCTGCGAGAAGTAGGACGCGGGGTCACCGTCTTGGCTCCCTCGGATTATGTCTCTGAAGGACTATTTTCCCAAATGATCGCTCAGGTCTTAGAGAATCCTTCTATGTTACATCCACGTTTTGATTTTTCTTTTCCACCCGCTGGGAGCCTCAATCAGGTTTTTGTAAGCAGCCAGAACCGATCCTATTTCTATATGAATTTACAAAACCAACCTGTGCGTATATCTCAGCGTAGAATACAAATACCTGAAAAAAGTTTCATCTATTTAAATCGAACCGATTAATGTCACGGACAGGTAGCATAAAAGAGTAACATTTATTCTCGCTTCACTTCTTTATGCGGCGACCGCTCATACGACTGGCGGATTGATATTTAACGCCGGCTCCGGTTCCCGTTTTGTCCACTTTGAGTTTCTTTTGAAACTGGACGCCTCGTTCTCGTAGCTGATCGCCATAAGAATGAAAGATCGCTTCTTCAAACTCTATTAGTTGATGCAACTGATCCACACAGTCTTTTAGCCTCTTATCATAGGTATGGATACGAGCGTTATGCGCTTTTAATTTTTCCCGATACTCGGCCAAATTTTGAGGTGGCCGCTTACTATCGGGAATATCGGGGAGATCACCAACAGAACTCATCGATTGCGTTTGCTGCAGAATCGTCTCCGCTAGCTCGGGTTCTGTATCTTTAAATACGTTTGCAAGTGTACGAAGTGTTCCTTCCGAATGTTTACGTCCTGATTCAAGCAAATTCTGCTTGATACACAACACCTTTTCACGGTGACGGGCGAGTTCTAATTGCGCATGGGCCATTTCCAGCATATTTGGAGCAAAAGCCCGCTGAGCGATACGAATTTTGTTTTGCATGTGATTATTAAAAGTAGTACGGGCTTTTTTGTATTTCTCTTCATACTCATAATATTCGGCTGAATTTTTACTCGCGTTGTTCATCAATTCTTCAAACTTTTTTACCAGCATCTGCAATTTAAATGCGTGGATATAGTCCGGATGTTTACGCTTTTTTTCCGCAATCTCTTTCTCGATACGGGCTATGTCTTTCGCTAAATTAGAACCCGGATCCATATATTCGGTAAGCGCAGGGATTAATGATTGAATTTGTTGGGAAGTCGTTCCTCGCTCGTGGATCAGATCACCAATCAATTGAAAACATTCCGCTAAATCATTCCTCAAAGGTTGCAGATGGACTTCCATGTCAAAAGCAAGTTCCGCTTCAACATTTTTCAAACATTCTCTTGCTTTTTGTGATGAGAGCAACGTACGAAGCCGTTCATTGAGCTTCTCAAATGATTTCTCGACATCTTGATCACTAAATGTTGTCTGCGATTTTTGCAGCATTAATCCGCCTCAGAGTAAAAATAGTCATGGAATTTACTTATAGTATATCGAAGATTCGAGAAGATGATAATGACATTTCAATAAAATCTATTGTGGAATTAATCCTCTTACCGTATACTCGTAGGAACTTCCAACCCATGATCCAGCATCACTTTTTCATTGGCTAAAATCTCCCGCGCTCCTCCATCAGCCACAACTTTTCCTTCATCCATGACAATCACCCGGTCACATGTTTCCAACACAAATTCCAAATTATGACTGGAAATCACACGGGTGATCTCAAACCCTTCGAGAATCTGAACAAGCTCTCGGCGTCCGCGGGGATCCAAATCGCTGGAGGGTTCATCCAGTAATAACACTTGAGGGTCCATGGCCAATATCCCGGCGATCGCCACACGGCGCTTTTCTCCCCCGGAAAGATGGAAGGGAATCCGCGATTTAAAATGCTCTTCTAAACCAACCGCCATCATGGCTTCATCAACACGTCGCCGGACTTCGTCCACCTCATATTTCATATTCAACGGCCCAAAGGCTATATCATCGTAAACAGTCGTATTGAAGAGTTGATCATCGGTGTTTTGGAAAACGATCCCCAGTTTCTGATGTACTTGTCTGCGTCCCTCCCGGCTCGATAAATCACAGCCGGCCACATAGACAGAGCCTTCAAAACCATCGATAACGCCCGATAGTACCAAAAAGAGGGTGGTTTTTCCGGCTCCATTCGGTCCCACCAAACCGACTCGCTCGCCATGTTGAATATGGAGATGAACACGATCCAACACCGCTCGCCCTTCAGGATAGCGAAAGGTTAAATCATCAATTTCTAGTAAACAGCTCACGGTGCTCTCTTTTATGCTAAATCATTCTTTGGTGTTTGCTTGCATGGATAATTAAAGCTGCGTATCCAATCCTAAGAGGATCCCAATTCCGACCATGCAACTTAGGGTAGTTATAACATCGAAAGGACGGGTTGAAAAGGAATGAAAGGTCCTCATGCTCCCATCATATCCTCGGCACAGCATCGCGCGGTAAATACGTTCGGTCCGCTCGTACCCCCGTAGGAGAATGATTCCCACGATATTCGCCCAGGTTTGATAAGCCCACAAGGCTGTCCGATTTTGAAATCCACGGGTAATCAAAGCCCAACGCACACTCGATAATTCCCAGGCTAAGTTGAAAATATACCGATAGGTGAGTAACGTAATTCGTACTAAAAACCGAGGAACTTTCAACTTTTCGGCAGCATGCATCAGCTGATCCATCGGGGTGGAATAAACCAAGGCCATGGAAACGACCAGAATCGAGACCGCCCGCAAATATAGGAGAGTGGCTAAAATTGATCCCTCATACGTAAGCCAACCCTTTGACCATGAAAGCGGTGTACCCGGCACCGTAAAAGGTAAAATAAGGAAACAGGGAATTAAAAAGATCTGCAGGGCACCCAAACGTTTGCTAATTAAGATCCAAGGAAGTTTTCCCATGGAAAGCAAAGCCAGCCCAAAGAACAAAAACAACACCGCTGATAGAGGATGGCTCACAATCGCTGCCGCAAACATAAAGATCGCCAAAGTGAAGATCTTCCAACGCGCATCCCAACGATGCAGGGGCGAATCCAAATGGGAATAGTATTCCAGTTCAGCTCTCATGCTTCTTGATCTGGTCTTCTAATTCGCTGAGTTTTTTTGAATTACGATACGAAAACCACGCCGATACCGCCGAGAGCAAGAAGACCAGCCCTAATACCACTTTCATAGGCGTATCATCATCACGGCTGGAAATACTCCGTCTTTCTCGTGCTGTATTGATCGATGATGGAGTCTTGGTAGTCTCCTCCAAATCCTCGGAAGCCGCTTCAGCTTCGGTTTCTTCTATACCAGTATCGAATAGTTCTCGTAATTCCTCTTCCTCAATCGTAATCGATTGGTTGTGTCCCCGGCCAGCATAGACTTCGATTGTGATGCTTTGCATACTCTCGGGCTTCCAACGAAAGATACCCTCCTCGTTGGTTTTTCCCATTGCCAGTACCGACCCCTCGCTTGAGAGTATCGTAACATCACCTTCCTGAACGATTTCATCCCGTCCCATCCAGGCTTCGATGACCAACTCTTCACCCTCCGCCTTACATGCCAAATCTAATTGATGCGCTTGAGCCCATACTGACGATAGGAATAAAAGCCCAAACATGCATAAATATTTCATGGGGATTGACCTCCTTTAAGCAAAACCGGTTGAACCTTGGAGAGAAATTGCACAGTAAATCCGGTCACCAATCCTTCGATCATCATGACTGGCAAATGGGCAACAAAGATGAAGTGGGCGAGCGTACGAAAAGAATCTTTTTGACAAAAGATAAGGATCAGCATCAATAATAAACCTGAAAACAACACCCCCAGGGCGCCACAAACCATACCAGCCATAAAGCGCATCGATTCCTTTTTTCCTAAAAACCAATGGTACAAATAACCCACCATCAGCGCGGGAATCCCAAAAATACACGTATTCAATCCAATTACAGAAAAGCCCCCATGACTAAAAAGCGCTGCCTGTAAAAACAAGCCTATCAAAAAAGCAATGATCGCCCGTCGTCCTAAAATCACCCCGACCAAACCATTGAACAGTAGATGCACACTGGTTGGACCTACAGGGAAGTGGATTAATGAGGCGCAAAAAAACGCCGCGGTAAAAACCGCAATACGCGGAATTTCTTCGTCACGAATTTTGTAAGCCGACCAAGCGCACAACCCTGCCGCGGCCGCATAACCTCCAACAATATAAGGTGCGGTGACCACACCGTCCATTAAATGCATGGTTTAATTTCTCCATCTTATTAAATGGCTTTTCCTCTATATTATTACGAATTTTTAAATGATGTGAAAGTGGTTGATTTCGTCTGAACGAAAAAACATAATTATAAACGCAAAATCAATTGAGGTTCTCTTGATGAGAGTGAGGTTTTCATTGGGGAATAGATGGAGATAGTGGGTCGTGTGCATGCTGCAAAAAAATGCCCGGTATGAGACTTTAAGCATTTTCCCATAGCGGGCATCTCTATTTTATTTTAATGAGTACTGCTTAGGAAGAATTGACCTCAGCTTGAGCGCTTAGTCCGCACCACAGCCTTCTAATTCGTACTCTCGCATCAAATCGTTCCAACTCGCGAGTCTGGCTTCTTCCGAATACAGATCCTCGTTCGTCTCATTACGATTTTCATCCAGTTCAACTTCGTCGACTTCATAATTTACACATGTTGCCCTTACCATTTTAACACTCCTTTAAAAAAAGGTTAATTTGTTATCTATACAATATTTTCAAGCAAACTTCAGGCCAATTATATAAAACTCCAAGATTCAAATCCTTATTAAATTTTAAGCAAAAATGAAGCCTCAATAATTGGTACAATTGTTCACTTTTAGTGAGACACTCCGGAGAAAAATGTTTCATTTTGACATATAGATTTCTGTAAACTTGAGAATTGTCCTCTTTTTGAAAAACGGATTTCGGATAAACCAAGAATTTATAAATAATTCATGCTAAAATATCCGTCCTATTTCATGAAAGCATTCCTTTCATAAAGGTATTGAGCATGTTCTATGGGATTTTTCTCTTTTTTGTTTTATTTGGTTGGCTTACGTGGGCGGGACGAACACTCAATCAATTGCCACGGGATATTTCCAATCTGAAAATAAGTTATGAAGAAAAAAATTGGCCCGATTTCTGGTCGGAGATAGCCACCTTAACTATCTCATGGCTATTTGTGCTTGTACCTTTGGTTTTCATTATTCCATTGGGCAAGCAAATGATTCAAGGGTTTGAAAGTATCTGGGAAATGGTTCAAGGATTTAGGATATAAAAATAGAGTTCTTGATCCTCTCTGTAAAGGATCATTCTTTTTCACGAATATGATCGCGAATTTGTTCAATCGCAGAACATATACGCTTTAAATCCTGGTCTGATAATGATTCTGTGATTTGTTCCAAGCGTTCAAAATACACTTTGATGGCTTTTTCCAGTAATTTTTCCCCTTTTTTGGTGAGTTTTACGAGGTTAACCCGGCGGTCTACAGCATCCGCCAAGCGTTGTACATAGCCCGCCTGTTCCAATCGGTCGATTAACCCTGTCACGTTGGAACGATTAACCAACAACATGCTGCCCAAGGTCGTTTGATTCATGACCCCTTCATTGGATTGATATTTCAAAATCATCAATACGTTGAATTGAGCATCCGTCAATCCTACTGTTTTAAGAATCCGGTCACCTTCTTTGGCCAACATCGTCCCGGTCAGGACAATACTCATGACTGCTTCATGGGATAAATTTTGAATCGGATTCCGAAATCCAAGTTCTTCACTTAAATTCATAAAAGTTCTCCACTATTGACTACTATGATTTTATAAACGCAAAGAATTTTTTTCTAGTTGTTTCGCAACTTTGATCACCCATGAATAAGTGAGAGTGAATTTATTTCTATTATAACACTTCATACATAACCCACACAGTAAAATAAGGGAAAAATATAAATCGATACACTGTATCTCTTCACATACACTTAAGCGTTATGAATTGCAATACCATACTATGAAAGGGTGTTGAAGGAAAGAGTTATTTTACAGTAGTTTTGGGTCTAACCACCCAATTTTCAACAAATTACGTGGTTATTCTGTTAGAAGCAATTCAAAACATCGAGCTTTATGACCTGATGCATTCAATTGTTGACATACATCCTCAGCTTCCTCGTGGGTTAAATGCAGGCTAAAAAGATTAGACCCTGAACCCGTGAGTATAGGACCGCGGGGAGAGAGCGAGCCATAGGTTTCATAGATCTGGGCTAAGGTTGGATGAAGTGAGAATAATACAGATTCAAATGCATTGAAAAGATTCTTTGTGATTTGTTCCCGATTACCATAAATAAAAACCTCCAACAGCTTTCTCGGGCTCTTGTGTTTATGTTTTTCCGTCTCTCCATCCCATGAACGATAGGCTTCCCGGGTGGAAATGTGAAACTCGGGGGAACATAATACTAATGAGAGATTCTTATCCCTTAAGGATGAATGCAGACCCACAGGAACGACTCGCTCACCAACTCCACCCACATAACAACATCCCCGCTCTAGAAAGAAAGGCACATCAGCGCCGATGCCTAAACCGATCGCTTTAAGTTGCTCCAACTTTAAAGGAAGTTGATATAACTCATTTAAAGCATGGAGTACCGCAGCCGCATCGCTGCTTCCACCCCCCAAGCCCGCACCATGAGGGATATTCTTTTCAATATGAATCGCCACCCCATCCTTCGAGTGTAATTGGCCAAGAAAACGTTTGGCGGCCAGATAGGCTGTATTGCTCGCATCGGTCGGCATGGAAGGATCCGAGCATGTGAGTTTGATTTGAGAGGAGGATTTAACCAAAATGCAAGTGACTTCATCATAGAGGGAAATACGGCTATTCACCATTTCCAAACGATGATAGCCATTTTCTTGGACCCCTACGATGTCCAAATGCAAATTAACTTTTGCATAAGCGGGAATGACGGTTTTGTTCAACATTTTTTTATGATATTGCGGAAAATTTGTTGTAATTTCCTATGATGGTTGGCGTAATAGAATCACTCTATTCTCTCAATTAAATCGATCGACTTTGTAAAATCGCCTCAGCCAGTACGATATCTTCAGGGGTGGTTATTTTCATATTGTCGTAGGATCCCTCTACCATCGTTACCTCAAGTCCCTGCTCTTCCAAAACAGCCCCATCATCGGTGGGGTAAGGAGGTGGCTCGTATTGTTCATACGCTTCAAGGATTTCAGAGTAACGAAACGTCTGCGGGGTTTGCGCCAACCAGTAACGCGAACGTTCATGGGTGGTGATAACCACCCCATTGTTCTGCGTTTCTTTTAATGTATCTTTCAGCGGAACTCCTACAATCGCTCCCGGAAAATGATTCAACGCCGACAAGGAATTTTGAATGAATTCAGCACGCAAAAAGGGACGCGCTGCATCTTGAATCAAAACGGCCTCCGGTTGTATCTCTTTTAGCAATCGTAATCCATTTCGCACAGAATCAAAACGTTCCGCTCCCCCGATAACAATATTTCCTTGAGCCTTTGGGCAGTATCGATCGACAAGCCTCTCAATCGCTTCTCGGTCATCCTCACGTCCGACGATGACTACTGCATGAATCGCTTCATGACTTTGAAAAACATCTAAAGAATAACACAAGACCGGCCGGTTGGCGAGAAGATTGAATACTTTATTATGCCCGCCACCCATCCTACGGCTCTTTCCGGCGGCTACTACCACTGCAGCATTAACGGGAAGATGGTTCATAATATTCTCGCATAAATGAAAAATAGCCCCGCGCATCGTTCATCAACACGGGGCTTGTTTCTTCCTTTTAAATAAAACTACGCTTCAGGATTCATCGAATCCACCATCTTCATCAAACGTGATTTTCGTCGTGAAGCATTACGGGGATGAATAATGTGTTTTTTAGCAGCCGTGTCTATTTGAGAAACAGCACGCCGAAGGTTTTCACGAGCAGCTTCAGGATTCTTTTCGGCCACTGCGAGACGCACATTTTTAATTAAAGTACGGACTTTCGAACGAATTTGCATGTTATGCTTGTAGCGCTTGGCATCCTTGCGCAACATTTTTTCTGTTGATTTATGGTTTGGCATAATTGAATCTCTCCTCTACTTTACTACCGAATTTTAACGATGGGTGAAAGCGATAAGGGCAACATTTCTCGCTCGTTTGATCGCCGTCGTTAAGGCACGCTGATGTTTTGCACAGTTTCCAGTAATACGACGTGGCATGATTTTTCCACGTTCTGTTAGAAAGTCACGTAAAAGACGATAGTTTTTAAAATCGATATATTGGACTTTCTCCTGGCAAAAACGACAGACCTTCCTACGCGGGAAACGGCGACGGGAAAAACGGCGTCTTTGGGCTCCCGCTCCTTGTTGGGGTCGACCTTGATGGCCTCGTGAACTTGGAGCCGGGCGGCTTGATGGAGTTCGTGTATCTGTCCTTTGGGTCGTGGTATTATGTGTATCAGCAGTCATTTTATCTTTACTCCTCTTTTTATTTCTCAAAAAGGTAAACTTGGATCGCTCCCCGACTCTTCCTCAGGTGAAAAGTTAGAAGGCGTTGGAGGAGCATCCTGATCACTTGGGGGTGGTGTAGCGTAATTTCCTTGGCCTCCGCCTTTGCCACCACGATCCAGAAATTGCACATTATCCGCCTGCACTTCATAAACCGTGCGATTTTCTCCTCCCGAGGTTTGGTAACGGCGCATCTGGAGCCAGCCATCTACTCCTACCATATATCCTTTGCGGCAGTATTCATTAATTAATTCTGCCAATTTTCGCCAGGCTACGATATTGATAAAATCCGTTTCTCGCTCACCGTTTGCGTTTTTAAAATTCCGCTCCACGGCAATACTGAAATTAACAACAGGAATTCCATTCTGGGTATAACGGATCTCGGGATCAGCGACCATGCGGCCTACTAAAATGATTCGATTTATCATGCGAATTCACTCATTACGTGGTTCTTCGGATTCTTCCGATTCTGTTTTTTCGGTTTCACTCGTCGATTCCGGGATCGGCTCTGCCGGGGCAGATACGGATTCTTCAGTCCTCACAGGTTCTTCTTTCGGTGTCGCATCACTACTTGTAGAGGCTTCACCTTCTTCGTCAGGAGTAGAAACTTCAGTACTTACGGCTGCTTCCGCTGCCGCTTCTTCAGCTTCTTTCTCCTCTTGGGCCTTTTGAGCGGCTAAGACTTTTTCCCGCTCTCGTTGGGCTGCTTCTAATTCTTTTCGCTTCTTTTCTTCTTCTTGTTTTTCTTGAAGCAACTTGGCTTTGGGCACTTTAATCATCAAATGACGAAGAATAGCGCTCCTCGTTTGGATGAGCTCTCTCACTTCAGTCGGTACGTTTTCCTCCGCTTTAAATTCATAGTTGAAATAATAACCATGTGTCTTTTTGCGGATTTCGTAAGCGAGTTTACGTTCGCCCCATTGACTTTCTTTTTTGATTTCTCCACCACGACTTTGGATGGCCGATTTCACTTCATTTTCGAGTGCCTTTACATCGGCTTCAGGCAACGAGGAATCAATGATGTAAAGTATTTCGTACAGCGATGATGCCATAAACAAACCTCCTATGGTCTTGTGGCGCCCATTACTCGAAAAGGCGCAGGAATAGGTTCTTACTGCAAATATGGAATAAATTGCAGAGGACAAGAATATATTTAACTAGAAAATCCACCTTTCGGCAAGGGGGAGATTCGCAAAAAACAACCCGGCACCAAAAGACACCGGGTCGGTTGTATACTATTGAGTAGCGTGAGTAGGATTAGTTGCCTTCCATGGGAGCTACAGGAGCCTCTCCGGGTTCACCCTCTTGAGGCAAAGCCCCACCTTCTTGACCTTGACCTTGGGCTTGTCCCTCTTGTGCTTGTCCTTGCTCAATTAATTCTTGTAAGGATTGATTGGTTGCCCCTACATTTTCCTCGACAACACTCCCGGTAGAATTAGGCGGTTGCACCACGGTTAATGTGATACTAGTAAAAACAAAAAGAACAGACAATACAATCGTTATTTTCACTAAAACATTTAACGAACTTGAAGTCGAAAAAACGCTGTCACTTCCTCCGAAGGATCCAAAAGCACCTGAGAGCCCTAATCCTTTGTTGGATTGTAATAGGACGAAAAAGACCAATCCCACACAAAGAAGTAGATGAATAAAGCTCAAGAAATAATAAAACATCTTCCGCTCCTAACTGCGAAATTTTCTATGATCATGCCTCTTCACGCAATTATAAACTATTTATCTGTTAGCGCAACCAATCCGGGAAGATCTTTGCCTTCCAATAATTCTAAAGAAGCACCTCCACCGGTACTTATGTGTGTTATTTTATCGCTCACACCCGCCTTGGCAACAGCCGAAACAGAATCCCCTCCACCAACAATTGAGACTCCGGATGAGTCGGCTACGGCTTTTGCAATCTCCATCGTCCCTTGGGCAAAGGCTGGAAGTTCAAAGACTCCCATCGGACCATTCCAAACAATGGTTTTTGCATTGGCGATTTCTCGCTTAAACGCTTCAACCGTGGCTGGACCTATATCGACACCTTTCAAGCCCGCAGGAATGGTGGGTTCAGAAACGGTTTGAGGTTCCACCCCTTCTTTCACTTCCGTTGCTGCTTTATGGTCCTGAGGCAGCAAAAACTTAATCCCCTTACTTTCAACCGAGGATAAAACTTTTTTCGCTACATCGAGTTTTTCTTCTTCCACGATAGAATCGCCTACCTCCACCCCTTTTACTTTCAACAAGGTATAAGCCATAGCCCCGCCGATAAGGATGCAATCGACTTTATCAAGTAGGTTCTCAATGACATCGATTTTGCCGGATATTTTCAAACCGCCTAAAATGGCCACAAAGGGGCGTTCAGGAGACTCCAATGCGCCTACGAGATAGTCGATCTCTTTGCGCATTAAATATCCGGCAACGCAGGTTTCAAAATGACGAGTCACACCCTCGGTCGAAGCATGGGCTCGATGAGCCGTGCCGAAAGCGTCGTTTACGTAGAGATCGCCCAAGGCGGCTAATTTTTTACAAAATTCCGCATCGTTCTTTTCTTCTTCTGGGTGAAATCGCAAATTTTCCAATAGAACTACATCGCCATCTTGCATGCGGTTCACCGCTTGTTCCACTTCAGCACCGATACAATCTTTCAAAGTGGTAACCGGTTTTCCCAGAAGCTCGGCCAGACGTTTGCCCGCGGGTTCCAAGCGAAACTCTTCCTTCACCTGTCCTTTAGGGCGCCCCAAGTGTGACATTAAAATCACCCGGCCGCCCCGTTCGGTGAGATATTGGATGGTCGGTAAGGCGGAACGAATGCGGGTATCATCAGTCACATTTTTGTTGTCATCCAGCGGGACATTGAAATCCACACGTACGAGTATGCGTTTTCCTTTCGGATCAATATCCTCAATGCTTTTTTTATTCATATTCATGGCGTAACCTCGTCAATCTGGGAGTGATTTAAACGTGAAGGTGATGGCGTGGGATTCCCACGCCATCACGATTGAGTTTTATAGCGGGAAATTATCCCCTAATCGAATTGAGTAAGACCACCAATTAGGCAATCTTTTTAACCAAGTCGATCACACGGCAGGAAAAACCATATTCATTATCATACCAGGACAAAACCTTAACAAAGTTGCCCTCAATCACCCGGGTAAAGCCGGCGTCAAAAATCGAAGAATAAGTCGTTCCGTTGAAATCGCCGGAAACCAATGGTTCATCACAATAATGCAGGATACCTTTCAAAGGACCTTCAGCGGCTGATTTGATCGCGGCATTGATTGCATCCGGGGTGGTCGATTTTTTTACCTCGGCGGTTAGGTCTACAACCGAAACGTTAGGAGTGGGCACCCGCATCGCGAAACCATCCATTTTCCCGTTTAGATCCGGCATCACTAAGCCGATCGCTGCTGCAGCCCCTGTTTTCGTTGGTATCATGTTCAATGCCGCTGCACGGGCACGACGCAAATCTTTATGGGGCAGATCCAAAATCCGTTGGTCGTTTGTATAAGAGTGAATGGTTGTCATTAAACCACGTTGAATGTTGAAGTTATCATGCAATACTTTACATACAGGTGCAAGGCAGTTGGTGGTGCAGGAAGCATTGGACATAATTTCATGTTTGGATGGATCATAGTCATTCTCATTCACTCCCATGACCACCGTCCATTCCGCATCTTTGGAAGGGGCACTGATAATGACTTTCTTTGCACCGGCTTTTAAATGTTGGGCGGCTTTTTCTCGATCGGTGAAAAGGCCGGTAGATTCCACTACTATTTCTGCGCCCACTTCTCCCCAAGGCAATTTACTGGGATCCTTTTCTGCGCAAACCGGGATTTTTTTTCCATCAATGTTTAAAGCATCTCCGTCTACACTTACCGAACCTTCATATGGACCATGGACAGAATCATACTTAAACAAATGCGCCAGCGTATTTGCATCCGTAATATCATTGATTCCCGCGATTTCGACACTTCCATCCCGCAGGGCAGCGCGTGCGACCAGACGTCCAATACGTCCAAATCCATTAATTCCTATTTTCACAGCCATTTCTTTTTGTCCTCCTAATTAATTAAGTTTGTTTTAATATGTTCCACTATTGAGCTAAAATGAATCAGAAGGGGTTCCATTCTTCTCTTCAAGATTCATTTATACTTTTAATTCTAATTTCTTTATAAAAATATGGAAAGCTACCTGAATACTTAACGGATAAAACACAGCGAGCATAACAATATTAAAGGGAATCTCTAAGCCCCACTCCAGCCCCCATATCCTTCAGATCTAATTTAATCATAACCGTCTGTTCAACTTTCGAAAAGGAGCATCCACTAGTTATTATAAATTTTTAACCAATTCACTCTCTTAAGCAAGACCATTTTTCCTAGAAATTCTTGCCAATAAGTTTTCGTCCTAAATTCCCCTCGCATTTTTGCTAAATTTTTATAAAATAACCTAAATATAGAAGCTAATTCCTGAAAAATTAGCTACTTATACCCAAATCAATACCCAGGAATGAAGCGTGAGTTATGAAACAATTCAATCTTTCGAGCCATTCTTTCCTTGTCGTTGATGATGAACGCATATCCCGCTTAAGTACATTTAGCCTGTTGAAAAGTCTGGGGTGCAAAACCATTTACTACGCAGCTTCAGGAAAAGAGGCCCTTTCGAACTTGGAAGATGAAAGTAAACAGATCGATGGGGTGATTACCGATTTCAAAATGCCGGATATGAACGGACTTCAGCTACTGCGTTCTATCCGAGTAGGGCTTCCACATACTCCACGGGAACTGCCGGTTTTTTTACTTTCTGAATACGACGATCCACAACTCCTCACAACCGCAAATGAAATGGATATCAACGGTATTATTCCCAAACCTCCGCAAAAAAAGGGGCTTATTGAAATCTTTTCTCAATGGTTCTCTTCCCAGAAGTCGCCACCGGAGTGGTTAAAATCCCCACGCTTTTATAAACGAATCGATATAGATTCGCCGGTAGCCAACTTACTTAAAGATGATCCCTCCAGCATAAAACAACTCAAAGAGCGATCCATCGATGGTGTTGAAATGCGCTACCACTTTGATGAAATCCCAGTCAACTCAACTCTTTCCCGCGATATCCAAACGAAAAACGGAAAAGTCCTTTATGCCAAAGAGACCCAATTAACTGGCCAAGATCTGATCCGCCTCAAAGGTCTCAAAGATCTAGGTTTTTGTGATGGGACGGCTTGGGTTTATGAAGGCAACCAACAAACATCAACCAACGGAATCTTCCAGCAATCTGAGGCGCAAACTTCATCGGATAGCAAACAACGCAGTTCTCTCTCCCTCTATGGCCGATTGAATTATGGTGATTCTGTAAATTGCACTCGCTGTCATAAGAGTTTCACTCCCGATCAACCTACTTTGCGGAATCACAACAAAGGCCAACTCCATTATCTCTATTGCGAAGATTGCACCCGGCGTGAGAATGAATTAATTTGCGCATGTGTTCGCTATATGATTATGCTGGGAGGCTTCCCTCTCACTCTCGATCAATTCTTGGACGCCTATTATGAGCGTGGAGAACAACTGACTCGTAATCAGGAAGATCCATTTGAAAAACTCCGGGATAAATATAAAGCAATTCCACTCTCCAAGAAGGATTTAATTAATTGGGCGAACATCGGTTATTTCATAATGAATCCCACCACGAAACAAATCGAATGCAAAATTGACCGCATCATGAGTGATCCTGAGCGAGTTAAGTTGCTGGGTAAAGAAGGGATCGAGGCGAAAAAAATGGCCACCCAAAAAGCCATGCTCCAATTAAAAACTTAACCCAATCAGAATCCATAGATCGGCTTTAGTGGCAGCGAACCATGCCTCGCTTCTCCAAATATTGCTGATGATACTCCTCGGCACGATAAAATTCACTGGCGGGAATGATTTCGGTTACAATCTCACCATGATATTTGTTTGAGTTTTGGAGTTTTTCTTTGCTTTTCCGGGCAATTTTTTCTTGTTCGGGAGTTAGAAAAAAGATAGCCGAACGGTATTGATCCCCAATATCCAGCCCCTGGCGATTTAATTGCGTAGGATCATGGCATTCCCAAAATACGTATAAAAGCTGTTCATACGTCACAACCTCTGGATCATATTCAACCAAAACCGCTTCCGCATGGCCTGTTTGTTTACTGCAGACCTTCTCATAGCTCGGGTTTGAAGTATGCCCGCCGGTGTAACCAACTGTGGTAGCACCCACTCCCTTAACTTCACGAAAAGCGGCCTCGACTCCCCAAAAACAGCCTGCAGCAAAAATGGCTTGTTCCATGACTGCACCTCTCTTGTTTTTTTAAGTATTATATCCTGTATGAATAAGTAGATGTATGTGAAATAATATCCCAAAAGACCTGCCAAAACGTTAGGATGAGTAGACCAAATAGCATCGTAGAAAAGGAAGAACAATATGTATGTCGTCTGTGTTACCGTCCATGTTAAACCCGAACACACTCAAGAATTTATTGAAGCCACGTTAAAAAATGCCCAGGGTACCCGCCAAGAACCAGGCAATGTGCGTTTCGATGTTTTACAAGCTGAAGAGGATACAAACCGCTTTTTTCTTTATGAAGCCTATCATACAGAAGCGGATTTTAAGGTTCATCAACAGACCGAGCACTACTTAACTTGGCGCGAAACCGTACAAGATTGGATGGCACAAAAACGTCAGGGGCTGCGCCATCACAGCCTCTTTCCTCCTGATGCCGAGTGGTGATTTATCCCACCAGATAAGCGGCTGCAAATCCCACTTGCCCCACCACCATGATGAGATACATGTGTTTCCAAGAAACATGATTGGCTTCGGTGGCCAGTTCGGTTGGACGCCGCATAATTAAATAGGCGACATAGCCTCCCCACAGGATCAATAAAGCTGCCAAAAGTAGGAGAAACAGTTGATTTCCTGTCAATAATGAAAACCAGGTGACGAGGAACATCACTATAAATGGCAAAACAAAAAAGGGTGAGATGATTTTTGCGCTGGTTTCTATCCCGAACTTGATCGGGATGGTGATGCAGCCACCCAAACGATCTCCTTCAATATCAGCGAAATCCTTGGTAGAAGCAGCCCCAAGTATATAAAGCCCGAAAATACTTCCGATGATCCATGGTTCCAGTTCCCACACGCTTCGTACGGCTGTCCATCCCGCCACAATTAACAAACATCCCCGGGGAATGGCGATGGTTATGTTGGAAAGCAACCAATGCCGCTTGGTACGGAATGGGGGGCCAGAATAAGCGTAGGTTACAAAAGCGGTAAATAGCACAATAACAAAGAAATCCCACCCGACATAATAGCCGGCGAGAAATGAACCTATATATAATATCCCGCAAAACTCCATGGCTTCTTTAACAGAAACGCGCCCCGAAGGCAAAGGGCGGGTAGGTTTATTGACGCGGTCGATCTCCAAATCGAAATATTGGTTAACAATATTTGAAGCCGCATTTAATAACGCGGCGGATAAGGCCCCCACGACGATCGCGGGAAGGACTTCATTAAAGGCTCGTTCCTCCTGCCCGCTCCATCCTACCAGTGCAAAAGCAAAAAATCCCACAAAGGGAGCGAGCAGGGTAAATGGTCGGCATAATTCCCAATAAGTGCTGAATTTCAGCGATGATGAGGTATCCCCTGTTTGATTGTTCATCGGTTCGGCCTTTCATTTGGTTAACAATAGCGAAAAACATTATAGGTGGTTTTAATCCCTTGTAAAATCGAAGAAAAGCATTTGGACAAGAGTTTATTTCCCCTCTTGTCTACCCTGTGGCAATTTTACCGCACCTCTTTTAAATTTTCCCAAGATTTTCTTGAACTCTAGGGGGGTTTAATCTACTATTTCTTCAAGTAATAAAATCATAAAACGAAGAAGAAAGGAGAGCCAATCCGAAGGAGAAAAAGGAACGAATGTGTTTTTTATGTTTATGGCTATTATATATCTAACTTATTGATTTATTTCTATTTGCTTTAATTCAAAAACACTATTTCCCCCTTGGGGGGAAACCTTCGAGTTGAAAGAAGGGGGACTATCTTGAAATCTCAATGCTTGGCGTCTTTCGTGATCTGTGTACTCTTCATCACCACAGGCGCTTTTGCCGATCTCCCAGATAATATTGACATCGGTGGAGATGTATTCTGGGAATATTTCCAAGGAGAAAACATCTTTGATCTCTCCGATCGACATGGAGATTATGAAGACGTTATCCGCGCGGAAGCTCATCTTTATCTTCAAGCCATGTTTGATCACAATATTACCTTCCGAACCAGCGCGGAGGTAGATCGTGGATTACGGCGAGTACGGATTGATCCGAATGACCCCAATCAGTTAACCGGCTTAGATGCCAAGCCTTATGAGATCTATCTCGAAGAAGCGATGTTGAAGGCTGAAAATATCGCCGGGGGAGGCTTTTCCGTCTCCTTAGGCCGTCAGTTCATGAATTATGGAGATAACCAATTCGCTGATGATTACAATCAGTGGTGGGGACCGGGATTTATCCTCGGCGATTCCATGACCAACGATCCCTTACTCATTACTCAACTAGGGAGCTATGAAATCGATCCCTTCGACGCCGTTATTATACGCCATGAGTCAGAATTTACTCAGTTGGATCTTTTTTACGGGCGCAGCGTCGAGGATACCTTGTTTTACAATGGAATTGATGTCGATGCCCAAGTTGTGGGACTTTATGGGTCTTACTTTGGTATCGATAACCATCAGCTCGACCTGTACGGAACCTACAACGAAGAAAATAGCCCGCTCGATTTCACCGGTATGGGCGGCACAAAGTGGATTTTCGGCAGCCGGGCAGCAGGAGATATCACCGAAGAGGTTGCTTACAAGGCCGAATTGGCATATCAACGCAACGATGCCGACGATACTTTTAAATCCCATCGTGAAGATGCCGATGCTATAGGGGCCCAAGCGGGCCTCAACTATCACCCTGACCACGAAATCGCCCCTAATGTAGGTTTCATCTATACCTACTTGCAACAAGATGGAGCCGAGGATACTATGAGCGGATTTTCCTCGCCTTTTGAAGGAAAAACCTATGGGGTGCTCGCGGAAGGCATGACCAAAACCTACCAGGGTATCAATCCTTTCACCAACATGCACGTCTTTAATGTCAACGGTGGCGTGCAGCCGACCCATTTCCTCGCGTGGAGTCTGGATTTATATTACTTTTTACTGGATGAGGAACTTGGAGTTGGAAATGGCCATGAAGACGACGGCGGGGTGGAAATGGATACGCAGATCGATTATCTCATCAATAAAGATATCCGTACGTTCGTAGGAGGCGGGGTCTATTTCCCCGGTGAGGCGATGAACGAATCGTATGGAGGCGATGACGATAATGCCTATTTTTTCCGCGCCGGCTTAAAAGTCCGCTTTTGAAGAAACTATACCATTACATATTAATATTAAAAAAAGAGCGGCGGATCGTGTGTCCCTCGCTCTCTTTGTTTAAAAAGAATATATTCAAGAGGATAAATAGGTTCCCATTTATTGGTTTTCATCACCTCTCCTCGTGATAAACTAAGGATTATCAAAAACTTCTGTATTCAATAATTTCAATGACCCGCAAAATTTACATTTCAGGTAAAAATAAACCCATGCCAAAGTGAGATGAATGTCCAAGGGCGATTGGACCAGAAACTTTTTTTGGAAAAGTAATTTTGAAAAATCCGGAGGGACGATTACCTCCTGTATCATTTTTCTTTTGACGAAAACGTTTGAATTGAATAGGACGTAACTTTGCCCCCGTGGCCATGGGGCTCCAATTGACTGGATCAATACGAAACACCCCATCATCAAGCAAAGGCTCCATCTCGATCTCATCGGGACCCAATGAATACCCATTTCGCTGTAAAAAGCGTTCAAGCTCTTCCCATAAAACTTGCTTTATAAAAAGTATGGGATTTTTCTGCAATTCTTCTGGATCACGCTTTTGCCCCCGTTTTTTAAGATGACGGGTTACAATAAAGGGAGTTGCAGAAACCCAGGTTTGGGATGGTTTGACGGGAAAAGGCTGGAATTCATCTAACGAACCTAAGCCGAGAAGCATAAGCTGTATTGGTGGTGATTCCTTATCCCGCTTTAGTCTTCGTAGACGATCAATGGCACGTAACTCATCCTTATTAAATCCATGACTTGAAACGATGTTAAGGTGGTCTAAACGCCCATCGCCATCTTCGTCGGTTGGTAGAAAGTAAGCATGACCATGTCCTTTCAAAGGCTCTCCCTCAGAGGTTTTTCCAGAAAAAATAGTCGATTGGCCTTTTTCTCCATTTGATTCAGTGAGTCGGCCATAGAGGCCCATTAAAGCAAATCGAGTTTTTTCTGCGATGGGCAAGGTTTCTTCAAGGGAAGGAAGAACATTCGAGTCTAATACATAACGCGCGAATTGAATTAGATTTTCATCTTTTCTTTTCATTGTTTTTCTCTTCCGTGGGGGATCAAAACAATCGTGCGGACGTACATATGTAACCCATTTTGATCCAGGGGGATCGGACCATTTTTCTGCATGAAGTTGAGCTGTATCCATACAAAGATGCCAAGCGGGATCGTAGCGACTCACTATAATTGTTTGTCTGTTATTGCCACGTCCTTGTGTCGTCGTTTTTGTTACATGCTTATCATTGAAGGCCTCAACGGGATCCGCACCTAGAGTACGAACGAGTTCTTGTTTTTCGGTTGGTATTCTTCCATTAAGGGGAAAACAATTCACATATTTGAATCGTTGCTCGGTTTCTTGTTGATCTAACAGTCGTGCTTCACACCATGACTCAGCTCGGCCTAAATAACCGATACCTTCCAACATGGTATTTAATATATTGCATTCATCTTCATTGAAACTTACATCTGCCCAGATGATTGTTACTTCACTTTCCCGATCGATGCAAACGAAAGCATCAAAGACAAGGGTTTTATCTGATTCCTTTTTCTTCGGCATATAATGGCGTGTATGTCCCGTTGTTGCCGTTGGTAGATAAAATGATGGTGGTGATGTTAGTTTTTTCAATACCCCATGAACCTGATCTTCTTCCAAGGGAAGATTTTTGATTTTCCACGCGGCAACCAATGTACGAAGCAAGCGCCATGGCGATGGCGGCCACTCGGGTATCCCTTCGTTGACATGTCGTCCCCATGGGGTGGTATGAAAACGTCCGGCGGGGAAACGCAATCCTATTGCAATCATGATTTAACCTCTTAACTTTTCCACAAAACTTCCGTGACAGGGGGATCGGCGAATAAACCTTTTTGCTTGCATTGGCTGATTAATTCCTTACATTCATCAAGAAGATCACTCTCGCCCGGAATGGTAAATCCATCTTTAGGACGTTTAATGACGAACTCCCCAGCGGGTTCCAAATCGCAAGCGGTTCGTAATCGCAACCCTGTGGATAGGAATCTTTGAATCTTAAACAACGCCAAGGCAACCATGAGCTTGTAGGCTTCTTCGGGAAATCCATAACCACGAAGCAAGGATAGATCGAGATTGAAATAAGCGGTAATTTTCTCAGCGGTGAATTCGGTTCGATGATAAGGAACATTTCCTTCGCCACCTTTTAAGTCAGGTTGAACGATGTTATGTTTCACACCTCCGCTTTCCGCTACACCGACCTTGCTCGCTTCGATAAATGAGGATAAAGCGCGAGTTACACGTAAACGCCCTCCAATTTCTTCAAGAAAACAGCCATGAATAATGCAGTTCGGATCGTATTTCAGCAAAGCATTGCGAAATTTACTCCAGTTAACACGACCGTCTTTTTGATACTCAATCTCAGTCGCGAATTCTTTGTTGAATTCATCTCTCGCGGTTTTTATTTGCTCATTTTCACGAATCACTCGTTTTGCTTTTTTCATGATGTATTCAGAATTAATTCGATGGGCTTCAAGCAACGAATTACTTACTTTTTTGCCCGTATCGTCAAGAATTCGAATATAAGGAATTCCTTGCAAGGTTTCAATCAACTGCTGATTCATCGCATCCCAACAAGCCATTTCCATGCGATTGGCGACGGATTGAGGGGATTCTACAAGAATCATTTCTTTTCCATCGGGTGCGGTGTAACGCGCGGGTCCAAGATCGGGAAATCCCGTGGGTTGAAAACGGTCGCCTTGTAAAGGCTTGAGTTCCACTTCCATTAGTAAACGCGGTTCATTTTCCAGTTTTGCATAGTCGGTGCTCATGATTCATTCTCTCCTTCTATTTGTAAGATTTCAGATTCTGGTTCCTCTTCCTGACGGGTTACAAGGTTAATTAGTTGATTTATATCCTTATCGCTGATTGGCAGTAATAAAGCGGCCGCTAAACGACGGGGATCTACAAAGGGATCCGGCTCCCATTCTTTTTCGCGACTTTTGCCTGAGGTTTTGGGACCGGGCAAGGGGTTAAAACCACTGGAGCGTAACCGCTGATAGGCGATTTGGCAGGCTTCCGAGGTACGACCGGTACGAAGCAAAGGCAATATGCGCGGTTCGGATCGAATGGTCAGACCTTCTTCATCACTACTTGCCGAAAACCATTTTTTGTATCCATTTTCAATTTTAAATGTAAGTTTATTTGGAAGAAATAATAATTTGAGAAGTGCATATTCTCTTGGTATAATTTCTATAGGTTTATAATTCTTTAAATCAAATTTTACCTGCCGGTGATCGATCAAAATGAGTCCCCATAATAACTCTTCAATACGATCATCATCAATATTACCCCTTATGAAATGAGTAATTGCATCCAGTGTTACAAAACGTTTGGCCTCCAGTGGCAATCCGTCGCATCCCGCTTTTGCACCATCCATCATCCGACGCACAAGAACCGCCGCCATATTCTCTGATAGGCTAGAGTTTTTCCAGACGACGTGTGGGCCTGCCTCTTGCCATGACCAGCGACCATTAAGAGTGACCGGTTCTATGTTGGATCGTATAGGTTGAATTTTTTGGCTATGATCATAAATTCCGGCTAAAGAGAGAGCAATAAGATAGTCCATGCTTTGATCGAAAGTCACTTGTAACCATTTTGATGATAACCTTTGCAGAGGCCAACATATTTCTTTCCCGCCGCGTTTCCCACCGGTGACAGCGAGTTCACGTTCCGCTTGACCTAATGCACTAAGAACAGAAAGCATCTCTTCATTACGCCCATAACGGCAATAATCGAAAATTGCGGTTTCGATATTTCGAAGTGCTGATTTTAAGCGTGCTGGAGTTTCTTTCGCTGAACATGCCCGACGAAATCGATCTAACCAGTAATCAAAATTGTGGAATAATTCCGCGGCTTCATGAGGTTTCTGTGGAACTTGAAAACGGTCCATAGCTGTTGCGAGATACGCTTTTCCACTGCGTTTTAAAAAACCGTATCGAGTAAAAGCACGTATTCCTCGATTTACACCCAATTCTGCTACCGATCGAGCAAAATCAATGCTGTCGTGAGCAGGTTTACCTGATAATTCCGCTCTCCCTTCGGTGAAGAGTTCTTTAAGCTCTTTCATCGACGCAAAGTAATTCCATAAAGGCAACCATAGCTCACCACGAGTTCCGCTTAATTCATCATCTGTTATTGATGATTCTCCTACAGGGCGCATACGTACAGTGAAAGGAAATGCAGCCTTGTCTGTAGAATTTGTGCCAAGACGACGTACAACTGAGCCTGAAAGAAAAAGAACACCTTCCAACATCAATATAAAGTCCCATGGATTATCCATCGAACCGCCATCTACTCCTTGAGAAGCATTTGGACCACCTGCTCTACCAGGTGAAAACTGACCAACAGAGGCACTTTTTAAACCATATGTAGTTTGCCCAAGAAGTGAATGTAACAATAAGGTTTTTTTCTCAATAGGAACCTCATTATTTATGATTTCCAATTCCACAATTCGCTGCATAAAATTTTGGGTAAAATCTAATCGTCCATCATTACCCCCTGTTCCTAACACTGGTGCAAATGCTTGCCCTTCGGTTTGCAATACCATCGCCGCATCCATCCATTCCACGAAGTTTTCCGGCATTTCACGGCGATAGCGCTTTAATAAATGTGCTTTCTTTACTTGAGATGGAACCTCATGAAGTTCTTCTTCATGAAGAATGTCCTTAGCTTGACTTATTACTTTCTGATAATCTCTTACTCTCTCAGAATGACTATTTACAATCGCATTTAATGCTGTTCTATTATCATTACCGAAAAAACCTGATCCCCCTGCCCACGGTCCTACAATCGGCGTCGGTTCATACGCTTCTAGAAAAAAATGAATCAATCCCTCTTCATCAAACTTGGATCGGAGAACAAATTGATCATTACGCCAGCAGGCGGTGGCTTCGGCATCGGCTTGTTCACTGACAAGCCGCAGAATACCCAGGGATTTAAGGTAGCTCATCAAAGGCTCGGGTGTACAACCGGCTAATGTAAGTTCATGCGTTTGATTCATTGTTTGCCTCCTCTTGTCGAGCGGCTCTCTCACTCTCCTTACTGGCGCGCATGTCGGCGGCACGCATTAAGGCTTCCAAGTAAGCCAGGTAGAATGGTCCGTATCGGTCCCGTAGTTTAAGCATACGTTCCGCCCAGCTAGGCGAACCATCTTTTGGATTTCTTCCCAGCTGCATGCATTGCAATGAAAGTTTCACTGAGGGGGCTTCAGTCCCACCGCCTAAATCCACGCCGGGCAACTCATCACCGTCCCAAATACCACGGGCAAAAAGCGTCGATGGATCATCGGGTGTATTTTCATTGGGCATGGAGCGTATGGAGAGTCGCACTTTGCCATGATGGGCTGCGACCAGATAGGCGGCCAAGTCGGGAAGCTCGTTTTGCAGCATGGCCAAGGCTGAAGCGAGTTCATGGCGGAAGTGTTTTCGATCATAACCATCATCCCAAAAATTCGGTTTCCTCGGTGCCTTGGCGATATCACGCCTCTCTCTCCATTTGGGAGGACGAGGCTCACCTTTTTCATCATTATTTCCGGTGGTTTCTTCCCGAATCGCGTTTTGGAAAACATCATGCGCTTTTCCCCGATCATGCCAGCGTGCGGCTTGCAGGAGAAACTCGCAAATATCATCATCGAGTTCCATTTCATCTAGAATTTCTTGCAATGTCGCGACCACCTCTTCGGTGTGTTCCGCGATGTTTTGCCAAGAAGCCGCCGACCATTGATCACGATCGTAGCCATCTGGTTTTGCGTCTTCCTTAGGTTTTGGCTCTACCTCTTTTTTGCTGCTTGAATCCCACCCCAATTCAGGATCATAACCTCCCGCATCATGCTTGATGAGGTACGTCTGGCCTGGATAGATATCCTCTTGAGTCGCTGGTCTCCATTGACTTTCCAAGGCATCCCATCGATACACTTGTTGTTTGAATTTTTTTAAATCATAAAAAGGAACGGAACATAACTCTTCACGATGGGATGTAATATTTGACCGCTCCGTTTCAGAGGTTATTTCACGCCAGAACACTTGCACATCCAAATCCTCACCGCTTCGGATGAAACGTGAGATATCAATATCATTGCCCGCGAGATCGGGAGTCGTATCAAACAGATCGATCAAATCACGACGGCGTATAACATGCGCGGGTTCCAAACGCATTTCCGCTTCAACCTCTTCCAATGAAGCGGGACTCGCATTATCACAGTTCACTAAGGAGTCTCTTGCTTTCTTTAATTCCTCAGGATCATAAGGCTTTGCGAGTTTATTGAAGGCTGAATCATCGATATCAAACCAATAGATCTTTGCGTCCTCGTCCTCCCCCTTTCGGTTGCATCGTCCAAAGCGCTGCACCAGCGATGACCAGGGAGCGAGTTCGGTAAACATCGTCTTGGCGGATACATCCACCCCCGCTTCCACGACTTGCGTGCTGATGATGATGGTGCCTTCACCTTCAGGCTCTTTCAATAGCATTTCGATTTTTTCAGCCCGTTCACAGGGCCGAAAGCGGGAATGAATCAAAACCAATTGAGCATCTGTTTGTTCTTTCTTTAATTGCTTATATACATCCCGCGCCCGATCAACCGTGTTAAACACCGCCAAGGTTCTTGTTTTTGCTTCATGGGCACCAAGAATAGAATGAGCGATTTCTTTATCTTGTCCCATCATAGCCTCGGATTTTTCCAATGTTTTAGGCGCCTTGTAACGAGCTTCTAAAGTTTTGATACGCAGATCCGCGTCCGTTAGTTTTAAAGGATCACCCAAACCTTGCGTATCAAAATCCACAGTAGTTAGCCAATCTTGCTCCAGCGTGGCGGACATCCAAATACTATGCACGGATTTCGATGTTTTCATTGATTCTCGAAATGCCTCTAATTGAGCGCTGGTGGCAACACCAACATCCATGAGCTGCACTTCGTCATAGACCCAAAGGCAGTCATTGTTTAATAACCCAAAGTGCATGGGCCAGCGGAAGCGGCTCATGCCGTATCCGCGATTGAGCGCCCTCGACAAGAGCATATCCTGGGTGCCGATGAGAATTGCATCACGTTCGGGACACATGTCCCAATCTTCGCTCTCCTCGCCTCCCATAAGAATATGCACCTTAACTTTTTTGCTTAATTCTAATTTTTCTAACCACTCCTTGATTACATCGCGAGTTTGTTCCACCAACACGCGCATCGGGAGGCAATAAACAAGCCTACGAGGCGTATTTTGTTTTAATTCCGAATCTTCAGAAACGATTCTGCGCCATAGCCATCCCAACATAATCATGGCGGTTTTACCACAGCCGGTTGGGATTTTGACCACTTCCGGTAATTCGGCTTGAGTCGCCAATTGTACCTGAAAATCAAAGGGTTCGTCTCCGGTCACATCAAAAAACCAGGAATTGAAATTTGTTGGATTACTCATTCCATTGATCCTTGCATTAATTTTTCATGTTATTTATTTTAATCCCACACCCTGACAGGTACTGCCAGTCTATTTTTTATATTTCCATAAATATAATTTTCACCCTGCAACACAAAAATTGCATCCCAACGACTTTAATATCAAAACAACAAAACATGCTGTACATTCATGACTATGGCAAATTATAATTCATTATAACAAAGATTCATTTTCACATTAAGTCTACACCAGCATTTAACACAAAAATTTCGTCACAAGCATCAGGTCTGTCAAAATACATGATCTCGTTTTCGAAATTTGACAATCCTGACGGTAAATACGAATTTCTTGATCATACCCCTATGGTTTTACCACACTCGAATCCGGGGGATCTCCTTCCAACGAGTGGTATAAGCAGGGGAACGGTACGATCTTCGCATTTGCCATTTTTGCTGGATGCCTGTGACGGCGTAATGGATGGTATCCGCCCCCATCTTGTGGTTGATTTCATCCAAGGTGCGCATGAGCTGGAAGTTGCGCACACGCTTTTCATCTTCATCGAAGAGGCAAGTTTGAATCGCCTTGTCGGGAAGTAATCCTCCCAGCATCACTGCACTCTTCTTATAGCGATACCCTGGTCGGTAGAGGTATTCTAGCCGGTCTAGGGCGTAATGGATTAGTTCTGAAGTATTGCAGGTTGCTGCAGGAAATCGTATATAAGCGGAATTATAATATTGAGGTTCGTCTTTGAAGGGATTGGTCATGATATAAAGCGTCATTTCGCTTGCCAGAGAATGTTGCCGGCGTAGCTTTTCCGCCGCTCGGCTAACATACGAAGCAGTCGCTTCCCGCATTTCTTCCAAAGATTCTATGGGACGCCCGAACGAACGTGAGGATACGATCTCCTTCTTCGGTGGAGGGCACAACTCCAGTGGTAGGCAGGGAATGCCTCGTAATTCGTACACCATCCGCACCCCTACGATTCCCATCGCCAATTCTTTTTCCACCCAGCGTTCGTCGCAATCGCGAAACTGGCGGGTAGTATAAATTCCACGCTGGTTTAAACGATAAGCATAGCGTGTGCCGATTCCCCAAAGGTCCTTCACTTCCACGGTTTCCAAAATCGCATCACGATTCGGAGCCGCGCGTAGATCGAAGACCCCGTTCAGTGATTCCGTTCGCTTGGCAATACGGTTGGCGATCTTTGCCAGGGTCTTGCTTTCCGCGATGCCTACCGAGACGGGGATGCCCGTCCATTGGCGTACCGTATTACGAATCCTCTGTCCATAAGTTGTCAAATCATCATGGGGTGAATCAGAAATTCCGCTCAGATTGAGAAACGCTTCATCGATGGAATACACTTCCAAGTCGGGAGTAAAATGGCTTAGCGTATTCATCACCCGCTGCGATAGATCCCCATAGAGGGCATAGTTGGAGGAAAAAAACCTCACCCTCGCACGTCGAATTAAGTCGTGTATCTTAAAGAGAGGGTCCCCCATCTTGATTCCCAGCGCTTTGGCTTCGTTCGAGCGTGAGATCACACAACCATCATTATTGGAAAGCACGACCACCGGTTTCGCTTCCAATTTGGGTTGAAACACCCGTTCGCAGGATACGTAAAAATTGTTGCAATCCACCAGAGCAATAGCCGAGGATTGTTCAGAGCGTGTGGACAACATGGGTCACCACCCCCCAAATCGTACAATCAGTTTCTTCGTTGATTTCCAACGGTGGATAGGCTTCGTTTTCCGGCATCAGGACCAGCTTTTTTCCTAAGCGACGCAACCGTTTCACCACCATCTCTCCCTCCACCACTGCGATCACCACTTTCCCCATCGATGGGTCGATCGAGCGGTCGACCACCAGGATATCGCCGTCATGAATGCCTGCTCCATTCATGGAATGACCTGATACTCGTACAAAGAAAGTCGCTGCAGGGTTTTTGATCAAGTATTCATTCAAATCGAGTTGCTTTTCGATATAATCATCCGCCGGCGAGGGAAATCCCGCGGCCACACGTGATTCCGCTAAAGGCAACGCCATTTCCACCCTCTCTTCCCATGAGCGTGCTTCCAAGGGGAAATTCATTTCCTGCATCCTTCTTTCCTCCATCCTGGATGTAGATACAGCCTTATTATAGATTGAACAAATGTTCAGTAAAGAGGAAAAGTATTTTCCGGAGCGAATACCGCGATATCTCCTATACTAACGAGCCCATTGCTTGGATCATAGCGTAATGTGAAATCGTCCCTGTTGTTTCCGCTCCACAGACCCGGCATTCCCGCGTTGGGTCCGAATGATTTTTGGTTCATCCTGTATTTGAGTACATTTTAAAGAAAACAGAATATGATTCTAAAGTGAGAACCATGGCTATTTTCAATGGATATGAATCAAACCAAAACGCTGAAGGGGCTTGTGTGGAGCGGCTTTCGGAGCAAGCGGCCCTTAAGGCCGCGCGGAGACAAGCGGAACCCATCCCCGAGGCGTTTGTCCAAAAAAAGTACTCACTTTCGTGATGATCCTGATTTTGTATACCAGCGCGCGGGACCTTCCCTCTCGGTTGATCGTGCCATGGCTTCACTACGCATCAAAAACGGAGGGAAATAAGACTCTTTGAAATTCATTGAATGTTGCTTGACCTTCTATGAATCCTTTTCATACAATGAAAAAGATCACCATAAAATAAAGTTGGAGAGTTATCGATGAAAAAAAGATTAAACCAAAAGTGGAATTTGTTTGTCGTGGTAATGGCAATATTCATTGCCATGCCGGCACTAAGTGAGGAAGCATTTGAAAGTGCTTGGCCGGAGCAATTCGAACGTACATGGGTGGGTCCCGACTATTGGGCCAATCGGTTGCAAGATTGGCAAATCGCCAATGGGCGCTTAGAGTGCCTTATTGGTGCCAAGAATAAGCCCTATCGTACGGTACATTTGCTTACGCGGCGTCTTAGTGAAAACGAAGGATCCTTTACGATGTCGGTTCGTACAGGTGTGTTAAGTGATTCAGAGAAATTGGCAGAGAATGCCGCTGTCGGTTTCTTGCTTGGTGCTGGAAACCAGGTGGATTATCGGGCTGCGGCTCTAATTCACCATAGCATGGGGCCTGATTTTGGTCTTTTTGCCGGTGTGGATGGCAGCGGTAAGTTGATGCTCCAAGATGGAAACAAAAAGGATGCGGTTTTGTTGCATCAGGACGAGGGGTCTACACCGCTTGAGGAAGTGATTCTTGAAGTCCATGGACAATATGATTCTGGCACCTACCATTTCGATCTCACCAGCCGTGATCCCGACAATGGGGAACTAATTGATCAAGTCGACTATCGTTTTCATGAAGATTTATTCATTGGTAGTATTGCTTTGGTTTCTCATCCCGGCGATGGTGGGCGTTTTTGGTTTGATGACTGGAATGTCGCTGGAGATAAAATTGCGAGTAAAGAGGATCGGAATTGTGGCCCGATCTTAGGAACCCAATACACCCTGCATGAAGGAATCATGAAAATGACCGCTCAGATGATGCCTTTGGCAGAAGCAGATCATGATCAAGTACGCTTGAAAATCAAAACCAATGATCATTGGGACACAGTGGATACCGCCTCTGTGATTGCTCCCGGATACACGGCTCCATTACGGGTGGAAGATTGGGACGACAGCCAGGATACCCCTTACCGGGTGGAATATGATTTAAAGCAAGCGGATGGTACAAATCGCACTTATACTTGGGAAGGTGTAATCCCCCGTGATCCCGTCGATCAAGATACGATTTCGGTTGCGGGATTCACTGGCAATCATAATGTGAATTTTGGTTTCGAGTCAGGTTGGTATGCATGGAATGAGAGCAATTTGTGGTTTCCTCATAATCAGATCGTTGATCATGTCAAAAAACATGATCCTGAGGTGCTTTTCTTTAGTGGCGATCAGGTTTATGAGGGGGCGAGTCCAACCCATGCCGATCGGCAGAATGCCCATCTCGATTATTTATACAAATGGTATTTGTTCGTTTGGGCGTTTCGCGATGTAACCAAAGATCGTCCAACAGTCACGATCCCTGATGATCATGATGTCTATCACCCAAACTTGTGGGGGCAAGGGGGACGCAAAGTCCCCAAGGATGACCACGGGGGATATGTGATGCCTGCGGATTGGGTGCGGATGGTAGAACGGACACAGACGAGCCACCTTCCTGATCCCTACGATCCCGAGCCTATTGATCAAGGAATTGGAGTTTATTATACCGATATGACCTATGGTGAAATCGGCTTTGCTATTATTGAAGATCGTAAGTTTAAGTCCGGCTGCCGGGGAGTTATTCCCGATAAGGAAGGCCGTCCCGATCATATTACCGATCCGGATTTCGATCCTCAAAGAGTTGATCTTCCAGGATTGAAATTATTGGGTGATCGCCAATTGGATTTTTTGCGTGATTGGGTTAAGGATTGGAAAGGGACACAGATGAAAACCTGTTTATCACAGACTGTATTTGCCAATGTGGCAACCCATCATGGCGGCAATCTCGAATATCTTTATGGTGACCTCGATTCCAATGGATGGCCGCAATCGGGGCGAAACCGCGCTCTGCGACTCTTGCGCAAGGGCTTTTCTCTCATGATAGGCGGCGATCAGCATTTGTCGACGATTGTGCATCATGGCGTTGACGATTGGAACGACGCAGTCTGGTCGATGACGGTCCCCTCGATTGCGAATTTTTATCCCCGGGCTTGGATGCCGCGTGAAGAACCCCGGAATCATGTGGAAGGGATGCCGGATTATACCGGAGAGTTCAAGGATGGTTTAGGCAATTATGTGACCGTCTGGGCTGCGACCAATCCAGGCGAAATGGGAGTGGAACCCAAGGCCTTGCATAACAAAATGCCTGGTTATGGTATCGTTCATTTTCAGAAGGATACGCGTGAAATTACCATTGAATGCTGGCCGCGCTTTGCTGATCCTGAAGACCCTAAAGCGGAGCAGTATTTAGGATGGCCTAAGACAATCCACCAATTGGAAAACTATGATCGAGAAGCTCATGCCTATTTGCCTACGATTCAGGTGGAGGGATTCAAGGATCCTGTGGTGAAAGTATACAAAGAATCCAAGGGTGAATTGGTGTATGCGTTGCGTATCAAAGGTACAAATTTTCGCCCCAAAGTTTTTGCAGAAGGAAACTATACTATTTATGTGGGTGAGCCCGATGAGGAACAGTGGAAGGTATTTGAAGAAGTACAACCTATCGGCAAAGAGGAAGACCAGGTTATGAAAGTATCGTTTTAACCTGAGTTATGATTGAAACGATGAAAAAGGCGCGAAGTCCGAGTGGCTTCGCGCCTTTTAACGTTAGGAGATTCACATTTGGCTTGTATCTTCTTCCGAGGCTAGATTCACATCCTGTTTTCCTTGTTCCATATATTTCTTTTTCCGGACTGCGGCTTCTTCTTGCAAACGTTTTTCCTGGGCTTCGGCGCGTTTCTTAGCAATGGTACGAATCGTCAAATTCGCTGCCAAAGCGATAAAAATGCCCAACGTTCCCCAAACACTAATCATTTTAGCGATAATCCCGGTGGCGACAGCAGCGATAAGAGCGGCTAAAAACCATCCTGCGATCACCCAAATAGTACGGCCTAACTTAATTGTGGCATCACCGCGTTGAAAAATCCGATCCGCCCATCCAGTCGAAACGACTGCGGCGAAAGAGACGTACGTGGTTGAAACCGGCAGCCCCAATCCTGAAGCGAAGGCGATCACACTGGCAGAAACAGAAGTAATCACCGAAGCACGCAGTGAATCATAGTGCTGTAATTTTTTCGAAGGTTGGATTTCAGGTTTTGGCGCGAGAATTTCTTCATCTTCTTCTTGCTTTTTGCGAACGAAAAGCGAGGCTAGTTTAATACACCATTTTGGAGCATAGAGTCGTACAATATCCCCCTGGCTGCCGGTGTTAACTTCAGCACGGGTAACCCGTTGTGCGTTACGGGTGGCCATTCCTACAAAAAGCAAGAATCCGGAAATGAGTAGCAACCATGAGGGTACATCCAATTGAGGAGCAATTTTGCCATGTCGTAGAATCATAATCGAGGCCAAACCTGGTGAAGCACAGTTAGCGAGATCGTTTTGGCCAAAAGCAATACCAATCGAAATCATTCCGACAATCGCTAAAGCAGAGAAAAGATTACGGTAATAACTTTGTCCTCCCGCTTTTAATACGAACCATGTAATGAAAGTTAATAATGCCCAAAGAATAATTAATACGGCCAGTACGGTGGGGCCGGTCATTAAATCAAAGGTTCCTGCTTTAAAGGATTTAATGAAGCCTACATTCTGCATCCCCTTCATGATCATGAAGTAGACCAAGCCGGTGAGTAGACCTCCGGCGATCCATGGCCCATGGAGTTTGACTTTGGGGATATGGTAACAATCTTTTCCCATGGCGCCGCGAAACGCGCGTTGAATAAGAAAACTCGCAGCCCCACTAATGATAATAGAAAAAATAATGGCCATGATGACTTCTATACTCTTTGGTCCATTGACTGAGGCGAATCCCCCTAAAGCGAAGCCTCCACCTAATAGAGCAAAGACCAAACTGGCAGTGGTCGAGATGGGCATACCGAATGCAGAGAAGGAGTAAAGGATTACGGTGTCAGTCAGATAAACACCTAAATAGATAGAAAGGGCATCATGAAGAGAAAGGGTTTCAGGCTTGAAGATTTCTTTCCGGGCTGTCTCCATCACCGGAGAGGAAGCCCAGGCCCCGATGATGACCGCGAGTCCTGCGATATAGACCGCGGTTTTGCGCTTTAATATGCGGGCGCCGAAAACCGCATTCACGATGTTGGCGGCATCATTTCGCCCTACTTCTATCGTATCCCAGATCATCATCCCTACCGCGATTATTACGGCTGTGTAAATAAAAAGAGTGGGTTCTACACCGTACATAGGTCATAATTCTCCTATAAGTTTTTGATAAAAAACCTCTTGTATTGTATTGGGTTGTTTGTAAAAACCGAATAATCATAGTTCATCTTAGCAGAAATCTAACAATCATACTTCTTGTTAAGGTGTTCGGGTCGCGCTAAGAAGGGGACTCTCTTTTAGAGGTATTCACACAATAAGAATGCTTTATAATGAAACTATGCTTGATTTTGAATTTAAAGGGGGAAACCATGAGCAAACCCAGTGAGAATCTGGAACCACGCTTTCAATTGGCTAAAGAGCAATATGCTGAGTGGGGGGTGGATGTCGACTCTGCTTTAAAACGGTTGGAATCGATTCCCATATCCATGCATTGCTGGCAGGGAGATGATGTTGGCGGGTTTGAGAACATGGACGAAGTACTTGGTGGAGGCTTGGCGGTTACAGGAGGCTATCCCGGGAAAGCTCGTACGCCTGATGAATTGCGTCAGGATTTAGATCAAGCACTTTCTCTGATCCCTGGTCAACATCGATTGAATCTTCATTCTATTTATGCCGACACCGGCGGCCAACATGTTGATCGCAATCAACTGGAGCCGAAGCATTTTCAAAGATGGATCGATTGGGCAAAAAGCAATGGCATGGGGATGGATTTTAACCCGACTTTCTTTTCTCATCCCAAGGCGGAAGACGGTTTCACACTGGCTCACATCGATGAAGGCATACGAAATTTTTGGATTGAGCATGGAATCGCCTGCCGTAAGATCGGTGAAGCCATCGGCAAAGAGTTGGGCACGCCTTGTGTGACCAATGTATGGATTCCGGATGGGTATAAGGATATCCCTGCGGATCGTTTAGCCCCCCGGCAAAGATTGAAAGAATCTTTAGATAAAATCTTCTCTTCTAAGGTCGATACGCAATACAACTTTGACGCAGTAGAGAGTAAACTCTTTGGCATTGGTTCGGAGAGTTATGTTGTTGGTTCTCACGAATTTTATCTCGGTTATGCCATTGCGAATAAAACCTTGCTTTGTTTGGATACAGGGCATTTTCACCCCACCGAAGTGGTTTCTGATAAGTTATCCGCGGTGATGCTATGGGTAGAGCGGGTTTTATTGCATGTCAGTCGCGGGGTTCGTTGGGACAGTGACCACGTGGTAATCATGTCGGACGAATTACTCGCGCTGGCACAAGAATTGGTACGCGGGAGCTTTCTTGACCGCGTGCATATTGGATTGGACTTCTTTGATGCGAGCATCAATCGTATCGCGGCCTGGGTGATTGGCACTCGTTGCATGATTAAGGCATTACTCATGGCGCTGGTTGAACCTACGGAAACATTACAAGAGTATGAAAACAAAAATGATTTCACCTCTCGCTTGGCGATACTGGAAGAGTTCAAAACCATGCCTTTCAATGCGATTTGGGATTATTATTGCGTGATGCAAGATGTCCCACCGGGATGGGAATGGCTCGATTCCGTAAAGCAATATGAAAAAAATGTTCTGTTAAATCGTCAATGAGGAACGAAGACTCGACTCAACGGGGGAGTTATTATGGCAAAACGATGTTTTCTTGGAGTCGATTTAGGCGCGGAAAGCGGCCGGGTTATGGCCGGGCTTTTTGACGGCTCAAAAATTGAAATCAATGAGTTACACCGCTTTCCCAATGGTGGGGTTCCCATCGGCGGGAGCGTCCGATGGAATATTCTTCATCTGTGGTCGGAGATCAAAAAGGGCTTATCTATTGCGGCAGAACGCTTTGGCGATGATGTGGTTTCCGTGGGTGTAGATACCTGGGGCGTCGATCATGTTTTGTTTTCCAAAACCTTTGATATTCTTGGATTGCCCTACCATTACCGCGATGAACGCACCAACGGGGTCATGGAGGAAGCCTTTCAGCGTGTCCCACGTGAAGAAATCTTCGCGGAAACCGGCATCCAATTTATGCCGCTCAATACCCTGTATCAATTGCTCGCCTTACAAAAACAGCATCCCGATCTATTGGATGCAGCCTATTGCCTTTTGATGATGCCCGATTTTTTCCATTGGTGCCTTTCGGGCTCGAGAGTCTGCGAATTTACCGAAGCGACAACCTCGCAGTGTTTCCATCCGGTAAAAGCACAATGGGCTTTCGATATGCTTGAGCGTTTTGGTATTCCTGCGAAAATGTTCCCCGAAGTGGTGAAGCCTGGTACAAATCTTGGCTCGCTGTTGAATGAAGTCCAGGAGGAAACCGGATTATACGGTGTGGATGTTGTCGCACCCGCAACCCATGATACCGGTTCTGCGGTTGCCGCGGTGCCCACCGAAAAAACCGGAAAGCCGCAATGGGGCTACATCAGTTCCGGTACCTGGTCGCTTGTGGGGGTGGAAGTACAGGAAGCGATCTTGAATGATCAGGCGCTGCAATTGAATTTCACCAACGAAGGCGGGGTCGATGGAACCTATCGCTTGCTGAAGAATATCATGGGCTTGTGGTTAGTTCAACAAAGCCGCCGCTCCTTTGAGCAAAAAGGGAAATCTCTTGGTTATGAAGAACTGACTCGTTTGGCCGAAGAAGCCGAGCCGTTCCGTTCTCTCGTGAATCCAGATGATACCCGTTTTTTGAATCCTGCCGATATGGTCATAGAAATTCAGAATTATTGCAAAGAAACCAATCAACCGGTACCTGAAAGCGAAGGACAGATTGTGCGATGTGCCTTGGAAAGCCTTGCTTTGCGGTACGATTGGGTTTTAAACGCCGCGCAAAAATTGACGGGATGCGACATTGAGGTCATACACATTGTTGGCGGAGGAACTCAAAATACTTTGCTCAACCAGCTTACGGCCAACGCTTGCCAGAAGCCTGTTTTTACCGGCCCCATCGAAGCCACCGTGCTGGGTAATGTCTTGGTACAGGCCCGAAGCGCCGGTGAGATAGGTTCCCTCTCTGAGATGCGCAAGGTAGTTCGAAATTCGGTAAGCGTCGATGAGTATCAGCCCGACGATCAGGAGCAATGGCGGCAGGCTAAGGAACGATTTACTCAACTTGTGGGGTAAATATTATGGTTCATCCTGTATTTGACTACATTTTAAAGAAAACAGAACATGATTCTTAAGTGAGAACCATGGCTATTTTCAATGGATATATATCGAATCAAAACGCCGAAGGGGCTTGTGTGAAGCGGCTTTCGGAGCAAGCGGCCCTTAAGGCCGCGCGAAGACAAGCGGAACACATCCCCGAGGCGTTTCTCCAAAAAAAGTACTCACTTTCGTGATGAGCCATTATTATTCATATTAATTGAATAAAGGTGGGGTTAGGTAGCCTCACCTTTTTTCATCATCAAGGATAAAGATATGGTTGAAAGTATTGATCATAATTTGATTCGCGATGGGTTGTGTGAGATTGGTTTGACAGTATGCCATCATCTTCATAAAGCCTTGCGCACTCAATCCATCCAAGAACGTACCGCCGTCATTGCTCAAACCCATGAAGATACCATTTACCAGATCGATCACGATGTGGAGGGCTTAATCCTGCCTCTTTTGGAAAAATATGCTCACGCTATGGGTGGGCTTGTCCTGTTGGCAGAAGGGATCGGCGATGAAGACCGCATTACATTACCCCGTGGGATGCGGGAAGAAGAAGCGAAGGTGCGTATCTTAATGGATCCCATCGATGGAACGCGGGGGATTATGTATGACAAGCGTTCCGCCTTCTATCTTGCCGGGGCGGCCCCCAACCGGATGCAGGATACTACCCTGGGTGATATTGAAGTCGCGGTAATGGTCGAGTTACCCACATCACGAAGCGATTTGAGCGATACGCTTTGGGCTATTCGAAAACAAGGCGTGCATCGCGTGATTCGTAATTTACAAAGTGGAGAATGCCGTGATGACACAATCGCACCTTCACAATCAAAAAGTATTCTTGGTGGATTTGCGCAAATCAGCCGCTTTTTTCCACCAGGGCGGGAACTTTTAATGAAGATCGAGGAAGAACTGGTGGATCGCCTTTGTCCCCAGCCAACGCAGGGACGTGCCCTTTTGTTTAATGAACAATATATTTGTACGGGCGGACAGCTCTATGAGATGCTCATGGGGCATGATCGTTTGGTTTGCGATTTACGTTCATGTTTATATAAAAAACGTCGTCGTGAGGGACAATGGGTAGGAATGACGTGTCATCCTTATGATGTTAGTGCTCATTTAATCGGTGAAGAAGCAGGCTTGGTTATTACCGATGAGGTTGGCAATCCCCTCGATCCACCGCTGAAGGTTCATCATGATGTTGATTGGATTGCTTACGCGAATGAAGACATACGCAAGGAGGTCGAACCGGTTTTACAAGATTTATTGCGAAAATACGGTTTGATTTAGTCTTTTATAATGTGAACGCCTCGTAATGCGTCTAATCGGCGTAATCTTTCCCCGCACGGCTATCATCACAAGACTGCCGCCAAGATTCCATCTCCGAAATCATCTCGCGTTTTACTTTAGGATGTTGTTGGGAAACATCCTTAGACTCCCCCGGGTCGGCGATTAAGTCATAAAGTTGATATGTTTTTCCATCATCTGTGCTGATTAATTTATAACGATTGTCAATCAAGGCACGTTGATTTCTGTGTTCAAAAGCAATGGGGTGAGGACGTTTTTCCATGTTGGATTCAAGCATGGGACGCAGGCTTATTCCATCCAAGGGACGTGGTTGGTTCTCTATTTGGATATCCAAGTAATCAAGAACGGTCGGATAGTAATCATTGGTGGAGCAAGGTGTCGCAACGACGCGTGGTGATTTGATTCTCTCTGGCCAAACCAACACACTCGGCACCCGCACTCCTCCTTCGTATAAACTCCCTTTACGGTTACGAAAAGGCCCTGAGGAACCTTGTTGACGTCCCCCAGGCTCACGGGTAGGACCACCCCCTTTGCCGGCGGGTCCGTTATCCGAGCAGAACCAGATCATCGTTTTTTGTTCTATTTCCAAACGTTCGAGTTCTTTACGCAGGCGTCCAATTTGTTCATCCATGGCCGTGAGGCAGCCGTAATAATGCTGTTCGTTTTCAGTACAGTCTTTGTACAATTCGCGATACCGTTTCCCTGCGACCACGGGGGAATGAGGGGTGTGAAACCAAATGACCGCGAGAAAAGGCTTTTCCTTTTTTGCCGCGCGCTGGATGAAATCAATCGCGCGATCCATAATTATACGTGAATCATCCCCTTCTAGATTTTCAGTTACCCGATGTTCTGGCCCATCCCAGTAATAGGTACCGTACTCTTCGCCGGGCTCACCCCGGTTCCAATGATCGGGGGTGATCATCGGATCCCAGGTAGGAACTTTGGCCTCCGTAGAAAAGCATTCATCGAAGCCGTTGTGCCAAGGTGGGGAATAGTGGGTATCGTCACCAGGTCGACCCCGGTTGGAATCTTTGATCTTTGTGCTCAAAGTGCCCAGGTGCCATTTCCCAAAGTGGCCGGTCGTGTATCCTAATGGTTTCAGCGCTTCAGCGAGGGTGATTTCCGGCTCTTTCATATGTCCCGAATTGGCCCCAAAGATCCCTTGTCGGAAAGGATGCCTCCCTGTAAGGCAACTCGCCCGCGTTGGTGAGCAAACCGGTGCGCCTGAGTAAAAACGATCGAAGCGAATGCCTTCTTGCGCCATACGGTCTAGGTTGGGTGTTTTTAATACGGGGTGTCCGTTGTATCCCGTATCACCCCAACCTTGGTCATCGCTCATACATAGAATGATATTGGGAAGAGAATGATTTTGTGCAAAACCCGATAATGGCAGTAACGAAAGTGTATACATACTGGTTCGTAAAAAGTGACGACGATCTTTTTTCATGATCCCATCCTCACACGTTCAGCGGTTAAAGTTCATTCTATTATTATATAAAATAGTTGAGATGTATATCACAAATGCAAATATTCCAAAAGCAATTGTAGAGAAGGAGCGGTAAGTGAATTCTGGACAAACAATTTTCCTAACCGGAGGCGCGGGATACATAGGCAGCGTGACCACCGATTTGTTGGTAGAAAAAGGATACAACGTCATTGTTTTCGATAATCTTGAAAAAGGGCATCGGGAAGCGGTTTCCCCATCCGTCTGCTTCATTGAAGGGGATTTACGTGATGATGAACTCGTCAAATCGGTTTTTTGTAAGCATAAGATTGACGCGGTAATGCACTTCGGTGCCTATAGCCTTGTGGCTGAATCGATGAGCAATCCCGATAAGTATTTTTCTAATAATGTCCAGGGAGGGCATGTGCTGCTTAACGCAATGCGTGATCATGGGGTAAAGCGTATTGTGTTTTCTTCCACTGCCGCGGTATATGGGAATCCTGAGAAAACCCCAATCGAGGAAGATATTTGCAAAGAGCCGATTAATCCGTACGGCCGATCAAAATTGGCATTTGAATATATGCTCAAAAGTTTTGAGGAAGCCTATGGGATACAGCACGCGAGTTTGCGTTATTTCAATGCCGCCGGTGCCACGCGTTACAAAGGTGAGGATCATCACCCAGAAACTCATTTGATTCCCTTGATTCTCCATGTGGCTTTGGGCAAGCGGGATAAAATCATGATCTTTGGTACCGACTATAAGACTTCGGATGGGACCTGTGTCCGCGACTACATTCACGTATCGGATCTCGCAAATGCCCATGTTTTAGCGTTGGAACAAATCAAAAAGGAATCGATCGTTTGCAATTTAGGAAATGGCCTCGGATTCACCGTGCGACAAGTAGTTGAAACAAGCCGTGCGGTAACCGGACATCCTATTCCCGCTTCGGAGAAACCACGCCGCCCGGGGGATCCCGCTGTACTTACGGCTTCCTCTGAACGCGCCCGCCGAATCCTGGGGTGGGAGCCTAAATATGATTTGAAGCAAATTATTGAAGACGCCTGGAAATGGCATAGCGAGCATCCAAATGGATATGGAACATAAAGCGAGGACCTCATGCAACAATTTTGCCCCGAAGATCATCCCCATCGTCGTTGGAACCCCCTTCTCGAAGAGTGGCTGCTGGTTTCGCCCCATCGAGCGAAACGTCCTTGGTCTGGTGAACTTGAGAAAGTGCCGCCCACCGATCTGCCCGAGTATGACCCCCAATGTTATCTCTGTCCTGGCAACTCCCGGGCAGGTGGAGTCCAGAATCCAAATTACAAATCAACTTTTGTTTTTCTGAATGACTTTTCTGCCCTCTTGCAAGATTCTCCCCATGAGCCCTCGCTTACCCATTGTAATGGCCTTATACGCGAACAGCCCGAAACAGGCGAATGCCGTGTGATTTGCTTTTCACCGAAGCACAACTTAACTCTGGCGCGAATGAGTGAGGCCGAAGTCCGGGTGGTGGTGGATTTATGGTGCGATCAGTATGATGAGATTGGACGTACTGATGGCATCCACTGTGTGACTATCTTCGAAAATCGCGGTGAAATGATGGGATGCAGTAATCCCCATCCCCACGGTCAGATATGGTCAAACCGCACTATTCCTTCAATCCAACAAAAAGAATTGCAGGCGCAACGAGACTACTATGATCAATATAAATCTCCAATGCTGATGGATTATCTTTCGTGGGAGTTGGAACAAGAGTCGCGCATTGTCTTGCAGAATGATTTGTTCGTGGCCCTGGTTCCCCATTGGGCTGTTTGGCCTTTCGAAACCATGATCCTACCGCGGCGGGCAATGGGCTCCATCTTGCAACTTAGCGATGAAGAACGAACCGCATGGGCGTGTATTCTTAAAGAATTACTCATTCTCTATGATAATCTCTTTGAGAATTCGTTTCCCTATTCCATGGGTATTCATCAACAACCGAGCGATGGTGGAGAATATCCTTACGTGGTATTTCATCAGCATTTCTTCCCGCCTTTATTACGTTCTGCGACCATTAAGAAATTTCAGGTTGGTTATGAAATGACGGGCGAACCCCAACGTGATATGACTCCCGAACAAACCGCCCAACGTTTGAAAGCATTACCGAGAATTCACTATTTGGGGTAAGATGGAATTATGATTGAAGCGTATCTCTTATGAGATTTATGGTTCAAACAATGCTTTGTTTAGAAGGCTGCTCATAATACCCATAGTATTTTCTTGTATTCAAAAATATCCCTTGCTTTCTTATTTTAAATATCCTATATTGGTCAATATATTTACGACTATATCGATTGTTTAAGTAAATCAAGCGTGAATGATGACCTCGTAGGACATCCAGAATAATCATAACAAGTTTTGGGAGGTAAGGGTTGTATGTTTTTTTCAAAGTCTTCTTTTAAGGAAAGGCGAAAAAAAGGTTTTACACTCATAGAACTTCTGATTGTGGTGGCGATCATTGGTATTCTGGCGGCGATCGCGGTCCCTAATTTTTTGAATGCTCAATTACGTGCCAAAATTGCGCGCTGTAAATCGGATTTACGGTCTATCGCCATGGCCACCGAGCAATACTTTTTGGATATTAATCGATACCCGCCTGTACATCAGATTTGGCATTTATCCACCCCCGTTGCCTATTTGAGTAATATCCCCAAAGATGTATTCCCTCCGACCTATGAGAATAATAGTGGCCAGCCCCAATCTTTTGCGCAATGGACTTGGTATCGTTACATGACCTTGGAGCCGGGGCAAGATGGAAAAGGAACTGCGGTATGCGGGGATTATTGGGGTTACTTCGAACCTTATGCTCTACGTTCAGAAGCGATGAGTCTGTCCGCCGAGCGTGGATGCGATCCTGTACGCTGGTATTGCAAATCGTTTGGACCTAATGCGGGCACCCAAGGCTTATGCGGCTCAAATGGAGATGATTGTACTTTCCGCTTTGATCCCAGTAATGGTTTAAGGAGTATTGGCGATATTGCGGTTTTCGGACCGGGTAATATGCTCGATTAAGACAAAGAATCATAAGAACAGACTTTTGCTAATTTATCTTTTGCGTGAAGGGGACTTCCAAATGGCTGTCCCCTTCATTTGTTTTTGGCAAAATTCTTCCCAATTTAGGCCGTTTACTGCGATGAACAATCCGCTGGAAGAATCGATTGGAATTTTACCAGCAAAGAGAAAGGATGGATGAATAGCGACGATCGAACAACGACTAACCCTTTTCTCTCGTTAGGATGACATTTTCTATAGGGCGTTAAACCCTGACATTTTCACTGTGGTAGAACAATTCTAATGAAAACCTCTTGACTTTATTTTACTTATTAGCGTACATTGGTATTGAATTCTTCGACAAAATCGGATGATTGGAATAGCAACATAAACTTGATAACCACATGATTTTTTGTGCAAGCACAACCCTCTTCATGGAGAATAAGAATCTATGTTCAATTCAAAGCGGTTTATTCATGATAGGCACAAGAAAGCCTTTACACTCATCGAACTTCTGATTGTGGTCGCCATCATTGGCATCCTCGCCGCCATCGCGGTTCCCAATTTTATTAATGCTCAAGTCCGGGCCAAGGTCTCACGCGCGAATGCAGACCTGCGTTCTATCCGAACCGCCATCGAAATGTATACCGTCGATCATAGTGCGGTAATCCCGGATCCCACGGTCATTGGAGTCGTAGGGGGAAATGGAACGGCCTATGAGGTATGGCAATATCTCACCACACCGACTTCATATATTTCTGGTGGAGCCTTTATGGATCCATTCGTCCCTAAGGATAACGAATACAGTGGGGCAGCCTGGGAAGCCGTCAAAGTGGGGTTGTATCACTATCGCAGCATCGATCTGATTCGCAGCCAAGGACAAACCAACATTCATCCCACGGCTCGATATGTTACCCGCAGTCCTGGACCTGATCGCTGGTATATCGTAAACCCGCAACGCCTAGCCTCTTGGATGGCCTACGATCCCAGCAATGGACTCAATAGTGCTGGAGATATTGTGGTGACGGATATGGGAATACTCGGTGATAATTTTCAAGGTCGTGATGTTGGGGTTTCGTATTAAAGATGTGTCTCACGGGATGATCTTATAAGTTTTGATCGTTATGACTTGTATCTTTTATATTGTAAAGGAGTAATTGAACATGAAAACTCACTTTGGACGTAATGGGAAAATGGCTTGTCTGTTGTTCGCGGCTTGCACGTTGATGACATTAGCCGGCCATGCCCAGGATCTTACCACGGGAATTCAAGGTTACTGGCCTTTCGATTCCTTCGAGAATGGAATCGCCAACGATGCATCGGGTAATGGACGTGATGCCACCATCGGGGAGGGAGAACCAGTTCTAGCTCCCGGAAAAATGGGAAACGCTCTATTCTTCGATGGAGATTCGGATCTCCTCGTTGATTGGAAAGGTATTGGCGGGAATAATCCACGCACCATCAGTCTATGGTTACGCTCTACCGATACTGGCAATGGCATGGTCGGCTGGGGAGCCTTCAGTAGTGGAGAAAAATGGCATTTTCGTATTGATGGAACAGGACAAATCCGCACGGAAATTGAAGGAAGCTATAACGTTGGTGATATGTATGTCGCAGATGGGGAATGGCATCACGTGGTTTCTGTTTTCGAAGGCGAAAATATCGAAGATATTACTCACTATGTTGATGGTGTCGAGAACGCGGTTTCTTCTATGGGAAGCACTACGGTGATGATTAATACCGCTGCTGATGAAGAGAGTCAGGATGTAAGTCTGGGGAGCCGTACTCAAGGTGACAGCTGGAATCGCATCACCGGTTCCTTGGATGATATTCGAATCTACGATCGGGCGTTGAGTCAGGAAGAAGTCCTAGAGTTGTATGATATGGGAAATGCACCTCGTTTAGCGGGTGTACGTGAGTTTTCAGAGATTGCCGCTTTGGTAGACGAGCCTGAACAAGTCATCATCCAATTGACTGATGGCGTAACTGGAACTTTAACCGAGACGGTCCCTGAGGGATGGACGATTAGTGATGTTAGCAACGATGGCGAAGTGGATGGTAACACGATTACGTGGGAGTTAAGCACGAGTATGCGTTCCGTGAATTATACGGTAACACCTACATCTGCAGCGTTGGAAAACCTCGATAACACGTTTACGGGGGATTTGGATGGGCTTATCACCGGCGGCGTTAGAACAATCGCCATTCTGGAAGAAGGTGTAGGTGAATTTAATTACCACGCCGATATAGGTGAGGTTGGAATGCCTGGATCGGTAGATTTTGATGGTAATACATATTACGTGGAAGGCAGCGGATCAGATGTGTACGGAACAAATGACGAATTTCATTACCTTTTCCGCGAGATTTCGGGTCCCTTTGATATTCAAGTGACCGTCTACCCCGATCCATACGAAAGTGAATCCGAAGCGGTAAAGACGGGGTTAATGATCCGGCAAGATATTCGTCCGGATTCTCCTAACTTTTTCACCTTTGCACGAACGATGTTTGATCAACAATCCACCTGGCGAACGGAACGAGGTGGACAAACCTCGGGCGGCACCATCATTACTCTCGATCATGATGATGCTGGTACTGGAGTGATTGAATTACGGCGTCGTGGCAACATCATTCAAAGTTGGTTTGAACGCTTTGATGGGACATGGTATATGCACGCGCAACAAGATATCTCCGAACTACAAGATCCAATCCTTGTGGGACTCGCAGTTACATCCCATGAAGATGGTTCTCTCTCCATGGGTGAATTCTCTAATCTCAACATCGAACCGGTACAATTCACTGCCTTCCGTGAGATCAACTATGCCGGAGAAGGTCAACTCACTTTTGGTGATATCGTCTCCGTTACGGTCGAAATTTTTCAGAATGAAACAGATGATATTACCGTTAGTGAAGTACCTCCCGTGGGCTGGGATATTAGTAATGTTGAAACCTCTATAGGAACTGCTTCTTCAACGGGTGACGGAGCCATCAGCTGGTCTATCTCTGATTTTCAAGGCTTAGCTGAAATGGCCTATGATGTTCAAGTCCCAGAAAATTCTACCACTCCTACTTTAGTAGGAGAATTTCAAGGACTCGCGGATGGCAATGAAATTAAAGGAGATACGAGTATTTCGGCTAAAGGACTACTTCCAGATGAAATCCTAGATCCACAAGATATTTCCTCGGGGTTAATCGGTCACTGGACTTTTGATGATGGGAGTGGAACGACAGTAAATGATATCTCCGGCAATGGACATGATGCAGAAGTGCGGACCGGTTCACCGACATGGATTGAAGGCATAAAAGGCACGGCCTTAGAATTTGACGGCGAGAGTGATTTGTATGTTCCTAATTGGTATGGTATGGAAGGCAGTGGAGCACGTACCATTACTGCGTGGATACGCACTACCGCAACAAATACTCACGGGATTATCAGTTGGGGGTTATCTTCCGGTGATGGTCAAAAGTATCACCTACGGGTCAATGATAATGCAGGTAATGGGCAGGTTGGAGCGGTACGAACAGAAATTCAAGGCACCTTTAATATTGGAGAAATGATTGTCAACGATGATGAATGGCATTTCATCGCCTCGGTCTTCCCCCAAGATGGAGAATTTGTTGTTGATATTCAACATTACGTCGATGGACTATTCGATGAGGTTATCAGTACCAACGATAATGGCGAATCGATTGTATTGGATACCGCGGCCTCCGAAGATGTGTCCGATCAACTTTTCCGTATTGGTAGTCGACATCAATCGGGAAGCGATCATTATTTCCCAGGCGCGATCGATGAAGTGCGCTTCTACAACCGAGCTTTAACCAACGTGGAACTGCAAGCCGTAATGGTGTCTGAAGGTGGACGTCCTACATCCGTGCTTGATTATATGCTGTATTAGTATTCAAAATCAATAATGTCATATGGGGGGATATCACGAGTGAATACTCATCCCCCCATTTCTCTTTGTGTGTCTATCGTCGCATGAATGTTGTGAAAATATATTGGATTTTTCGCTTCTTCGCTATTGGGTGTGGGTAAAGAGAATAATCTTCAGGTGGTTGAACTCTAATTCAGCTCCTATCAGATAAATCATGGTGATGAAATTCTTTACATTTCAAAAACCTGGTAAGCGGGCTTTGACCGCTTGAATCAAACTGTTCATTCCTTCCAGCAACCCGTTAATAATCTTGCTTTGAAACCAACGCACAACTCCATCCCAATGTCGTTTATATGTATCGGCGGAATCAATAATGGGTTGTATACGACTGTCTGTCGCCCAGAAATACAAGCGTTGTAATAAGACTTCCCCTGCCATAATTCCTTTATCCAAATTGCTTATTTTGGGTTCATCCTGTATTTGAGTACTTTTTGATACATCGTAAAAGAAAACATAACATGATTCTATAGCGAGACCTATGACTTTTTTTAATCCTAATGGACCGGCAAAAAGGGCAATCA
>CAYQOX010000028.1:0-3746 GCA_964419335.1 uncultured bacterium | reverse complement strand
GCAAGCAGAACACATTCTTAAGGCGTTTTCTCCCAAAAAAGGACTCACTTTCGTGATGATCCATAAAACTTATAAGTTTATAATAGATCAACGACTTCGTTATAACACTCCATCGATCCCTCCGTGCTCATGCGTCGACCATTTTTAAGGTCTCATTGATCTTATCCTATATTCTCTATCCATACGTTTTTTCATATTCTCTTATTGCCCTATTGATTATATAAAAATTTTATTATATATTATAAGAGAAATACAATCTCTTACTCCAAAACAATGGGAAAGGAAAACCAACATGCCTATCTTCGAATATCAATGCAACCAGTGTGGCCACGTAACCTCTTTTTTGGAAAAAGTCGACTCCCAAGATTCTCATCTCTGCGAAAACTGTGGCTCCAATGATACGAAAAAAATCTTCTCTACCTTCGCAGTCGATGGCGGGACTCACCAAGATAGTGGGGGGTCCAGTTGCCCGACAGGAACCTGCCCGCTCTCCGGGAACTAATCACTCCCGGAGGCGGACAACAACGGTGCCAATCAAAGGCTGGATGCGCTTTCACATCGCATCCTTCGCCTTATTTTGGCTGTTGTAAACTTTGCATAATGTTTTCCGCAACCCGTTTGCCCGATTGGATCATTCCGCCAAAAATAGGCCCCATCCTGGGTCCTCCCAAGGTTGCACATACATTCATTCCGCTGATCCAAAGACCGGGGTAAACCTCTTTCACATTCTCAACTACAAATTGTTCTCCAGAATAAGCATCCATCGGACCTTCGGACAGCGTCTCCTTAATAATATTAGGATCAATCAAATTTCGTTTCCGCAATAATGAAACCACAACCGATTCATGACCAGTGACATCCACAACCGCGCGGGTTGTAAAAGTAATAGGATCAATCGGAAAAGAGGTTCCTACCGTTGTCCGATTCGCAACCACCCCGGTAACCCGATTTTCGTGTATACATACATCCTCCGCATACGTAAGGTTTAAAATCGTCACCCCGGCTTGAATCGCCTTCGCTGTCAAACCAGCCGCCAACTCCATGGCATCTAGCGAATACAACCCATGCTCTTGAGAAAAATAACGAATAGAAAACTCTTCAAGCACCGGGATAGCGCTCTCCTGCACCACAACTTCATTCATCGCCATTCCGCCCCCCCATATACCACCACCCGTGGATAAACGTTTTTCTAAGAGAACCACGTTATATCCGGATTTCGCCGCAAAATAGGCTCCCGTCAATCCTGCAGGGCCCGCCCCAACAAAGAGCACATCCGATTCCAGAGAATAGAGAAGCTTCTGATGATACCGATCGATGATCATTTTCGAGATTTGTTGTTCTGTGAATTTTTCCATTGGACGTATTTCCTCAAATCTATAATTAGGTTAACAAACTCTCACTCTAAAAATTACAAATCATTACTGTTTCAAACAAGGTGAGCGGAATATTACCCGGACATCTCCGAAAGCCCTACCGATTGCATAAAACCATTCAGCCCCCACATTTATGAGCCTGCAAATAATGGCTTTTTTATAAAAAATCGATTGACATAAGGTATGGAAATATGAAAGAATAAATCGAATTCAAATGGGTTCATCCTGTATTTGAGGACTTTTTGATACGTTGAATAGGAAGCATGACATGATTCTATAACGAGACCTATGACATTTTTCAATCCTAATGAATCGAACAAAAAAATACTTACTTTTATGATGATCTTTTAAATGACTATATGAAACTAAAAAAATGGGGGGAGAGTGATGCAGATTTTTACTATCTTTGTTTTTCAACCTAAATCCCAAGGGGGATTAAGAACTAAATTCAAAAAGCACCGCCTAGCCTTTACACTCATCGAACTCTTGATTGTGGTCGCCATCATTGGCATCCTCGCCGCCATCGCGGTTCCCAACTTCTTAAACGCCCAAATCCGCGCTAAAGTTGCCCGTGTCTACGGCGATATCAAAGCCCAGGGCAACGCCTTAGAACAATACCGTTTGGATAATAACCATTATCCCCCCAGCAGTTGGGGATACCCCCGACTTCGCAGATTAACTTCCCCCATCCCCTATTTATCCTCTCTCCCCTACGACATTTTCGCTGTCTCTGAAGAAAATCCAAATCAGTACATGTATTACCATTACGTCGAAAAAGAATCCGAAGAAGCCTGGTTTCGCTCCGACTGGCATTCTTACCGCGGTGACCGACAAACTTCAGCGAACATCAACCTCCCTGTTCCCGGAGGGCTCGCTTGGCACATCCGCTCTCACGGCCCCAATCGACAACTGGATTACGGTTTCCCTTATGATATGACCAATGGGTTAATGAGCTTGGGCGATATCGATGTCTGGGGGCCTTAAAACAGCCCTCCACAACGCCATACCATCATCTATCCGTTCTTCCCTCAAACTATTAAAAAAAAGGCTGGCCGTTTTTAAATAACCAACCAGCCCCTTCGACTCTCATTCTTTTTAATGAATCGACCAATCCCCCACCTCAGTAGGTTCAGGCACAATCGCATGATCAAACAGGTTATTTGCAGGACTATCCAATCCCACAATGGTCAATTCAGTTGGAAGCGGTAATTCTTCTAAACGGGTTGAATCATAAACAAAAACAATCCCATTACTATCAGCAGGCCCATTATGGTTGGTTGCTATAAACCGTTCACTTCCATCCGGTATAAGCGTAAAATTCCACACTCCGCCTAAACCATCCATTGAAAACTCAAATGTTCCCAAAATATTTCCTTCCATATCGAGCCGATCCACATAACTTGTTCCCGGTATCGCAAGCAACTCATCCGAATCTTCCAAATAGGCTAAGGAACGATACGCTTTTTCTGTCTCGATCTGATCCACCGGATCTCCCCCGCTGGATTCATAGATACGTATCACATTCTCGATTTCACTGGGTATCATCACCCGCCCATCAGGTAGCACAAGCGCTTTCCCGCTAGATAAACTGCCATTGTCTTTTACCGCTTCACTTACATTAAATAAAGTCGTATCGACAATCTCATCGCCAGAATAACGAAATCGAAAACTATGGGACGGCGAAGGATCAGAAGGTGGCTCATTACTCATCACAAACACTTCATTCGCATCAAAACTACTTACCCATGTCCCTTTGGTTACTTCTTCTGAAAGCACAGTAAAATCAATGCTCCCATCCGGCAGAATTCGTAGAATTTCTCCTCGCCCTTCTGGAAACTCCTCTTCCTCAGTGGCTGAAGTTGGAACCCCTGTGATCCCTACATAAGCCGTACCATTGGAATCAAAAGCCATCCCCAAAGGTCGTCGCCGGCTTGTGTCACCCAAGGGCCATTCCACTTCTTGCACCACTTCCGCATCTCCATAATCTCCAGCTTCCAAGCCTTCCAAGTTCAGTTCTACTTCAATCAACCGGTCATTTCCTGCATCCACCAAGACTAAATTCCCCGGTGTGAAGGGCTGCGCCGGTTGACCATAACCAGAGAAAACCAAAAAGACTCCTAAACAAACTAAATAAAAACTCATAATCCAACGATTCATAAAAACCTCCTAAAAACAATAATATTTTCCATCCCCCCAATAGGGATCATGGCCACATTGTGAACAACTTAAAATACCATAAATCCCTGAAAAAATATATCCTTTTTATACCAAATCGATCCATTTTTCCATTGAGCACAATCCCATTCAATCCAAATCGCCCTCCCGAAACCTCCGTTCAAGATTATATGCTGTATTAGTAAGCTGAATTCTACC
>CAYQOX010000027.1:0-64264 GCA_964419335.1 uncultured bacterium | reverse complement strand
CCAAAAATGCCATGAAAGAGGTCAATCCCACCCAGGCTGACGCTGCCGATGGTGTCGCCATGATAGGCGTTTTGGATGGAGAGGAAGGTTTTGCGTTCGGGGTGAGGGGGATCGAGCTGGTGCCAGTATTGAAAGGCCATTTTTAAAGCGACTTCGTTGGCGGTTGATCCATTATCGGAATAAAACACTTTTTCCAAGCCCGGGGGAGTGAGGTCAACTAAGCGTTTGGCCAGTTTGGTGGCGGGAATATTTCCTTGTCCCAGCATGGTGGAGTGCGAGATTTGCTGCATTTGATCCACGATGGCATGGTTGATTTCCGGGCGATTATGTCCATGAAGATTCACCCACAGCGATGAATTGCCGTCGAGATATTGATTGCCGTCGATGTCATAGAGATATACGCCTTCGGCATGGGAGATGATCAAAGGGGGGAATTTGTCGTATTCGTACATTTGAGTGAAGGGGTGCCAAACGTGTTGTTTGTCCCACTGTTTCAAGCGTTGGATTTCTTCGGGTGGAAGAGGATGTTTTTGATTCGGTTCCATAGGAATGAATCCTTGATCCTTTCGTAAATAATTTCGGGTTTTTGTTCGCGTATGTTAGACAAGTAAGGGACGCTGCCCAAGATGGGTACATGTCCCAAGCGTTCAATGGTTTGGGTATTATTTTTTTGTACCGGAGAATGGGGGCCGGGGGTGAGATGAGTAAAAATGACGCCGGCCGGTTCGAGATTTTTGGCGCGGATGGATTCGAGAGTTAATAGGGTGTGGTTCAAGGTTCCCAGTTTATTGGCCGAGACCACGAGCACTGGAAGTTTTAAGTCGCAAGCCCAGTCGGCGACGAAATAGTTTTCATGAATAGGCACCATCCAGCCGCCAATCCCTTCGATGAGAAGGGCTTGATAACGCTGCGAAAGTGAGAGGATGGAGTCATGGATTTTTTGCATATCGATGGGGATTTGCTGTATCTGGGCGGAGAAATGGGGGGAGGCGGGATAATCGAGACAAAAGGGGTTGAGGGTTTTGAGCGGTTCGGATAGACCACATAGCCGTTGGTAGACTTGGGCGTCTTCCGAGACGGCTTCGCCATCGATTTGAAGTGCACCGGTGGCGAGGGGTTTGATCGGGCAAGTGTTTATTCCTTCTTGCCGCAAACCTAAGGTAAGAAAGGATGTTATTAATGTCTTGCCGATTTCTGTATCGGTTCCGGTGATAAAGAATCCTAGCAAGGGGCCATTATCCTTAAAAAAAATGTACTGGTTGAAGTGTTACTTCATTTTGTGGAGAAATCAACAGAAAGCAATCGGGTGAAGATAAAAAGGGCGTGGTATGATCCACGCCCTCTATTTTACATTTTAATAGTAGATGGTTTGGTTTAGAGAGGAGCAGGTAAGAGAAAGCCCATCAATAAAGCGATCACACAGAGAATGACCGCTGTACCCCCGGCTACGCCCATACTGGCTTTGATGGTTTTTCCACGAGAGATGGAACCCATCCAAGCAGGAACAAAAATGGCGCCGAGCAAACCAACGGCGAAGATCAGGCTGAAGCCGGTTCCCCAAAAGGCCTGGTCTGTACGAGTAAAGAGCAAGCCGATGGTGGTGGGGAATATGGGTGCGAAGGCTAAACCGGTAATGATAATTGCGATGGTTGCGGATCCGATGCTGCTAATTTTGGTCATGGAGAAGAGAACAACGGAGGCAACAATGGCCAAGAAGAGAATGTACCAGGCACCATGGATACCGATTTCGAAAAGATATTCGCCAACGACCAGGGCGGTAACCAGACGGCCAATCATGATGCAGACCCAGAAGTAAGAAAGCACTTGGGAGGCTTTGGCTTCTTCTGCACCCAAATAAGTCATGTAAGTGGTGATCCATCCGCCCATGGAGACTTCCAAAGCGACATAGCACAGGAGAGTTAGGGCACAAAAGATAACCTGGGTTTGGCCGAGGAGGGTGGTCGCTACACCGAAGCTAAAACCTTCCGGAGCTTCGGGAAACGCCGCGGTTAAGGCAAAGATAAGTGGGAAAACAATAATAATGGCCAATACGGTCATGGCCCCGCCAAGTTGCATCTTTTTGCACAAGTAGGTAATGATCATCGGGGTTAAGAAAGCACCAAGGCCAAAGAAGACATTTCCGAGGTTGTTAGAACGCGAGGGGTCTTCGAAGAGGATGGTGGAATCCCCGAGGAGTACATTCCCGGCGGTGTTCATGAACATACCGCCGATCCCGAGTAAAAGACAGGCCATAATGGCCATTCCGTAATTTTTGGCTTGGCCAAAAATGAAGAATGAAATGGCGCCAGCAAGGTAACCGATGATCGCGATGGTTTTATAACCGAGAACATCGCAGACAACCCCTGCGACAAGGACGAAAACGAAATTACTGAAATTAAACACTGAAAACAGTTTTCCGAATTGTGCGTCATCGATTCCCAACTGTTCTGTCAAGCGTAGTTTCACACTGCCGAGCAACGCCAACGTCATCCCCAAACCAAATACACTTGTGATTGCCACTAGACTTGCGAGATTCAAACTCATACTTTTCTCCCTTCTTCTACTTGAATTTTTTCATACCGTTTATGAAAACGGTTCATTTGCACAGCCATACAAGTTCAACCAATTTGGACAAAGATTCACCTAATAATAGCAAAACATGTTATGAAAGTTAAAGTGAAGGGGAAGTACCACCCCCCAATTTGAACTTATTATAAGAGAGGAAGTTTGTTGTTTTATAGGTCTGTAAAGCGAAAGTATTAACTTTCTTTTTATATTTTTTTGAGAGGGAGAGAAAAGAAAGAAAATTGGATGGATATTGCGATACGGGTTTGTGTGATAGAAAATAAGTGAACAGTTGTTATGGTAAATAAATGATTAATTCAAATATTGATAAAGAGTGTTGCGTTTACGAGGAGAAAAGCCAGCATCTTCGATGATTTTGCGTACTTCATTTTCGTTGCTGCAATGATGGGAGCCGGTCGCGGCAACGACGTTTTCTTCCATCATGGTTCCTCCCATATCGTTGGCGCCAAAGAAGAGGGACATTTGTCCCACGTGTTTGCCTTGGGTGATGAAGGAGGCTTGCAGGTTGGGGACGTTGTCCAAGTAAAGGCGTGAGATGGCCAGGGTTTTTAGATATTCCACGGAGCCCACTTCAGGGACTTCTTCCATTTGGGTGTTATGGCCTTGGAAGGTCCAGGGGATGAAGGCGGTAAAGCCGCCGGTGCGGTCTTGGAGGGAGCGAATGTGTTCGAGGTGTTCGATACGTTCGTCTAAGGTTTCGATATGGCCGAACATCATGGTGGCGGTGGTGCGCATGCCGAGTCGATGGGCTTCATCGTGGACGGCGAGCCATTCGTGAGTGAGGCATTTGCCCCGGGTGATTTTTTTGCGAACTCGATCGCTGAGAATTTCGGCTCCGCCGCCGGGGATGGTGTCTAGCCCCGCTTCTTGCAATTGGCTCAGGAGGTGGGCGATGGGCATTTTTGTTACTTTGGTAAAGTGAAAGATTTCGGGTGCGGAGAAGGCATGCAGATCGATCTCAAAACGCTGCTTAATGCCTTGTAAAAGTTCGCAGTAGTAGGAGAGGGGTAATTTAGGGTGCAGGCCGCCTTGAAGTAGAACTTGGGTGCCTCCCGTTTGGATGAGTTCGTCAATTTTACGGTAGATTTCCTCATTGGGGAGGACATAGCCTTCTGTATCTTTGAGGTTGCGGTAAAAAGCGCAGAAATCGCAATGGGCGGAGCAGATGTTGGAATAATTTATATTGCGATCAACGACATAGGTGACGGAGAGGGGATCGGTGGTTTGCAAGCGCATTTGGTGGGCGCGTTCGCCAAGAGACATCAGGTCTTCTTGGAATAATTCAAGGGCTGCTTGGGGTGTGAGTCGGGTGGTGGTGAGGGGCATTTATTGTATCATCCTGTGTTTCTGAACTTGATATTTGTAGAAGTAAACGCTCGACTTCTTTTTTATCGTTCTTGAAAAAAGATTCTTCATAAGCGAGAAGCAGTCGTAGAGCTGCGTCTTTTTTTTTGCCTTGTTTGGCGAGATCCTGGGCGACGGTGATGTTGGCCTCTCGGTTCCAGGGTCGCAATTGGATCATTTTGTGGCACCAATGGAGATAGTCCTGGGTTGCGTTCTTGATGCGGGTGGTGGACATAAGTCCATGGATAATCTCTGGGTTCCAGGGATCCTGTTGATATAAACGATGATAGATATTTTGGGCTTCGTCAATCCTTTGGTTTTGGAGATGGGTTGTGGCTTTTGCTAGGAGAGTATCCCGATTTTCGGAGCATGCCACAAGACATAAAGGGAAAAGGATAGAACAAAAGAGACGAATTCTCATAAAATCATGGGATAAAAGCGTATTATCATTCTAATAGGCGTTTTTGAATGAGATCAAGGTTTTGATGATGATTTTCAAATCCAGAAGCAGAGACCAATTTTTGATATAATATAAATCATACTTGGTGCGTTCCATGACGGAAGTGTCACCACGCCATCCGTTGACTTGTGCCCAACCCGTAATCCCGGTTTTGACCATATGGCGGCGGGTGTAGTAGGGAATTTCTTCTTTGAATTTGTTGACAAAATAGGGACGTTCGGGGCGAGGGCCGACCAGGCTCATATCGCCGCGGAGGACGTTTAGGAATTGGGGGAGTTCATCCAAGTTGTATTTGCGTAAAAACCGTCCAATGTAGGTGGTACGGGGATCTTTGGAGGTTGCCCAGGTGGGGCCGGTATCTCGTTCGGCTTCATCGACCATCGAGCGGAATTTTAGCATTTTGAAGCGCCGGCCATCGTTCCCGATACGTTCTTGCACATAGAAAATGCTGCCTTTGGAGTCGAACTTGATTAAAAGAGCGATAAACAGCATAAGGGGGAAAGAGAGGATTAAGGCGACGCTAGAGACGATAATATCCATAAAACGCTTGGCTAAGAAGCCGGTATTGTTGATGCAGAGAGGTGTTTCTCCAAAAGCGACGGTGGGAATGGCTTCGATTTCGTTACCATGGATGCGTTGGGTAAGGATGTCATACAAGTTGGGGATCACGCGAAAGGTAACGTGATTATTGAGGCATGTTTTCATGATATTCACAATTTCGAGTTCATTATTAGCGGGCATGGCGATGATTACATTGTCTACAGGTTCTTTCTGCAATATATTGTCCAATTGTTCTTTATTACCTAAGCAGGGCATGAGAGGTTGTTGTTGCATGGCGCCGTCCTCGGTATGGGTGTTAACATATCCTAACACTTGGAATTTCGAACCATGGTGTTCTTGCAATTTAAGATTAATACGCTGACATTCCAATTCGGGACCAATGAGGATGGTTTTGAAAAACATAATCCCTTTGCGGATCATGAAAAATTGGGTTTTTTTCAAAAGGGCATGGGCAAAAATGACACCGAAGCAGGTCATAGGAATTGCAAGCCCGATGGTTAATCGAGAAAAGGTGTAGCCACGGTAGTTAAACAAGAGCGCCATGATAAAGATGTAGGTGACCAAGATGGCGAGGATCAGGGAGGCGATATGGACGTTACGGTCTAAGCCTACTCGCTTTTCATAAAGTCCGAAGCGTTCGAAGACGAATAGCCCGAAGGCGGCGATGAGGAGGGAGAGTTTAAAATAGGGAGCAAATTCTGGGATATAGGGTGGTGTAGGAGGTGGAAACAAGTAATAAAGGTTGGTATGGAAGCGCACCACGTATCCCATGGCGAAAGAAAAGATAAAGACGCATAAATCGGCACAAATTAAAAAGAGGAGAGGAAGAAAATAGATATCTTTATAAAATGGTTCGGAGTTTGAAAAGTATGTTTGTTTAGTATTCGTTTTTACTTTCATTTCAAAACAAATGGGTTCCCTGCGCAAAACTTAAGTACAACAATGAAACTTGTTTATTCTCTAAATCAGCGAATTAAAAGAAGCGTGACAAAGCACGTATTTCCCACACACAATAGGACGTAAAGTAGTATATCACAAGGTTGAATTTTGTCAATTAATAAAACAACAAAATTCAGTGGGTTATAAGCCCAATTCTTCTCTTCCAGGCGGAGAATACAACCTAATTGGTTAAAATCCCAATCCTCGAAAAAGCAACCATGCTTTCTTTAGCAAGGAGTGAATCCAGTATATATAAACAAAATCGAGCAATCCGAATGCAAATACAGATTGCTTCGCTATGGTTTGATATTTTGGGGCACTCGCCGAATTCCGATGCTCCTCTAAAAAATCGGAAAAAATCAACTAAGTACCCCAAAAGGGAAACCAAGAAATCACAACCTACTATATACCATCCTACCGAATTATGACAACTTTTTTTTCGCTTATCAAGTTAAAGATCAGAAAGTTTCGATTAGAACCATAATTTAAGCACGAAATAAAATCTCAATGTATATTCCATTCTTGGACAGAAACGGGTTTTCGAAGAACAAAAGAAACAGGTTTAGACCATTCGCTCCAGCGTCCGGTTTGGTCTTGGTATTTCACCCGTGCGCGATAGGCATAGCCCGGTTCAAATTGTTGCAGGGGGACAGAGATGGAGGTTCGTTCTTGCTGAGTGGGACGGCTATCCCAGTCGGGCTGGATTTCGAAATGATCTTCGCGAGTAATGATCCAGCGAGAGGCCATGTGGAGATCGTCGGGGTTGGGGTCTTCAAAGGGAGAGCTTTCGAGGCGCAAAGAGTTTGCGGGGGTGAAGTTTGTTTGTGATTGTGGGGTTATGATGGAAGGCGGATGGGGGATCTGGTCGTCGGCGGCCATGTTAACCAGAGCGGGAACGAAATTTTTGGGGCCATTATTGTTATCCGTGTAATCTTCGTAAATCCGCTGTTTGATCCAGTCTTTCATTTCTTGGAGGCGTACATCAAGTGGTTTGTAGCGGCTTTTGTGGGGAGGGGCATCGGGAGGTTGGTAGAGATCCCAGCGGTCTAAGTCTGCGGCGGCGATTTCGTCGATTAACGCTTTCCACTGATCGAGGACAGGGAAGAAGACTTCTTCGTTATAGAGGAGTTGAACCACTTCGCGCAGGCGGTTGCGGAATTCCATGGTGTATTCTTTGTCGACGTTGGGGTTGGCGGCGAGATTGCCGATGAGTTTATCGCGGAAGGGTTCGTTGCCATCGCCATGGTCCGAGCCGAAGGTGATATCCAGATCCCAGGGGATGACTTCCCATAGATTATTGGCGCCATTACGCAGGTAGTAATAATTCTTTTCGGCGTAGATATCGTAATGATGGATGGCTTCGACAATACAGCGGTAGGAGAGATATTTTTCGATGTTGAGGTGTTGTTGGAGGTATTGATCGCCATCGCGGCGGTTATAGCCTTGGTAGAATTCGACGAGGTCGGAATCGTCGGGGGGATCGCAGTTGTTAGTTTCTTTTTCCCAAATTTTATCGGTGCCGGTCCAGCCGCGGTGCATTTTATAGAGGCTGGAATTTTCTGGATAATCGTGGTTTTCGATGTAGCGGTCGTCGGCTTGTTCGATGTTGAGGTAAAGGCCGTAAAAATCGCCGGAGAACTGGTCTTCTCCTTCTTCGCTTTCATCATCGATAATGCGGTAATGTACCCAAGTGGTGTCGAAGGTTCCGCAGCCCACCCGACCAAAAAGCCAAAAGCCTGCGGTTTCGAAGAGGCCTAGTTCGCCACGGTGGGGATCGTTAATTTGCATATTTTGGGAGAGGGAGTTTAAGTTGAGGGTACGGCGGGGAGGATCATAGGGGGTGCCATCGTTGTTGTGGCCGCGAAAATAAGCGCCTTTGTTGAGGCGGATTTTCCACATGCGTTTATTGAAGGTATAGCGCCAGACGCCGCCGCGCAGGCGGTAGCGGATGTGGTCGTAGACCTCGCCGTTGTAGTAGAAGGTTCCATACCATTGGAAGTAGTTGCGGGTGGTTTTGTTGGTTTGGACATTTTCGCACTCACGGATATCGTCAGCATCCGCGAGGAGGTGATAGACGGGGACCTCGGTCAATTGGGTATGGATGCGTTCTTCGGGTTTGGTTACGCGGTAGGGGGGAACCCCATCGTAGACAAAGTAGGCAAAATTGGGGGAGGGATCGGTGGGATGGGGGGCGGTAACGGAAGCCCCGTTTTTGTTTAGGGCCGTAATTTTGTAGCGGACTAAGTCGCGGTGGTCTTGGGCGGGAATGGAGGCGGTGAAGATTCCGTCGTTTGCATGGGCGTCAGGAAACTCACCGGAATCGTGCATGGAAATATCTGTCCAGTTGGTAGAGTATTCTTTGTCGGTTAGGCGTATGTAGTGTCCAGGATGGACGATTTGGTATTGAAGAATGATGGAATCCAGTTGCGAAGGGTGTTCAATGGTAGCGGCGACGAAGACTTCTTCGCCGCTTTCAGGGGCATGGGGATCATGGCGGATGTCTTGTAGGTTGGGAGGGATTTCTTCGCTGTATACGGAATTGCGCTGGCCTGGAGTAGCGTGAGTATCTAGACGGTCAAAGCGGATGTAGGGAGTCTCGTCTACATAGCGGACTCCTTCGGCGGGACGCCAATAGCCCGGTTGGGAGTTGTCGAGGCTGGGATGGATTAATTCGAGTGAGGCTCCCATGCCATCGGCAGCCACAGGCCAGGGATAGGCATCGTCCCAGGTGAATTCGTCGATGATTTCTCGCTCGCGGTTCATAATGGCCAGCCGTTCGCCGCTGTTGGAGAGTTTGCGTTCATAGGGACCGATGATAGGGGCTTCGACATCCGGGTATTCTTGGCGAAAGGCCTCAGGATCGCGGACGAATAGACAATAGTCACCCGGTTCGAGGATTACTTCATCAGGAAGGGTAAGCAAGACTCCGTCTGAAACAAACCAGCCGCCTAGGTCAACCGGTTGATCTCCTTTGTTCGTCAACTCAATGAATTCGGTATAGGAACAATCCACGTGGGGGTGATACATGATCTCGTTGATCACGATGTCTTGATCTGCGCTCCACGCAGAGAAGGAGAGCAAAACGATAGGTAGTAGGTTAAAGAGGTTCGTGACTCGCAAGGATAAGGCTCCCATGAAACAAAGGATGTATTGTAATGATATCACAGAATGAAAAGTTTATCATTTATATAGGGAAATTAGAGATATTTTCATATTTTCCGTAGTTTCGTCAATTTCAAAAAGAAAATGAAACTTTTTTCGATAGGAAGCGAATTCTAAGAGTGAATCGGGTTGACGGAATGTGGAAATGACAAGCAAACAACCTTTAACGTATGCTGCGATGGAAGAGCAAGAGTGGATCAAACAAGTCAAAGAAGGGAGCGAGCGGGCGTTTGCTTTGATTGTCGCGCATCATTCGCCTTCGTTGTATGCTTTTTTGAAACGGATGGTGGGGAATGGCGAGGATGCAGAAGATTTGGCTCAGGAAACCTTTTGGCAGGTGTATAAACATCGGGCGAGTTTAAAGACGGATGTTTCGCTTCGTCCCTTCCTCTTTACCATTGCGCGGCGGAAGGCGATTTCGCTGTTGCGGTGGCGGAAAGTACGGCGATTTGTTTCACCTTTGGGGTTGAAGCCGGAGGAGTGGCTGGCCGATGAGGAAGAGCCCATCGGTGAGAGGCTCGATGCGAGAGAGCGGGAGCGAGCGGTGGAGCGCTTGCTGCAGCGTTTGGATTTAGAGAAAAGGAGTGTGTTGATATTGCGCTTCTTCGAGGGGATGAAATATAAAGAAATTTCTAAGGTGATGAACAAACCGGAAGGTACGGTAAAAAACCTGGCGTTTCGAGCGGAACGTGAACTACGAGAGAAGTTGAAACGGATGGGTTTTTGAGAGAGATGGAATCATGAAGATCAACCGTTGTGATCCAGAAAAATTGTTTCTCTATGTTGAGGCCCTAGAGGGACGCGAGGATGCATTGACTACCGAAGAGCAAGCAGCCATCGTGGCTCATGTGGTGGAGTGTGATGCCTGTCGTACGCAAGTCGAAGAGATACAAAACCAGTACGTTTTTTTGCAGAATCTCCCCCGGCCGGTGATGCCGGATGGGCTTCCCGGCCGGATTGTGGAGGAGAAAGCGGGGGCGAAGAAAGAGGCCGTACGGTGGATGTTTCGTTTGCGGGCCTTGGCCGCGGGAGCGATGGTGTTGTTTGTGGTGTTTCTCAGCGGATTATGGATCGGCCAACACGTACGGTTAAGTTCAGAGGCGGTTGATCCTGATAGGACGTTTAGCGCGCTGGTGACTGCCCAAAATGAATTGCTGGATCAGTTGGAAAGCATTTTGGAAGAGAAGGCGGATCAATCCCTCGTCTCTGCGCCCGAGGTGTGGCGTTATCCCATTGAGCAGGTTCGCTATACCTCGGAAATGATCCAAAAGTATTATCGGGAAACTCAAGGCGATCCAGTGACTCAACGGGGGTTTTGCCGCGCGATTTATCAGAATGTGGAAACTCTGGAATCTTTGTGTCAGGCGTTAAAAGAAGGGGAACAGCCCTCTATGGATCGAGGAGAGAGGGTAAATGGGGATGGCGAATCATTTTGAGTCAGGGAATAGAGAGATAAAAAAGTGGAAGGAGTCGTGAACATGTTACGTTCAAAGATTATGAAAATGATCGCAGGGTTCTTTTGTTTCAGTTTGGCGATGGCGGGTGAAGGCAGGGCTCAGGATATTAATCATTTGTTAGAGCAAAGTGAGAAACAATTTGAAAAACAACGGCAATTGCTCGAGAAGCAAATGGAGAAAATGGAAGAGAATTTTGATGCTTTTCATATGCAGCCGTCTCAACTGGCGTTAGATTTCGAGATGCCCCCGATTCCATTTTTTGATCGATTTTTTAATGAATTTACGGGGGTGAAGGAATCGCAGGTGGTGGAACAAACATGGAAGGTTGAAGGGGAGAAGCCGCTGCAATTATACGGGACCTATTCTGAAATTGCTGTGGTTCCGGGGAAGGTGACCGATGAAATTCATGCTTCGATTGAAATGATCGCGGGAGCGGGGAATGAAGACAGAGCCAAAGAAATCTTAGAGACGATGAAAGTGGATTTCGAGGATACGAAAGAGGTGTATCGGATCGGCGTCCCGCGGGTGACTAACAAGGAGCATGAAATGGGAGACGTGCGCGTGTATAAGATTAAACTGCGAATCCCGGAAAATCTCTCGGCTTTAGATATTGATAATAACTTTGGGGATATTCTCTTGAACGATATTGATACGGATATAATTTGTAAAAATGAATTTGGTTCAGTGCAATTAAAAAACGTGCGGGGAAATGCGAAGATCCAAAATAAGTTTGGTTCTCTCGATATTGATCATCACACGGGAGATGGAGATTATTATGTGGAGTACGGCGGTTTGACGATTGAGGATTATGATGGGGATTTGAAATTGGAGGTGAAATTCAGTCAAAGTTCTATCCAGGGATTGAACGAGGATGTGACGTTGGTTGGGAATTTTTCTTTTGGTGCGACTCGAATTCACCTGCCCAAAGGTTTCAATGGAATCGTCGATGCAGAATCGAATATGGGGCAAATTCATGCACCCGCTTCTTTGAATCATGAAAAAGAGATGTTGAAGCAAAAGGTGCAAGGGAAACTTGGTGAAGGAGCGGGACGGATCAAGATTGGGGCCGAATTTAGTCCAGTAACCCTGAAAGTGGGGAATGGCGGAGAACGAAAAGTCGAGGGAAAGCAACCGCAAGTACAGTGCAAGGGGGTGGTGCGTGATGCGGAGACATTAAAACCCGTTACGAATGCCAAAGTGGTTGCGTATTACTTAAATCAGCCGCCTTATGCAGAAGCCCGGACGGATGAAAATGGTTACTATGAATTCATGATTCACAGCGAAGAGCATTTGCTCAAGGCCAGCGCGCCAGAGTATCAAGAGGATAAACACATTGTGGATACCGGATTTATGCAGCGCAAGAAGAGTCTCAAGGTGGATTTTGTGCTTGATCCTGAATGATATAATATACTGTCCCCCAAAATTTGAACAGTGGTTAAAGGTGAAAAAATGAAAGCAATTAATAACATAATCTTTTTTTAACCATATTTCTTTTCCTCTTAGATTCGAATGTTTCTTTTTCATCCGAGCCAACCGATGAGATAAACCTAATTACGTAACATAAAAATCCCTGCTTAAACGAACGACGATTTTTTACTTGACATAGTCTGTTCTGGTCAAATTCACACTTCCAACGTCCAGGGTTCGCGATAGGGGCGTTTGAGCCAGGAGTTTAGTTCGGGGTGGTTCGTAATCCGCTCGTTTTCCTGATCCCACACAATGCGTTCCCCCGAACGGAAGGCGATGTTGCCAAGGTGGCATGTACTGCTGGCGAAGTGGCAGACTTCCACATCGCAGGCACAGCGGTTGCGGGTTTTGATGTTATCCAAGAATTCGGTGACGTGGTTGGTGCCCATGGTGGTATAGTCGCCGGAGACTTCTGCGGCCTCGACGCCTTCGCCGAACTTGCCTTTTTCCGGCCAGATGATGTAGCGGTCGCGGTCGATGAACATGGTGCCTTTCTCGCCATAAAACTCGATGCCATAGCCATCCCAGGTGGGCTGCTTCGGTTCATGGGATGGCGAATGCGCGTTCCAAGAGCGGACGGTGAACTGTACTAGGCAGTCTTTGAAGCGAAAGACAGCGTCGAAGGAGTCGGGAGTTTCGGAGCAATCGGTGAAGAAGAACTTACCGCCTTCGGCCGAGACGGCCAAGGGGGCGTATTGCTGAATGCCCCATTGGATGATGTCGAACTGATGCACGCCCCAATCGGTCATCCAACCGCCGTCGGTATCCCAAAACCAGCGAAAGCCGCCATGGCAGCGCTGGGGGAAATAATCACGTTCGGGTAAGGGGCCAAGCCAGAAGTCCCAATCCAGTTCAGGGGGAGGATCGGTGATTTTCGCGGGGCCCATACCGGCGGGATCGTTATTGCGCAGGCTCCAACTTTTGGCTTTGAAGATACGGCCTATTTCGCCTTCGTGGAGGCGCTGGATGGCTTCGTGGTAATAGGGGGCGGAGTGCGATTGGGTGCCGCATTGGGTGATACGATCATATTGACGGGCGGCTTTCACCATTTGTTGGCCTTCATAAATCGTCACGCCCAGCGGTTTTTCACAATAGATATCGAGTCCAGCCTTGCAGGCATCCACGAACGGAAGCGGGTGCCAATGCGGGGGCGTGGCGATGAGTACGGCGTCCAGATCCTTACGTTCCAAAAGTTTGCGATAATCCTTATAGCAAGCGTCTTCATCGATGCCGCAGAGATGGCGTCCCCGTTCTAAGCGTTTTTGATCCACATCACACGCGGCGCGGAACTCGGCACCGCATTTCAGGAAGGTGCGTACGAGGCCTTGGGCGCGATTGCTGCAGCCAATCAGTCCAAGCGAAATGGTTTCATTGGCGCCGAGTACACGTGTCGAGGCGGCGGTTAAGCCCAGGGCGGCGCTAAGACGCCCAAAGGTACGGCGGTTTATGAAATTGGATTGCATGAGTAGCCTCCCCTGGCTTGAGTCTGTTACGTTATTCAATCATAAATAAAATGGGTTGATAAGTTCAGAGAAGAAGAACGCGCTCTTGTTTTCTTCTAAGGGATGGAGAATAAGGCCAAGGCGGCGAGGATGAGAGAATAGGTGAGAATAGAAAGCAAGGTGGAGAGAACGATGATAGCCCCGGCCAGTTCGGAATCGCCCTTCATTTGTGAAGCCATGATATACGAGGCGGCAGCGGTAGGGCTGCCCAGCAAGAGGACACCGATGGCGAAATCCAGGTTATGAACGTGAAAAAGGATGAAATAGAGAGCGGCGATGCAGGGCAGGAGGATGTTTTTGAAGAAAACCGCTGTACTGATTTGCCATAGATCACCCTGGAGGCGCTGGAACGTGAATCCCGCACCAATACATAAGAGGGCGAGGGGCAGGGTCATGCTGGTGAAAATGTCCAAGGTGCGGTCGAGCACCTGGGGGAGTGGGATTTCGAGCAGGCTCCAGGCAATGCCGATCAGCGAACCAATGATAAGCGGATTGAGGAGGATTTGCTTGAGGTAGGTCAGGGGATGAAATTGTTCTTGGCGTGCATGAGGGAAGAGGAGGATGAGCACAGAGAAGAAATTCAAGAAAGGGACAATGAGTCCCATGAGAATCCCCGCGCGGGTGAGGCCTTCGTTGCCGTAGGCGTTGAATATAATTGCAAGGCCAACGATGGCCATATTGGCGCGGAAGGAACCTTGGCAAAAAACGCCGCTTTGATTGGGAGGATAGCCCCGCCAATGGGCATAGGCGTAGGAGATCGCCATAATTGTGGTGATGGTGAGATAGGAGGTGAGCAGTAAATAGAGGTTGAAATTGGCGCCAAAATCGGAGGTGCCGATTTTATAGACCAAGAGCAGGGGGAGGCAAATGTGAAAGACCAAGCGATTGGCTTGTTGTATAAAGAGAGCATCGAGGAATTGGATGCGCCGGAGGCCGTAGCCAATAGCCATGATGAGAAAGACGGGGAAGACGATACCTGTGATTTCGAAGAATAAAGTCACGATGAGTCCTATAATGAGTTATGACAGCCAAGGGGGAGTGAGTCCCAAGGCGAGGCATTTTTCTTCCAGTTCTTGGCGTTCACGATTTCGTTTTAGTTTGCCTTCTGAAGTGTAGTTAAGCCAACCGAATTGTTCTGCGAGTTGACGCGCTTTTTCGGGATCATGTTGGATTAAGGCTTGGAGGATGAGGCTTTCGAGGCGGGAGTAGGTCGTGCCGTGGTAACGGTAGTCTAGAAACGCTTCCCAGGTGATGGGGCACCAAGGTTGAACGATTTTCTCGCCGATGGTGCGGGCGTATTGGCGAATTTCGAACTGGGCATGTTCTTCCATGCGAAGATCAAGGAAGTGAAGCAGGTTGTGGAGGTCGATTTTCCAGTAGGCTTCGGTGTAAGTGGATAGAGGGAGGTCTTTACGGGCTTGTTCACGGGCGACCGAGGCGTCGAGACGGTTTTGGTAGACCTGGTGGGCGTGGCGGATGAGTTCGTCTTCCCGTTGGGAGAGTTTCTCGCCTTCATCAGGGGGGAGGTTTCCCTTGCTGCCTTGGCGGTTGGCTTGGGCTTGGAGGCGCCATTGGTCGGGCGGCGTATGTTGGGCGGAATCGATGGCGACAGAATAGCGGGTGGAGTATTCGTTGACGTTGGCGGTGCGGTGGCGGATCCATTGGCGCCAGCAGTCCATGGGGACGCGCACATGCAGTTTGATTTCGCACATTTCGAAGGGAGTGGTATGATGGTGGCGCATGAGATAGCGGATGAGCCCGCGATCTTCATGGACTTTTTTCGTTCCTCTGCCGTAAGAAACGCGGGCGGCTTGAACGATCGATTCATCGCCGCCCATATAATCGACGACGCGAACGAAGCCGTCATCGAGCACTGGAAAAGGTTGACCTAATACCTGATCCAGGGCGGGTACCGAGGTTCGTTTTATGGGTTCGAATTTTCTCATGAGAGCCTCTCGCGGATAGATTTTATATAAAAAAAATCCATGGAAAAATTGTTTATTTAAGTGGAAATCAATAAATCTTTTTCGTTTTTGTTTGTGTAAATTGTTTGATATAATAACTTTATAGAGCCAAACGATCGTTAGAAGTACAAAAATGGTGTTCCCGGGATTACCTCATGTGTTCAGGGAATCAATCTACGCATATTAAGAAGCGTTTGCTGGAGCAAGTAAACGGGGATGAAGTATTATTGCATGAGCTGATTGCGCTTTTTTTTGCGAGCTCGGATGAAATGATGGAGAATTTGAGACGAGCGATTGAGGCGACAGATTATGCCCAGATAAGAAAATCGACGCACCGGTTGAAGGGAGCGATCAGTATGTTTGCTCTTGATTTGGATATGCATAGTTTGGCGCGAATCGAGCAATGGAGCCAGGAGCCGTGTCGAGAAAAGATCGTTGATGAGTGGTATGTATTAGAGAAAGAAATGCAGGATCTGAAAGAATTATTGAAAGAGTTGGAGCCTCCAGCGGGATCATTGTGAAGAGGTGTTCTCTGACCCCTACCTATTTTTGGTCGCTCTTCATCACTTCCTATAATGAGAGTGGACAGGTAAAATTCTTTGCAATGTAAAACATAAGGGGTATAAATTGATCGAATTTGTTTTTTTGTTGTAATTTGTTTGGGGACTCAAAACGGAGGGTTTGTGAGTCTATGGTTATATCATCTGAGATAAAAAAACAAGTCACCATTATGATCGTCGATGATCAATCTTCGAATTTACTCTTTTTAGAAAAGATGTTGAGTCTCGATGGTTATGCGTTGGTCCATAGTTTGAGTGATTCGCGTAAAGCGGTAGAAATGTATAAAGAATTACGGCCGGATCTGTTGCTTCTTGATTTAAGGATGCCTTATGTGGATGGATTTGAGATCATGAAGCAATTGGGGGAAGTTGAATATGAGGATTATTTACCGATTATTGTTTTGACGGCGCAGGTGGACCGGGAGACACGGTTACGGGCGCTGGAAGCCGGGGCAAAAGATTTTCTGAGCAAGCCTTTGGATCAAGCGGAGGTATTGAACCGGATTCGAAATTTATTAGAAATACGCTTGCTTCATAAGCAATTGCGTGGGCAGAATGAGGTATTGGAGCGTAAGGTTCAGAAGCGAACGAAAGAACTGCATGATACCCAATTGGAAGTCATTCAACGGCTTAGTTTGGCAGCCGAGTATCGCGATGATGATACGGGGGTTCATATTAGCCGTATGAGCCAATACACAAGTCTTTTAGCCCAAGGGGTGGGGATGTCCCCGAGGGAGTGTGAGTTGATTCTTCATGCAACGCCGATGCATGATGTTGGAAAGATTGGAATCCCGGATAACATTTTGTTGAAATCGGGTCCTTTGAATGCTGAAGAATGGGAGATTATGAAAACCCATACGACCATTGGGGCGCGATTAATGGAAAATGGACGTTCAGAACTGATTATGTTGGCGGAGATGATCGCGTTGACCCATCATGAGCGCTGGAATGGGAAAGGATATCCCTCTGGATTGGAGGGGGAGGAGATTCCATTGGTGGGGCGGCTTTGTTCGATCGCGGATGTCTTTGATGCGCTTACGTCAAAGAGACCGTATAAAGAGGCTTGGCCGGTCGAAGCGTCGGTTCAGGAAATTCAACGCATGAGCGGTGCACATTTTGAACCACGATTGGTGGAATTGTTTATGGATTTGCTGCCGGAGATTGTCAAGATTAAGGATGCGACGCCGGTTCAATTCAATGAATCCAAAGAACTGCTGGCTTGAAAGACAAGTAAAGCGGGATAGTCATCCAGCATACAAGCGTGGGAGATGGGATCTTTAAGAAGGTGATCCCATTGATCGTGATCAAGTGTTTCGCATACGGGAACGCCGAAATCGTAATCCTGATTTTCGCCATATAAGGTGGTTAGCAATTGGCCGAGAAACACGTTGATTAATTCTTTGAGTGCGTCATGGGCGTACTGTTGGGCTTTTTCGTCTTCGGGGTCAATCCCTAAAACATTGCCTGCCATTTCGATGGCCAGAGTATCGGGAATTGTGAGCGAAAGCAGTCCCTCTTTTGGACCGGTAAAAGAGAGGGAAGCGCGGGCGAAAGAGTTTTCTTCGGTAGTGATTTCTTCCTTTTCTACCCGTTCTAAAAAGAGGAAGGAGTATTGTTCCAGTACGTTTTCGAATACATCGAAAACGAGTTCTTGTTGGGATTCGTTTAAGTTATTCATGGATCACCTTTTCGAACATTTCTTGAATCATTTCCGGGGTAAAGGGTTTGCGGATAAAGCCTTTAACGCCGCGGCTCTTGATTTCGTCGATTCGCTTTTTTCCTCCTTCGGAGGAGATGACCACTACGGGAATCTGTTTGAGTCTCTCATCATTCCACATGGTGTTGATCATTTCCACCCCATCCATCTCGGGCATATGAATATCAGAAATGACGAGGTGGATGTCTTTTTGAGAGAGCAATTCTAAGCCTTCCTTTCCATTCATAGCATGGTAAATTTCATCGGTTGCAATCTGGGCCATGCCCAGTGATTTTTCGATGACGGCATGAACAATACGAGAATCATCTACGATGAGAATATTAAAGGCCATACGATTATTCTCCTGCTTAGGTTTTCCAAAGCGATGAGGTTTGTTCCATGTCGTCGTTTAATTGGCATAGAACATTTTCGATATTGCGGTTTCTAAGTGCAAGGCGGGTTTCCGTGTTTTTGGAGGTACGATAATTTAAGCCTTCACTTTCTGGGCCAATCCCCATGAGCAGGGCGAGCACATCGGCGGTATGGACGAGATCGAGGGCGAAGGGCGGTGGATCTAAGGAGTCGGGGAGATGATGCCAACGTATCACCTCGATAAATTCTTCTGGAAAATGTCCCATCCGCAGGAGGATGGCTCCCGCTTCCATATGATCGATGCCTAGCAGCTGCCGTTCGGCTTCATCGACGGGGATGTTCTTTTCCAAGGATAAATCGATAATCGGTTTGGATTGGATTTTCAGACAGCCTTCAAAAATGACTTTGCCGATATCATGAAGGAAGCCGAGAAGAAAGAGGTGGTTTGGAGGATCCCGCTGAAGTTCTTGGCATAGGCGTTCAGCCCCGATGCCTACTGCGAGGCAATGGTCGAACAAGCGCCATTGTTGGGAGTCTTGGGGTTGGATGTAGTGGCGGCTCCAAGCGACGACGGCAGCGGCTAGAAGAATTTGGCTACAGCGGGCGGGGCCGAGAGTGGTGAGGGCATCATCAAGACTCGAGAATGGGTGTTGGGAAAAATAGGGAGAGTTGGCAAGTTTCAGGGCTTCCGCAAACGCGGTCTCGGTGGTGCGGTTCGCATCGATTATTTCTTGGGGGGAGTTCCCCTCAAAACAACCGAGTTCGATCATGCGGCGGGTATAGGCCGGGAAGGGCTGGAGTGTATTCATCTCTTGCAGGATGGTGGCTCGATCGATCATAGTGGAGTTTCCTTTCCATGGACACGGATAAGGGTTTCTCCGTTGTTGAGGTTAAGAATCAGGGTGCGAGGTATTTGGCCGCCAACATCTTGGCCTGCGATGAGGATATTCTTTTTCCAAAGCACCTTACGCAGGGCGGTGAAGTTTTTTTCACCGGTTTTAAAGACGCCTTTGGTGTCAAGGAATTGGCCGCCTCCCGCTACTTTACAGATCATTTTTTTTTTATCGGCTCCCATGCGAAGCATTTCATGTAACAGCGATTCGAACCCGGAGTCCACGAACATATGAGGATTTTGCTGAGCGCGTTGAGGATTGGATTTCGAAAGGGGGAGAAGCGCGTGCAACATGCCCCCGATACCCTGGGTTGGATCATAGAGAGTGACGCCAATACACGAGCCGAGGGAAGAAGTGATGATGATATCTTCCCTGTTCTTCGATATTTTCATGTCAGAGATATTGACGTTGAGTATCAAGGTTGTTCTGTTCCTTTGAGATTCATCCAATTATAACTTTTTTTAAGAATGAACCCTAGTATTGAGCTCAAGTTTTGGAAGAAATCCCCTTGCATTATTTGTAATACAAAGTAATACTTTTATAGAGAAAGGCGTGGGAGGTATGCCGTTTATGTCTCAGAGAAAACAAGAAATAATAACGTTTAAGGTGGATGAATCTCTGTCTCAGGCGATGGAGGGGATAACCAATCGATCGGCGTTTATTCGCACAGCGATTTTGAATGCGTTGGAGAATGTATGTCCTTTGTGTTTGGGGACGGGGGTGCTTGCGCCAAATCAGCGTAAACATTGGGAAGAATTTTCGCGAACCCATTTTGTTGAGCGATGTGAGGATTGCAACGCGACCCATATTGTATGTGCGGAAGAACAGGGGGAAAAGAAATGAGAGAAGTGCTTTTTTTGGGTTTGTCATTGTTGGTTATGTCGTGTAGTCCCTTACCCGAAGAGGGGGAGGGGTTGGATGTCGTGGTAGGGATACCGCCTTTGGAGTATTTTGTAGAGCGTGTAGGCGGGGAATGGGTGCAAACGCATTTGTTGATTAAGCCGGGAGAGAATCCTCATACGTTTGAACCTAATCCGCGGCAGATTATGGAGGTCAGTCAAGCGGATCTTTTTTTGCGAATGGATATGCCCTTTGAGAATATGATTTTGGAGAAGTTGGAATTGAAAGAAGATTTGTTGGTGGTGGATGTGACCGAAGGGATGGAGAAAAAAGATTTCGAAGCTCATGACGAGCATGAGGGGCATGAGCATGAGGAAGATTTGGATCCCCATGTGTGGTTAGCACCGCCATTGATAAAAACCATGGCGATCCATATTGCCAATGTTTTGAAAGAGAGGGATCCGGCGAATCAGGAAGAGTATGAGAAAAATGTGCAGGCGTTCTTGGAGGAGGTGGAAGAGGTTCATGAGAAAATCCAGCAACGTTTGCGGCCTTATGAGGGTGAGAGATTTTATGTTTATCATTCGGCGTTTGGTTATTTTGGAGAAACGTATGGTTTAGAGCAGGTTTATCTTGAGATAGAAGGGAAATCCTTCACGACGAGGCAATTGGATGAATATATCCGAACAGCCAAAGAAGAGAATGTGCGGATTCTGTTTGTGCAGCCGCAGTTCGATACGAAGAGCGCCGAGGCGATTGCTTCTGCGATCGATGGGGCGGTGGTGTCTATCGATCCTTTGAGGGAAGATGTATTAACCAATCTGCTGGAGATGGCGGAGGAAATAGAGCGATCTTTCCAGCGTTAAGAAAGGATGTTCTTTTGAAGGAGCAACCGGTTATCTCATTTCAAGATGTTACTTTCGCGTATGAATCAGAAAGAGTTCTGGAAGGGGTTTCGTTTCAGATTCATGAGAAGGAATTTGTAAGTATCGTTGGCCCCAACGGAGGAGGGAAAACGACATTATTTAAACTCATGCTGGGGTTGCATGCGCCGGACCGGGGAGAAATCCGGATTTTAGGGAAAACACCGGTGCGAGCACGCCAAGAGATGGGCTATGTGCCGCAATTCATGCATTATGATGTTCAGTTTCCCATATCCGTTATGGAAGTGGTGTTGATGGGACGTTTGGGGAGGCGCTGGGGTGGTTTTTACACGAAGGAAGATTATCAAGCGGCGCAAGAAGCGCTGGAAGAAATGCAACTAACCCCATTGGCGGACCGTTTGTTTGCGGAACTATCCGGCGGTGAGAGGCAGCGGGTGCTGATTGCGCGGGCGTTGTCCTCCCAACCGGAGATTTTATTGCTCGATGAACCCACGGCGAATGTGGATTTCCGCTTTGAGGCGCGCTTGTTGGAAATTTTAGAAAGCATTAGCGAGCGAATGACGGTGTTGATGATTTCGCACGATGTAGGGATCGTATCGCGAATTTTTGCAAGTGTGATATGTGTGAATCGAAAAGTGGTAAAGCATCCCACGAGTGAATTGACGGGAGAGATGATTCAGGACATTTATGAAGAGGATGTGGTGATGGTGCGGCATGATCATAAGTTTTTGAATCCCAAGGAGTCTGCTTAATGGAATTTTTGCAAGCGTTGTTGAATCCGGATATGCCCTTTTTGTTTTATGCCTTGGTGGTGGGATTGTTGGCGAGTGTTTCGTTTGGGATTATGGGGAGTTTTGTGGTTGCCCGGAGGATTTCTTATCTTGCGGGAGCGATTGCGCATAGTGTTTTGGGGGGGATCGGGGTGGCTTTGTATTTAAAGCATGCGCAGAATGTGGCGTGGAGTCATCCTATGGCGGGGGCGATTGCGGCGGCGCTTCTATCTGCGCTGGTGATCGGGTGGGTGAGCCTTTATGCGAAAGAAAGGGAAGATACGGTGATCGGGGCGTTGTGGGTGATTGGGATGGCGATCGGGGTGTTGTTTTTGGCGAAGACTCCGGGCTATGTGGATCCCATGAGTTATTTGTTTGGCAATATATTATTGATAACGAAAAAAGATATGTGGATGGTGGCGGGATTGGATTTTGTGGTCGTGGGTATCAGTTTGGTTTGTTATCATTATTTTTTGGCTGTTTGTTTTGATGAGGAATTCAGCCGGTTGCGGGGGATTCGGGTGGAATTTTATTATCAATTATTGCTATGTCTTACCGCGTTGACGATTGTTTTGCTGGTGCGGGTGGTGGGGATTGTTATGGTTATCGCTTTGTTGACCTTGCCGGCGGCAACCGCCGGTCAGTTTACACGGCGGTTGTGGCAGATGATGATTTGGGCGATTGTTTTTTGTGCAGGATTTATTGTGGTAGGGATGGGAGCGAGTTATTCATTCGATTTACCGGCTGGCCCCATGATTGTGATGGTTGCGGGGACGTGTTTTTTAGGCGTAGTGGGGGTGCGGAGAATTTTTTAATCTACTCTATTTGCTCGCATTAACCTATTTAATAGGAAAACATTCTCAACTAAATCCTTGACTCTTGTAGTGCTGTGAGTATGATGATCTTGAAATGAGGAAGAACTATTTTTATTCCTCAGAAGGGAGTTACGAGTATGTATAACATAGGAATGACGGAGTACATCATCATCGCGTTATTCATTCTTCTGGTCTTCGGAGCCAAGCGGCTGCCAGAAATGGGGAAATCCTTGGGTTTAGGTATCAAGGAATTTAAGAAATCCCTCACTTCTGTCACCGACGATCTCGAAGAAGAAGAAGAAAAAGAGAAAGAAAAAACGTCGAAGATCGAAGGAAAGAAAGAAGAAGAGACCGCGAAGGAATCCTAAAATACAATGAGTATAGCATTGGGCGGTCCAATCGTTCTGAGCTTGCTGGTGGTGACGGTCTTTCTTCTATCCGGGTGGAGGTGTATACCCGAGATGGGGAAATCTCTTCTTTTGGGAATTAAGGAGATGAAGGAATCTCAGGAAGAAGAGCCCTTATCACGGGAAGAGAAGAAATGAAATTGGACGCCGGTGTGAATCATGTCGAAAGACATGCGACTCAACGTACTTTGTAGGCCCTATGAAAATTGAAACGGAATTGATCGGTAACATTGCGGTGTTGACCTTGGTGGGTGAGTTGGACAGCCGAGGAAACCAAGGTTTGGACAAGGCCATCAAAGGGTTAGCCTCAAGAAATCTTTTTAAGATTATCTTGGATGTCCAATCGATTCGCTTTATTGGCAGTCAAACAGTAAGTTTACTGATTTCCAATTTGAAAGAGATACGCGCTGGGGGCGGTGATATCAAGATGATCAAGCCCCAGCGCGCTGTTCTTCAATACTTGAAGCAAAATCGTATATTTGAAATATTCGATATCTTTGCATCCAAAGCGGAAGCGGTGCATGCGTTTGAAAAAGCGGCGCCAAAAGAGATTCCCGAGGAAAAATCTTTGGCGACGAATGCGGAACCCACCTCGATACCGCTCTCCCCTGTGAAAGAAAAAACGGATGAAAAGTTGGAATCAGGGGCTGTAACGGCAGAAGAACTTAAGAGCAAGTTCGAAACAGGGGAAATTCTCTATGCGAATAGTTGTATGATCGCCACAATGATCCAGATGCTGGAGAGCAAGGGAATTCTAAGTTCTGAGGAAGCCCGTGAGTTAATGGACGCAGAGAAACTGTCCATGAAAGGGGCGGTTGAATGATTCCAGTGAACCGTGAAGATCGTGACGGAGTCACGATCCTGCATGTGCAAGGGGAGTTGGATTTCGAGAATACGGTGTGGTTGCGCGGAGAGTTTTATGATTTATTGAAACAAAACCGCCACAAAGTCATCTTGAATCTAAGCGGTGTCGATATGATATCCTCTTACACGGTTGGGGTTTTTGTGGCGTTTGCGCGGGAATTACGCGATCGTGGGGGCGATTTGACTTTCGCGCAGTTGCAGCAACGTGTTGCTCAAACCTTTCAAGCCACCCGGATTGATAATATATTGCATGTCTATGAGAGGGTAGAAGAAGCGGTTTCTGAATTTGAGAGTACGGCCTGAGTGAGTATGCCCACGCTTTTTATTGCCTACGATTGTGCCGTTTAATATAGACCCCGGCGGCGAAACCATTCACGTACGAAATCGATCTCTTCAAACTGTTCTTCGCGGCGCTTGAATTCAGCGGAGTGAATTACGCGTTTTTGGGTGCGAAATTCCGGACGCACAACGATGTGTAATAATTCATGGTACATAATGTAATCGATGATGAAGAGGGGGGTGGCTTTTTGGTCTAGCCACCGGCTGATGACGACTAAGTTGAGATGACTGTCGTGGTAGCCAAGTTGAGTGCGGCTGCGTCCCGGAGACCAGGAGAGGTTGGGTTTTCGTAGAGATGCGTGGAAATACTTCTGGTTGATACGGAGGAAGGATTCATTCAGGTTGAAGTATTTACCCACTGGACCGGGAAGTCGTTTGCGGCTTCTGCAAAGACGTACCCGGGCGAGCCGGTTCTCCATTTCTGGATGATGGATATATTGATTATAGCGAGAGAGGTGTTCCACGTTTGGCTTGCGGCGGACGGCACGGGTGATCAGGATGTGGATAAGAGATTCGAGTACTTCGCCCGGTGCATCACTTAGGATATCGCTGATACGAAGGCGGGTAATCTCTTTTTCTATTTTGATTGTGCTTTTTAAGCCGGCGTAGGGATAGAAGGTGGCGAGGGGTTGGGTATTTCGAGTAAACGTATAATGGGATAAGGCTTTCAGAGCCGCGTTTTGTAAAGTTTGGAGTGTCGGTTCTTCGAGCTGAGGGAAACGATTATTTGTAACGGGGGAGTGCAAATTGTTCTTTCCTAGGGTAGTTGCCATTGCTTTATAATACTTTTCTTTTAATAAAGAAATTGTATCCTTTCTAGCGTAGAAAGCCAATCCATATCTATCATAAATTGACGAAGTAGATTTTCGTTGTTTTCTTTTATTTATAAGAGGGCATGGCATTGCTCGAGCGGAGCCTTTCCGGTTTTATTCAACAGACGGGGGGTGCGGTCGTAACATGCACTAATGTCAAGAGATAGGCCATAAAAATATGGCTTACAGTCGGAGTCTGTTTCACACTCCATGGAATAACAAGGCTAGAGAAGGAGGACTCATGATTGATCTCGTACCCAAGCGTATGTTTTTGACTAAAGGCATAGGATTTCACAAGGAAGAATTGCGATCTTTTGAGATGGCATTGAGGGATGCTGGAATTGCCGTTTGTAATCTGGTGCAAGTGTCCAGTATCTATCCACCAGGGTGTAAAATCATTTCACGCGAGAAAGGGATCAAGGAATTGGTGCCGGGAGCCATTACTTATGCGGTGATGGCGCGATGTACAACCAATGAACCTCGGCGGCAATTGGTGTCCTCGATTGGATTGGCCTTACCGGCGGATAAAACTCATTATGGCTATTTGAGCGAATATCACGGTTTTGGCCAAACTCGGCATGAAGCAGGGGAGTATGCCGAAGATTTGGCGGCGGCCATGCTAGCGACGACCTTGGGAGTGGAATTTGACGAGGATAAATCATGGGATGAGAAAGAAGAAGTCTACCGTCTGAGCGGGAAAATCGTACATTCGCGTAATATTACCCAGTCGGCGGTGAATAAATCCGGCGGTTATACCACGGTAGTGGCGGCGGCGGTATTCTTGTTTGATTGACAAGCGACTTAGGTTACGTTGTTTCATGGTGCCCTCCCAGTATAATTTGAAGTAAGAATCGTTTAAAAACCCTGGGAGGGTTTTTCATGTCTATTTATTTTGATCATAACGCCACCACACCCGTACATTCTGAGGTGTTTCGGTCGATGGAGCCGTATTATAAGCACCAATTCGGCAATGCTTCGTGTTTATATCGGCTTGGGGTGGATGCGGGTTATGCGGTAGAAAAAAGCCGGATTCAAGTAGCCCGCTTGATAGGGGGAGTCGAAGAGAGGGTTGTCTTCACCAGTGGAGGTACAGAGTCGGACAATGCGGCGTTGAAGGGGGTGGTTTATGCCAGTGGCAAAAAGCATATTATCACTTCTTTGGTAGAGCATCCCGCAGTGATCGAAACATGTCATTTTTTAGAAAGGTATGTGGGATGCAAGGTGGATTATTTGCCAGTGGATCGAGAGGGGCGGGTGAATCCCCGGGATGTAGAAAGGCGGATTGGTTCGGATACGGCGTTGATCAGCATTATGACCGCCAATAATGAGATTGGCAGTATTCAACCGATTCAAGAGATTTGTAAAATCGCCCGTGCGTATGGGGTTCCGTTTCATACGGATGCAGTGCAGGCGGTGGGAAAGATCCCCGTGAATGTGGAGGAACTCGGGGTAGATTTACTTTCGCTTTCGGCGCATAAAATGTATGGTCCCAAGGGAGTCGGTGCACTTTATGTGGGTGAAGGAGTTTCTTTTGTGGCTCATGCGCTGGGGGGAGCCCAAGAAAAGGGTTTGCGGGGTGGGACCGAGAATGTCCCTGGAATAGTAGGATTGGGAAAAGCGGCCGAGTTGGCGAAGAAGGAACTGAAGCATCGTATGTCCCATGAAGAGCGTTTAAGAGAACGTCTGTGGGAGGCTTTGTGTGAGATGCCGATGGAGGTGTTGCGTAACAGTCCGGCGAGGGGCTGTTTGCCGGGGACGTTGAATTTCAGTTTAGGGAGGGTGAATGCGCGAGAACTTATCCGGGCTATGAGTGAGGAGGGATTCTGTCTTTCCACGGGGTCGGCTTGTTCGCAGGGGAAAACCACGCCTTCGCATGTCATTAAAGCCTTGGGACGCACGGATGAAGAAGCGACGGCGGCGGTTCGTATTTCTCTGGGGTATGAGAATAGCGAGGATGAGATTGACCGTTTTGTGCAGGTCTTTCCGAGTGTGGTGGAGCGTGTGCGGTCGGAGTGTTCATTAACGTGATTGAAAGTGATGGCGATGGATTCGCTCTAACCCTTTAAGGGTGAGGTGAGGCTCGTGATAGTCAAAAATGTTTTCTTGGGCCAGGATTGTGCTAAGCCCGCCGGTACACACTATTTTTGTGTTTTTTCCTACCTCTGGTTTCATCCGCTGAACCATGCCTTCGATTAAACTTAGGGTTCCATAATAGATGCCCGACTCCATGTGGGCCATCGTATTTTTCGCGATAATGGACTTGGGCTTTTTCCATACAGGGGGGGGGAGTAGGGCGGTACGTTGGGTAAGAGCCTCCATGGAGATACGAACCCCGGGACAGATGGCTCCGCCCAGGTATTCGCCATAGGTAGAAATGACCTCAAAAGTGGTTGCTGTTCCTAAACTTATGACAATGCAGGGGGTGCCGCAAAGTTGGATGGCGGCGTAGGAATTGACCACCCGATCGACGCCGACGGTTTCAGGACGATCGACTTTAAGGGGGAGTAATTGGGTTTTGATATCTTCTACCATGATGATTTTTTGATGATAGCGCTCGCTCATCATGGTTTGGAGCATATCGCTTTGAGCGGGAACCACAGAAGAGATAATGATTTCCTGGAAGGCATAGTCTTGGTACCACTTATCGGTAATAAGGCAAATTTTCTCGGCATACTCGGGTTGGGAGGGAAGAAAATCGCTCTTTTCCATGGTGTGGTTGATAAAAATGGCGAGTTTTGTGCGTGAATTGCCAATATCGAGAGCGAGTATTTTCGGGGGATTCATGAGGAATTCTCCTAGGGGGTAAGGGGATCAACGGATACGCCTTGAAGGAAGCCTATGCGGGCAGGGGGCCAATAACGAAAGACTGCTTGGCCGACGATGTTTTCGAGGGGGACGCCTCCCCAAGCCCGACTGTCATAGCTGTTGGCGCTGTTGTCGCCGAAGACGAAAATATGACCCTCGGGCACTTCAAATTGGCGTTCGCGGTTGGAGTTGGAAGGTACATACCGGTTTTGAAAGAAGAAAGGCGGATCGGTTAGAGGATCCTCATTCCGATAAAGATGGTAGTCATGGCCAATTCGAATTTGGTCTCCCGGGAGTCCCACGACTCGTTTAATGTAATATTCTTTACCGGGTTTATCGATTTCTTCGATGTCGTTGGTGCGAAAAACAACAACATCGCCTGGATCGATGGGTTTGAACCAATAGATGCATTTAACGACAAAAATGCGATCGCCTTTTTGTAAGGTGTTCATCATAGAAGAGGAGGGAATGCTGTAGGCCTCGAGGATGAATGTTTGAACTAAGAGGACAATAATGATTGCAAGATAAAAGGCTTCACCATTTTCGTATGTTCGTTGGTTACGGTGAATATGTTTGACGATCCTACGTCCAAAGGAGAAGTACATGAGTTTGCTAGCCAATTGTACATACAATAATCTCATGACCATAATATTTGTTTATCCCGATTTTGATAATGGAAGTGTTGGTACTCTCTTAGAAAAAGGGAAGATAGAAACCTCATCGGCTGTGATTGGATTGATCGGGTCACCATAAATTAGTCCTATACGAGAGAGCGGATAGTAGCGGAAAAAGGCTTTGCCTACAATGTTCTCCCGGGGTATAGTGCCCCATGCACGGCTATCGAAACTGTTAGAACTGTTGTCACCCAACACGAAGTATTCTCCTTCGGGAACATTGAATTCACGCTGATTTCCATTGTTGGGGATGGTGACATAACGGTTTTGAAGGAAGAATTCAGGCTTATCTAATAATTCCCCGTTTCGGTAGATATGTCCATCATGGCCAATTGTAATATGGTCTCCAGGAGTTCCGATAACCCGTTTGATGTAATATTTTTTCTCGGGAGATTCGATCTCTGGGATGCCTTTTGTTCGAAAAACCACGATATCCCCCGGTTGAATGGGTTGGAATTGATAGATGAATTTCATGACAAAGATGCGATCATATTCTTGGAGCGTATTGCACATGGAGCTGGAGGGGATTTTAAAGCCTTCGATGATGAAGGTTTTGATGAGCAAGAATAGAATTAAGGCGGTATAGATCGCTTCCAGGTTTTCGTAAATCCGGGGGTGTCTACGAATATGGTTAACAATCCCTCGTCCCCAAGGAAAGTAAAGCAATTTTTCAGCGAGAATGATGTAAAGGCGTCTCATCGTTGCTTCCTTTAAACTTTAGATCATAATGAATTTTTGGCAAAAGTACATACCGTGGTATGTATGGTTCGGTGGTTTCTTTTATTGGTTTACTCTGCGGATGCGTATGAGTGTACCACGTGAATCAAAAGATTTTGACCGAAGAACAAAAGTAATAGATAGAATAGATTATATTATGAATCTCGCGAAGTGCACCCTGTTGGACTTATTTGATGGTTTTAGTCATCTCATGGGATAGGATGATTGATCCGGTTCCAAAAAGTATTCAAAAACCTCGTTACTGAAGAGTAAGGAGATTTTTGTAAGACGAAGATGGTGATCGAGATATTCCAGCCAGCCCCGATTAAGGAGATGTTCGATGGTCGAGCCCCATAGGTCTTCAGGGGAAAAGCCAAAGCGAGTGTGGAAAGCCTCAAGGTCGATTCCTTTTCTTTTTCGTAAGCCAACCATCATGGTATCGGAAGCGATTTCAAGCGTTGAAGGCCGGCTTATTTCTGATATGCATTCAGGTGCGAAAAAAGTCTTAGCTGGTTTTTGTAGCAGTGCCTCCCTATAGCGATTGATGTTTGGTATGAGTCCGTAGCGCACTCCCTGGATGAAACCATGGGCAGAAACTCCCACTGCCAAGTAGTTCTGTTGGTTCCAGTATAAAAGGTTATGGCGGCATTCATGTTCTGGAAGGCAAGCGTTCGAGATTTCGTAATGCTTCCAACCGGCGTCTTGTATTTGATTCAAAAATATATCATACATCTCAATATAGTCTTCTTCCAGCACTGGGGTAATGTGGTGGTTTTGCAGGTGTTGGGAGAGAAGGGTTCCTTCTTCGTAGGTTAAGCCATAGGTGGAAAGATGAGTGGGTCGGCAGTTCAGGGCGGTTTCGAGGTTGGATTGCCAGGAGGATGTGGTTTGTCCTGGGATTGCGAAGATGAGATCGAGGTTAAGATTCTCGATTCCTGCAAGGTGAATGCTATCGATTGCCTGGTAAATTTGTTCGGGGGAATGAAGGCGGCCAAGCGTTTGTAATTCTTGGGGGTGGAAGGATTGCGCTCCAAGGCTGATACGATTGACGCCATATTCGCGGAGGGCGTGGATTCGTTCCGGGGAGAGGCTTTCGGGGTTGGCTTCGAGGGTGATCTCACAATGGGGAGTCAGGTCGACATGAGTGCGTATGTGATGAAGAATGCGGATGAGACGCTTTGCGCCCAGAAGCGTGGGGGTGCCGCCGCCAAAAAAGATGGATCCAAGGGGGCGAGGGTGGAGTAAACAATAACCAGTTCTGAGGTGTTGTAATATCGCCTCGACATAGCGATCCATGATTTCTTGAGATTCAGGGGGAGTAGAGACAAAGGCACAGTAATCGCATTTTTTCTCGCAGAAAGGGATATGAATGTAGAGCCCAACCTCTTGGGTTACGGCTCCACGGGGTGGGGGGGTGGAAACCGGATTTGGAATTTTTTGTATAGTATGGGTCGTCAAGAGGAAAAAAATACCTCCCAATGGACTTTGTTTTGAAGAGAAGCGCTTAGAGAAGAATTCTACAAGTTGATTGTTGCAAGTAAATTAGAAAAGGGAAGGGGATTGGTACGCATGTTGCATGAAAGGGAAGTGTTGTTCATTCTGGAAACGCTTCAGGCTTTCAGGTGCGAGACAGGATGGATGGCTCCGTGTCTTTCTCTTTTGCCTGAAGTGTAACCAGGAAAGATGCGGAGCCATCTAGGCATTTTATGAATCAAGATGAATGTTGGGCTGGAGAAAGATTTTGCTGGTCGCCGGCGATGTATGTCGGGGAAAACACGGAGGTTTTCTCCGACATGGTCATGGTCAAGAGGCGTATGAGGGACGGTCTTGTATTTTCCAAGGAGAGGGGAAATTATGGGTTCTTTGTATCATTTAAATGAAGAGCAAAGAAGAGAAGCCTATTTAATGGCGTCGAGGAATCCCTATTTGTTGTGGAGGCTGCAGGCGTTTCGTGCAGGTCATGTACCGCCATTATCCATGCAACGAATTCCGCGTGAACTATTAAACCTGCCTATTCCTAAAGAAGAGGATTATCATGTAGAGCCTTTGATTGAACACGCGAAACGGTATCGAAAGAAAGAACGAAAGACAGCGCGAAAAGTGATGACGGTGCTTTTGTTGACGGTGGTTTTCTTTTTTGGGTTTCTTATTCTATTTTCATTAAAAGATGGACAATCCTTCCAAATCGGCTTAGTTCAAGCGCTTTTCCAGTAGTAGAAGAGATCAATCTGTAAACATTGCCTGCCGACTCAAGTGTGAGAAGATGGCAGGCTTTATGGATTTGTATTATTGAGAACAAGTAAAAAGAGGGCGTAGAATTTACGCCCTCTTGGCATAAACGAATATTACTGGGGATCGATTTAGGCTTCTTGGCCTTTCCCTTCTGCCTGCATCATTCGTTCATCGTCTTCATCGGAGATCATCTTCCCTTTGGTGTCTGGAGCGAAGAGAATAACGATCAAGCCCACGAGGTAGATGGAGCACATGGTCATCGCGCCTTTTTGAAATTCGCCACCAAAGGCATCGACGAGCCATCCTGTACCTAAAACGCCAAGACCGGCCAGAACCCGGCCAATATTAAAGCAAAAGCCTTGGCCGGTAGCGCGAATACGTGTGGGGAAGAGTTCAGGAAGGTATTTGGGCAGCCAGCCAAAGTAAGCGGTAACAAAGAGGCCGGCAAATGTGCCCATGAACATCATCTGATAGCCAAAGACTTCATTGAAGTAGAAGAGGGAGAAGACGGAAGCCCAGGCGGTGATGCAGAGGAAGATCCAAGATTTTTTGTTTCCCATCCAGCCTGCTAGCAAACCACCAAGAAAGCCACCCACGATTTGCCCATAGGATTGCCATTCAGCAATGGAGGAGCGGGCGGTATCGGCGAATTTCGTTCCTTCGGAAATCTGGTCGACATAGGTGGCTAGCCATAAGAAGGAGCCCCAAGTTCCTAACAAGGCGATGGTCGACAGCAGGCTGCCGACGATGGTGGAACGAATGTACTGTTTGTGGAACAAGTCGCCGAGTGAGGAGTGTTGTTTCTTCAGGCGAGATTGTCGCCATTTGCCCGGCTCGGGGGTAAAAACGATGAAAACTAAACTACTCAAGCCAATGAAGCAGCCCATACCAATGACCCATCGCCAATTATATCCGGCGGCACCCATAAAGCCGGAATATTTCGCGGCGATAAAGTAGCCGATATTGGCTGCCATTCCCATAAGACCGGCGAGAACAGCGCGATATTTATCCGGCCAGGTTTCGACGATAAGGGCGACACTCAGTGGCCAAGCCCCTCCAAGCCCAATAGCCCCAACAAATCGGCAGAGAATCAGGTGAGACCAATGCGTGGAAAGGGCGGAGAGGCCAGTAAACCCGGAATACACAATAACGGCGAAAATCAGCCCTCGCACACGTCCATAACGGTCTCCCAAGCGTCCAAAGATCACCCCTCCACAGGCTGCCCCCCATAACCACATGGCTAAAGACCAGCCGAAGAGATTGCCCACCGGACCGTCGACCACTTTTCGAAGGATGGTTGAGACGTTCTCGCGAAGGAGGGTGAGTTGCTCGACATCGGCTTCTTGTTCTTCTTCGAACTGGTGGGTTAGTTCTTGGATGGATTGCTGTTCTTCGACATGTTCGGTCTCTAGTGAAAGAATTTGTTGAAGAGTTTTATCTTGCAATAAATCTTGGACTTGTTCTTGGTTCGCCCCTTCGTTTTCAAGCAGTTCATCGATTTTTGCTTTGATTTCATTTTGCTGATCGGCCAGTTCTTGGATGCCAGGAATCAAATCTTTAAGGGCGGGGCGGGTCATAATACTATAGACCCCTTGTTCCATTCCATCGAAAGTCCAGGCAAGCAGACCCGCGATGAGGGCAAGGTAGCGGAAGAAACGACTGCGTAGGTAAATATCATCAAAACTGGAAGATTGGCTTGGCTGTTGGTTCATTTTGCTGGCTCCTTTTCTTATTTCGTTTTTATAGAATGGTTTTCCAGTGACAGAGATTTCCAGTCTAACAAACCGTGAGTCAGGTCTCCAGGGTTTGTGATCAAGCTTTCGTTTTTTTCTTAGATAAAAAGAAATTGCGCAAAAAGAGGGGGGAACAAGTAAGAGGAAATATGGTATGATACCTATGATTTTTATTGCGAGAAGCTGGTAAGAAAAGATTTGTGGAGGTATTCGATGAAGCGATATTATTTCTTGTGGACGGTTGGGATTTTCTTTATAGTCGTCTCGGTTTTCTTTCATGTGGGGCAAACAGAAGAAGAAATCTCTTTGCCCAAAGCGTGTCTTGATGGAAGTGAGCCGGGTTGGGAATCCCTGTGGGAGGATGATTTTGTTATGGTGAACGGGGAAGAAGATACCTGGACCTGGAAAGAGGAGATTCTCTTATGTAGTGGTCAGCCCATAGGGGTTATGCGTTCCAAAAAAGAATACACCAATTTTGAATTTATGGTTGAATGGCGTCATTTAAAATCCGCCGGGAATTCTGGATTTTTTGCTTGGGCACCCATGAAAGGGCTTGAGGATTTACCCCCGGGGAAATTACCGAGTTATGGGATTGAGTTTCAAATGCTCGATCATGGCTACGCGACTCGTTATGAAGAACAACAAGAGAAAAAACCCGATTGGTTTACAACCAATGGCGATGTTTTTGCGGTGGGGAAATCCAAGCTCGATCCTTTTCCTCCAACATCGCCCAATGGATCCCGCAGTTTTCCACGAAAGAATCTTAGCAAAGGGGTGGGAGAATGGAATCACTATTATGTTCGATGTATCAATGGTGAAGTTCGGCTGTGGGTCAATGGCGAGGAAGTTTCTGGGGGGAGGAACGCAGAACCTGCGTCGGGTTATATTTGTTTAGAATCGGAAGGCTCGCCGATTGAGTTTAAAAATATTCAAATTCGGGAACTTCCTTAATAGGCTCATAGAAGGCGTAATTGGATCAATTTATTACAATATTTTATCGTCGCTCGCGGTTGGGTGGGGGCAATGAAGTTCTTTTTTGCGTAAAAAAATAAATTTTTTGAAATATTTTTCCTCCAATCTGGATATATCTAAGTGAAGGCTGATTGAAATTGGGTTTTTATGAAACCCCAAAACCGATAGATTGGAGTGAAGCGGTTATGATGGTCAACGAAAAACGCATTATACTCATTGGGTTACTTTTTCTAATGATGGTCGGTTCGACGGGACTCGCCCAAGATGGGTTGGATGAGAAGGGTGTTCATATCCATGAGCCTGAGTTAAAAGTGGATGCTGAATACAAAGAGAAAAGTGCACTTTTTGAGATTACAGGGTTTTTACCGCAGACAAATTACGCAGTTTCTGAGGTGACGTATACGGTCGAAGCGGATCAGGTGAATATCTATATGACCGTGGAAAAGACGGATGAGTTTGGTGCCACGGTCTTGGTGCCGGTGGAGGAACGCCTCCTGGTGGCTCCGTTAAAAGCGGGAGATTACACGGCTTCTTTGTTTGTGAATCGCGAGGAAGTGGCGGATACCCGCTTTACGATCCCAGAAGAGAAGGATCAAGACTCGGTGTTGATCTATAATCCCCGTATTAAAATAGAGCCTGAAGAGCCCTATGTAGGAGAAGAAATCACAATTTACTTCGCGGGTGAATTTCCCACGCCGGGTTATGTGTTTAAGGCGACCCAAGTTAGCATTGCTGAATCGTATCCCGAGCAAGTGATTGTTTCCGTCGATATTAAACGGCCGGAATCGCCGCAGCCGCAGGTCATTACTCCATTTGTCGAACGTATGGGAACCGTAACCCTCAGCGGATTAAAACATGATCTAACCCTGATCGTGAACGGAAAAACCCTTTTGCGGGAAACGCTGCAGTTTAAGAGCCCTGAAGATCCTCTGCCTCCTGAAGCGTTTGATCCGGATATAGAGATCGTGCCGGAAAATCCTCAAGCAGGTGAGACGTTCTCAGTGTATATCACCGGGACTTATCCATCGTCGGGATTTAAAATCGTGTCGAAAGAATTGCATACCAGTGACTCTATTCCCGAACACCTGATGGTTGATGTTGAGATCTACCAGACTGAATCCGTGGTGCTTCCGGTTTTAGAACCGTTTCGAGAACTGGTGGGGAGAGAAAGTTTCCCTGCTGGTTTGCATGAGGTCATTGGGACGTTAAATGGAGAGCGATATTATAGTGGGACTCTTCCGGTAGGTGATCGTGAAAAGGAGAGTGGTCAAGAAAGTTCTAGATCTATGGTTTATACTTTTAATGAAGAGGATATTGAGGAGACCTCTCTTTCACCGGTTTCGCCTGGTTCTGAGGGTGAATATCCCTTGGGAGAAGTGAAACTGAGTGAAATTGAGGTAGAAGATGGAGAGGAAGTTTTTTCTGATGGCCAAGGTATAAAAGTGGGCTTGGATGCAGGTGAAGGCGTACTTTTCTATGCCTCGCCTTTCCAATTGGAACGAGACTATGCTTTTATGCGGATTGCGGTACGAACGAACCACGGCGGTATTCAATTTGGTTTGGGGGGATTAAACGCGGAGGCTATGACGATGGCAGAATCGCAGATCGATGGTTCGATTGATGTGACATTGCAGAAGAATCTCCATCGCTATGAACATCACTTTGGATGGGTCGAGGTGATAGGAAAAGCGGCTGATGGGGTCCTGTATCCAGTCATTCAAATGGTGAATCCAACGGAGGCATTCGTGCAAATTGAGCTGGATAACTTCACGATCCAACGGATTCAACGCGAATCGATTCTATCCTTGATCGAGTAAAAATTAACAAAAACATAAGGTGGGTTTGAAGAATGCAAATGCCTGTTCCTTCTTTGCGAGGGAGCAGGCATTTTTTTGGGAAGAATGAGGTTTGGATGAATCATGGTGGTCATTCCGATTCTGGCAAGAAAGGGGTTTCCGTCCCTTGTTTCACACACACCCCTTTGATAGCCTATGTAGTCTCATAATATTTTTTTAATAAATATTGTTCGCAGTCAAAAAAGAATAACAAGTGTCATTGCGAAAGGCGAAGAGACACACCGTTATCAAAAACAGGAAGACACGCTGAGTTTGAGAAAATCGCATACGTGAAAAGCCTGTTTTTTAATTATTTAAATGCGGTAAGGAGCGAAGTCGATGAAGCAAGTCGAGGTTGGTAAAAAACGTAATATTGCGGTTGTAGGACATCATGGATCCGGAAAAACATCGATCATGGAAGCGATTCTTTATTTTACTGGACAAATTGATCGCCTGGGTAAAATCGATGACAAAAATACTTTCTGTGATTACCTCGATGAAGAAAAAGAAAAGAAACATACTCTCACTTCTAAGTTAATCCATTGCAGTTACAAAGGGCATGAATTGAATTTTATCGATACTCCAGGGTATTCTGATTTTGTCGGGGATATTAAGGGTGCCTTGCATGCAGCTGATGGAGCTTTGGTTGTGTTGAATGGCCAAAGCGGGGTGGAAGTGGAATTAGAGAAAATCTGGGAATTTTTGGAAGAATACCAAATGCCGCGGGCGGTGGTGGTCAATCGGATGGATCGCGAACGAGCCGATTTTGCGGCAAGTGTTAAATCATTAGAGGATTTTTTTGGGGCTCAAGTTTGTCCGGTGCGCTTGCCTTGGGGGAGTGAAGATCATTTTAAAGGAGTCATTGATCTGCTTAAAAATAAAGTACTGAGCTTTGATGAGAGGGGAAAAGTCAGTAAAGAAGAGAATATTCCGGAGGATCTGCGCGCGGAAGTGGAAGAATTCGAACAAAAAATGACCGAATCGGCGGTTTCTACCGATGAAGAATTGATGATGCGCTATTTGGAAGATGAAAAAATTCCTCTGGATGAAATACGCCAAGGGTTACGTGAGGGGGCTTTAGCTGGTTCTGTAGTTCCGATTTTTGCTACTGCAGCGACGCGTTGTATTGGCATTGAAAGCCTTATGGATGGCTTGATCAATTATATTCCCGCACCGATGGATCGTAAAACCTTCCCGGCCAAAAAGTTGGATGGTGAGGAAATTTTGCAACAAGAAATAAAAGAAGATGGTCAAGGGGTGGGATTCGTCTTCAAAAGTTTTATGGATCCCTTCGCGGGAAAGACCTCTTTCATTCGGATTTTCTCAGGAACGATAGAAGGGGAATCGGATTGGAACATTATTAATAAACAAGAAAAAGCGCGGGTAGGACATGTTCTCTCTGTCAATGGAAAGAAACATACTACGGTTAGTCGTGCAGAAGTTGGGGATATTGTTGCCGTATCGAAAGTGGATGATTTCGAAACCAACGATACGCTTTCCAATGGAACATTAGATTTTATTGTGGCTCCTTTAGAGTATCCTCAGCCTCCCATCCATATGGCGGTTCATGCAGCCGATAAAAATGATGAAGATAAGGTGGGCGGTGCGGTGCATAAGATTATCGCAGGCGACCCCACGATTCAAGCCAACCGAAATCCGGAGACCAAGGAAACGGTTCTTACCGCAATGGGATCGATGCAGGTGGAATTGATTTCTCAACGTCTCAAAAATCAATATAAACTGAATGCGGAGTTTACTACGCCTAAAGTGGCCTATCGCGAGACCATTACAAAACAAGGGGAAGGCCGTTTTCGTCATAAGAAACAATCCGGCGGACGTGGGCAGTTTGGGGAAGTTCACTTGCGTCTTAAACCGATGGAGCGTGGTGAACACTATGAGTTTATCAACAGTATTTTCGGTGGTGCGATCCCCACGAAATTTATTCCCGCGGTAGAGAAAGGAGTATTGGATGCCATGGAACGCGGCATTCTCGCAGGTTATCCAGTAGTGGATGTATCCGTGGAATGTTTTGATGGGCAATATCATGACGTGGACTCGTCAGAAATGGCGTTCAAAATTGCGGGTTCGATGTGTTTTCGGCAAGTCGCCCGCGAAAATTGCAATCCCATTTTGCTCGAACCGATTATGAATGTTAAAGTGACGGTTCCTGAAGCCTATATGGGGGATGTGATGGGAGATCTTAATTCGCGGCGGGGACGCGTCATGGGTATGGATGCGATCAACAAAAAGCAGATCATTCGGGCTCAGGTGCCTTTGGCGGAGATGTACACCTATTCCATAGATTTACGATCCATTTCACAAGGGCGTGGAAGTTTCGAAATGGAATTTTCGCATTATGACCCTGTACCTAAGGAATTAGAGCAAAAGGTTATCGAGGCAAGCAAGGTGGAAGAAGGCGAAGAAGAATAATCTTCGGAGTCACATAGGACATCGATTCGAGAGGGTGGAGCGAAAGGTTCCACCCTTTTTTTGTGTTTTATTCATTGGGAAATAAATTTTTATAAATTCATTTGAATTATGTGGAGACCTATGATAAATTTATTTCGCAATTGTATATATATCTATTCAATGTAAGGAGGTGAATAATATTGGTTTTACACTTATTGGAGTGAGAAGGAAGAAGTAAAACAATTCTAAGTGTAAAAGGAGATGAGAGGATGCGTCAAAACATTTTGAAGAAGGTCAGTGTCTTTTTCGTGATGAGTATGTTTTTGGGTCTTTCTGTAAGTAGTCAAGAATATGTCGAAGGGATACCCGATGGGTATAGTATGTGGACGAGCAATTGGGGGAGTGAATCTCCGGAGTCTGGTTATAGCCTTATGAGATGGGTCTATGAGGAAAGTAATGGATGGTGGGAGCTGACGCAAGAATACTTAGAAGAGCCGCTGATTATGAACGAAGATTATTCCGGTCCTATTTATGATATGGGAATTGATCTCTTTTATTTGGAAGGAGAATCTGAACCGCATGCGATTCTTGCGGTTTCCAAAGGGGAGAGTCATTTTCCTAGTGAAGGAACCGAGTTTCAGCATCGGCGATTAAATGGCGAAGGAAATTGGGAGGTTGTGCAAGATCCCATCCATACGACGCCTGCGGATATTAGCCCCTTAGGCGTGGATGTCTACTGGTCGGATGGACAACTGAGAATGGTCTGGTTGGAAGACAGCGATGTGACATCAGTCGGGATCCTCTATGATCAAGAATTGCGTGTAGAAGAGGATGGTACACTCTCTGTGATTAGCGAGCCGACGGAAGTGTATTCCCAGGATTTGGATTGGGGAGCGGATTATCCTGACTTAGGGGGGCTGAATGGTGTTGCCGCGGTGGATTATGACCAGGATGGAGATCGTGATTTTGTGCTTAGCAAGATGTTTTATGGCGATGTCACCTCGAACGTTCTTTATCTATTGGAGCAAACGTCTTCCGGAGAATATGCCGATTCATTGCAAGAAATCCTTCTGCGTGAAACCGGGAGTGGTGCGGAAGGTATGACCGTTGCTTCGGTCGATGGAGATGAGAATGTGGATTTATTAATTACCAACCATGCTGAGGGTGGATGGAGTGAAATTTATTGGTATGAACTCGGCGAGGATGGATTGGAAGAAGTGGGAATGATGATGGATGCTTCCTTGGAAGGGGAGGCTTTCGCTGTAAATGTTGACCATATTTTTGGACTTTATGCCAATGAACCTCCGGCGATAGGGGGCAGCCGGATTGGATCGTGGTCGATTTATTAAGTTGAAAAGGAGCTTCAAGAGAAAAGTCTTCAAGAAAAGAGGGGGGATTTGTGCATCCCCCCTTTTGTTTGAATGATTGAATCTCGCCAAATTATTTTAGTTGTCCTGGTGGTGGAAATTTCTTGGAATCATCATCTAGGACTAGGACCCAGTCATTGTACTTCCCTGGTTCTCCTGGAGGATCGACTTCCAGGGTGCCTTGATTCTCTTTTTCTCCGATTTTTTCGGCTTCGCCGGTACGAGGATCATACCACCAGGCTGTTACAGTGTCTCCCGAAATTTTGCCCAGGTTGATTTTGATGTTTCGTCCCGTGGGGATATAGATAAACGCATAATCATCGCCACGAGTGGCTTGGACATGGTGGGTTCCTTCTCCCTGGCCGTCGGCGATCAGAGATTGATCCGGCACCCGGTTGAAAAAGGGACGGGAAAGAAGGAGATGTTTGGCGTGCATCATATCCCATGCCCCGGGAAGATTGAGGACTTCGTCCCAGTGATTACGGGCGGATGAAATCGGCTGGCGGCCAGGCGCCATCATTTGCCAGATATCGTGGCAGCCGTAGGTATGGCCGTGGGCGCCGGCGAAGAGTGCCCAATAACAGGCTTTGCGAACGTCGTATTCATCGAACCACCCTTTTTCTGGATTCCAGTCGACTGGATGGTTTTCATAACAGGGTTCGCCATCCATGCATGGTTTTACTGGGGTTTTGTTGTAATCCCGCTGAATTTGTTGATAGTTGGGATTGTTGTAACGGCTATGTCCGGATTGCAGCATATTGAAATCGAGCCAATCATCGTTATGGAACCATTTGGAACTTGAGCGTCCCCCTTGGGGATGATAGGTCATAAGGTGGTTGGTATCGTGGGCGAGAATGCCTTTGGCCATGGAGCGCCAAATATCTTCGGTGTCTTCCGGTACGCGATCCCCGCCGAGGAGCCAAATGATATTGGGATGGTCTTGGTAACGTTTTCCCAGGTAGCGACCGTATTTTTCGGCGTTGGTTTTATTGAAGACGACCGGTCCAACCCCCCATTTTTTGTTGACTTTATCTCCCCAGGTAGGAAGCATACCGATATACAGGCCTTTTTCGGCGGCTTTCTCTACAATGTAATCGACATGTTCGAAGTATTTATCGTTGGGTTTAGCAGGATCGTTATCAATTAATGGGGTTTGGTTGTAGGGGTTGGGCTGGTTTAAGCCATCCAATTCGGCCAGTACGACTGCTTGGATGACATTAATCCCTTTTTGCCGCCGATTTTCCAGATATTTATCCGCTTCTTCTCGATCTAGGCGGTGAAACAGTTCCCAAGCGGTATCTCCAAGATAAAAGAAGGGAGTCCCATCATCATGTTGAAGAAAGCGTTCATTTTCTGAGACTTCCAGTTTCCCATGAGAGAATTCCACGCAAGGTCCTGATAAAGGTTTTTCGGTGATTTCAGATTGAGAGAAAACCGAAAAAGAGAACGCCGTGAAAAGAAAACCGGTAAGTAAAAAACGTTGAACCATCATTCGCGAATCTCCTGTTAAAGTTTAAATATCGGTTCATTGTCTTCAATATTATTGAAGAATGCAACGTACGGTATCGCGGGCGAAGACGAGTTCTTCGTTGGTGGGTATCGCCCAAATCCCCACTTTGGCAGAATCAGGGGAAATTTTGCCTTCCCGCCCAGCGCAGTTATTATTTCGTTCTTCATCGATTTCGATGCCCATGAACTCAAGGTTTTCACAGCTCAGGGCTCGTATTTCCGTGGAGTTTTCGCCAATGCCTCCGGTGAAGATGATATGATCGACGCCCCCCATCGCTCCGGCGTAAGCGGAGATGTATTTTTTCAGGCGGTAGGTGAACATATTGATGGCGATTTGGCAGCGTTCATTGCCGTCTTTCGCGGCGATTTGAATTTCCCGCATATCGCTGGAAACGCCTGCAACTCCCACGAGGCCGGAATGTTTGTTCATGAGGTTATTGGCTTCGTTGATGGTAAGTTCTTCTTTGGCGATAAGGGTGAGAATGATGGAGGGATCCATATCGCCGGTGCGGGTGCCCATGAGGAGACCTTCGAGAGGCGTGAAGCCCATGGAATGGTCGATGGATTTTCCATGATCCAGGGCGGTAACGCTGCAACCATTCCCTAAATGGCAGGTGATAATACGAAGGTGGTCACGGGTGATGCCGACCAATTGTCCCAAGCGGTAGGAGACGTAGCGGTGAGAGATGCCATGAAAACCGTACCGGCGAATCCCATGTTTTTTATAAATCGAATATGGAAGTCCATAGAGATAGGCTTTAGGCGGCATGGTTTGGTGAAAAGCGGTATCGAAAATAGCAACGTGAGGGCAATGCGAAAGAATCTCGCGAGTGGCGAAATAGCCGTTCAAGTTATGGGGATTGTGGAGCGGGGCGAATTCAACGCAGGCTTGGATCCCGCTGACCACCTCGTCATCGATAACCACGGATTGTTGGAAGCGTTCTCCGCCGTGGACGATGCGGTGACCCACGGCTTCGATTTCTTTGGGAGAAGAGACGACTCCTTTTTGGGGATTGGTTAAGGCTTTGAGAGCATAATTAATGGCTTCGCCGTGGTCTAAGATTTCGATCGGTTCTTTGGTTTCTGGGGGGAGAGAGTCTTTTTTCTCAGGAAGAAGGATGGGATTTTCGTTAAGAAATTGATAGCGCAGGATCGCGGGAGAGAGCCCGATCTTTTCGACCATCCCGCGTGCTAAAACGACTTCGTTTTGATTTTTAATTCGATCCAAGTCGGTTTCAATGAGTTGAAATTTTACCGATGAGCTACCGCTATTCAAGACAAGAACTTTCATGATGTTTTCCTCTCAGGTAGATGCAAGTAATTTCTATGGGTTCATTTATCGTATCGACGCCGAACGATACCTATTTGATTCGCTTAGTTTTTTGCTGCCTGGGCTTGTACACAGGTGATCGCGATGGTGTTGAAGATATCGTTTGCGCTGCACCCGCGTGACAAGTCGTTGATGGGCTGTGCCAAGCCTTGTAACAAAGGCCCATAGGCTTCGGCTTTTGCCAATCGTTCAGTGAGTTTATAAGCAATATTGCCGGCATTAAGATCGGGGAAGATGAGGGTATTGGCTTGGCCGGCAACGGTGCTCTCTGGGGCTTTCTTTTTTCCGATAGACTCAATCAGGGCGGCATCGGCTTGGAGTTCGCCTTCGATACGGAGATCGGGGCGTTTTTCCTTGGCGATTTTTGTGGCTTCGATGACTTTCTCCACGATGGGGTGAGAAGCGCTGCCCATGGTGGAGAAAGAAAGCATGGCGACAATCGCTTCGGCTCCCACGAGATTTTTCATGGAACCGGCGGTTGAGATGGCGATGTCGGCGAGTTGTTCTGGGTTCGGATCGGGAACCACGCCGCAATCGCCATACATCAAGGTGCCATTAACGCCAAAAGGGCAATCGGGAACGATCATCATGAAGCAGGAAGAAACGGTGCCGATGCCGGGTTCGACGCCAACGATTTGGAGGGCTGATCGGATGACGTTTCCGGTGGTGTTGACGGCACCAGCAACCATGCCGTCGGCTGCATCTTTGTGTACCATCATGGCTCCGAAGAAGAGAGGATCACGCAGTGTTTGTTCAGCTTGGTCCACGGTCAATCCTTTGTGCTTGCGTTTTTCAGCGAAGTAAGCAGACCAATCTTGGATTCTCTCATCGCGGCTTTGATCGACAATCGTGAGGCGATCAAGGTGGGTCCCAGATTCTTTGGCAGCCGTTTCGATTTCTGCTTGTGGGCTGATGAGAATCACGTGAGCGATTTTCTCATCGGCGGCTCGTCGCGCGGCTTCCAGCATACGAGGATCGGTGGCTTCAGGAAGAACGATACGCATGGGGTTTTTTTTGGCTTCGTTTAGAATTCTTTCCAGTGGATGCATGATACTTATCAATTCCTTTTATCAAGTTGTTTGTCTTTAAGTCGGCGCATTTGCTTTTCGACTTTGCTTACCACCTTATCGATACATGCACGTACTTTGTCCCCGGTGTCTTCGGCATGCAACACTTTATGGAGAGCGTGTACCGTAATCTCTACGGTTTGAAAATTATCTTTTCTCTCCATGACAACATGTGCATCACAATCTCCGTGAGCATATTTTTCCAATTTTGATACTTTGGATTCGATATACTCTTTGAGGTGGTCGGAGAGTTGATGCCTTCTGCTCGTAATCTCGATACGCATAGGCCTGGTTCTCCTTCCTAAAAGCGATTCGCTCCGGAAAAACCAATCAGTGGTTATTTTATACCCTCGATTGTGATGGACATTCCCCCCAGATTTCGGTGTAGAGATCCCACGGTTGATACGTTCAGCCCATTCTCTGTGGAAGGCGATTCCACGCTCAGCCATGAGCTTTTTCCGTACTATTATTTATTATGAGCGTACCATAAGCCTTGAAAGTTTCCAAGTGAAATGAGAATTAATAAAGATCCCAGCAATTTACAGCATTGGTTTCTTCGTTGGTGATAAAGTCAATATCGGTGACCGTTTCGCCGGCGTTGACTTCGATAAACACACGATCCATAGGATCATCTACATTCATGTAGCCGTTTTCACGGCTACCATTATAGTATTCCTTGGTGACAGGATTTATAAAAGAGGGAGATAATTCGTCTTCTGAAAAAGGCCCAACCCGCGAAACTCCCATAAATTGCTGGTTGAGAGGTTCGATATAAACTTCATACCATCCAGGAGGGAGGCCTTCAAAGACGAATTCACCTGTAAATTCGATCATCAGGTCGGAGATGGTGGCATAGGCTTCGACGTAGGGTTTGTCAATATTGACGGCCACCACATTGGCTCCTTGGACGACATCGCCGGCGGGGCGCATGACTGTTCCCTGGATGGAGCCTCGTTCTTGTTGGAAAGAGGGGAGAGGGTAAAGGGATTGAAGAGTGGTTTTGTCATCTTGACTTGGAGAGGCGGGTGAGATTTGATCTTCGGTTTCGATAGGAAACATAACGGGTAGGAAAAGGTTATTAGAGGGATCGGTATCAAAGGCAAATTCAGGATAGAGTTGGGAGTGGTCTAAGCCGAAGAAATGGCCAAATTCATGCAGCATGGTTGACATGATTCGATTGAGATCATCTTCTGTGCCGGTCAATTGTTTGCCGTTGAGGATGGTGATGACCCGGTTGATTTCACCGCTACTGTTATGATAAAAAGGGATGGTCAATCCCAGGTAGTTTGTTGAAGCACCTTCGCCTCGTAGCCACTCGATGATCGAACCGTCGTCGAAAATGATGGGATTTCGGTCGGTATTTTTTTCTTTGATTTCTTTATGGTAGTTCTCGTAGGTGATTTCTTCGTCGTAAGTTCCTTCAAATTGTAGGTTGAGGTCAAGGTGCGGAATTTCACTCCATTTTTCAAAGGCGAGCAAGACCCATTGTTTGGCTAACTTGTTGGGATAGGGTCCCAGTGGGCCTTTATCGATATGGAACGAGATGTCCTTCGTGGGCCAGTGCAATACTTTGCCCGTGGGTAAAACTAAGGGATTGCCTCCCCAACCAAGGGAATGGAAGAGCAAAACTCCCACCATGATGAGTATTGTATAGGATAAAAAAGTTTTTTTGTAACTCATAAAAATATTAATCTGCTTGAATTTTGGGCTTTTCTCGTTTTTTCGATTGTATTTTCTTAGGCATAATTCATAAAGGTATGTTGTAACGCAAGTGGATAAATTCATCGAGGTCGTGCTGAAGAAACCGTTAATAAATGTGTTTTTTTTTACTTTTCTTAATAGTATAGTAAAAAAGAAGTTGAATATCAGGTAGAGGATGTTTTTATTACTTGATTAAAAAAACGATCGATTTATAAGGGATTTTGGCAAAGTGTAAACTTAATTATTTGATTATGTTGTGTTTACGTTGCAAAGTTTGTGATTGTTGGTTTTATGGTTTATTTTTTAGGAGAAAAATGATAAAAAAGGATTGAAAGAGTATTCTTCTTCTGATAAAGTATTAAAAAATTTATTATGGGTACGTAATTGTTACGAGTATATCTTTTCTCTGATTTTAATGACTTTTGAGCCGTGGGGATCTTTGTTTCAATGAGGAAAACGAGGATTGTTGGATTTTCCTAAACCTCAAAGTATGAGAAAAACTTTTGATTCTAAGAGGTTAGGGGAAGTATTGACATCGTTCTTATTTCTTTTTATCTTAACGACTATGTCATCGTAAGTGAGGGTATCGTCTCTTTTTTTATCTTTTGTGTTGGGAGAAATAAGATTCGTTGTTTTTTGTTGCTAAAGGGTCTGAGGGAAATCTCAAGAAGGTGCCAATAGCTTATGAAGCGCCAAAAGGGAGATTTCCTTTCTTTGCCTTCCTTTTATGATCTCGTCGGCTATTTTGCCGGCGAAGTCGTAAAACGGTTTTCCTCTCGGAATGGATTGGAGAAACCGTGGAAGGAGAACTGCAAGGTTCAGGGAAATAATATACAAATGTTAACAGCACTTTACGTTGTGACCAGCTGGGTTCAGCGATGTTGCCGCGCGATAACGTTTTACCCTTTGCGTATACCACCTCTATTCCTCTGGGGAATGGCGGGGGTTTTCATTAGCATTTTATTGGTTTTCGTGGGCAATCATTGGCCAAAGCCAACAGAAAAATTGGATTTATCTAGAATTTTGTATGCAAATGCTGCAAAGAGCCAAGAATGGAAAGAGGAAGATCAAGATCACACCTCTTTCGATCGTTTTATGGAAGGGGAAATCCCTCATGAACTCCATCCCGGATACAATTATATAACCCGCAAACCGTTAGTCATCGCGAATATAGGCTTATCGATGAAAAATGAGAAGAATATTGCGAATACGGGTATGGCCCCTCATTCGCAAGCTTCCCATCCATCTCCCACGCCTGAGAAGTCGAAAGAGAAAGAGGATTTGCCTAGTGTGAATGGAGTGTATCATCATGTGAAATCGGGAGAAAATCCCTGGCTCTTAGCCCGTTTATATGATGTGAGTCTTGAAAAAATTGCAAAATATAACCCTTCCATGAACCCCAATCGAATTATGGAAGGGGATAAACTTTTTATACCCGAAGCGAAGGAGCCGCTCACTTATTCCAAAAGTCAACGCATGATTTATCCTTTGCGGAACTCGACTTATATTACCTCGGGCTATGGAAACCGGAAGCATCCTCTTGGTGGTGGTATACGTTTTCATAAGGGGGTTGATTTCCGTGCCGATCGAGGAACTCCGATTCAAGCCGTACTGGATGGTACGGTGATTGAGGCTGGAAATCGAGGCTTATTAGGTTTAGTGGTTTCGTTGCGTCATGATAATGGGCTCGAGACGGTGTATGCTCATAACAGCCGGATCAAGGTGAAAGTAGGACAACGGGTGAAGCAAGGCGATATTATTGCATACGTAGGAAGCACCGGCCGGACTACAGGAGCCCACCTCCATTTTGAAGTGCTACAAAATGGGAAGCATCAAAATCCAGTGAAGTTTTTACCGGGAAGTCAATCGCGCTACAACCGACGTTAAATGTTATGCCTCGTTTTTTTATAAAATTTCCCTTCCTCCCACCCACCCCTTCTTTTTTTTGGTTCGTAAACGTCTATTGGTTTATGTGTCTGTAAAGCCAAAATATCTGACACAGTTATTAAGAAACCGCATCGATGCCGAGTAATTGGCAAAAACTACGCAGTTGGTTTGTTTCTTTGCCATAGAACATGCAGAGATGATGTCCTTTGACTTGGCAAACGTCATCGAGTTCATCCACTTCGACTTCCATATTGGTGCGACAACCGCCGCAAGGAGGATTGGCGGGGCAACCTACGATGGTCCCGCTATAGACCAGCATTTGAGGTGGTGATTGGCGTGAGAGGTATTTCATAAAGGTGATTTCCTGTCCTGTGGAGAACAATACGCGGGGCACACATCCCCAGCCGGCTTCTGCATGGCTGCGTAGGATGAAAGGTTCTTGCGGGCCATCGGCTCCATGCATTTTCGAAGCGCTGGTGCAATGGGCTCCGAAGTAGTGGTTTTTAATCGTATCCATGGAGGGATTATGCTGAAAAGCGGGGCGGTTAAAGAGTTGTTGAATGAGCATCATGGAGAGGGTGGCGTCCAAATCGGATTCGCAGCCGGCGGGAATGCCATCGTCGCGGAGATTCATAAAGCCCATGCAAGGGGGGACGTGTTTATGTGGACGTTTTAATCCGGGGAGGCAGTTCATCATGACTGCATCCGCACCCGCCTCTTCGACGATGGCTTTTAATACATAGTACGCTTTGGCGGCTTCATAGATATCTTCTTCGTTGGGTTCTTCGATGCGAAGGGCATGGCTTAAATAGAATTTCGCCAGCTGCTTGATTTCGTCAGACATTTTTGTATTGGCATATTCCTCGTAGAAACGCTGGTGGGGAATTTGCTTGATCGTGGTGCCCAAATGGGAGACGGTGCTTTCGCGGAAATTATCCCCAGTGATGTTGGCGATACAGGCTTGTTTCATCCATTTCGCGGTGCGAATCATGTTGAGACCTTCTTGGACGGCTTCGAGGTTATCCAATGAGTTAATGAGAAAGACACCTGATTTTTTATAGGTGGATTGGATATGCCGATTTAACAAGATGCCTTGGGTTGCCAGAATAACGGTGGGAAGATCGATTTCTTCGATAATGGTTTCTACATGATCAAAATGACTTTTTTTGAAGGGAATTAATAGCAGACCGTCAGGTTTTTCTTGTTGCACTTGTTGGATGAAGCGGGTGACTTGATCGGAGGTATCGAGCGGAGTCTCTTCCATGGAGATTTTTAGGTTGAGTTCTTTCTCCATTCGATTCAAAGAGCGCATATATTGTTTTTGCCGCTCTTCGGCTTCAAAACTCGATCCGGGCCAGCTGTAGTAGCCAACTTCATCCAATTTAGCCGTGGGTGGATAGGGAAAGGCACCCATGATGAATGCCGGTTCTTTTTTCTGCGATTGAGGATTGGGTTGGGCGAAGGCTTTGGAGTTAGAAGCGAGCATCCCCCCGGTGGCGGCTCCCATGGTGATACCGAAATTACGCCGATTCATTTTCGTGGGTTGATTCAATTTTGACTCTGTCATTTTTTTCTCTCCCCCATTGTATACCGGATGGTATTTCTTCAATGTAAGCACATTTGATAGAAAAAATAAACAAAAAAGTGAAAGAATCGCGAAAATCTTTCAATGAGGGGGGAATAATATTTGGGGCTTTAGTGGTGTTTAAGATGGGCGATGAGTTCGATATGTGGGGTTTGTGGAAATTGATCAAAGAGTTGGAGAGATTGGATAGAGTAATGATTTGTTAAATAGGCGATGTCTTCGGCGCCGCGTTTGGGATTACAGGAAACATAGATGATTTCGGGGAAATCGCATTGGAAGATGGTTTTGAGCGCGCGTGGGTGGATTCCCGCGCGGGGAGGATCGACTAAGAGTACATCGTAGGAACCAAGAGACTGCCCGTCTAACTCTTCGACTTCGGAACAAATCCATTCGATTCGGGAGTTTTTGTCGTTATGTTTTGCCCATGCGATGGCTTCGGAGTTGTTTTCCACTCCGGTAATGTGGTCGAATTGCGAGGATAAAATAATTGAGAATAAACCGATGCCGCAATAGAGATCCAAGAGGCGTGCTTGAGTTGGTTTATCCGCTAGTAATGATTGGATATGTTTAACCATGGCTTGGGCGACTGCCGGGTTGGGCTGAAAAAAAGATCGAGGACCAACGGAGAAGGTGTGGTCTGCGATGGTTTCTTGGTAACATTCATTTTTATCTAAATGAATGGGCTCGCCATCGGATTGATCGTTTTCTAAATTGTTGTTTACCAATTGATATACACTCGTTACTTGATCAAGGTCTTGCCATAGGGAAGGGGAAAGATCGAGGGAATCGCTTACGAAAGAGAGCATGATTTCCTCGGTGTGGATTCCGCAGCGAATCACGAGATAGCGCAATCCGGGAACGCGATGTTTTTGATCCTTGAAAGGAAGATGGGCTTCTTGTACCCGGCGGTTTACGGTAAGCGCGGTTTGCATGACGTGGGGAGGGAGGAGATAACACTCGTTGAGGTCAATTACCGAATGCCAGCGCATACGTTCGCGTAAACCAAAACGACCGTCATACCACCAGACAAAATCCATACGATTGCGGTAATGAAATGGGGATGAGGACTGGACGGGGAAATCCTCTGTATCGTATGATAAACCATGCCGCTGGAAATAGCGGGTGACGAGTTTTTGTTTCCAATGGAGCTGGTAGGGGTACTCCATATGCTGCCATAAGCAGCCGCCACAGTGGGAAAAGTGAGAGCAGCGAGGATGGATACGATGGGAAGAGGGATGAATTACATCTAGTAAAGCTCCTTTGCCACCACGTATTTTATCTACCTCTACGAGTTCGTCAGGAATCACATAGGGGACATGAATGTTGCCGCCGGTATGGCTGGTGCCCTCTCCCCAGCCTTTGTCATCAAGGGTGTGGATTTGGACGGTGCGGAGTTTTGGTTGCTTTTGTGAATGCATAGAGAATGAATTCTAACCGTGTGAACTTCGTGGATGTCTTGCTGATATGAATAGGAACTAAACGTAAATATTCTACTTGCTTATCGAGTAAAAAATAATGGAAAGGATTCCTTCATGCGTACATCTCTTTATTTTACCGTGTTTGTTTTTTTATTTTCTTGCCTCGTAATGGCTGAGGACGTCATCATTGAAAATCTGGGTTGCGAGTATAGAGATAATCCTTTGGGGATTGATGAAAAGGAGCCGCGTTTGAGTTGGCATTTGCAATCCCGGGAGCCGGGGCAAAAGCAAACCGCTTATCGAGTTCTCGTGGCCAGCCGGAGTGAATTACTGGAACAAGACCGAGGTGATTTATGGGATTCGGGCAAAGTTGATTCGAACCAGACGGCGCAGGTTGTTTACCAGGGGAAAGAATTGGCATCCCATGATGAATGTTATTGGAAAGTGAAGGTTTGGGATCGAGAGGGGAGAGCAAGTGAGTGGAGTCCCAGCGCTTCTTGGACGATGGGGTTGCTTGAGGAGGAGGATTGGCAGGCACAATGGATTGGTTTGGATCGCGAGGATCCCAAAGAAGAGGAGGGGACGACTCCGACGTTTGAAGACTCTTCTTGGATTTGGTATCCCGAGGATCAACCTGAAGCGGAAGCCCCGGTGGGGAATCGTAATTTTCGTAAAACCGTTCATGTTCCTCAAGACAAAGAACTCGAAAGCGCGGAGTTTGTGATCACTGCGGATAATGTTTTTGTGCTGTGGATCAATGGGGAGAAGATTGGCGGTGGAGATAATTTTGATGTGCCGTTTTTGTTCCGGGTACTTGATGCGATGGAACCGGGAGAGAATCAAATCGCGATCGAAGTGGAAAACCATGGGGATGCACCGAATCCGGCGGGTCTAATTGGTTGTCTCTTACTTCGGTTTGAGGAAGGGGAGTCTCGTACGCTTCCTACGGATGCGAGTTGGAAAGCCAGCCGAGAAGTCGAAGAGATATGGTACGAAGGTGAGTATGATGATTCAGAGTGGGAGAAGGCAAGGGTTCTCGGTGAGTATGGGATGGCACCCTGGGGGGAAGTGGAGAGCACAGAGCCTGATCGTCGTCTTTCTGCCCGTTATTTGCGTAAAGAATTTACTTCGTCGAAAGAAGTGAAGCGGGCGGTGGTCTATTGTAGTGGGCTTGGATTGTATGAACTGCGTATCAATGGAGAAAAGATCGGGGATCGTGTGTTGGAGCCGGCACTGACGGAATATACGAAGCGCGTTTTTTATGAGACGTTCGATGTTACCGATCAGATTCGCACGGGGATGAATGGCGTCGGGGTGATTCTTGGCAATGGCCGCTATTATGCTCCCCGTTTGAATGTTCCTACCAAGACGCGAACGTTTGGTTATCCAAAATTATTGTTGCAAATGCATATTGAGTATGAAGATGGGAGTCAGAAAACATTATGCAGCGATGAGACCTGGAGGATCACTACGGAAGGTCCCATTGGCGCCAATAATGAATATGACGGGGAAGAATATGATGCTCGTATGGAGATGCCGGGTTGGGATGAAGCGCATTTTCAAACGGGAGAAGTCTGGGAAGAGGTAGAACTTGTTGATGCTCCGGAAGGGGAGATGCGGGCGCAGATGATGGAACCTATCCGAGTGACGGAAACGCTGCAACCGATTTCAATGACGCAGCCCAAGCCGGGAGTGTATATTTATGATATGGGGCAAAATATGGTGGGCTGGTGCAGGCTAAAGGTCAAAGGGCCTCGAGGGGCAGAAGTGAAGTTGCGCCATGCGGAAGTGTTGGACGAGGAGGGCTTGCTGTATTTGGAGAATATTCGCTCGGCAAAAGTGACGGATCTATATACGCTGAAAGGGGATGGATGGGAAACGTATGAACCGCGATTTACCTATCATGGTTTTCGTTATGTAGAATTGACGGGATATCCCGGGACGCCGGATATGGATACGATCACCGGATGTGTGGTGCATGATGATGTCGAGCGTACGGGGTATTTTGAATGTTCGAATGCATTACTGAATCAGATTCATCATAATATTGTTTGGGGAGTGCGGGGGAATTATCGGAGTTTTCCCACGGATTGTCCCCAACGTGATGAACGACAAGCGTGGTTGGGAGACCGGGGGGCTGAAGCCCGGGGGGAAACTTATTTATTTGATGTCGCCGCCTTGTACGCCAAGTGGATGGCGGATATCAATGACTCGCAGAAGCCTAGCGGCTCGGTACCCAGTGTGGCGCCTTATTATTGGCCCTTCTATCCCAATGATGTTACCTGGCCCAGCTGTTATATCATCATTCCGGGAACGTTGTACGATCAGTATGGGGATAAGCGAGTGTTAGAAAAGCGGTATCCCAGCATGAAGCGATGGATTCGGTTTATGAGTGATTTTCTAGAAGATTCTATTATGCCACGCGATACGTATGGGGATTGGTGTGTCCCCCCTGAGTCGCCGGAACTGATTCATTCGCGTGATCCCAATCGGAAAACAGCGAAAGCGGTGTTGGGGACTACGTATTTCTATAATGATCTGCGTTTGATGGCGCGGTATGCGAAAATTTTGGGCAACGAAGATGATCGTAAATCTTTCAACGAACGAGCGGAGACAATTAAACAAGCGTTTAACGAAAAGTACTTTGATGCCGATAAGAATCAATATGATAATGGATCTCAAACGTCGTATGTTCTCCCGCTTTATTTTGGAATGGTACCTGAAGGTCATAAGGAAGCGGTTTTTCGCAATCTGATTGATAAAATTGTTCATGAAAGCGATAAGCATATTGGTACGGGATTAATTGGGGGGCAATGGTTAATGCGGACATTAAGCGATAACGGGCGTGCGGATATTGCCTATGCGATCGCTACGCAAACAACCTATCCTAGCTGGGGATATATGATCGAGCAGGGGGCGACCACCATGTGGGAGTTATGGAATGGAGATACAGCCAACCCTGCCATGAATTCGCGGAACCATGTAATGCTGGTGGGAGACTTGAATATTTGGTTTTATGAATATTTGGCGGGGATCAAGGCGGATCCAGACAACCCGGGATTTCAGCATATTCTCATGAAGCCGCATCCCGTGGGGGATTTGGATTATGTGAAAGCTTCTTACCGCTCGAGTCAGGGGATGATTTTAAGTGATTGGAAAATCGAGGAAGGGGAATTTATTTGGAATGTAACGATTCCTGTGAATACAAAAGCGACGATTTATCTTCCTTCCCCGAAAAAGGAGACGATTCAAGTGCAAGGAGCACCGTACGAAGAGATCGAAAAAGTGAGATATCTTGGGCAGGAGAAAACACGTTCAGTCTTTTCTGTAGAGTCGGGGTATTATCAATGGAAAGTGAAAATGTAAGTTTTGTGTTTTATAATATATGATAGAAGATAAATCACTGTATTTCACTTTCATTAATTGAAATGCTCTCCAGTTTAATGGAGAAGAAAGGATTAGTGATGAATCGACCACAATCGCCAACCCCCACAGATTGGGAATTAATGCTATTAAAAGTCTTATGGAACTCGGGTCCCAAAAAAGCAGATGAGATTCGTGAAATTCTTCGAGGGCAGGGCATAGAGCGTTCGGATTCCTCGATTCGCACGATTCTGCGTACGATGGATGACAAAGGGTGGGTGCGAATAACTCAACAAGGGAAGGCGGGAGTTTATCATGCCAATGTGGATCGGAAAAATATGGAAAAAAAGATATTCAACCATATAACCCATGTACTTTTTGATGGGGATACCGAGGGCTTTGCATTGCGTGCGTTTGAAACCACGGATTTAGACGAGAATGTCATTGAGAAAATGCAGGAGATACTCGATCGGCAAAGAAAAAAAAATATAATTGAGGAACCGATGGAAGGCAGCGAAGGAATAAGATGATGAAGAGAAGAGATTTTTTACAAAAGAGTGCGTGGGGTGTACTATCGGCAGGGACGATTGCAAACCAAGGTGTGAAGGCCGAGACGGTTCCTTCTTTATCCGGGGGGAAAAAGAAACGTCCCAATGTATTGTGGATCATGCTGGATGACGGCCGGGCTGATACTGTAGGTTGTTATAACGCCCCCTGGGCGAAGACACCAAACTTGGATCGCCTGGCGAGTCAGGGAGTTCGTTTTCATGATGCCATAATCCAGAATCCGGTATGCGTGCCTTCGCGCCGGAGTATGAAGTCGGGCTTCTATGCCCATGAGGTGGGCCCGGTGGCCATGGGGAAAGAACCGGATCAAGCCGGCGATTATATAGATCAAGAACAGATGGAGAAATTCGATCAATCTCCAACGTTGCTGGATGTGTGGAACCAAGTGGGAATGAAGCCGATCAACGTTGGGAAGATCCATGGCTTTCATCGATGTTTTGATCATCGTGGAGATGCCCCGCGGTTTTTGAATGTGCATGGGAAACCGACTCCGTATTTCGAGAAGACTTTTGGAGATCGAGACGATGTTTTTAAAACCAAACCGGTGGTGACGGATACCCATCAATGGATGATTGGCGGACTTTTGGATGTTGAAGCGGAACAAACGGAGCCATGGCGTTTGGGTAACCGGGCGGTTGAAACCATCAAGGAATTGACAAAAGAAGATGATCCATTTTTTCTACGGGTCTCGTTTCATGAACCCCATGTTCCATGTTATGTTCCGCCTGAATATTTCATCGATCCTGGAACCATCGATTTACCCTTCCCTAAGGAAGAAGAACTTGCCTCCAAACCGGAGTTTGAAAAAGGGCCTTTGCATACTTATGCCGGTGCCAGTTTAAGCCGAGAGGAAATTGACCTCTGCCGGGGGACTTATTATGGCATGGTTTCTTTGGTCGATGTGCAGATTGGCCGGATCGTGAAAGCGTTGGAAGAAGCGGGAGAGTTGGAAAATACCGTCATTGCTTTTACTTCGGATCAAGGTTTTCAACTTGGGGAGCATAATTTATGGAAGAAGCGAGTCTTTTATGAGGCCAATGTGCGGGTGCCGTTGATTTTTCGTTACCCCCAAAAATTACCGCAAGGGAAAGTCATTGAAGAGCCGGTAGAACTGATTGATTTTTTACCGACGTTATTAGAACTAACCGATTTGGAAGTGCCCAAGGCAATACGGGGAAGAAGTTTGATGCCGTTGATTCAGGGAGAGGTCAATCCATGGCGCAAAGCTTGCTTTTCGGAGATTGATCACAGCCAAAGCATGTATCAAGAGTTGCGACAGGGAACTGGGCGCCGAGTGATGGTACGCACCAAAGAATGGAAGCTCATTTATTTCATGGATCATCGGGTGGAGGATAAGGATGGTGCGCTTTACGATCTAAAAAACGATCCCGGGGAAACCATGAATTTGTATCATGATCCAAAGCACCGGGATGTTATTGAAGAATTAGAAACGATGGCGAAGCATTGGGATGCGGGTGATGATGCTTATTTCTTTGATTGAATGATTTAACCTCCCGCCATCAGGATTTATTCATTAAGTAGATTCACGTGATCTTGATTCTCACTGCCAAACCATGGCGGTGATTTTTTTATGAGCCGCCGCGGGAGATTTTCCATTCTTTCATGGCGCAGTACAACACGGGGACGACAAAGACGGTGACGATGACCACGGTCATGCCTCCAAAGGAGGGGATCGCCATGGGGACCATAATATCGGAGCCGCGTCCGGTTGAAGTTAACACCGGGATAAGCGCCAACAGAGTGGTGGCGGTGGTCATCAAGCAAGGACGAATACGGCGAAGAGAAGCACGGATGGTGGCTTCACGAATTTCTTGGGTGCTACGAGGGTTCTCGCTAGTGAAGATTTGATCTAAGTAAGTGGAATAGATGACTCCGTTATCGGTGGCGATTCCGAACAAGGCCAAAAAGCCTACCCATACGGCTACGCTTAAGTTGAAGGGACGGACTTGAAAGAGTTCTTGGAGGTTTTCGCCAAAGACGGTGATATTCAGGAACCAATCTTGACCGTAGAGCCAAAGCATGATGAATCCTCCCGCCCAGGCGACGAGGATGCCAGAAAAGACAATCAGTGTCGTGGGAATGTTTTTGAATTGGAAATACAAGATAATAAAAATGATAAAGAGGGAAAGCGGGAGTACGATTCGAAGGCGTTTTTCCGAGCGGACTTGGTTTTCATAGCTGCCGGCGAAGGAGTAGCTCACTCCACTGGGGATGTTTAATTCCCCACTCGCTTCTTTTTCTTTCAAGTAGTCTCGGGCTTGTTCCACGACTTCGACTTCGGCGAATCCTTCTTTCATATCGAAGAGGACATAACCTACAAGGAAGGTGTCTTCGCCTTTAATGGCTTGGGGGCCGCGGACATATTCGATATCCGCCAATTCCTGCATGGGGATTTGTGCGCCGGTGGGAGTTGGGACGAGGATGGCGCCCAGCGATTCGATCGTATCGCGCAATTCTCGCATATAGCGTACGCGTACGGGGTAACGCTCTCGTCCTTCTACGGTGGTTGTGATTCTTTTCCCGCCAATAGCGACTTCGATGACGTCTTGCACTTGTCGTATAGAAACGCCATAGCGGGAAATGGCTTCGCGATCAATATCGATTTCCATATAAGGTTTGCCTACGATGCGGTCGGCGATGACCGCTTCGGCTTGGACAGAGGGAACTTCTTTCAAGTGTTTTTCAATTTGCAGGCCAACTTCTTCGATGGTTCTTAAATCCGGACCTTTGACTTTAACTCCCATGGGAGCGCGCATTCCGCTTTGCAGCATGACAATTCGGGCGGCAATGGGCTGGAGTCGAGGAGCGGAGGTGGTTCCTGGAACTTGGGCCGCTTTGGTGATTTCATCCCAAATGTCATCGGCTGATTGAATATGGTCACGCCATTGACGATAGGGCATTCCGTTGGGATCCGGAATGAGTTCGCCCTCTTGGTCGCGGACATATTCCTCCTTGTCCGCATCGTATTTGAAGCGTAGGCGATGTCCTGATTCATCGGTTTTGTATTCAGATTTGTAATTGATAATGGTTTCGATCATGGAGATAGGGGCGGGATCCAGGGGGCTTTCGACCCGTCCAATTTTGCCAACCGCTTCTTCCACTTCCGGGATGGCTTGGATGGCCATATCGACTTTTTCTAATACATCCATGGCTTCACCGATGGAGGCGTGGGGCATGGTGGTGGGCATGTACAAGTAGGATCCTTCGTCTAAAGGAGGCATAAATTCTTTACCCAACCCTGGGAAGGCATGACGGATGTCAGACACAATAGGGGCTCGAAGAACAAATTGGGGTAAGAAGCCGAAGATTCGATCAAATCCCAACCAGATCATACCGCCAAGAAGCAAAACCAAGATAGGGAGAGTCAAGAAAGTGGGTTTATGATCCAAGCACCATCGGAGAAGCGGCTCATAGTAACGCATAAATAATTGGATTAGGAAGAGAATGCCGCCCAATAAAGCCACAACAAAAACCCAGTTCGTGAGTTCGCCTTTATCTGGTCCGAGAGGGAGCCAGTGATTGCTGAGTATCGTTACAACCACCAGCAAGGCTAAACCATTGACAAGCATGGGGATCCAGCGGCGGGTTGTATCCGGCAAGAGTTCGGCGATGAAATGGTAGATTCCAAAACCAAAGATGATGATACCGACCCACCAGGAAAACATGAATGTTAAAAGAATTCCAGCGATGATTAATCCACAGTGGACCCAATTGCGCAGGGTTTGGCCGCGGATTTTGCCCGTAAACAAAAGGTGGGCAAAGGGCGGGATGATTGTTAAGGCTACGATAACCGAAGCGATCAGGGCGAAGGTTTTGGTGAAGGCTAAGGGTTTGAAGAGTTTTCCTTCTGCCGCGGTCATGGTGAATACGGGGAGAAAACTAACGACGGTGGTGGCCACGGCGGTGAGGATCGCGCTGCCAACCTCGGTGGTAGCACGGAAGATGGCCTCTAGTTTGTTTTCACTTTCTTTAGATTGATCTAAGTGCCTTAAAATATTTTCACAAATGACCACTCCCATATCCACCATGGTTCCGATGGCAATGGCGATTCCGGAGAGGGCGACGATGTTGGCATCTACCCCGAACTGTTTCATGGCGATGAAGCACATCAAAACGGAGATAGGCAGTAAAGCGGAAATGAGGAAGGAACTGCGCAGATGGTAAACCATCACAATGATGACGATGATGGTGACGAGAATCTCTTCGCTTAGGGCGGTGTTGAGGGTTCCCAGGGTTTCGTAAATAAGGCCGGTGCGGTCGTAGAAGGGGACGATTTTGATTTGAGAGACGGTGCCGTCGTCCAGCTCTTTTTTGGGGAGACCGGGGGAAATTTCTTCAATTTTGTCTTTCACGTTTTGGATGACTTTGAGGGGATTTTCTCCATAACGAACAACGACCACGCCGCCGACGGCTTCGGCGCCGGCTTTGTCCAAGGCTCCCCGGCGAAGAGCGGGGCCGGTAGAGACATGAGCGACATCCTGTATTTTGACGGGAACATTGTCGTTCGCTTTGATGACGGTTTTCTCGAGGTCATCCACACTTTCGAGGAATCCTCGGCCTCGGACAATATATTCGGCACGATTGACTTCGATGGTACGGGCTCCGACATCCACATTGGATTGACGTACGGCATTGTAGACATCATTCAGGGTGACGTTATATGCGCGCATGGCGTCTGGATCGACATCAATTTGATATTCGCGTACGAACCCACCGACCGAGGCGACTTCGCTTACACCATCGGCCGACATTAAGGCATAGCGAACATACCAATCCTGAATGCTGCGTAATTCATCCAGATCCCAGCCGCCGGTAGGATTCCCTTGTTCATCGTAGCCTTCCAATGTGTACCAGAAGATTTGTCCCAGCGCGGTGGCGTCGGGGCCGAGGGCCGGTTGGACCCCTTGGGGTAAGGTTCCGGCAGGAAGGCTGTTGAGTTTTTCCAAGACTCTGGAGCGAGACCAATAAAATTCCACATCTTCTTTGAAGATGATGTAAATCGAAGAGAATCCAAAGAAAGAATAACTACGGATGGTTTTGACTCCGGGGATGCCCAGGAGGGAGACCGTTAAAGGATACGTGATTTGGTCTTCGACATCTTGGGGAGAGCGTCCCATCCACTCGGTAAACACGATCTGTTGATTTTCACCGATATCGGGGATGGCATCCACGGGCACGGGATCGCGCGGCAACCCGGTGATATCCCAATCAAAGGGGGCGACCATAATTCCCCACAAAAGGATGAAAACAAGAAAAAGGGTAACGACTAGTTTATTTTCCAAGCAAAAACGGATTAGTGTATTGAGCATGATCCACCTTGTTGCACAATGGTTTGATTATTCGTGATTATGTGATGATTGATCATCTTCCGAGTCAGTGTCGGATTGGCTTTGTGAATCCGCAGGGGGATAGGTTTCTTGTACTTCTCCACAGGTGAGCATAGCGTCTCCGAAATAGGGATTTTGGATTTTTTCTTGCCATTGCAGCCAATGTGCCCCTTGGTTGTTAAAGGCCATGGGGCAGTGGAGAACATAGAGGGGATCCTCCGGAGCACCATGTAGTTCAACGGCTTGGATCAACAGATTCGCTATTTTTTCAAAGGTTTGGCGGGCTTCTTCCAATGCTTCGGCGTGCATGATCCCATGCCCCAACATTTCTACATCTTTTAAGTTTTCTGATTTTGCTGCATCTACCCATTCTTGAGAAGCGGTTTGGGCTTGTTCTAAATCGTCTTGGACGAGGGCTGTATAGATGGATTGATAGGCTTGCAAAAAGGCAGGTAGAGTTTCGGAGGGTAAGGTCAACTTGGTGGTTTCTGCGTGGTCCTGCTCAGGGGCAGCCTCGTCTTCGGGGCTCATCATGCTTGGTTTGGCTTGGATTTGAAGAGCGCTGTCGATTTTAAAGTTGCCTTTCACGACGACCTCTTCGCCTTCTTCAAGGCCGGAATGTACGATGTAATGATTTCTTAAGCGCGGGCCAAGCACGATCTGCCGGCCTTCAAACGTAGGGCGTTCGGTGTTAGGGACTTTGACATAGACCACAGCCCGTTTGCCAGTGACCAAAGGAGCGGTATCGGGGATGATTAACGGGGGCTGGCTTTCTTTCACCTCTGGATCCACATAGCCGTATTCTTCGGCTTTGACCAGCGGCATCCCGCAGATATCGCAGGACCCGGGTTCGTCTTTAATGATTTCAGGGTGCATGGGGCTGATCCATTTGCCAATTAATTCTGGATCGTAGATCTCTCCCTCGGCGTTGACTTTGCTATGGACTGTGGCACGGACGAACATCTCGGGTTTTAGTTTACCCTTGGGATTTTCTACGTTAACTCGTACTTTAACCGTGCGGGTGTTCTCGTTGAGATAAGGGTCAATAAAGGAGACGCGGCCTTTAAAGACTTCACCGGGATAAGAAATGGTGGTGAACTCGACTTCTTGTCCGTAGTGGATCCATTGCAGATCGGATTCATAAGCATCCATTTTTACCCAAACGTGACTTAAATCGGCGATGGTATAGATGCGAGTTCCGGTTTCTACATAGTCGCCTTCCATCGCGTTTTTGTGAATGACGATTCCATCGATGGGGGAATAGAAGGTAATATGTTCGGAGGGAGATTCGCGTTCTTCGATTTCTTGAATTTGGGCTTCTGTGAGTCCCAATAACCGTAGGCGTTCGCGTGCGCGCTCCAAGGTTTCCATCCGGTTGTTTAAAACTTGGGAGACGGTGGATTCACTTAAACTTTCGACTGCTTGTTTGGCTTGGATTAAGGACTCTTGGTCGGTGATAAGAGAAGGACTAAAGATTTCGACCAGATGCTCGCCTTTGCGCACGGGTATCCCTGTGTAGTCGACAAATAAGCGGTCGAGGCGGCCAGGGAACCAGGCGGTGATATACTTGAGGCGGGTTTCGTCATATTCCACCTTGCCGACCATACGTAGTTCGTGCTCGGCAAACTCACGGCGAACGGGAGCGGTTTGAATTTCAGCTAAGGCTTTAGCGGCTTCGGTCATCTTGAGTTCACGCGGACCGCTTTCTTCTTTTTCGGCGGAACTGGCGGGGATTAAATCCATGCCGCAGATGGGACATTTTCCCGGTTCGGGTTGTTGAATTTGAGGATGCATAGAGCAGGTCCAGGTCGTCGTTTGATCCTCAACCTCGGCTGTGGAAGAACTGGTGGAATGGTCTTGTCCTCCTGAAAACAAGACAAATAGAAGAGCGCCTAAGATTAGTCCTAGAACTAAGTAAGTCATCTTGTATTGCAATATTAATTTCAGACGGTTCATAGTGGTTAGGCTCCTGCGTTGATTAAATGTTATTGAATTGTTTGTAATGAAGTGCCTGTGACACGTTCCAGTTCAGCACGGGTTTTGCCAAACGAGCGCTGGGCTTTGTAGTAGGATAAATTGAAATCCAGCCAAGTACGCTGGGCATCCAGATAATCCAAAAAGTTAATCCGTGCACCGAGGTAGTCGGTTTCTGCCACTTCTAGCGACTGGCGGGATTCGGGAATCAAAGTCGTACGGAAGAGTTCGGCTTCCCGGTAGGCCGCATCTAAAGAGTAATGCACGCTTTTGATATCAAACATGGTTTGATTGATGATGTTTACCAGTTTTTCTTGCAGTTCTCTTCTACGTTGCTGCATTTCGGCGATAAAGGCTTCTCGCTGGCCAAACCAGGGCCGCAGTGGTTGACGTGGTGAAGGCTGGAAGGTGTCACGGTCGGGCGCGGAGCCTACCAGCAAACCGCTGCGATCTTGAAAATAACTGGCACCGAGGGTGGAATCGGGGCGGTTCATTTCTTGGGCGAGATCGATCATCAAGTGAGTCCGTTTCACTTTGAGTTGCATTTGACGAATTTCTTGCCGCTTCTGTTCGGCGATTTCGTATAAGCGATCAAGATTTAGTTGAACCGAAGTGACTTGGGTCGGTGCGACGAAGCCGAAGGTGGCATGGGGCGGCCGATCGAGAAGCGTGTTCAGCCGGGCGATGATGGTTTCGCGTTGATCACGGAGCGTGATGAGGTTGTCAGTAATTTTGGAGAGGGCAACCCGGGCTTTGATCACGTCGCTATACGAGCGGTTGCCGGCTTCAAATTCTTGGGAGGCGACATCCAGCATTTGTTCAAGCAAATCTTCATTTTCTTGAGTAATATCGATGGCTTGATGAATATAGAAGTAATCGTGGTAGGTCTTTTTTACATTGGCGAGGATGTCGCGCAAGGCAATAGCGAAATCCTGTCTGGCGATTTCGATATCGGTTTGGATGATATCACCCCGTAAGGAGGTGATGCTGGGGAAAGGCCATTCTGTTTCTACCATCTGTTTATGGGGCTGCATACCACTTAAAAGCAAATTGAGGGTTTTGGTGAACGAGTTGTATTGCCGCAGGATGCCTTCTAAATAAGCCGCTTGAGGGTATCGTTCGAGGGCAGCTTGCCAGGCTTGAGAGGCGGCTTTGATCGAGGGATTACGACTATAGGCTGTATTCAATACGATATCTAAGGTAATTTGATCGGTTAAGAGGTCATCAAGCGTTGGATCTGTGGCCTGCTTTTGGATTTGTTTTCCTTCTTGACTCAAAAGAGAAGGTTCAATGGTTTGGAGGATCGAATCTAGAGAAACTTCTTTTTGCTCATGATATTGAGCCATTAAGTTTTCTACTTCTGGAAAGGTGACCGCTTGCGGTAATTCTGCCGCTTGCGTATTGTATGAACTTTTTATTTGATCCTCGACAAACCAGGGACGTTCTTCACTGTTTAATTTTTTACGTGCCTCCCGGTATGAATCGTTCCACCCCTGGGGGATGGTGAGAAGGAGGAAGAGAATCGTAATTGAGTAGATGAAAACTGAAGATCTCATAATTTACTCCTGATTCATAATGGGGGAGAGAGAACCGCCCACTATCTGTTCGAGTTGGGTGAGACTCAAGGCATAATCAATCCGGGCGCGCAGCCAGGCTAAATTGAAATTGAGCCACACGCTTTGCACTTCGAGCACTTCGGAGACACTGCCTTGGCGATTGCGGTTCCATTCCTCGGCAATTTGCATGGAATGTTCCGCTTGGGGAATTAAATGGTCGCGATAGAGGGTCACCAGGCGTTTGGCATTTTGCATACGAAAATAGGTCTTGCGTAACTGGACCTCGATGTGGTTGGCGACGGATTTTTCTTTTTGCCTGGCGGCTTCTCTTCCTTCCTCTGCGTGTCGTATACGGGCTTTGTTTTTTCCAAACCAAAGGGGGATGGAAATCCCGCCGCCTATGAGGATGGGATCTTTTCCACTTTCTGGAGTTGCAGGATTTCTCGCTTCGCCGGTGTTGATATAGTTGGCTCCAAGTGTGAAGGAAGGCAGATTTTTCTTTCGGGCTAATTGGATGGATTCATCGGCTTTTTCTACCCCGAATTCCGACATAAGGAGGTCTTGGTTTTGTTCGTGTGCTAAACGCTCTAAGGAGGTGATTTCTAAGGTGGCTTGTTGAGGGATCGAGGCGGCAACCGATTGGATCGGGGAATCCGAGGGACGGTTGAGTAACGAATTAATCACCGATTGTTGGACTGCACGCAGTTCGCGCAGGGTAATCAGATCATAATCCAACTGGGCGAGTTGAGATTCTGCTCGAAAGACGTCGTTTAGGCTAACGGATTGCTCGCTATATTTGGCTTCGGCATAAGATAGAATTTCATGGAGAAGTTCTTTATTTTGGTGGGTGATTTCTATGGCACCGTCCAAGTATTGGAGTTCGTAGACGGCTTGTTTTAATTCAACAATAATATCCCGAACGGTTTTTTCATATTCTAAGCGAGCGATTTCGATTTCTTTTTCTACGACTCGGCCTTTCTGTCGGAGGGTGCCAGGGAAGGGGAATTTTTGTGAAATCCCCACGGTGTATTCTTGGGGACCCACTCGGGTTTCTACATTTTCGATATAGTAGGAGAAGTTCAGGACGGGATCATCGAAGGCGGTTTCCTGGGGATATTTTTCAATGGTTTGAGACCATTGGGCTTTTGCTGCTCGAATGTCAGGGTTCGATTGGTAGGCTTCTTCAATGAGATCGCTTAGATTTTGTCCGGTTGATTCTTGGATAATATCTTCCGCGCTTTGTGAGAGTGCTTCGCTTTGGGCTATGGATTTTGGTGTAAAAAAGGGCAAGGAAGCGAGACCGATAGTCACCATGGTGATCAAATGGGATAGACGTTTCAACATGATTCTCAATTCTTTCGTCAAGATTTGAGTGGCTTTGCACTCTTTTTATGCAGGTATCGTACCAGATTTTTTCAGAGGCTGCGTTCCTCGGGTGAGAATAGGTATTATAATCATAAAATAAAATCAAAAAACGTGATATTTCGCTAATAACTTGAACCGGGTGTTAGAGAGGTTGTA
>CAYQOX010000026.1:0-65067 GCA_964419335.1 uncultured bacterium | reverse complement strand
GCTTCTTAATTTCGGTGCGGTCAAACTCGAATTTAAGCGTTTGTTTCTAAAAAAGCAGGATCATTACTAGTGACATGATTCAGACAAAAAACATTCTCCTACCCCACTTTCGACAGCTATTACCCTCCAATTCATGTTCCACCTAACCTGCTTTCTCCATCCAGGCCGTTATCCTGCGTAGCCTACCATCCGGGGTATCCTGATTCAGACAAAAAAAATAAAAACTTCGAAGGACACTTATGTGCGTTCGATGTAGCTCCCGTCGCGGGTATCGACTTTAATTTGGTCTCCGACATTGATGAATAAAGGGACTTGGACGATGGCACCGGTTTCGAGGGTGGCTGGTTTGGTTCCGCCGGAGACGGTATCGCCTTTTAAGCCGGGGTCGGTTTCAGTGACTTCATAGATCATGTGCAAGGGCATTTCAACGTCGACGGGGTTGTTTCCGTGGAAGAGAAGGGTGAGGTCGGTATTTTCTTTGAGCCAAACCTCTTTACCTAATAGATCCTCGGGTGGGAGGGAGAATTGTTCAAAGGTTTGGGCATCCATGAAGTGAAGCATATCATCGCGATATAAGTATTGGACTTCGCGGGGTTCAAGTTGGGCTTTTTGCATGGTTTCGCCTGATTTGACGGTTTTATCGAGAACCTTGCCGGATTTCATGTGTTTGATTTTAAAGCGGCAGACCGCCTGGCCTTTGCCCGGGGCGTGGTGTTCATATTTGGTGCAGACATAGATTTCGCCGTCAATTTCCAATTTGGTTCCGGCGCGAACGTCGGTGGCTTTGATTGGTACACCCATGCGAATATCTCCTGTGGTGGCATGAAATTAGAATGCCACACGGGTAGATCGTGTGACATGCATTTAAGGCATTGTGTAGCTGGTAAAAGAAGAAATCAGTAAATTACAATCAAGATTTTAGTACTCCCAGCCAGGAAAGGCAAGAGTTTCAGAAGAAAGAGAAAGTATCAGGGGGTGAATGAAACATCACCCCGGCTGGAAGAAAAGAGTTATTGGATTGAATTATTTGGGAGAGGATAATTTGCGTCTTAAATCGGGAGAGGGTTTGTTTTCGCTTCCAAAAACGTGCCATTGGTAGTTTGTAATGAATTCGACATCTTTCAATTTGCGGGAAGTCTCGACTTGTTCGAAGATGAGGCGGCATTGAAGGGCTTCGCAGTAGAGTTGGGTTTTGGGATCGGCGGTGTATAAGATTTTGGCTGGGTTTTCTTTGTCGTAGCCTTCGACGGTAAGGACGTTTTCTTCGGGATCGAAGATGATATATTTGGGGCCGATCATGATATCCTCGTCGCGTTCAATGCGGGCCTCGCCGGTGAGGGTGAAGGCTTCTGTTTGTTCTTGGAAGCGAATTTCTTGGGCATAGAGCCAGCTTTCTTCGGTGCCGCGGCGGATACGCAGGCTGGCGACGTTATGGCCTTCTTGGGGGGTTAGGATGACGGTTCGATTTTCGGAGAGGACATCGATGATTTTGGGGTTGCTATCATCGCCGGCGAAGAACTCGGTGCCGCTATCGCTGGTGAAGGTAAAGGAGGGTTGTTCTTGCTCTTGGGTGAAAGCGGGGAAGGAATTGAGGAGGAGCAAGAGGAGTAAGGAAAAGGTTTTGATCGAAGGGTGATGGTTCATGGGTTTACCTCGAGTTCTGTAAGGGCTTCTTGATTTAATTGAATTAAATCATCGTTTGCGGGATTGTAATAGTACCCGCCTTTCATTTGAGCGCGAGATTCTTTGTTATTCGAAATTCGTTGAATTTCGAATGGCTCGGGGAGTACGAAGATTCTTTGTTTATTATTAAAGAACATGCGTTGGGAGTCAACGAACCAGCCTTGGCCTTGGGCTTGGGCGCCCTCGGATAATTCGAGCATTTCGAAGTCAGAAGGGAAGGCGGTCAAGGTGTCCCGGGTGAAGAAAGTTCCGCGTGTCCCGGTGGCGGAGTAGACCTGCTCTTCGTAGGTCCATTGCAGGGTGGGGCCATTCATGAAAATTTCTTGGTTTTCGCTGGAGTAGAGGGCGGAGGGGGCGTGTAGGATAATTTGGGGGCCGTTCATTTCGCGTTGTTCGAAGCGGAAATGTTCGAATTGCAGAATGGTTTGGGGTTCGACGTCGGAGTGGGAGGGATTGGAGACGGAGGTGTTTTCGATCCAAAAAGAGACCAAGACGACCCAAGACCAGAAGAGAACTGGAAGCCAGGGAATCTTGGTTACATAGTGGCCAAGAAGGTTTAGGCGGTTTAAGGTGAAATCGGAGATTTTTTTTATGTCAGGGGTCAAGGTTTACTCCAGGGCTTGATCTTTGTATTTCAAGGCGGCTTTGATGAAGGCTTTGAAGAGAGGATGAGGCTCACGAGGCCGGGATTTTAGTTCTGGGTGAAACTGGCAGCCTAAGAACCAGGGGTGATCTTTTAGTTCAATGATTTCAACAAGTTGTCCATCGGGTGAGGTGCCGCTGACGAGGAAGCCTTGTTTTTCAAATAGTTCGCGGTAGTCGTAGTTGAATTCCCAGCGGTGGCGATGGCGTTCTTGGATTTCGTCTTGGCCATAGGCGGAGCGGGCTTTGGAGCCGCGTTTGAGGACGCAAGGATAGGCGCCCAGGCGCATGGTCCCGCCTTTGTCGACGATTTTGCGTTGTTCGTCCATGAGGCTGATGACGGGGTGTTCGGTATCCGGCTCAAATTCGGTGCTGGAGGCGTTATTGAGGCCGAGGACATGTTGGGCAAACTCAACGACGCTGCATTGCATGCCCAGGCAGATGCCGAAGTAGGGGATTTGGTGAGTGCGGGCGTATTGGATGGCCATGACTTTGCCGTGGGTGCCACGTTTACCGAAGCCCCAGGGGACGAGGATGCCGTCGACATCTTGGAGGAGTTGGTCGGGTCCTTTTTTCTCGATTTCTTCGGCGTGAACCCGGCGGATGAGAACTTCGGCTTTGTTGCCAATGCCGCCGTGGATGAGGGCGTCATAGATGGAGCGGTAGGCGTCTTGGAGATTGATGTATTTGCCGACGACGGCGATGGTGACCGGGCCTTTGCGCGGATTTTTGATGATAGAGACGATTTTTTTCCAATCGCGCATATCGGGTTCACCGCGATTGAGGCCGAAATAATCGGTGACGAGGTCATCCAGGCCTTCATCGCGGTAGACCAGGGGAATTTCGTAGATGGTTGATTTGATGTCTCTTGCGCTAACGACGGCGTTGGGAGGGAGATTGCAGAAGAGGGCGATTTTCTCTTTCATTTCGCGATTCAGAGCGTGGGGGGTGCGGCAGAGAAGGATGGCAGGTTGGATCCCGATTTCGCGTAATTTATTGACGCTATGTTGGGTGGGTTTGGTTTTGAATTCGCCGGCGGCGGAGATAAGGGGAACGAGGGTTAAGTGAATATAGAGGACGCGTTCGCGGCCGAGTTCCCATCCCACTTGGCGTATGGATTCGAGGAAGGGGTAGCCTTCGATATCGCCGACGGTGCCGCCGATTTCACAGATTTGGAAGTCGGGTTTGCAATCTTCGGCGACTTCGTAGATGCGGCGTTTGATTTCGTCGGTGACGTGGGGGACGAGTTGGACGGTTTTGCCGAGATAGCCGCCGCGGCGTTCTTTTTTGATGACGGTTTCGTAGATTTGGCCGGTAGAGACGCTATTTTTGTGTGTAATTTTGCTGTGGGTAAAGCGTTCATAATAGCCGACGTCGAGGTCGGTTTCGGCGCCGTCTTCGGTGACATAGACCTCCCCGTGCTGGTAGGGGCTCATGGTGCCGGGGTCGACGTTGATGTAGGGGTCGAACTTTTGTAAAGAGACTTTATAGCCGCGGGCTTCTAAGAGACAACCGATGGACGCGCATGCGATGCCTTTGCCAAGGGAAGAGCATACACCTCCTGTGACGAAAATAAAACGTGTGGAATGTTCCAAGATCCCTCACCCCGTAGTTATCTACCAACCATATCGTTTGATATTGGAATAAATCTATAGACCAATGAATCAATCGAGGTGGTTGATTGTGTGTTATTGGTGGATAGATTAAGTCATATTTTTAACTTAGGTTTGAGAACGGTTGAAGTCAAGATGGTTTGGAGAAAAGAGGGAAAATATTTTATGGGGGCGTTATTTTGTATAAATTAATGTGGAGAGGCTCCAAGAAATGATGAGAGAATTCGGACTGAAACTCTATGGAAACGGGAATGAATCCATTATAATACTACTCCTTGAATTAAAAGTGAAAATGTAATCGTTTGGAAAGTTTTTGTGGTAATGGTTGTTGATTTGGGTGTGAATTTTGGGGTGAAGAGGATCATCCCTTGGGAGAAGGAAGAGGATTAGAGGCTGATAGTGGATGGATGATGACTTCGTTTATGCCATTGAAGTGATGTGGGATGGGAAGAGATTCAACTTGACACTTATGAGGCCGGTATTATATATTTCCGGGTAGCATCGAGCGGAGGCCTGGAATACAATGGATTAGACTTCCAATGGTTTTAAACGTGGTTTGTCAGACTTGGGAGAGAAAAGAAGCGTCAGAAACGATGTTTCTATTTTTGAAATAATAAAAATGTTTTTTTTATGTGTAGCGATAGTACTATTGACTATAACTCCCCGAAAGGTCTGGGGTAGTGATTGAAATCTCAACGAGGAGTATCATGGTAAAAACTTTCCGTTACCCGATCGTATTTTTAGTTGTTGTTGGATTATTCTGTTCATTCTTAGGTGTGGGGAGTGGAACGTATGTAGCTGTTGCCCAAGAGGATGAGCAGGAAGAAGAGGAAATCATACCTACGGGGATCCCTCCCTTATCGAAACGTACCGCTGTATTGAGTATTCCCTTGGCGGTTTATCCTTTTAATGAAGAAGGAAAAATAACATTTCGGGATCAGAATTTGGTCGAGATCACGGTGCAGTTTGAAGATCGTACCGAAGGGCGAGAAGGGTTGGATTTGTCGGAAGATTTTCTGCCCTTGAGTTCTTCGGCGGAAACGAGCGGGATTGCGCTTTATCGTGAGAGCGGGGCGAATCCGAAGGAGTTTAATTTTGCGACAGGGGATCCCAACAGCGATGCGCCTATTGATTTGAGCGAGAAGCCGATTGTGGAAGAGGATCCGACGGTACCGGGGAAATATACGGTAACTTTCCGTCCCACGCAGGGGAATCCTCATACCCAGTTGAATTTATTTAATGATGAGAGGCCGGACTTTTATATCGTGGTGCGCACAAGTCTGGATTTGCTGCATGGGGATCGGTTTGAAGTGAGTGTGCCGGCGAATGGGATAAAGATCAAGGATAAATTTCAAGAGCTGCCCAAAGATACGCTGTATGAGGATCGTTTTCCGGGGGAAGAATTTGCTGATTTGAATCCCGATTTCGCGGAACCGGCTTTATTCGAGGGGGATATTGTGCGTCTGACCTCGGTGGTGAGTGATCAAGATAACACTAACCGGATTGGGAATAGTTCTGAGCCGAGAACCATTTTTGGGTTGGATTTCGTTGGACGTGAGGATCAGGAATATTTCCTGGAAGAGATTCGAGTGAATTGGGTTGGTGTGAATTTGGGGGCGATCGCGAAGTTGATTACCCATTTATCGAAGCCCGAATATAGCGGGGCGACAACGGCGGGAATGGATGCGGTTGAGCAGCAGGGGATGATACAGCAATCGAGTTTTTATAATCCATCCTTCTTTTATAGCCCGTTATTTTATAATTTCCCCACCGATCCAGAGACGGGAGAATTGCTGACAGAAACCCGTGCCATTGGGGAAGAGGAAGAGATTGAGTATCCCATGACGATGCCGTTGGATAATTTTGGGATGCCGATTCCCGCTTTTCAGATTGGCATGGATACGCAGAATCATAAGACCGGGTATGTGACTTATGGTCCCCGTTTGGGGGAAGGGATTAATTCCACTTTCCCGCGGGTGGTTTCGCAGAATATCTTGCAAGCTTTTCGGGCGAATGCGCCCGGTGGTGTATTTCTTTATCGCGAGCGTGGAGGTACGGATGGGAAGTATGATCCAGGCCAGGATAATTTGATTAAGTTGGATCTAGATAAATTCCGTTTTGAGACCTTTGATATTGATCCTGAGGAAGTGCAAACCGAGGGGTCGCCGATACGCGGAGTCATTCAGCGTTTGTTACCCGGTGTGGTTGGTGGTGATAGTGCGAAAAATGCATTGCCTTTCTTGTTTGGGGATGACAATCTGGCGACGGCGTTGATGGGCGTGGCCGAGCTTCCAGAGCCGGCGGAAGAACCACGTCCGCCGATGGGTTCCTTGGAATGCTATATGGATCCCGATTGTCTTTTCTTCGACTTAATGATCAATGTATTACGTCCCTATTTGGGGCTGACAGAAGGCCAGATACGGTACTTATTTGAATATACAGAAGACAATGGGCGTTCGAATGCAGAAGAACTCTTTGGGTATCAGTTGATCCAGGGATTTAGTTTTGTGCTGCCGGTATCGCAGGATAATGCGTTGAGCGATTTAATGGCGCCGACCAGCCGAGAAGGTGATGATGCGGGCGCCGATATTTATTTGGGGATTCGTACGAGTGATGAGTTGAGGAATTTGGATTCATTTATACCCTTTATTCGGCCTCAAGATCTCAAGATAGGCACCAATGTTTCGGGCTTTGCGAAGGGAGCGACTGAGGGGGTCGAGTCGCTGAAGTCGGTGTCGAGTATTGGGTATGGGCGGAAAAACACCAATACGAGTTATGCGATGATCGGGCGGCCACGGCCGCGGGTGCAATATATGGATTTGACCCAGCCGGGAGAAGGGCCTTTTGCCTCGAACGATAACATTTTATATGACGATTCACTAGGTTCCCCACCGAAGGCGGTAATCGGAGTAGACATCACCGACTTTGGGCAGAATGCTTCGTTAACAACGAATGCCGAGACGATTGAACAAAATTTGATGGATATGTTCTTGACCGAGAACACGGTGTTGGGTGAAATGCAGATCGACTTTTTGCCTGGACCAAGAAATCTTGAGTTTAATCCCGCCATTATTGGGGTCATTCCAATCGAGTTGGGTATTAATACACTCTTTAATCGCCGAGTTAGTTCTCATGATTTGGCGTTGTATTATGATGATGATACGCCAACAGGAGATGGTATCGATAATGATGGGGATGGATTGATTGATGAAGAGCGGTACAACTTGATGGATGATGACGGGGACGGGTTGATTGATGAAGACTTAGGGGATGGTAGCCCCGCGGGAACCAACGGGGTGTTTGATGCCAATGATCAGCCATTCCCCTCGAACCGGGATTCGCTATTTGGTGGATCGACGACGGTGGAGGCCGCTCATTATGTATTTCCGCCGAACAGTTCAGAGAAATACCAAGACTATATCGAAGCGATTCAAGAGGAACAGGCGGTTGATGAGGAAATCGAAATCGAAGATGGCGGTTTGATGCCCCTAAATTTGAGCGAGGGGAGTTGGTTTGCCGAGCTGGATATGCGGGTGTTGGGGAATAGTGAGTATGAAATCCCGCGGAGTGTATTTTTCCCACCTTCCGGATTCCGTCCCTTTGGGACCACGGCGGGCCCTCCGTATGATCCGCCCGAGTACAACCAAGGGACCATGATTTCGCCGAGTGGATTTGGTTTTGGGTGGTTGGAGCCGTATACCGGATTGCTTGATTTGCTGACCGCGATGCGGGGCATACTGCCTGATTTCCCCTATTATCCTGATGACTTGTATATAGAGGATCCTGAATCCGGTGAGCAGACGTGGATATTGGTTTACGCGCCGGATGGGGATGATGCGCTACCCGCGGTAGCGGATCCCGAAGGCGATGAGCGAAGATCGTTCGCTTTGACGATGGCCAGCGGTTTTCGATTGGCGAATCCGAACAGAGGGTTTGCGCGTTCCGGTTCTGTGCCCCTAGTGATTAATGTGCCTGGGGATAATGCGGAAGACCCCCAGGGGGATAACATTGATCTTGTTACCCAGTTTGGATATATGTTGGGTATCGATGCTGATGTTGGGGATTACTTGAGCAGCGCGGCCGAGACGTTACAAGAAGCCTATGATGAAGCCTATGAGGCGATTGAAGAATATGAAGAAGAAATTCAGGGTGCAGAAGATGATGCGGCTGATGCGGAAGAGCCGACGGATCCAGAATATCCTGACCCACCGGAAGTGGTAGAGGTAAGTGTGGATAGTCCTTACGACTCATTGGTCGGTGATTTCATCGATGATAATGATGGAATCTATGAAACCAATATCATGTATTCGGTGCAGCTGCCGGATGAGAATTTCGGTCCGCTGGCAGGGAATGATTATTTCGTCGTCCTTCGTGCCTCTGAGGATGCGCAAGTTGGTGATAGCTTTAAAGTGCGGATACGCTCGGGTGAGCGTAATCGTACTTATGAATCATTTAATCCCGATGAGAATGAATTCACGACAGTGGATGCGCCTCAAGGCGGGGTGGGTTATCATTCGTTTATCGAGCCGAATTATCAGGTTTCAGGGGGTGAGCCCTATCGTAACGTGAGTAAGAGTCAGATCACGACCTCGGAAATTGTGGTGCGCAGCAGCAATGAGCCGCCTTCGATCCAGTTTATCAATCCGGGACCGGGGTTGAATTTGGCAAGTTCGGATTATGAGTTTGAAATCACCTTTACGGCTGAGGATTCGGATGATGTGGCTAGAATCCAGCTCTTTGTGGATACGGATAGTTTAGATTTTGATGGTCAGTTTATTCCCGGCTCAACGTTGCGGGAAGGATTTGATAATTCCTTCACATTGAAGATGGATGAGCATATTAAAGATTTCGATCCATCGAAGAAATATTACATCTATGCGCGTATTTCGGATGGAGTGAATCCTGAAATCTATACCTATGCGGATGGTTATATTACCACACCGGCCGCTATTGATCCCCGTGAAGGGGATGGTGATGGCGGCGGCCAAGGTATTGTTGTACGCGGTGATATGGAAAATACGGTAGATTACATCAAGATGACGCGTGATGGGCGAACGTTCAGTTTGGGGCAAGCCCCGGTGTTTGATGAGCCTAACGTGACAGGTGATGTGGTGGATACCGAAGTGAACGCAACCTTTTCGGGACAAATCTTAGTGCAGCGAGATGGCCGCGTGATAGGCAATGGTGATATTGGTTCGTTGTTACCCTATCTCCAACCGAATGGTGATTTAGATTTTCCATCGGATGAGGTTCATTTCTATAAGAATAGTGTCGACGGTGGTGAATTGATTTCATCTGCGACCGAAGGTGAGATCACGATTGATCGAGCCCGGGATGTGGAAGTTGATTTCGACCGCGGAGCCGTGTATGTGTTGGACGGCGATGGGGATATGCTGTTCCTGGGGGATGCCAATACCGACTTGGTACCCAGAGGCATGGATATGGATTGGTATCGCGATATGGAATTGTCTCCCGATGGAGAGCAGATGTACTTCTTGACCGGGAATGGTATGTTTGAAGCCGCGGGTGGAAGTGCCGTCGGCGAATGGACGAATTTAGTGGAAGAAGACCGTTATCGTGATATTGAACTGGTGACGAAAGGCGGTCAGGTGACCGCGGTGGTGATCGCGGATGACAGCGGTGACTTCTTTGTCTTGGGAGATTCGAGTGTGAAGTCGTCGCTGGAGGCGCTGGTCCCGCAAGATCCGATCGAGCCAGGTACTATTCGCCAGGTGAAGCTACTTCCCGGAAAAACGGATACCCTCTTGTTGGTCGAAGGGGGTGGGAAAATTCACTTCTTGACATCGGATGAAGAACTGCGGATCCCCGAGGATGGATTTGAGTTTTCGGATGACCCCGGTATGGATGATGATCTCGTGGTGGATGTAGAAACCACGGATATCAATCTCCAATCGGTGGTGGAAGCGGTACGTACGTTGTTGGAAGCGTATGAGGATGAAAACATCCAAACGATTATGGGATTTGTGGATCCCGATTATAAAGACCGTAATGGGGCTGATGCGCAAGGATTCAACAAGTCGTTGCAGACCTTCTTCTCCTTCTATGAAGTAAATACATTTAGTGAATCTAGAATGGTGGAAGAATTATTGAACGAGGATTCGTTTGTCATCACCAATCAGGGAGATACGATACAAGCGACCGTGTATGTAGACTTCCAGGCCTTTTATCCCCAGGTGGAGTTTATCGTACCTGAAACGGACGAGAATCAGACAACCCAATTTGATGCGGGTGTGTTGGTCTCCGCGATGGTCGACCAGACTGTGCGGTTACGGGAAGTTTCAGATGGGCGTTTCTGGGCGGTTACGCTTTATACAGTGAGAAATTATGGTATCCGAGAAGAGGAAATGCTGGGAAGTGAAGATTTCGAATTTGAGGATATAGATTATATCAAGAAAATGGGAGGCACCAAACGGGTTGGGATTTATAGTCCAGCGAAGAAAGGCGTAGATCCACCGATGCATATACGGTTGGATGTGGATGAGACGGATCCATTTGCCTATTTAGATTTAGTAGGTGTATTTCAGAAGAGGACCTATGCACGTCATATAGCGCCGCCGGCCTTTGAAGTGGTCACGTATATAGGAGATTCCTTAAGTGCGACTCCCTTTGATGCGATTACGTTCAGCTTCCAAGCGAGTGAAGATGGCGGGCATCAGCTAATCAGTGCGAGAACCCGTCAGATTATGCAGGAAAATTCGGAATTAGGAGATCCATCGGAGGATGTGGACGTCGATCCCGCTTTATCAACCATTGATGGTACGGAAGTGGATGATCCCTTCGGATTTAGTTTCAAGGATCGCGGGGTTGTGGTAGCAACGCAACCATTGGATTCAGATTTGATTGTCAGCGGGGATCAGTTTATTGCGCCCAGTTTGAAGGGGGGTATCATGATGCTGCCGGAGAATACGGATATCTTTACGTTGGATCCAGAAGCGGTGGTGGAGCGATACAACCGGTCGACGATGTTGCAAAATCCCTATGATCCCAATGAACAAGATGATGCCGGTGCGGATCAATCTGAATACACGTCATCGTTAATAGCCGGGCGAGCGTATCTCGTCGTTGCCCGAGATGGTAAGCATTATGGATTTGTGCAAATCCCGAGTGATGCCGATGTGGAAGATGAGAGTATCTTGTTTGATTATCGTTATGAGGATTCCTTTGAGTTACCGCGGGGATTCTAGTTAAGAGCAGAGAAATAAGAGGTCAACTGCGGCACTTCGTTTTCGGGCGGAGTGCCGTTACTTTTGAGGGAGAAAAACGTTTTTTAGTTCAATTTCCGGGAGATATTTCTCTTTTGATTTTCGATGATAAAATTAAGTTAATCATGATTGATAAATCTGAGTAAACATTTATAGTAGTTATAAAGTAGATTGAGGTTTGAGGAAATGGCCGGGTTAAAAAAAATAGAAGCCTCATGAGGAGTGGAGTATGCGGATTCTCCTTGTCGTAATGACATGTTTAATCGTTGCAGGAATCGTGATGTTTGTCATTTTAACGGAACCAGTACCCCAGGAAAAGCAATTATCCGTATCGCGTATTGATATTACCCGAGTGTCACCGCCCATTTTGTCTCATGATCCCGCGGAGGATCAGGTTTTGGAATTTTTTCCGGATCCAACCACGATGGTTCCTGAACAGGTAGGGGAGGCCACCGAAGAAGAGGAAACTGAGCCGCAAGAGAAACGGGCTCAGATGCCACGTAAGGAGTTGGATATGAATCGGCTCTTGGCATTGATTGATGATTGGGTGTATGTCAATTTTTCGCAGGTGATGGATACCAAAGTGGGGCGGATTCAAGAAGTGCGAGAGAAGGAATTTTTTGAGGTACATGAGGGAAAGACCTTAGATAATGGAATCCATGTGGAATTGTTAACGGATGAATCGGTGACTTTGACGTTGGGGGAAGCCTCGTTTAAATTGCCTTTAGCGCAGAAGCCGGAATTTTTTGATGAATTACGGGAGAAATGGCGTCCTCTGACGCCGGATGAACAACAGGCTGCGTGGGAATATTATATGAATCGTTATGGGAAAAAGTTCCAGGCTCATTCACGAAATTATGAGCCGCCTTCAGGATTGCCGATGCCGAAACCGGTGTCGCCGGAAGAGAGGGAAGAAGGGCGGCAACAATATATGGAACTGTATGGCAATCGATTTGCGGAAGAAAGTGAATCTTTCAAGCCTTCTTATCCGGGAACGGAAGAGCAGCACGAGAATTTCGAAAAATACTGGCGAAAGCATCATCCCGGGTTACCGATGCCGGAGTTTGAACAATTTCAAGACCAATCTTCTCAATTGGGTCCGGGAAATCGCATTCAACCGGCAACGTTTTAATAGGCCCTTGAGGGAGATGGTATAAGAAGCCGTGAGCCCCTCAGAGTCATAATTATTATATCGAAAAGGAAGGTTTTGAAAGTGGGTTGGCAGCGTTATTCAGGTCAAACAGGAGGGGAGTATTGTATGTCAAGATTTGTGCTCTTGATCCCGTGTTTATTCATGGTTTTTTTTCTATTTTCTTGTGGAGAATCCAATGAAGTGTCAGAAACCGCGGAAAAGGAAGAAGAGGTGGAGAGTGCGACTCCGGAGTTGAAAGTAGAAGCGACGCCGGTGTCGGAAGATGATGTTTTGCTGGCCGAGTGGGATGAGGGGAAAATTTATCTCTCGCAATTAGAGAAAATCTTGATGCCCGAGCGTGCGCGGATTCAGGAAGCCTTAGATGATGAAACCATGATCGAGCGAACCCTTATCAGCAAACGCAGTGAGATATTAAAGAACTTGGTGAATAACTACTTGTTGCTGATGGCGGCGCGGGATATGGGGGTCGAGTTATCCAAAAGTGAGAAAGAGGGGATTGTGCGTTCGATCAAAGGGAAGTTTGATTCTGAAGAGCAGTATGAAACTTATTTAGAAGCGGTGGATCAAACGGAAGAAGAAATTGTTGAATTAATGGGGAAATTTCAGCTAGGGCGAAAAGCGATGGAAAACAAGGTCGATCAGCTGCGGGAGTCGATGACCAAGGAAAAGTTGAAAGAATTTTATGAAGAGAAGAAGGATTTTTTCCGTTCTATTCGTCGCGCAGAGCTAAACCGGGTGGAGATACGAACGAAGGATCGCAGCGAGGAAGAGGCGAAAGAACGGGCGGAAAAGCTTTATCAAGAGGCCAAAGAAAAAGTGGAGGCCGCGACCTCGTATGAGGAGCGGTTGAAAATCATGCAGGAATACGCGTATGAGTATTCCGATTCGGAAGAGGCGGAGTATAACTGGGGATATATCATTGTGTATGACAATGAAGATGCGAAGGCAATGTACTCGGAGGCGTTTTTGAAAGCCATCGAGGAAACCGAAGAAGGAGATCTGTCGGATTTGGTGAAAACCAAGTTTGGGTATGGGTTCTTTTTGGTGCGGTTGAAAATAGAAGAAGAGACTCGAGAGTTTGATCATCCCGTATCTCAAAACATGCTGCCGAATATGTATATGAGGATGAAGATGGATGAGTGGCGCTCGGAGTTAAAAGAGAGGTATGGTTTTTGTTATCACCGGGAGAATTTTGAGGGTTTGATTTCCGAATCGATTTTAGAGGATAAACCTTTTGATCCAAAACCGGCGCTTTCTCCTCAAAAATCACAGAGTTAATGGCATTTGGGCTTCTTGGGGTTTTTTCTTTGGGCGATCCCGTGTATCTTTGTTCGATTCATGGTTGCATGCTTATGGGGCAAGGGCCTCATGAAGAGGGAGATTTTTTTTGCTTCTCGTGAAGAGCGGCTTTCGTTATCAATACATCCTATAGGAATGGCGTATGGTTACAGAGCGTGAAATCAATATATTCGCTGTTATTGAAGTCATATGGGAACGTGGAAAAAAGATTCTTATGATTACGGTGGTGACGATGTTTTTGGCGATGCTGATTTCGTTGACGATTGCCAATCGGTATACCTCGACGGCCACGTTGATTATGCAGAAATCCAAGTTGGGTGAGCGTACGATGCAAAATCCCGCCATGCCGATGCAATCCTATTTTGAGATTATTCAGGCGGACGAGATCTTGTGGCAAGTGATCCAGAGTTATGATTTGGATGAAAAGCCTTATCGGTTGAGGTATCCTAAAGAATTACGCGATCGATTAACAATCGTTAGTTTTGGGGAATCGGCCAATATTGGTATCGAGGTGACGTTGGAAGATCCGCAAATAGCGGCGAGTGTGGCGAATGCGTTAGCCACCCACGCGATAGAGAAGAACCAGTTTTTGATTGAGAAAGAGAAGGAAGTCAGTCAATCCAAGATCACAGAAGAGACCAATCATATCAAAGAAAGGCTTGATCGGTATCAAGCAGAATATTTGGAATTATTGAAGAAGAATAATCTGCCAATCGTGCGGAATAATTTGGATACCAATCTAACGCTCCTTACGACGTTGCGGCAAGAGAAGCAGACGCTGGATTTATCGATTGCGGAATTGCAAAAATCGATAGAATATTTTGAAGATTTATTTTTTGATCCAGGATTTGAGCGGCATCCTGATTTTCAGAAGTTGACCTCGGTGAAGACATCGATTTTTGAAGATGTGGCGGCGTTGGAAACAATAAAAGACTCAAGCCCGCCGATGAGGGTTCGGGATCTGGTTGATTTGAGTGTATCGGAAGAGCAGGTGAACGCAGGGTATTTCAATTTAGTCCAAGAATATAGTAAATTGCAAGTGGATCTTCCTTCTCAGATGGAGAAGCGTGACCGGACGGCACAACGGATTGAAGAGTTGGAAGAGATTGTGGAGGAGCAGCAACGGCGGATCCATGAAATGGAAGTGGAAGAGCAGGAAGCCAAGGCGAACTATGATCGGGAATTGGAAGTCTATGGTGGTGTTTACAAAGAATGGGGTTGGGCGGGCTCGAATATTTATCAGGAGCGGCAAGAATTGATCTTGGCGCATCATGCGATTCCGGTGGAGAAGAAAGTCTTTCCACGACGCACGCTGATGATCGCATTGGCAGGATTGGGGGCATTCCTGGTGGCTCTATTGTTCTTCTTGCTGGTGGATCTTTATGGATTAATGCAAACCGGGGTGAGCAAAAAGTTGCAGATGGATCAGGAAGAATCGCAAGGGGGATCAGCCTAACCTGGATTGTTGAGGAATTGAAGAATTTCATTCGCAGCCCCGAGAGAGGCCGGTTGGGTGCCTATTTTTTTGCGGGCGAGGAGAAGATCGTGTTTCATTTCCAGGTAGCGTTCGGGCGAGGAGAGGATTTCTTCCGCACAGCGCACGAGGGTTTCCGGCTGACATTGTTCCTGAATGAATTCAGGGCAGATGCCTTTTTGGGCGATGAGATTGACCATACCGATGTAGGGAATACGAACCAGCCGCCTTCCAATCATGATATTGAGTGCATGCCCACGAAAAACCACGGCCATGGGAATGCCCAGCAGGGCATTTTCGACGGTAGCGGTGCCTGAAGCGGTCCAGGCGAAATCCAAGGTTTTCCTCTTTTCGTAATTTTTGTCACGTATGATTTCGATGAAATCGGGGACCTGGTAGGGTTCCAGGATGGATTTGGGCAAGGTGTCGGCCAAGACGAGATGAAAGGTGGCTTGCGGTACCTTTTCACGGAAGCGATGGGCGGCTTTGATCATAGTGGGGAGCAGGTGGGAAACTTCGTTTTTGCGGCTGCCGGGGAGAATTCCGATGCGGGGCGGGCGGGTGTTGAGTTCGTAGGTGTTTACGTCGGAGGGGGGGACGGGAATGCGTTCGATTAAGGGATGCCCGACATAGACGGTATTGATGCCGCGTTTTTGGAAGAATTTTTCTTCGAAAGGGAAGATGACCAGTAGTTTTTGGAGGGTTTCGCGCATCGAGAGGAGGCGGTTTTCTTTCCAGGCCCATGCTTGGGGGGCGATGTAGTAGAGGACGGGAACGTTTTCGGCATGCGCTTTTTTGGCTAGACGGAGATGGAAGCCGGGATAATCGACGAGCAGAATGGCCTCGGGTTGGCGTTCTTTCCAGGTACGTAGAGCCAGGTTTTGAATTTTTAAGATTTTAGGGATGTGGCGAATGACCCCAACGAAACCGAGGATGGCGAGTTGGGGAAGAGGGTAAAGGATTTCGACCCCCGCCTCACGCATTTTTTCTCCCCCAAAGCCAAAAATCTCGAGAGAAGGGTCTTGGCGCTTGAGTTCGGCGCATAAGTGAGAGGCGTGTAAATCGGCGGATTCTTCACCGACGGAGATGAAAAGTTTTTTGTGATGAGGGTTCATGGATGGTTTACCTCATTTCCAATAGAAGGGCTTTTCGGAGCCTTGGATCCATTGTTGCAGGATCTTTTTGTTTTCGCGTGCGCTTTCATAATCGGGCTCTTGTTGCAGAGCGAAGTTGAAGTCTCTTTCGGCTTGGGTGAAGTCGCCCAGGGAGGCATAGAGAATCCCCCGTTGATTGTAGAGGCGGTGAAGAGGTTTAAAGCCAGTATCCATTTTATGGCTGATGGAGGCGATGAAATGTTGGAGGAAGTAGGGATTACGGTGGCTTCGCTTCATGGTTTCGCTTAAGTAGTGATAATCGAGGGGGAACCACTGATTGTTAAAGCATAGAATGCCGAGGTACATCCAGGGTTGGGGATGGCGCGGTTCGAGGAGGGCGGCGGCGAGGAAGGATTGCATGGAATCGAAGGGCTTGCCGGTTTGGGCTTGGTAGAAGCCTTTTTCATAGTAGATCGTCCAGGAGAAGCGGTCGTAGGGTATGTAGTCGCTTAACTCATATTTTTCGCGGCATTGGGTGGTACGTTGCATGGCGAGGAGGCCAAACAGGTTGAGGGAGACGAGGGTGATGAGCAGCAGGGGGGTGGCGTAGGGTTTGAGTCGGGGGAGACTTTTTTGGTAGAGAACGTAAAAGAGCGTGAGGAAAAGAAGGACGATCCCTGCTCCTGCGATTCTTGGGAAGAAGAATTCTGACCATTCGTGGAAGGGAATTTGGCGAGCCAGGCCGGGGAGAAAGCCTTGGGGGATGGCTTGGAGGATTTGTCCCCAGGACATGTAGTGATCGAGGGCGATCGTGTTTCCTACTTCGGCGTTGAGGAGGAGGAAAGTCCAGAGAGCGCAGAGGATGGCGAGGATTTTTAGCCAGAGGCGGGGGAGGTGTTGCCAAAGAAAGGCGAGACCCAGGATAAAAAAGGGAGCGCATCCCACCATACGGCGGTTACCGAAGGAGCCCCCTGACCACCAGGCGATATTGCAGGAATAGACGTAAAGTTGGATGAGCAGCGGCAGCCAGTAGATGACCCAGCGTTTGCGGCAGAAGAGTCCTAGCAGGCCGAGGCCGAATAAGGGGGACCAGGAGATCATGCCGTGGAAATCGGAAAAGAGGGTTTCCCAGAGATGAGGTTGGAGCCAGAGGACGTCTTGGGAGCGGGGGAGTTCGAGCCAGGAACCGTGGAGAACGTTCCAGACCATCATTTGGGGGAGAAAGGTGAGCAGAGAAGCGAGCATCATGCTGCTGAAGAAGAGCCGAGAGGTGGAGGAGAAGGGTTTTTTGCTGATGAGATGGTCGAGGATGGGGGTGAGGATAAAAATGGCGTTGTGGGGACGGATTAAGGCGGCGAGGCCGATCCAGAGTCCCAGTTGCAGGCCGGAGGAGAGGTTGAGGTGGTCTCGGTTGTTCAGCCATTGGTAGATAAAGAGAGCAATGAAGAAGGCTGAGGGGGGATGGGAATCGGCGGAGTTGACGTAGAGGTGATAAGTGAGGGTGCTGCCGAGAGCGAGGAGAAGGCAACTGGCGAGGCTGGAAGCATGGTTAAGGCCTTCCAGGCGGGCGATGCGATAGGCGAGGTAGAGGGTGCCGGCTCCATACACCAGGGTGGAGCCGTAGGTGATTGTCCATTCGTGGAACCAGCCAAAGCCGTCGGGTGTAGGTGAAAAGCCGAAAAGAGAAGCCAGGCCTTGAGCGAGGGTGGCGAGGAGAAAGAACGGGAGCCAGGCGAGGCCGGTGCCCATCGGCCAATCGTTGGCGGGGTAGCCTTGGGGGGTGAGGTAAGTTTCGTGGAGGCCGAAGGTGAAGTGGTTGTATTGGTTGGCGAAACAAAAGTCGAGGTCGTAGAGGAGAGAGTGTCCATAGGAGTAATAAAAGGCTAAGTCGGGCGGGGCAATGCGTACGCGTCCCACCAAGAGAAGAAGAAGGGCGAAACTAAGAAAGAAGAGAAGAGGATAATAGCGGCGCATAAATAAGGTTTTTTTTACTCCATGATGTATGAAAAAAGGGATCGCAAGAGGGTCTCCCTATTGTCATGCATGTTGACAGCTAAATCAAGAAATGTATCATTAACCTCTTGTGTTCTATTTTTATAAAGCGGCTCTCGTCAAATGCTTTCATGGACGTAGTTCAAAATGACTGAGACGATATAATAAGGCCAAGTTTGTTTTGTGGTAGAGATATCGTTCGAGGGCAGTTCCAAAATACAAAATCTACTTTTGCTTGAAGATCCAAAGGAGTTAATTCAATTATGCAGAGGGTTCCCGTTTGGAAAATCGTATTTATTGTCGTTATTCTTTTATTCTCCCTCTGGATGTTGATGCCCACGATGCGTTTTTATTCTTATGACGCGGGGGCACGCCATAGCGGGGAACCACCTGAGCTGGAAGAAGTGGAGCAGCTGTACGCGGAAGATCAAATTGAGGCGGAAGAATATAATTCGCGAAAACAGGAGATCTTAGAAGATTTTCGCCGATTAAAAGAGAGCAGTATTCGGTTAGGGTTGGATCTTCAAGGAGGGGTGCATCAGGTTATTGAAGTGGACCTGGATCAGGTGGAAGAGCAACTCCGGGAAGACAATCCAGATATAGATGCTTCCGAGGTAGAGAACCAGGCGAATTTGGCCTTGGGGAGTGCGGCGACGATTATCGAGACGCGGGTCGACCAATATGGTTTGTCGGAAGCCTCGGTGATCCGCCAGCCGCCGGATCGTTTGATTTTGGAGATGCCGGGTTTTAGTGATCCTGGGCGGGTGGCTGAATTGGTGAATGCGACGGCGGAGTTAAGTTTCCATTTGTTACCGTCCCAGAATGAGATGGCGCAAATCTTGGGTGATATTGATGCGGTGGCAGAAGAGGATTTTCTATCTCTAATTGATGATCGGCCTACCGGCATAGCGGCGGTGGCGGTGGAGACTCCTGATAATTATACGCTGGTGGATGACATTTTGAAGCGGGAGGAAGTGCAAGCGGCAATCCCTCACGGATTGATGTTCCGGTGGAGTGGAGAGAAGGAGAGAGACCGCTATTATGACTATCCCCACCGGCTGCTTTATTTGCTATATGAAAAAGAAGAGTTGACGGGGGCGCACTTGGCGAATGCGTATCCCTATTTTGATCAGATGACCAACCGTCCGGAGGTCTCGCTGCAGTTTGATAATACGGGGGCGAGGATTTTTGCCCGGGTGACGGGCGACAATGTAGGGAATCCGCTGGCGATCGTGATGGACGAGCGGGTTTTTTCCGCTCCGACGATCCAAGGTGAGATTAGCGGGGGCAACGCGCGGGTGACCGGGTTGGATGATTTTGATGAAGCCCAGCAGCTGGCGGTGGTGTTGCGTGCGGGTGCTTTGCCGGTGCCTTTGTCGATTGAAGAGAGCCGGGTTGTGGGTCCTTCCCTGGGTCGTGATTCGATTGAAAGCGGGATCATGGCCGGGGTCCTAGGTGGGATCGTGGTCTTGGTCTATATGGTGGTTTATTACTCCTTTACAGGGTTGATTGCCGATGTGGCCGTGTTGCTTAATTTGTTCCTGCTGATGGCGGGGATGGCGATGTTCAAGGCGACATTGACCTTGCCGGGGATCGCAGGAATTGTGTTGACCATTGGTATGGCGGTGGATGCGAACGTGCTGATTTTTGAGCGTCTTCGCGAAGAGATGAGAGGGAAATCAAAGACGATTCAGTTGGTGTTGGAGAAAGGGTATGGACGTGCGTTCATGACGATTTTCGACGCCAATATTACGACATTGATAACGGCGTTGGTGTTATTCCAGTTTGGGACGGGGCCGATTAAGGGTTTTGCGGTGACCTTGTCGCTCGGAATAATCGTGTCCATGTTTACTGCGATTTTTGTGTCGCGGACGATCTTGGAAGTCATGGTCGCCAGGGGCATGAAACACTTGAATACGGGGCAATTGAGTTTCTTTAGAGATACTCATTTCGATTTCTTTAAGAACCCAAAAGGGTTTATGTCGACGACGGCAGCGATTGGGTTGATAGGGTTTATGTTCTTGGTGGTGCAATGGGATGATTATAAGGGGATCGACTTTGCGGGTGGAACCGAGATTGTGGTTCAATTTGAGGAGTATGTTCATCCGCAAGAGGTGAGAAATCAATTACAGCAGGCAGGATTGAGAGAAACGATTATCCAGGAAGTCTTGCAGGCGGAGAATGAAATCTTAATCCGTGTGCGTGAGGGGGTCGTGGATACCGGATTGGAGTTGACCGAGATTGTAGAGGGAGCGTTACCCGAGCGATCGTTTGAGACGATCGGTTCGGGGAGTGTCGGTGCGAAGGTGGGGAGTGAATTGTTGTTAAAAGCGATCAACTGTATCTTGTTCTCGAGCATCGGTATATTGCTCTATATTACGGCGCGATTTGAGTTCCGGTTTGCGGTGGCGGCGGTAGCGACGTTATTCCACGATATTTTCTTTACGCTGGCGATGCTGGCTTTTGCGGGAACGGAGTTCAATCTGCCGATAGTGGCAGCCTTGCTAACGGTGCTAGGGTATTCCCTGAATGACACCATCGTTGTGTTTGACCGAATACGGGAGAATTACACCTCGAGTTTGTTGAATTTCCGGGATGTGGTGAATACGAGTATTAACCAGACCTTGTCACGGACGGTGAACACCTCCATGACGACCTTCTTTGTGGTGACCATCTTGTTCTTCGTGGGCGGGCCAGTGATCCACGATTTTGCTTTCACGTTAATTATCGGGGTTTTGATCGGTACCTATTCGTCGATCTTTGTGTCCAGTCCTTTGTTGTTGTTCATGGGACGCCAAGGACCGAGGAAAGTGGTCGCCGAGACGTAAGATAGAATGAATGACCGCCATCCAAAAGGGGTGGGGGATAAGGGAATTGGGGGAATAGCCCGCTTCTTTTGGAGGCGGGTATTTCCTTTTTAACGAGCGATGTAAAATAAAGGATGTCTTATGGAATCACGAGGAGATGCTGTAAGAATGTCATTGTGGAGAACAAACGTTATTAACAAAAAGAAGCACAAGGAGTGGTGAAAGTGCGAAATATCCTGATTGCGATTTTGGTGCTGATCATTGTTGGCTCATTGGGTGCGGGCTACTTTATTCTTCAGAAGCGCCAGGTTGAGGAACGGGACAGGAACCGTTTGAGTCAAGCGGAGGCTTTTCTCGGTTCAAAAGATTATCAAGGAGCGATTGAAAATTTATTGCCATTGGCGGAAAAAGGCAATCGCTTTGATCATCCCCAAAAAGTGTTGTATATGCTGGCGCAAGCGTATGAAGGGGTGGAAGCGAGCGAGGCTCAAGAGATTTGGAAGCAGCTGGTGGAGAAATACCCCGAAAGTGAGTATCAACAGGAAGGGAAATTGAAACTAGCGCAGGCGATCGAAGAAGAGAAGCCTAAAGAAGCGCGAGAAATGTATCAGGAGATTGCGGCGGATAGGGCTTCTGGGTTTCGGGGGGAAGCGCTGCTGGGGATTGCGAAGTCTTATTTGGGAGAGGATCAGGAACAGGCGCGTGAGTTGTTTTATGAAATCCTAGAGACCGATACGGAGAAGGACATTCTCGCTGAGGCGAAAGAGCATTTGAGTCAAATGAATGAAAAAATGTTGTGGTCGCCAGTGGTGGGGGACTTTTGTGAATTGTATACGGTTCAGGCGGGGGATTCCAATGTAAAAATTGGTCAGAAGTTTAAAACCACGGGGTGGTTTATAGGTGAGGCGAATGGGATCAATCCGAATCAGCTCAGGCCGGGGAAGCGGCTTAAGGTGCCGAAAGAGCCTTTTAAGATCGTGGTGGACAAGAGTACATGTTATTTAAACTTACTTACTGAAAGTGGGACTTTTGTGAAGTGGTATCCCGTGTGTATTGGCGAAGAAGATTATATGACGCCTTCGGGGGAGTATGTTATTCAAACCAAACAAATAGAACCCAAGTGGTATAAACCGACCGGCGGGGTGGTGCCGCCGATGGATCCGGAGAATGCGCTGGGTTCGCGCTGGCTGGGACTTTATACCGCGGAAGGAGAGAAGACCAGCTTAGGAATCCATGGTACGAATGAACCGGATACGGTGGGTTCGCGTCAAAGTGCGGGCTGTATCCGGATGTTAAACGAAGATGTGGAAGAACTTTATAAGATCGTAACGTATGGAATCAAGGTATCCATCGTCGATGAAATGAATCAAATGGAGACAAGGAATTCATGAGTAAGAATGTATTGAAACTAGGATTGCCAAAAGGAAGTTTGCAACAGTCTACTATCGAACTCTTTCGCAACGCGGGATTTAACATTTCCGCACGGGAGCGTTCGTATTATCCCTCGGTGGATGATGAGGAGTTGTCGCTGGTGCTGATCCGGGCGCAAGAAATGTCGCGTTATGTAGAAGATGGCGCCTTGGATGCGGGGATAACCGGGCATGATTGGATCGTAGAGAACGAATCGGAGGTGCATGAGATTTCTACCCTGCGCTATTCGAAGGCGACATCACGGCCGGTGCGCTGGGTGTTGGCGGTGCCGGAAGAGTCAGATATTCAGTCGGTGAAAGATTTGCAGGGGAAGCGGATTGCGACGGAATTGGTGAATGCGACCCGGAAGTATTTAAAGCAACAGGGGGTGGAAGCGGAAGTCGAGTTTTCGTGGGGGGCTACGGAAGTGAAGGTGCCGAACCTCGTGGATGCGATTGTCGATGTGACCGAGACCGGTTCGTCGCTGCGAGCGAATAAGTTGCGTATTGCGGAGACTTTGTTTGAATCGCAGACGAAGTTCGTGGCCAATCAGGAGGCGTGGAAGGATTCGTGGAAGCGGACCAAGATGGAGCGGATTGCTCTGCTTTTGCAAGGGGCGATCGAGGCGATTGATAAAGTGGGCTTGAAGATGAATGTGCGGGATGAGGATTTAGAGAAGGTGTTGGAAGTGCTTCCGGAAGGGATTACGAATCCGACGACCTCGTCTTTGCTGCAAAAGGGATGGCATGCATTGGAAATTGTGGTGGATGAGCATATTGTGCGTGAGATCATTCCGAATTTAAAAGACGCCGGAGCGGTGGGGATTATTGAATATCCTTTGAATAAAGTGATTTTTTAGTGAACGCATGATGAAAAACCGTGAACTTTTTTCCCAGCATCTTATTGAGGCGCTGCCCTATATCCGGAATTTTTATAACAAACCGGTGGTGATTAAATATGGCGGGGCGGCGATGAGCCGTGAAGACCTGAAGAAAGAATTCTGCCGTGATATTGTGTTGTTGGATTTTGTCGGCATGTGTCCCGTGGTGGTGCATGGGGGCGGACCTCAAGTGACGACCTTGATGAAGCGGTTAGGGATGAATGCGCAGTTTATCGATGGGGTGCGGGTGACGGATAAGGAAACGATTGAGATTGTGGAGATGGTGCTGGCCGGCTCGGTCGGCAAAGAGATCGTCGCGTTGATGAACATGGAGGGTGGAAAAGCGGTGGGCTTGTCGGGGAAGGATGCGGATTTAATCCGGGTGCAAAAGATGATGCACCGAAAAACAGTCGATCCGGAGAATGAGATTGATATTGGCTATGTGGGGCAAGTGAAATCGATTAACGCGGGGATATTGAATACGTTGGAAGAGAAGGGTTTTATCCCGGTGATTTCACCGATAGGAGTGGGTGAAGATGGGCATGCGTATAACATCAACGCGGATACGGTGGCGGGCGAGATTGCCCATTCGATCGTGGCGGAGCGGTTGGTGTTGTTGACGGATACGCCTGGGATTTTGGAGGATCAAGACGATCCTGCGTCGGTGATCTCTTCGCTGAGTGCGAGTGAGGCGCGGGAATTGATCTCGCAGGGGACGGTAGAAGGGGGAATGATCCCGAAGCTTCAATCTTGTTTACGAGCGCTGGGCGGGGGAGTGAAGAAGGCCCATATTATTGATGGGCGCGTCCCTCATTCGGTGTTATTGGAATTATTTACGGATACGGGGGTGGGGACTCAAGTGTATCCCGATCCTTGAGGCGATTGTTAGAAAGGACTTGTTATGAGCAACTCTGTTGATACGATACTATCCTTGGCGGACACCTATCTGGCGCCGAACTATGGTTCACGTGATTTGACCTTGGTGCGGGGAGAAGGGGCGTATGTGTGGGACGTCGAGGGGCGGCGTTATGCTGATTTGTTAGCCGGATTGGGCGTAAATAATTTGGGGCATTGTCATCCCCGGGTGGTGGAGGCGATACGCCAACAGGCGGGGGAATTGCTTCATATTTCGAATCTTTATTTAAACGAGCCGCAGATAGCGCTGGCGAAATTATTGGTGGAAAACAGCGGCGCGGATCAGGTGTTCTTTTGTAATAGCGGTACGGAAGCGGTGGAAGCGGCAATCAAAGTGGCGCGCCGCTATTCGTTCGACCATTTTGGGGAAGGACGTTATGAGATCGTGACGTTGGAAAATTCTTTCCATGGGCGAACGATGGGGGCGATCTCGGCGACGGGGCAGCCGAAGTTTCACCAGGGGTTTGAGCCTATTCTTCAGGGGTTTAATTATGTGCCGATCAATGATATCGAGGCGATGAAGGAGGCGGTGAATGAGCGGACTTGCGCGGTGATGTTGGAGCCGGTTCAGGGAGAAGGCGGGGTTTACCCTTGTCATGCCGAGTATCTGCGGCAGGTGAGAGAACTGTGTGATGAAAAGAATCTGCTTCTGATTTTTGATGAGATCCAGTGCGGCTTAGGACGCAGCGGTCATTTGTTTGCGAGCGAGGCGTTTCAGGTGGAGCCGGAGATTATCACGTTGTCGAAAAGCCTGGCGGGGGGGGTGCCGATCGGGGCGATGCTGGCGAAAAAAGAGGTGATGAAGTCCTTGGTTCCAGGAACTCATGCGGCGACGTTTGGGGGGAATCCTTTATCCAGCGCGGCGGGGGTGGCGGCGTTACAGACGTTAATCGAAGAAGAGTTGCCGCAACGCAGTCTGCGTCTAGGGGAAAATTTTCTGCAACAGTTAGGTGAGTTACAGCAAAAGCATGCGCAGGCGGTGCTGCAAGTGCGGGGGTTGGGTTTGATGATTGGTGTAGAGATGAGTTTCCCTGTGAAGGATTTATTAAAGGGATTGCGAGAGAAGGGGTATATTGCGGGGTCAGCGGGGCCGAATGTGTTACGTTTTTTACCGCCTTTGATTGTGGAAGAAAGTCTGCTGGAGCAGGTGGTCAAGGAATTGGATTCGTTGATACCGCGCTTCTCGAACACGGAATGAGCCAGGAGACCGCGATGAAAAAACGAGACCTGAGATCCATAACCGATCTACGTCAAGACGATTTGAACGAGATCCTCGAGCTGGCTGGGCAAATGAAAGATCATCCCGAAGATTATCAAGAGAGTTTGAAGGGGAAAACGATGGCGATGATCAATGAGAAGCAATCGCTGCGGACGAAGGTGACGTTCGAAGCGGGGATTCAGCAGCTGGGTGGATATTCGATTTATTTAAATAATAACGATATTAATTTAGGGAAGCGCGAGCCGGTGAAGGATATCGCGCGGAATCTGTCACGCTGGGTAGAGATTGTGGTGGCGCGGGTGTATAAGCAGAGTACGATCGAAGAAATGGCGCAATACGCGACGATCCCGGTGGTGAATGCGCTTTCGGATGTGGGACATCCTTGTCAGGCGATTGCGGATGTGTTTACCTTGTGGGATCAGTGCCGGGAGCGCCAGGAGTTAAAGGGGTTTACGTTGGCCTATATTGGGGATGGCAACAACGTGTGTAATTCTCTCATGCTGACCTGTGGGTTATTGGGGATGAATTGTGTTGTGAGTACGCCGCATGGGTATGAGCCGGAAGCCGGAGTGATGCATCAAGCGAAAGAATTGGCGAATCACAGCGGCGGAGCGGTGAGGTTTGAACGGGAACCCAAGAAAGCGGTAAAATCGGCGGGGGCGGTGTATACCGATGTGTGGACGAGTATGGGGCAAGAGGAAGAACAAACGAAGCGCTTGAAGGAATTTGCGGACTACCAGGTGAATGCGGAGGTGATGGCACAGGCTCCTTCGGAGGCTGTGGTGATGCATTGTCTACCGGCGCATCGGGGAGAAGAGGTGACGGATGAGGTGTTGGAATCGGAAGCTTCGGTGATTTTCGATCAAGCGGAGAACCGATTGCATGCGCAAAAGGCGATTATGAAATTTCTGTTGGATGTTTCCGCCTCGCTTTGAGGGGATTTGGATTTTTTTAGGGAAGCAAGGAAAGAAAGGAATTGATTATGGATTTAGGGTTTTTAGTATTTCTTCTATTTCTTTTTATAGTAATCATTTATGGAGATTTAAGAGCTTCCATTCTAAAATTGCTGAAAGCGCTAACAGAATTGATTCAAGCGAAGGCGGAGAGAATCCGGTCGGAGAAGGATGAATAAAAGGCGGCGCCCGGATTTGAACCGGGGAATAAAGGATTTGCAGTCCTCTGCCTTACCACTTGGCTACGCCGCCATTTGAGTGAGTCGAAAGAGAAGAGAGGACCGGGTTCTGCTCACGATCCTCATAGACATATTATTTAAGCGGAGGTTGAATCTGTCAACCTACAGTGGGGAGGAAGCATGACTTCCGACTCATTTGATTAAGGTTTTTTATTCGCCTTTAATGAGAAGAAAGGCCAAGGTAGACTTTTCTCTACATGATTACGATATGAATACGGAGAGCGTGGCCTTGTGGTTACTGGAGAAGGTTGAATGTGGTGTAGAAGGTGTCCCCGGTGAAAGCCGGTAGGGATAAAAAAGTAAGGATGGAAAGAAGAAAGAATGGGGGTTAAAGATTCCATGGCTTTACAGGTTGGATTGATCGGATTAGGAACTGTCGGATCGGGCGCGGTGAAAACATTGTTTACAAACCGGGATATTATTACCGAGCGCGCCGGGACCGAGATCCACCTGAAAGCGATTGCGGATGTCCAGTGGGAAACCGACCGGGGCTTGGATCTTAGCCAGGTGAACAAAGAAACCGATGGATGGAAGTTGATACGCGATCCTGACATTGATGTGATTGTGGAGCTCATCGGTGGAGAGACGATCGCGAAAGAGTTTGTGAAGGCGGCGTTGGAAAATGGGAAAGACGTAGTGACGGCGAATAAGGCGTTGTTGGCGAGTCATGGGCAGGAGTTATTTAAGACAGCGGCCGAGCGGGGGCGTAATATCTATTATGAGGGAGCCGTAGGGGGCGGGATTCCGTTGATTCAGTCGTTTTATGGCGGGTTAGCGTCAGCGAAAATCACGGAAATTCACGCGATCATTAATGGGACCAGCAACTACATCCTGACGGCGATGTCGGAGAAAGAGGATTCATTTGATACGGTGTTGAAGGAAGCCCAGGGGTTAGGGTTTGCGGAGTTGGATCCGACCTATGATGTGGATGGGATCGACGCGGCTCATAAAATCGCGCTGATGGCTTCGATATGTTTTGGTACTTCGGTGCAATTGAAGGATGTGTTTACGGAGGGGATCCGGGATATCACGGTGGAGGATATCCGCTTTGGGGAACGGCTTGGGTATTGTTTGAAGTTATTGGCGATCGCCAAGGATTTAGGAGAAGAGGTGGAGGTGCGGGTGCATCCCACGTTTATTCCCACGAGTCAGTTATTGGCCTCGGTGAGCGGGGTGTTCAATGCGGTGAATACGTATGCTGACGGTTTGGGATCGACCATGTTGTATGGCCGGGGCGCAGGCGACTTACCGACGGGGCATGCGGTGGTTAGTGATTTGATTCAGTGTGTGCACGATCGGATGTCTCAGCGGTCGATTCATTATACGAATTTTTATCGGCAGAACAAGCGAATCCGTCCGATGGGGAACGTGATCGCGGAGTATTATTTACGATTTTTTGTGTATGATCGTCCGGGGGTGTTGGCAAAAATTGCGGGGATTTTGGGCGATCATGATATCAGTATTTTGTCGGTGTTGCAGACAGAACCCGGGCATGAGAACCGTTGCCCGCTTGTGATCATGACTCATGAAGCGCGAGAAGAAGACCTCCTGCATGCATTAGAGCATATCAATGAGTTGGATGTGGTCTTGGCACCGCCCAAAGTCATACGAATCGAGCAGATGGATAGCCGTAAAGGATAGAGAAGATGAAGTTTGTGATCGCGATACCAGATGGCGCGGCCGATATGTTGAGCGCCTATCCAGAGGGAAAAACGCCATTATCTATGGCGGATACGCCGATGATGGATGAATTGGCCAATCATGGAGAAGTGGGATGGGCGGAAACGGTGCCCAAGACTCTTTCTCCAGGCAGTGATGTGGCTTGTTTGTCGATCTTTGGTTATAATCCGCAGGAGATGTATTCGGGGCGTGCGCCGCTCGAGGCGGCGAGTATGGGGATTGATTTAAGGAATCGGGTGGCGTTCCGCTGTAATTTGGTGACGATAGAAAAGGGCGTGATGAAGGAATTTACGGCGGGGCATATTTCGACGAAAGAAGCGGCGGCGTTGATTAACTCGCTGAACGAGCAATGCCATGAAGACGGGGTGGACTTCCATACGGGAGTGCAGTATCGGCATGTAATGACGGCTCAGGAAGAGGATGGGGAGGTCGAGTGTATTCCTCCGCATGATATCACGGACCAGGAAGTGGAGCCGTATTGGCCGAAAGGGAAAGCGCAGGAGAAGATTCGTTGGTTGATGGAGCGTTCCCGGGAGATCTTTTTGAAGCATCCGGTGAATGAGAATCGGCGGATGCATGCGAAGCCGCTGGCGACGCATATATGGCTTTGGGGGCAGGGGAAGCAACCGCAGATAGGGTCTTATGAAGAACGGTATGGTTTGAGCGGGGGGGTGATCTCGGCGGTGGATTTAATAAAAGGGATAGGAACGCTGGCGGGATTGGACGTGGTCGAGGTTGAAGGGGCGACCGGGTTGATGGATACGAATTATGAAGGCAAAGCGGACGCGGCGCTCGATCTGTTGTACAGTAAAGATTTTGTATGCGTGCACGTGGAGGCGCCTGATGAGATGGGACATAAAGGCGATGCGGGGAAGAAGAGTCAAGCCTTGGCGGATTTCGACCAGCGGATGTTGAGGCGTTTGGTGAATGGGCTGCAACGGCGGAAAGAGGAATTTCGGATGTTGGTGCTGCCGGATCATCCCACGCCGATTTCTCTAAAGACCCATGTGAATGAGCCGGTGCCGTACATTTTGTATGACAGCCGCTATTCGTATCAGCGAAGCCGGACCGGGTATTCGGAGATGGCGGTGATGAAGCGGAATAAGCAGTTGATTCCGGGTTATCGGTTAGTGGATTTACTATGCGAGCGAGCCAATGTCAGTGATTTAGTTCTCGAGTAATTCATTGGTTATACTAAGAGAAGAAGAGGTATGCATCATGTCCATTATCGTGCAGAAATTTGGTGGGACCTCGCTAGCGGATACTTCCAAGATTCTGGAAGCGGCCAAAAAGGCCGTGCGCGAGTCGAAAGCCGGCCATCATGTGGTCGTTACGGTGTCGGCGATGGCGGGTGAGACCGACCGGCTGCTTCAGTTGGCGGATGAGATTGATCCTGCCGGTTCACCGCGGGAGCGCGACGTCTTGGCTTCGGCGGGGGAACAAGCCTCGATAGCCTTGATGGCGATGTCGATCGAGAAATTGGGGCATCCTGCGATCTCGTTCACAGGGCCGCAAATTAATATGCGCACTGATACCGCGTTTACGAAGGCGAAGATATTGAGTATTGATGACACGAAGATACGCAAGGCGTTTGAGGAAGGAAAAATCGTGGTGATCGCGGGGTTTCAAGGAGTGAATGAACGAGGCGAGATCACGACGTTTGGCCGAGGTGGAAGCGATACAACGGCGGTGGCCTTAGCGGCGGTGTTAGATGCGGATCGTTGTGATATCTATACGGATGTAGATGGGGTGTATGCCGCCGATCCCCGGATTGTGCCTGCCGCGCGCAAGATCCCCAGATTATCGTATGAGGAGATGCTGGAAATGGCGTCGATGGGGGCGAAAGTGCTTCATACCCGGTCGGTGCAATTTGCGGCGAAATACAATGTGCCTTTACAGGTACGGTCCAGCTTTGAAGATAAACCCGGAACCATGATTACGGAGGAAAAAGAAATGGAAACTGTTGTCGTCAGTGGGATAACGCACAACACGAAGGAAGCGAAAGTCACTTTGAGCGGGATCGCGGATAAACCTGGAACGGCGGCGACCCTATTTCAATATCTCGCGGATAAGAATATCAATGTGGATATGATTATTCAAAATGTGGGAGAAAGCGGGTTGGCGAGTATTTCCTTCACGGTGGAGCGAACTGATTTGCCTTATATAAAGAAGCAAGAGGATGAATTAAAACAAGTGATTCATGCTCAGAGTGTTAATTATGATGATAAAATCGCGAAGATCTCGGCTATCGGGGTTGGGATGCGAAGTCATGCGGGAGTGGCTTCGCGGATGTTTAACACGCTGGCGTCGAAGGGGATTAATATTCTCATGATTAGTACCTCGGAGATCAAAGTGTCTTGTGTGATTGATGACAACTACACGGAGTTGGCGGTGCGGACGCTTTGTGAAGAATTCGATTTGGATGAAGCGAGCGTGGAAGAATAAGCCGGATTATTTTGGGTTTTAAGGAGAATTTCGTCCAATAAGAGGCGGTGGGAATACGTACTTAAAAGAGAGATGGAATGGTCTTTTTTGGAGAGAGGGAGGAAATTGGATAGAATAAAATAAATTATGTCAAAAATGCAGGGCATTTTTGGTCATCAAACCTATAGGGAAGATTCAATGAATTATCGTATTTATTGGTATTGCATTGCTCTTTTTCTCGCAATGATGAGTTCGTGGAGTTGGAGTGTGCCGGAGAGTGAAGAGAACACGAACTATTATATCGTGTTTGAGAAATCTCCGGCATTGTTATATCAGAAGGACTTGAGCGGTGGTTCCCTCCTTGGCACATCCCTTTTTAAAGCAAAGCGTGAAGCGGCGCGTCGTTATTCGAGAACATTAAAAGCGGATCAGAATCAAACGATTGAGCGTTTACGTTTGATGGATCCGACTTCGCGGGTAAGAACACGTTTTACCGACTTGATCAATGCGATCTCTGTGGAGATGAGTGAAGAGATGAGGTCGGAAGTGAATTCCTGGCCGGGAGTGGCTTATGTGAGCAAGGTGGGGAAGGTGTGGCCGACGCTGACTGCGAGTAACGAGTTGGCGGCGTTTCCTCAGGCATGGCAGCAAATGGGAGGAGAAGAGATGGCGGGTGAGGGGGTGTTGATCGCCATTATTGATACAGGAATTGATATTACCCACCCGGCCTTTCGAGATGAAGGGTATTTGTATCCTGAAGGATTTCCAAAAGGGGAAGTGGAATTTACCAGTAAGAAGATTATTGTCAGTCGGGTGTTTCCTCCAGAGAATGGGGTTCAAGGCGATGTGACTCCATTTGATCGATCCGGGCATGGCAGCAATGTGGCTTCGATCGCCGCGGCGAATGCGGGGGTTTATTCGCCGTTGGGGTTCTTGTCGGGGGCGGCGCCGAGGGCCTATTTAGGGAATTACAAGGTGTTTACTTCGGGGGGGGCAGAAAACGATCAGGTGATCTCGGCGATGGAAGCGGCGGTATTGGATGGAGCGGATGTCATTAATTTAAGTTTGGGGATGAAGCTTTTTGGTGATCCCAATTATGATCCGCAAATCGTCGCGCTCCGGAATGCGGTTGATGTGGGATCGGTGGTGGTGATTGCCACAGGGAATGAGGGAAAAGAATTTCGGATTGGGAATCCCAATCAGGCGCCTGAGGCAATCACGGTGGGGGCGATTACCAATCGTCATGCGAAGGATTTCGATGAAGATAAATTTGAGGTGAAGTATTATCTCGATATGAATGTGTATATAGAAAATGAATTGGCGTTGGAAAATGAAGAGGTGCATTTTGGGTTGGGGGGCGTCGCGTTTCGAGTGCCTCATATTGGGACTTTTCCGGTGCAAGATGTGGATTTGATCGATGGCGGGGGCTTTGGAGGGGAGAACGATGGTTTGCTGTGCCAGGATGTATCCCTGCCCCAGTTGGAGGAGGAGTGGTTGTTGGTACGGCGGGGGGATTGTTTATTTATGGATAAGATAGAGCGGGCGGAAGAAGCGGGCGCCAAGGGGGTGATCTTTGTGGATTATAAAGAGGAGTTTACGGATCACCCTAGTGTGGAGGGTTCTACGCTTCCATCGCTGATGATTAGTAAAGAGAATGGGGAGGTTATCAAAGAAGCCTTGCGGGATGGTTTGGATGTGAAGGTGCAGTTTCAGGGGCAAGAGCGTAACTCCCGCCAATCTACACCCAGCCAGATAACCTCGTTTAGCGGTCATGGGCCGAGTGCGGATTATTTATTGAAACCTGAATTGGTGGGGATCGGATCGCAAGTTTTTGGAGGGACGCAAAATGATGATTCGACGCAGGGTGATTTTATCGCTGCCGGTTTTGAATGGTTCTCCGGAACCAGCATGTCGACTCCGCAAGTGGCGGGAGCGGCGGCTTTGCTGCGTCAGTTGCATCCCGACTGGCCTCCGGCGTGGATTAAGTCGGCTTTGATGCTCTCGGCGAATCGTGAAGTGTATCAATCCTCATCAAGTCAAAGAGCACCGATCGTGCAACGCGGGGCAGGGATGGTGGATTCGACGAAGGCGTTGCAGGTGGATACGCTGGCTTTTCCGGCGATGATCAACTTGCGAAAGCAGATGCTCTTTCAGCGTGAAGAGATTACCCGGCGGCTTGAGATCCGGAATGTTTCTGAAGAGAAGAATGAATATACATTAAAGAAAAGTGTGGAGGATGGTTCGCTGGTCGTGGATATCCCTTATCCCATGTTTACGTTAGAGGCGGGAGAAAGCATGAAGATGAATCTCCGGTTTACTTTGCCTGCGGGGTTGAGTGATGGGGATTATGATTCCGATTTGTTGTTGGTGAATGAAACGAAGGGGCAGACGTACCGGATTCCTTATTGGGTGCGGGTTCAGCGGGTCGTGGATCCCAATGCGAATGTGTTGTTGATCGATGATGATCATGGAGAATCGTGGGAAGAGGTGTATGAGGAGAGCCTGCGGCGTATAGGGAAGAGTTATGTGACTTGGGAGGTGGAGAGTCTAGGAACATATCCGGTGTTGAATTATCTTTCGCAATTTAACACGGTATTGTGGGTAATGTCGGAGAAGAGTTTGAATGCGATACGGGAGATCGATCAAGAAGGATTTATCCGAGAGGAGTATGCGAAAGCGTTTAATACGCGGCATTTGTTTGAGATGGAAATGATGAAGTATTTAAATCAGGGCGGGAGTTTGTTTTTGTCGGGGCAGGATTATTTTGATGACAAGGAAGAGGCGCCTTTTTCGCAAGAGGTGTTGGGAGTGAATATGAGGGAGCGGGACGCGGGAGCGAATCAAATCCAAGGCGTTGCGGGGAATCCCGCTTTTGGGGATGTATCCGTGATACGTATGGAGTTCCCGGTGGATTATGAGAATTACCCGGATATTATCGATCCCGTGGTGGGACGAGGGATTGCACAGCGGGCGTTTTACGCGGATGGGCGAAGAACGAAGACTGTGGGAGTGACGGTTGAGAATTGTAATTACCGGGCGGTATTTTTGGCGTTTCCGCTGGAAGTGTTTGTAGAGGAAGAGGAGATCGACTTGGTGCTGCGGAAGGGGCTTCAATGGTTACAGGCTCCGGGGTCTTTTGAGAAAACCGAGTTGGGACAAATGACGCCGGACACGATCAAACTTTCGGAATTCAATGAGGTGCAAACGGTGCGTATTGAGGGAGAGGGGTTTTCGTTTGCGGAAGGGTATCGTGTCAAGTTGGGGGATTATGGGTTGGAGGATGTTGAACGCGAAAGTTGTCAGCGACTGAGGGCGGATTTGTCCATGGAGATGAAAGCCGGGGTGTATGATTTGGAAGTCGAGATGGGAGATGGACAACGTTTTGTGCTGGATGAGGCTTTGACGATCGTGGATGATACCCAGGTGGAGGAATGGAGCATGTTTTGAAGTGGGTTTGGTTTTTTATTGAGGCGAAGAGTGAATCGGGGTGGGAGTTGATTTCATCCCGATTTTCTGTTTTTTTGAGTGGCTAGGATGAATATGATTTCATGATAAACTATCATTTTGTCTATTTGGATTATGGGATCATTTCCTTGGCGCGGTTTGGGGAAGGGGTAGGTTGTGGAAAGCCTTCTTGAAGTAAAACTTATGAAAGGTGGTGGTTGTTTTGTCCGAGAAAATAGAGATCTTTGATACAACCCTACGCGATGGAACCCAAGGAGAGCGGGTTAATTATTCGGTGGAAGATAAAATTCGGATTGCCCAACGGATGGATGAGTTTGGGATTGATTATATAGAAGGGGGATGGCCAGGTTCCAACCCCAAAGATATTGCGTTTTTTAAACGTGCGGCGGAAGAGAAATTTGAGCATGCCAAGATAACATCGTTTGGTTCGACGCGGCATGCAAAGAACGCGGTAGAAAACGACCCCAATATTCGCGCCTTGTTGGAGTCAGAAACCGAGGTGGTGACGATCTTTGGGAAGACGTGGGACTTTCATGTGACCCAGGCGCTGCGGATTGGTTTAGAAGATAACCTGGAGATGATCCGTGATTCAGTGCGGTATTTAAAGGAGCAGGGGCGCAAGGTGATTTATGATGCAGAGCATTTTTTTGATGGGTATAAAAAGAATCCCGAGTACGCTTTGCAAACTTTGCGGGCGGCTTCAGAGGCGAAAGCGGATGTGATTGTGTTGTGTGATACCAATGGAGGTTGTTTGCCCCATGAAATTACGGAGTTGACCCGAATTGCCAAAAAAGAGATTGCTTGCAAATTAGGGATTCATACCCACAATGATTCGGGTTGTGCGGTGGCGAACGCGCTGGCGGCAGTACGCGAAGGCGCGACGCATGTGCAGGGGACTTTCAATGGTTTTGGAGAACGGTGTGGGAATTCGGATTTGACGTCGGTGATTCCTAATTTGATGTTAAAGATGGGGGCTGAGGTGGTTCCGTCAGAGAACTTGAAGGAGCTATACGGGCTTTCATTGTTTATTACGGAGTTGGCGAATGTGCTGCCAAGTCATAATCAGCCCTATGTGGGGATGAGTGCTTTTGCGCATAAGGGGGGGATCCATGTCAGCGCGGTGCAGCGCGATTCGAAGACCTATGAACATATTGATCCCGCGTTGGTGGGAAATCGGCAGCGGGTGCTTGTGTCAGAGTTGTCGGGGCAGTCGAATATTTTTCATCAACTTCGGGAAATGGGCCTCGAGTTGGATAAAGACACTTCGGTAGGAAAGCGTATCTTGGAAAAGATTAAGCGGAAAGAGAATGAAGGCTATTATTATGAAGCCGCGGATGCCTCGTTGGAGCTCTTGATTCGGAAAGAGTTGGGGCAATATACGCCGTTTTTTGAACGGGTGGCGTACCGGGTGTTGGTGGATCATCATTCGGGCCGGGGAGAGTTATGGTCGGAAGCGACCGTCCGGGTGAAAGTAGGGGATCAAATGCTCTTCATGGCGGGGGATGGAGATGGTCCGGTGAATGCCTTGGATAACGCTTTGCGAAAGGCGTTGGAGATTCATTATCCGCAATTGTGTGAAGTGGAATTGATGGACTTTAAAGTTCGTATTATTGATACGGGACAAGGCACGGCCGCGAAAACCCGAGTGATGATCGAATCGAAGGATGGAGAGCGAGATTGGATTACAATGGGGGTCTCGGAGAATATAATAGAAGCCTCGTGGGAAGCGCTGGTGGATAGTATTGAATATAAATTATTGGCCGATCAACTAAAGACAGTCTCATGAGTAAAAAACTTCGATATGGCATTGTTGGTGGTGGAGCGGCGGGGTGTACGCTGGCCTGGCATTTGAGCCGCAAGGGGCATGAAGTGGTGTTGTTTGAGCGAGAGAAGGGGCTGGGAGGCTTGGCCTCGGCCATCTCGTTCGGCAAGACCCAATTGGATCGTTTCTACCATCATATTTTTACCAGTGATCAGCATATTCAGGCGTATATAGAGCGGTTGGGATTGACGTCGAAATTGCATTGGTGTGATTCGTCGGTGGGCTTTGAGCATGGGGGGAATTTGTATCCATTTACGACGCCGCTCGATTTGCTGCGATTTAAACCGCTTTCGTTGATCAACCGGTTGCGGGTAGGTGTTTCGGTATTGAAAGCCAAACGGATGAAATCGTATGAAGCTTTGGAGGGGATTACGGCGGAAGAGTGGATTATCCGGGAGATGGGGGAGCAAGCGTACCGGGTCTTGTGGGAGCCTCTGTTGCGATCCAAGTTTGGCGAGCGGTATCGTGAAGTATCGGCCGTGTGGTTTTGGGGGAAAGTAAAGTTGCGCGGAGGGACGCGTTCTAAGGGCGGATCGGGGGAGTGTCTCGGGTATTTGAAAGATGGCTGGGGGCAGATCTATGAGAGAATGGGAGAGGTGATAAGCGAGCAGGGGGGTGATTTTCGTTTTCGGAATTTGGTCAAAAAAATTGAGAAGAGCTCGGATGGGGTGAGTGTGTTTACCCGGGAAGGAGAAGAGGTTTTTGACCGGGTGATTTATACTCCCAGTGCTCCTTCTTTTATTGAGACGGTGCCCTCATTGCCTGAAGCGTATAAGAATGAAATTGCCCGTATTCCTTATCAAGGGAATATCACGATGGTGTTGGGAATGGAGCGTTCGATTTCTCCATTTTATTGGCTGAATGTGACCGATCCGGAATCGCCTTTTGTGGCGGTCATCGAGCATACCCGGTTGTTTGAAGATCCCGATTATGAGGGGTTGATCCCGGTCTATGTTTCGCGCTATTTAGATAGAGATCACCCCTTGTATAAGAAAAAACCAAGAGAAGTCCGTGATATGTTTTATGAGGCCATGGAAAAACTATTACCCCACTTTAGGCGCGAGTGGGTGAAGCGTTTTGTGTATTCGAAGGCCGAGTATGCTCAGCCGGTGATCCGATTACATTATTCCCAGCATAAACCCGGGTTTGAAACGCCCATCCCCGGGTTGTATTTATGTACGATGGTACAGATTTACCCTGAAGACCGGGGGATGAACTACAGCATGAAAATCGCCGAAGATATGTTGGATTATCTCGGCGAGTTAGAACACCCATCGGCATGATACGTGGTATTAGATGGGAAGAGGTTAAAAATCCTCTTCTTCATCGTCGGGATCAATGTCCAAATCGTCAAAGTCATCTTCGAAATCTTCGTCGAGATCTTCGTCTAATTCATCGTAGTCGTCTTCCTCTTCTTCTTCTTCTTCATCCTCTTCGAAGAGATCCTCTTCCTCTTCCTCTTCCTCTACCTCATCGATCATATCGAGATCATCTTCATCATCGAATTCGAAATCCTCTTCGTCGTCTTCCCATCCGAGCATTTCGATATCGAAAAAATCGGATGGGGAATCCTGATTTAAGATGAGTAGGCAGGGAAAAAATAGGTTTTCTCTTACTCGAAAGAGAACCATAATACTCCGTACATACGGAAGGTAAATCAAACCTGCGATTTTCAACGATGACGGTGATCTATGGAAGCAGCGGTGATTTTCTCCCATGACATTTACTCCTCAAAACCTAAGCTAGTGTGTTAAAGTTATTGTAATGCCTCTATGTTGGCTACATTACACTCAAGAGTCTTTAAGTCAATAGCTGTTTTCAAAAATTATTCTCCAATATATTTTGCAAGAAAAACGATGATAATCCAGAGGAAACCGTTGGTCAATAAAGGACGATCGGAGAGTAACAACTCCGTTGGATTTCCTCCTTCATCTTTCTTATAAACGAGAAAAAGATAGCGAAAAAGTCCGAATAAAACGAAAGGAATTGAGTACTTCATCCAAGGATTATATTCGGGGGAACCGTGGGCAGGCAAGGGTTCGATACAGTAAAGAGAATAGGTGACAGCGGTGGCGGCGGTGACAATGGCGATAATCTGATCTAAGAGTTGGGAAGAATATTCTTTGAGGATGGCGCGATGGGTATGGGCGTTTTCTTCGCCCAGGAGTTCGATCTCGTGGCGGCGTTTGCAGAAGGCGAGAAAGAGGGAGACGAAAATCGCGCAGATATAGAGCCAGTCAGAGAAAGTAGCATTAATAACAAGGGCCCCTGCGTAGGTGCGGAGGACGAAACCCAAGGCAATGATCATTCCATCCAAAATGACCACGGTTTTCCACCAGAAGGAATAGAGGACATTGGTGAGTACGTAGATCAATCCTACGCCGAGGAAGGAGAGGGATAACCCATAGGAGAAGAGGGAAGTTAATAGAAAGAGAATGAGGCAGAAGAGGAGGGCTAGGCGGGGGGAGATTTTCCCGGCAGGAAGGGGGCGGCGGCATTTGTCGGGATGAAGGCGGTCCCGGTTGATATCGACAAGATCGTTGAGGATATAGACGCAAGAGGAGTAGAGGCAGAAGAGGAAGAAGGCGATGGTGCTATGAAGTACGGCCTCGGGGTTTCCTAACTGGCGATCGAAAATGACGGGGGCAAACACGAAAGCGTTTTTCACCCATTGTTTAGGGCGAGAAAGTTCAATAAGAGAGAGAAGGGTTTTCCAATGCCGGATCATGTGTATTGAATTCGTTCAGAGTGTATTTTCACTAAGGTTCGGTTTTCGTTTATGGATTTTTTGGAATGGTGTGCCACAGAATATGTAAAAACTCATCGCACCCCATTTTTTTCCAGAAATTATAGCCTTTCTCGTTTCGAGGCGAGACATTCAGTTGGATGACCGTGATGCCCCGGCGATGAAACCAGCGGCGGACATGTTCCCAGAGGAGTTTGCCGCAGCCGGAGCGTTGTTCCGATTGGGTGATCATCATTTCGGCGATGAAGCCGTATCGAAGCAGGGAAAAGACGGTGGGATTGGATAAGATCATGCCGATGGTATAGCCAATAATGGTGTCATCCCGTTGGGCGACAAAAATGGCGTAATCGTAATTGTTTTGAATGTTATGAAGATATTCCATGTAAGCGTGTTCATGATCTTCGGCCAATTCGAAACGGGAATCCAAGGAGAGATGATAATCCATCATCTCTTTCCAGAGTTCGGTGATACGGGGGAAATCTTTATTTTTGGCACGTCGAATGAAAATATCCGACATGAGGATGTTTGTCTCCTTGCTGGCTGCCTTGCCTGATCGATACGATGAAGAATGATTTTGTTATGTCGAATACTTTACCGGAAGAAAGGAGTGGATGAAAGGGATGAGAAGTTGAAGTTGTCAAGGGAGTGTGTCGTTTTTTGTGGAAAGGAAACCTTTAAACACCTTTAACTCGGGGTGAGGCTGTGGTAACGTGGAAAGGACAAAATAGGGAAAGGATCTGTTTTTGGTTTCCTCACAGGGGAGTACGGTTATAGGGAAGAATAGCTTAAAGAGAGGTGATTCGGGCTCTCCGGCGAAGAAACCATGCGATCGTGAATCTCAAACCAAAGGAACGATTCGATTTTTTTTCCACTGGAGGAGAGTGGTGAAGAGTCGAATATCATTCTTTGAGGAAAAGGAGTAGAGGTATAAAACCATGAATGAGAAGAAAAAAGGTATGAGTCGAAGAGATTTTGGGAAAAGCACGGTAGTGGGTGCCTCGGCCATGGCGAGTTTTGGGATCATGAGCCAGGAAGCCAAAGCGGCCGACCCCATCAAAGTTGGTTTGATTGGTGCCGGGGGACGTGGAACCGGTGCGGTGGGAAATGCGATTTCCGCCAATAAGAATGTCCAGCTGGTGGCGATCTGTGATGTGATGGAAGAGACCGCGAAGAATGCCTACAGACGTTTGAAAACCAAATATGAAGACAATGTGCCGATGGAAGAGGATGCGATCTTTTGGGACTTGGAGGGTTATAAGAAAGTGGTGGATATGAAGCCGGATTATGTGATCCTGGCCACGCCTCCAGGTTTTCGTCCTGAACATTTTGAATACGTGGTGGAGAAGGGTGTGAACTGTTTCTGTGAAAAGCCGATCGCTACGGATTCGAACGGGACCCGGCGTTTTATGAAAGCGGCACGTGAATCGGAAAAGAAAGGGCTCTCGGTGGTTGCGGGAACCCAGCGGCGTCACCAGAAGGAATATGTGGAAACGGTGCAAAAAATTCATGACGGGGCATTGGGAGAGATCGTTTCGGGTTGTGCCTATTGGAACGGAACCCTTCCGCATGCTCGGGAACGCAAAGAAGGAATGGATGACCTGAGCTACCAGTTATATAACTGGTATAACTTCTGCTGGATTTGTGGTGATAACATTGTGGAACAGCATGTTCATAATTTGGATATTATGAACTGGGTGCTGCAAGCCCATCCGGTGGCGGTGACGGCAAACGGTGGACGGGCTTGGAAGCCCAAAGATGTTGAGAAGTACGGGAACATTTGGGATCACTTTACCTGTGATTTTGAATATCCCGGGGGCATTCATGTGTTGAGTATGTCGCGTCATTGGAACAATTCTGCGAACAACGTCTCTGAATTGGTGACCGGAACAAACCGGAAGTATCGCAAAGGGCAGAGCCGCTGCAATGATATGGCGTCCGAGCGTGTCGGTGGTCATGCTTATGTGCAGGAGCATATTGACTTACAAGAGAGTATTCTGGGTACGGGGCCGAAATTGAATGAAGCCATGCAGGTGGCGATCAGTGTCTTCACCGCGATCATGGGTCGTATGTCGGCTTACAGTGGAAAACGCTTGAAGTGGGATGAGGCGTTGAATATGGATTATGATATTATGCCAGATCCAATGGATTGGGATATTGAGATTCCGGTGAGACCGATTCCAGTGCCGGGTGAACCCTTAGGATAATGATTTTTGAGTGACCCCCATTAAAGAATGGCGGGCAGATTTCTATTAGTTCTATGAAAGCAGGAAAGGGCGGGGTCTCCCCGCCCTTTCCGCTTGGGGGGGAATGAAAATTTTTTTTGGCATTTTGCTGTAAGGAATGAAATCCACCTTATGAAAATGACCTTTACATAAATAATTGACACCATGTATTATTGTATGTACAATAATTAGATGAAGTATGAGTGGGATATAAACAAGCAATTTCAGAATAAATTAATTCACAACGTGGATTTTACAGTGATTGAGAGTTTTGAATGGGAAAATGCTATTATATTTGAAGACATTAGAAATAATTATGGTGAACGACGATTTGTTGCTTTTGCTCCGATAGAAGGGCGATTGCATTGCCTTGTTTTCACTGTGAGGAAAGAAAATATACGAATTATTAGTTTGCGGAAGGCGAATAAAAGGGAGGTTAGACGTTATGAAAAGAAAAAAGAAGAAACTCCCTAGGAACGAAGAGAATAACGAGATTCATCGGGGCCTTGAGCAGGATAGCGATAATCCTGAATGGGGAGAGGAGGATTTTGCTCGGGGACGCTCAGCCCAAGAAGTGTTGCCAGAAATTCTTGGTGAAGAGAAGGCCGACTCCCTTTTCAAAAGAGGTGCGGGACGACCTCCTAAAGAGAACCCCAAAAAACGGATTACCGTTCGTTTGGATGCTGATGTGGTTGAATGGATTAAAGAGCAAGGGCCAGGGTATCAAACGCGGATTAATGAGATCTTGCGTGAGGCGATGGAGCGGCATTAAAAAGAAGGATGGTGCTCATCACGAACGTGCGTACTTTTTTGGGAGAAAACGCCTTGGGGATGTGTTCCGCTTGTCTTCGCGCGGCCTTAAGGGCCGCTTGCTCCGAAAGCCGCTCCACACAAGCCCCTTCGGCGTCTTGGTTCGATTCATTGGGATTGAAAAAGTCATAAATCTCGCTTTTAGAATTATGTCATGTTTTCTTTTCTGGGTTTCAAAAAGTACTGAAATACAGGATGAACCAAAATGGTTATTGCTTATGACACATGAAAGGGCGGGGAGACCCCGCCCTTTCAAATTCTCAGGGAGCGTTTTTACTCTTCTTTTTTGTCATCGAATGTTTTGATGTAAATATCCTTGAATTGGATACCGGCTTCGCCGCCGCTGTGAAGTTGGAGGGCGATTTTTCCTTCTTTGAAATATTGATCCTCATCCACAAGATCGACCGCTTTCCAGCCATTGACGTGAGTGACGATGTGATTGCCTTTGACCCAGACGCGGATGTCGTTCCATTCGCCAATGGGATTGAGGAGTTTTTCTGCGAACTCGCTGGGTTGGGCGATCCAGCCGCGGGTGCCTTCAGAACCACGCCCTCCGCTTTCATATAAGCCGCCGGTGTGGCGGTTGGGGTTGGGATCGATTTCGGCTTGCACCCCGAAGACGTTAACCCCTTCGAAGCGGGAATGGAAGAATAAGCCGCTATTGCCGGAGCCGGTGGCTTTGAATTGGAGGCGGACGACGAAGTCTTTGAAGGTTTCTTCTGTGGAAAGATAGCCGTATTCATCCGTGACCGCTTGGCCGACTAAGACGCCATCTTCGACGTACCATTTTTCTTTGCCGTGTTCTTCCCAGCCATCAAGGTTTTCGCTATTGAATAAAGGTTTCCATCCTTTGCCATAGCCCAAGTCTTGGAGGGTGAGATCTTTCCAGCGAATTTTGACGGGAGGTTCTTCACCGCTATGGACCTGGAGGGCGATGATCCCTTTTATGGAGCGGTTATCGTGGAAGTCGACGATTTGTTCGCCATTGAGGAAGGTTTGGATGTGATCGCCTATGGCTTTGATTTTGTAGGTATTCCATTGGTTGGGCTGGAGGATTTTTTCTTGCTCCGGCGTGGGTTGGGCGAGCCATCCACGGCCGGTGCGTTCATCGTAAACGCCGCCGGTGTGGTTGCCGACAACGGGATCGAGTTCAGCTTGGTAGCCATACATGTCGCCATCCATGACCATCGAGCGAAATTGAACACCGGAGTTGCCTTTGGCTTCCGGTTTGAATTTCAGTTTGAGGATGAAATCCGCGTATTCTTTGTCGGTGACCAGCCAGCCGTAACGTCCATCACCGGTTTCGCCGATGATTTCACCGTTTTGGACTGTCCATTTGCCCCCGCCCACTTCATGCCAGCCGTCCAGGTTTTCCCCGTTAAAGAGGGGGATCGGTTTGGTGTTCTCGGCGGCGGCCATAGGGAAAACAAACACCACGCTCAATAATGACCCAAGTAAGAATTGTTTCATCATGTCCTCCATGGATTTTCGTAAGTATTATGAATTAGATTTTATCTTAATAGAGAGAATTCCATTCGTATAGATGTACCTATAACTTTTTGGATTGTTTGAAGATTAGCCCACTTGGCCGGGATGTACTGGAATCGAGGGTTTTTCGCGGGGCCAGACCGCGTAGGCTAAGCCGCCGATGATGATGACGGCGCCGATGGAGGTGGAGAGGGAGAGGGTTTCGTGCAGTAAGAGAATAGAAAAGAGTACGCCGAAGACGGGCAGCAAGGTTAATGTCATGCAAACGATGGAGGCGGGCAGACGTTTGAGGGCGTGGTAGTAAAAAAAGTGGCCAAAACCGGAACAGCAAATGCCTAAATAGAGGGTGGCAGACCAGGCTTTGGTGTTCATGGTGAAGATTTGGGAGTAGGTGCCTTTGAATAAATTGACGAGGGATAAGGTTAAGGCGCAGAAGAGGGAACCGTAGAAAATGGTTTGGATGGGATCGGAATGGGCGAGGATTTTCTTACTGTAAATGGTGTAAAGTCCCCAGCTAACGACGGAGGTAAGCACGAGGAGATCGCCCAGCAGGGAGGAGCCGACTTCAATTTCCAGGTGGCGGATATCATCCAGCATGACCAGTGCCATGCCAATCAGGGCGCAGATCCCCCCGATGATGGTGGGGAAATTGAGGTGTTCGCGCAGCAGGAGGACGGCGAGAAAGGTGGAAAAGACCGCTTCGGTGGAGATGATGAGAGAGGCATTGGAGGCGGTGGTGTATTTGGTGCCCATATATTCCAGCATGATGGCGCTGGCGGCGAAAAGGCCGCCGATCAGGAAGATCGAAATCCAATCCGGTCGGTTCCAGCGGGTTTTATTGGCGAGGAAGAGATGCAGGGGGAGGAAGGTGAGCGTGGCCAAGGTCATACGATTGAAGCCGAGTAAAATGGGGTCGACATCGTGGTTGATGACATATTTATTGAAAGCGAAGGTGGTTCCGAAGAGGGCTTGGGCGAGAATGGCGAAAAAAATGCCGGCTAACCAGGTTTTGAAGGAATAAGGCCAGGTGGTACGGGTTGGAAGAGAACTCATGCGTTTACCTTAAGTTTTCTGGTACTTCGTGGAATCGTGAAACCAATTGTGGCGAAAGCTCATAAAAAGTCTTTGAGCGGAGATAAGTTTTCGAACGTATAATCGGGTTTAGGAAAAGGGCTCTTTTTGGGTTCGTTGCGGATGATCCAGGCGGTTTGTAAGCCGACGGATTTGGCGCCAAAGATGTCTTTTTCGGGGTTATCACCTACCATAAGGACTTCGTGAGGTTGAAGTTGAACCGCTTGTAAGGCTTGCCGGAAGATGGTGGGTTTGGGCTTGGATTCGCCCACCTCTTGAGCGATGAAAATGTGTTGGAGGTAAGGATTCAAGTTACATACTTCAAGTTTTAAGCGCTGCATGATGGAATTGCCGTTGGTGACCAACACCATGGGGATTTTGCCTTGTAGGGTCTGGAGCACCGGGAGGGTATCCTCGAAACAGCGGTAGGTTTTGGCTCGTGTTTCTTGGAAGATTTTCGCTAGGGAGGCAGAAAAGCCGTTGTTGGGAGAAAGATCCAAGTGCTTGAAACTATCTTCGAAGATGTGGGTGCGAACCTCGACGGGGTCTTTCATGGAGCCGATGGGGGATTCATCATAGTTTCCCCAATGAGCATTGTTGGTTTTGAAGAAGATGTGGGTGAAGATTGATTCATCGAGGTGCGGAAAGGTCTCTCGAATCATCGGCATCACTTCGGAGAGAGAACGTTGATTGCTTTCGCGATCGTTGCCCAGGGTTTGATCAAGGTCAAAAAAGAGTGCTTTGATTTCTGTCATCGTGGAATGTGTATGATTTCTTATGAAATTTTTACTGGTACAGTAGGAGTATAATTCTATATTCTCTTGTTGTTAGGGGGAATGGTTTTTTTCGGCTCATCACGAAAGTGAGTATTTTTTTATGGACAAACGCCTCGAGGATGGGTTCTGCTTGTTTCCGCGCGGCCTTAAGGGCTGCTTGTTCCGAAAGCCGCTCCACACAATCCCCTTCAGGGTTTTGGTTCGATTCATATCCATTGAAAATAGCTATGGTTCTTACTTTAGAATCATGTTCTGTTTTCGTTAAAATGTACTCAAAGACAGGATGAACCATTTTTTTTTATTTTGTGGGAAGGCGTTGGAGGTGTGTATAATGAGCGGGTGAAATCGGGAGTCAAATAGTCGGAACTCATTATTGTACGATAAAATGAAGAGGTAAATCATACCATGGGAGGCGTCTCATGATTTCTTTAAATTATTATGCGTTAAAAAGTTTCGTTTTTGTCATTATGACATTTATGTTTATTTGTATACAACCTGGGTGGGCGGTGGAGCCTATGCTCCATGCCACGTTTAATGAAGAGAGTTTTGAACAAACTCAATGGAGCCACATGGCGGCCGGTTTTGGAGCGTATGAGCCGGCATCGGTTAAGAATGAGTTGATTCCGATGAGTGAGGAGCATCCTAGGTATACGGATGGACGCGGGGTACGAGTGACCGCCTTATCGGGACAGGGATCGTTTATCACCGGACCGACGATACCTACTGGGGAGCGGTTAGTGGTGTTGAAAGTATCCGTGTTAGCCATGGATGAGGGGGGGACGGTGGCCATGGGAGCGTTGAATGTTCCCGAAGGGGGTAGCTTGGAGGATATGGACGGGAGTCTTTCGTATACCTATCAAGCCCAAAGTGGAGATTTGATGGGGGATTATCACCGGATCATCGCGGTTTACCGGGCGGAGAAACAAGCCATGATTCCTTTTTTTCAAGTGGCGGTGCCTGCTTCAGAAGAGACAACCTCGGTGACGGTGGTGTTTGACAATTATGAGATGTATCCATTGGATGAATCAAGGGTGGCGGACTCTGAGTTGCGGGCGATTTTTGATATTGGTGAACCGGGGGTAGGGACTCCAACTCCGCCTATGCCCACCCCGACGGTTACGCCGACGATAACCCCAACGCCGACCGAGAGCGAGGGGGATACCTTGGTGGGGGATACCTTCCAATTTAGTGAAGCGGAACTGGATGGCGATGTCGCCATGCCGGAGGTTGATTTTGATCAGGGGAGGCTGTTTGGGGTGGTTTCTTCGGACTTTGTAGAAGGGTTTCAAGATATCTATTTGCGTCATATTGACACAGAGGAGGCAGAGATTATTGGCCCATATCTTGTGAATGAGACTTTTGAAAATACCTCGGCGGAAGACCCTGCGATGGCGATCGATGAGGGGAGGACGCGGCATCTTGTTTGGTCGGATAACCGAAGCTTAGAAAAGCTATACAGCATTTATCTTACCCAGGTGGATTCAGAAGGGGAGAAACTGGTTGATGAGGATTTTGAGGTGAACCTTTTGTTTGAAGATACGAATGCGGTAGATCCAGCGATTGCGGTGAATGATCATGGTGATTTGGTGGTATGTTGGAAGGATGACCGGAATGTTTTAACCGATCAATTTGGGAGACGATTCCTATGGGATGGGAAAAAAATAGCCACCGTAGGGGAAGTGGATTATTTGATCAATATACCGCGGGAAAATACGAATGTATATGAAATTGATGTGGCAATGGATGAGCAGGGCAGGATTTTGTCGGTATGGAGTGATGACCGGGTGATTGTGGGCGATGAGAAGCGGAAGGATATTTACGCGCGTTATTATGATATGGAGACGGAGCTGACCAATGAACTGGCTTTGCCAGATACGATACCCGAAATCAATGTAAGTCAGCCTGATGATTATCAGGATCAAGCCCATGAGCCCAAGGTGGCGTATTCGGAGGGGTATTATTTGGTGGTGTGGGAAAATGAAAGTGATAAGACTTTGAATGAGAGCCACATTTTTGCCGCTGTGATTCAGGATGGCGAGCGGATTGTGGATGAATTTTTGATTGATGATGGGGAAGCGGAGAATGAATGTTCCAATCCTGCCGTGAGTGCGTGGGGGGAGGGAGAGTTTGTGGTGTCCTGGTATGATAACCGGGATGGAACGGTTTGGGCGAGATGGTATGATGCGGTGGAGCATGCCTATACGTCGAATCCTATAATCCTGCATGAAATGAGCGAGGCGCCGGAAAATGTAAGTGTGGGCGCGGGAGATGCGATAGAATTGTTTACGGTATGGAACGCGGCGGTGAATACAAGTGAGAAGGAATTGTTTGGATTTGCTGGATATTGGGAGTTGGCGAACGGCTCGGCGAAAAAGGATGTGGTGCAGGCAAGCAAAGTGAAGAACCGAACGATGAATGTGGAACTATTGCCTGCCGCGCGTGAGGCTGTGCGTGAGAGCGAGGCGGTGAAAGAGCGGAAGCAGGCTTCACGGCGTTCTCAGAAGCGTTAAACTTTTTGTTTTTATGCTGGAGTTGTGAAAGCGGAACGGGCGGTCGCTAGAGCTGCCCGTTTTTTTATGGGGGTAGAATAGAGTTTTGGGCGGGTAAATTCGGCTTATTTCTGGTAAAAAAGAATAAAATTGACCAATTAAATAAAATTTTTAGTTTATTTAGTTGACAGCGTCAACTAAAACGGGTATAGTTGACTATGTCAAGTAAAATTATTAAGGTTTTAGAATTTCTTTAGTAAACATCGTAAGTCAAGATAAATTACCATAAATCAAATTAAGTAGGAGTAAAAGGGTTATGTCCACATCGGAAAAGACCATTCAAGAGGCGCTTCAAGAGTATAAATATGGATTTATCACGAATATAGAGCAGGAAAAAGCGCCAAAAGGTTTGGATGAAGAAATTATTAAGTACATCTCAGCGAAGAAGAACGAGCCGGAGTTTATGCTCGAATGGCGTTTACGGGCATTTAAACATTGGCAGAAGATGAAGGAGCCCAATTGGGCCTTTATCAACTATCCGCCGATTGATTACGACGATATTCATTATTACGCAGCCCCGAAGTCGGATAAAGAGCGTCCTAAGAGTTTGGATGAGGTGGATCCTGAATTGCTGGAGACGTACAACAAGTTGGGGATCCCGCTGCAGGAGCAGGAAATGTTGGCGGGAGTCGCGGTGGACGCGGTTTTTGACAGCGTATCGGTGGCGACGACGTTTAAGGAAAAGCTTTCGGAATTGGGGATTATCTTTTGTTCCTTTTCCGAGGCGGTAGAAAATCATCCCGAGTTGGTGAAGAAGTATTTGGGCTCGGTGGTGCCTTATTCAGATAATTTCTTTGCTACGTTGAATTCCGCGGTGTTTAGTGATGGTTCGTTTGTGTACGTGCCCAAGGGGGTACGTTGTCCGATGGAGCTGTCGACTTATTTCCGGATCAATGCCTCGGAGACGGGGCAGTTTGAGCGAACTCTGATCATTGCGGATGAAGGGGCATATGTTAGTTATTTAGAGGGATGTACGGCGCCGAAGCGGGATGAAAACCAGCTGCATGCGGCGGTGGTGGAGCTGGTGGCGATGGATAACGCCACGATTAAGTATTCGACGGTGCAGAACTGGTATCCCGGCGATGAAGAAGGCAAAGGTGGAATCTATAATTTTGTGACCAAGCGTGGGAAGTGTCAGGGAGTGAATTCCAAGATTTCGTGGACTCAGGTAGAGACGGGGTCAGCGATTACGTGGAAGTATCCCAGCTGTATCTTGCAAGGGGATCATTCCGTCGGCGAGTTTTACTCGGTGGCGTTGACGAATAACCATCAACAAGCCGATACGGGAACCAAGATGGTGCATATCGGAAAGAATACAAGAAGTAATATCGTATCGAAGGGGATTTCTGCAGGGCAAGGGCATAATGCGTATCGCGGATTGGTGAAAGTGCAGAAAAGTGCAGAAAAGGCCCGGAATTATACCCAATGCGATTCGATGTTGATTGGGGATCGCTGCGGGGCGCATACGTTCCCGTATATCGATGTGAAGAATAATACAGCGCAGGTAGAGCACGAGGCGACGACGTCGAAGATCGGCGAGGATCAGATATTCTACTGTCAACAGCGCGGGATTTCTGAAGAAGACGCGGTCAGTATGATTGTGAACGGATTCTGTAAAGAAGTTTTTCGGGAACTGCCGATGGAGTTCGCGGTAGAAGCGCAGAAACTCTTAAGTATCAGTTTGGAAGGCAGTGTTGGCTAATCGAGGGAAATCACGAGAATACAATGATAAAAATGGAGAAAAACACGATGCTGGAAATTAAAAATCTACATGTTTCAATTGAAGGAAAAGAAATCCTTAATGGAATTAACTTGAAGATGAACAAAGGGGAAGTGCATGCCATTATGGGCCCCAACGGTTCGGGAAAAAGCACGCTTTCGCAGGTGTTGGCCGGGAATGAGGCTTATGAAGTGACGGAAGGGAAAGTGTTGTATGAAGGGAAGGATCTGTTGGAGATGGATCCCGAAGAGCGGGCACATGGAGGCGTGTTTATGGCTTTTCAATATCCCGTGGAGATTCCCGGAATCAGTAATTCCTACTTTTTGCGAACGGCTTATAACTCGATCCGCAAGGCACGGGGCGAGGAAGAAATCGATGCGGTCGATTTCTTGGAAATGGTGAAAGAGAAGATGAAACTGGTCGAATTGCAGGACCAATTGTTGAATCGACCGGTGAATCAAGGCTTCTCGGGTGGAGAGAAGAAGCGGAATGAGATTTTTCACCTGGCGGTGTTGGATCCCCGATTGGCGATTTTGGATGAGACCGATTCGGGTTTGGACGTAGACGCGCTGCGGATTGTGGCCAATGGAGTGAATGCGCTACGGGGTCCAGAACGTTCATTTATGGTGATTACCCACTATCAGCGAATTCTTAATCACTTGGTGCCGGATGTGGTCCATATTCTTGCGGGAGGAAAAATCGTGAGAACGGGTGGACATGAACTGGCGCACAAGGTGGAAGACAAAGGATATGCTTGGATTGAAGAGCATGCGGATGATGAAGTGCCGGTTTCCGCGTAGGAAGCGGAAGAAATTGGAAATTGGCAAGAATCAGGAACGAGTGACGAGGCAGGAATAACTATGACGAAGATCGATATACAAGAACGAAAAGCGCATTATCTCTCGCGTTTTGAGGAAGTGGAGAAAGAACTGGCGGGGAGCAGTCCCGCTTGGCTTCACGAAATTCGGAAAGATGCAATTGCCCGCTTGGATCAAACCGGCTTTCCAACGATGAAGGTGGAAGAATGGAAAAACATCAACGTGCAGCCGCTGTTGGAGCCGGCTTATCGTTTGGCGGAGGAGACGAGCCCTCAGGTGAATGCGAAGGATGTGGAGGAGTATGTCTTTCCGCAGGAAGGGGAGCATTTGCTGGTATTCGTGAATGGGCATTTTGCGGAGTCACTTTCCAAATTAGAAGGTTTGCCAGAAGGTGTGCGGGTACGAAGTTTGGCGCAGGAATTGAAGGACGACCCGTCTCACGTGGAGGCATATATTGCGCAGAAAACCCAGTATGATCCTACGCCCTTCGATTCGTTGAATACCGCTTTCTTTCGGGATGGGGCGTACATTTATGTTCCCAAAAACACGAAAGTTGAGTCGCCGATCCATTTACTCTATATCACAGTAGCGGAGGAGGCGGCGGTCTTGAATCATCCCCGGAACCTGATTGTGGCGGGCAATCAGAGTCAATCAACGGTCATTGAGTCGTATGCCGGATGGGGAGCGCATCCTTATATGAGCAATGGAGTGACGGAAGTGATTCTGGGGGAGAACGCGTCGATGGATCATATAAAAATGGGGCGTGAAAGTGAAAGGGCTTATCATGTGGCCTCGACGTTGATTCATCTTGATCGTGATAGCAATCATATCCATAATTCGATGATGCTGAGGGGAGCGGTGACGCGGAATGACATTGTTTCATCGCTCAAAGGGGAAAATGTGGAGAGTACGTTGTATGGACTCTCGGTGCTGCGGGAAAAGCAGCATGTTGACAATAATACCAAGTTAATCCATAGCAAGCCGCATGGCCGCAGCTGGGAAGTGTATAAAGGAATCTTGGATGATCATTCACAAAATGTGTTTCGTGGTAGAATCTATGTAGAGAAAGGGGCGCAAAAGACCGATGCAAAGCAAAGTAACCAAACGTTGCTTTTGTCGAAGGAGGCGGAGGTGAATACACGCCCGCAGTTGGAAATCTACGCGGACGATGTGCAGTGTACCCACGGAGCGACCACGGGGCATATCGATGAGGATGCGGTCTTTTATTTACGGACGCGAGGAATCAAGGAAAAAGAAGCGCGCGCCCTATTGACCTATGCTTTTGCGAGTGAAATGATTCAAGAGATCCCGGTAGGTGCCGTACGTGAAAAGATGGATACGCTTTTGCATGACTATTTAAATTTAAAGAAGATTTCATGAATCACGGATTAAAACAGGAGTCCCTGATGACCATTGCAAGTACTCCACTTGTTACATCTAGCAAGCACTGTCCTTCACTGGATGTGGAGAAGATACGTAAGGATTTTCCGATTTTGCAGCGGAAGGTTCATGGGAAGCCGCTGGTTTATTTGGATAATGCCGCGAGCTCGCAGAAGCCTCAGTGTGTGATCGATGCGATCACCGAAGCTTATTCGGACTATTACTCGAATATTCATCGCGGAGTACATCTGTTGAGTCAGATTTCGACCCAGCAGCATGATTACGCTCGAACGACGATCCAGAAATTTTTGAATGCGAAAAAGCCGTATGAGATTGTGTTCGTACGCAATGCGACCGAGGCGATTAACCTTGTGGCTCAAAGTTATGGGGTCAATAATCTCAAGGAGGGGGATGAAATTCTCCTAACCCACATGGAGCATCATGCCAACATTGTGCCTTGGCAGATGGTACGTGATCAGACCGGGGCGGTGCTGCGGGTGGCTCCCATCAATGAGGATGGGGAGCTGATGATGGGAGAATTTGAGAAGATGCTCACGGAGAGGACGAAATTCGTGAGCGTGGTTCATATATCGAACGCATTGGGAACGATTAATCCGGTGAAGCGGATCGTGGATTTAGCCCATGAACGAGGAGTGCCGGTGTTGATTGATGGATCGCAGGCGGTGCCTCATACGAAAGTGGATGTGCAGGCGTTGGATTGTGATTTCTATGTTTTTTCGGCGCATAAGGTGTATGGACCGTCGGGATTGGGGGTACTTTATGGGAAAGAGAAATATTTAGAAGAGATGCCTCCCTACCAGGGCGGGGGGGATATGATTCGTTCGGTCACCTTTGAGAAGACTTTGTATAATACGCTGCCGTATAAATTTGAGGCGGGAACGCCGGATATTGTAGGGCCGATAGCGATGGCGGCGGCGATTGATTATTTGGAAGCTCTTTGCTTAGAGAATATCGCTCGTTATGAGCATGAGCTCTATAATTATGCTTTAGAGAAGTTGCATGAGATTTCCGAATTGCGGTTCATTGGAACTGCCCGGGAACGAACCGCGGTGTTGAATTTTGTGTTGAAGAATGCTCATCCACACGATATCGGGACGATAATGGACCGTGAAGGGATTGCCATCCGTACCGGGCATCATTGTGCCCAGCCGGTGATGGAACGGTTTGGTGTACCGGCGACGGCGCGGGCTTCGCTGGCGTTTTATAATACGAAAGAGGAGATTGATGCCTTGGTGCGGGGAATCAAAAAAGTAATCGAGGTTTTTCACTAATGTCAGAACTTGATGAACTCTACCAGGAAGTGATCCTTGATCATTCAAAAAAGCCGAGGAATTTTAGAGAGTTAGAGGAGGCGAATCATTCGGCGGAGGGGTATAACCCTCTCTGTGGGGATCGCTTTACGATTTATTTGCACGTGGAAGATGGGAAAGTGAAAGATGCCTCGTTCAATGGAGCGGGGTGTGCGATCTCGACCGCTTCGGCTTCGATGATGACGGAATGTTTGAAAGGAAAGACGGTGGAAGAGGCCGAGGCGATATTTCAGAATTTCCACCATCTCGTGGCCGGAGAAGAGGAGAAAGTGCAAGAAACGCCGAAGTTGGGAAAATTGAAGGCCTTGGGGGGCGTCCGCGAATTTCCTATGCGGGTGAAGTGTGCGACCCTGGCGTGGCATACCATGCGTGCCGCTTTAGAGGATAAAGACGACGTGGTATCGACAGAATAAAGAGAAAACCGTACGGAGAGGATGGGTTTATGGAAGAGAAAAAAACAACTGATATCCCTCGTTTAATTCTTTGTGATGATGAAGAGTTGAAAAATGAACTTTTATCGGTCGTGAAAAATTGTTACGATCCGGAGATCCCGGTGAATATCTTCGATTTAGGTTTGATTTATAAAATTGAAGTCAATGAAGAGAAACATTGTCATATTGATATGACGCTTACTTCTCCGGCCTGTCCGGTGGCGGGTACGCTTCCTCCGGATGTGGAAACCCGGGTGGATGCGATCCCGGCGATTCGTTCGTGTCAGGTTGAAGTGGTGTGGGATCCCCCATGGAATCCGGAGATGATGAGTGAAGCGGCGAAGTTGGAATTAGGATTTTAGTTACAAGGCCGGTGTCGAGAATTGCGGATGGATGCTGAATGGGGGGGGAAGAGGCGGTGTATGAGGCTCTGGGATTTCTCGCCTTGGAGGATAGGATTTTTTGTTAATGTTATTTGGTTGTAACCATTTTATCTAACTAAGTTGACGTTCACTTCTAAATCCCTATAATAATCTATATGAGCGAACTCTATTGAGTTGGTGAGATAATTCTGTTTGGAGGCCAAGATGCCTACATATAGTTACAAGGCATTAGACAAAGGTGGGAAAGAAATCAAAGGAAATATCGAGGCCACCGGGGAGGAAGCGGTTGTAGAGCGGTTGCGTAGTATGGGGTATTACGTGACCCAGGTCAACCGTCAAAAGCAAGGTGTTGGCCAAGTCGATATTATGGATCTCCCTATTGTGCGGATGTTGGGGAAGATCATCTCCCGGGGGAAGGTGAATCTGAAGAATCTTTCCGCTTTTTCCCGGCAGCTAGCGACCCTGATTGGTGCAGGGCTTCCTTTGCTCCGGAGTTTACAGATTTTGCAGGAGCAGGTTGAAGATAAAAATTTGAAAGAAGCGTTGGACGGGATTACGGCTTCGGTTGAAGGCGGGAGTACCCTGTCGGAAGCGATGGCGAAGTATCCCCGTATTTTCAATCGCCTTTATGTGAACATGGTGAAGGCGGGTGAGATTGGGGGTGCGTTAGAGCAGGTTTTGGATCGTCTGGCCTTGTTCCAGGAGAAGAGCCAGGCGGTGCGCTCGAAGGTGAAGGGCGCGATGTGGTATCCCGCTGTGGTTATTACCATCGCGTTGGGGGTGGTGGCAGTTATTATGATTTTCGTGGTTCCCAAGTTCGCGGAGATGTTTAGCGGAATGGGGGCGGATCTGCCGTATCCCACTCAGGTGTTGGTCAATTTGAGTGAGGGCTTGGTCGAGCGGTGGTATGTACCCTTGATTGCCATCGTAGGATTTATTGCCTTGTTAAAGGTAATGAATACCACCGATATGGGAAGGTATATTCTTGACCGGATCAAGTTGAAGTTACCTATCTTTGGGCAGATTGTGCAGAAGTCCGCGGTGGCGCGTTTCGCGCGTACGTTTGGTACGTTGCTGGATACTGGGGTTCCGATCTTGCAGACGCTGATTATTGTTAAGGATACTTCCGGGAATGAGGTCATTTCGCGGGCGATGGTGGATATTCACGCTTCGATTCGAGACGGAGATACGGTGGCCGAGCCGATGAAATCCTTCCCCATATTCCCGCCGCTGGTGGTGCACATGGTGGCGGTTGGTGAAGAAACCGGTGCCTTGGATCAGATGTTGATTAAGGTGGCGGAAGCGTATGAGCGCGAGGTGGACGACGCGGTGGACGGGCTAGCGAAGTTGATCGAACCGTTGCTGATTGTGCTGTTGGGAGGCATCATCGGTGGTGTCGTGGTTGCCTTGTATTTACCGATCTTTAACGTGGCGAACGTAATTGGGAATTAGGAATCCCACGAAGAGAAAAGAAATCCCCCCGTTTGGTCGTGGTGAGACTGGGCGGGGGGTTTTTTATACTCTTTTTCTGTGGTGGAGTTCCAGATATAATGATTATTTACGCTTTTTATTCAACATGACTCGTGACGAGATGTCCATTTTATAAAAACAGAAGGTTGTAGTATGGTTTCAGAAAAACCGATTATTGTACAAAGCGACAAAACTGTCTTTCTGGATGTCGATTCAGAGGCTTTTGAAGAAGCCCGGGATCTGTTGGGGACGTTTGCAGAATTGGTGAAGTGCCCTGAGCATATTCATACGTATGTCATTTCTCCGCTTTCGTTATGGAATGCCGCGAGTGCGGGGATCAAGGCGGAAGAGGTGTTGAACAATCTGGAAAAGTATTCGCGCTATCCCATCCCGCCCAATGTAAAGACGGACATTATAGAATATATGGGGCGTTTTGGCCGGTTGGTGTTGGAGAAAGAGGGAGAGCGGCTTTTGCTGCGTAGTGAAGACCCGCTGTTGTTGGATCAAATCAGCCGCCATAAGAAGACGCAGAATTATATCACGGATCGAATAGATCGGCATACCGCAGAAGTCGGGGGAGATTATCGCGGCCATTTGAAGCAAAACCTCATCAAGATTGGGTATCCGGTGAAGGATATTGCGGGGTATGTGGAAGGGGAGCCGTTGGAGATTGAGTTGCGGGAGACCATGAAGAGTGGGAAACTGTTTCAATTGCGTGATTATCAGAATTCGGCGGTTTCTGCGTTTTACCGTGATGGACGTTATGAAGGGGGAAGCGGTACGGTGGTTTTGCCTTGTGGTTCGGGGAAGACGGTTATTGGTTTAGCCGCGATGGGGGCGATTAAGAAAAAGACGTTGATTTTGGTGACCAATGTGGTGGCGTTGCGGCAATGGAAAAGTGAAATCCTCGATAAAACTTATTTGGATGAAGATTCAGTGAAGGAATATAGCGGGGAGGTGAAAGAGATTGGCCCCGTGACCATTGCGACCTACCAGATTCTCACGTACCGGAAGAAAAATACGAATGAGTTTCCTCATTTGAAATTGTTCGAAGCCGAGGATTGGGGATTGATTTTGTATGATGAAGTGCATTTATTGCCGGCGCCAGTGTTTCGGGTGACGGCCGATATTCAAGCCCGAAGGCGGCTGGGATTAACAGCGACGTTGGTGCGGGAAGACGGTTTGGAGACTGATGTATTTAGTTTGATTGGTCCCAAATGTTATGACGTACCTTGGAAAGTGTTGGAGAAGCAGGGGTGGATTGCCACCGCGGAATGCCATGAGATACGGGTTCCCATGGCGCCGGAAATGCGGCATGAGTATGTGGTGGCTCCGTCCCGGACGCAATATCGCATTGCTTCGGAGAATCCGATCAAGATGGATGTGTTGGAGAAGTTGTTGGAGAAACATGAGAAGGATCAGGTGATGATCATTGGGCAATATTTACGGCAATTAAAGGTCGTGTCGAGTGCGTTTCATTTACCGATCATTACCGGGAAAACGCCGAATGCAGAGCGGGAGAAGTTATACCGTCAGTTTCGAGAGGGAGAATTGAGTGGGATGGTGGTATCCAAGGTGGCCAATTTTGCGGTTGATTTACCTGAGGCGAATGTAGCGATTCAGATTTCGGGTGCTTTTGGCTCGCGTCAGGAAGAAGCGCAACGGTTGGGGCGGATTCTTCGTCCCAAGAAAGAAGGAGTGCGGGCGCATTTTTATACCATCATAACCCGAGACAGTAACGAAGGGGATTTTGCTCAAAAGCGGCAGCGTTTTCTTACGGAGCAAGGATACCAGTATAAGATTGAAAATGTAGAGAAGGACAACCCATTGGCTGAAATTGCTAGGCCCGCGATTTTGGAACAAAGCGAATGAATTTATTTCATCTCCTTTCCAATTTACCTCATGAACAATTACAGCGGTTGGCGGAAGAATTTGGTGTTTCCTTATTGACTCCTTCCAAGCGAAATATCTTGCGGGAGATCACGGTGCGTTATCGAGATCATCGATTTTTGGGGAGACTCTTGGAGGAGTTGCCCCCTTCGTGCGGTGGTTTTCTCCGGGCTTTAATTTTCTTTACTCCTGAGTCGGATTCCGAGATTTCTGTTCCTGACACGGTGCAAAGCTCATGGTGTATGTACGTGCCGATGCAAGAGCATATTGATATGTTGTGTGCTCGGGGATTGTTGTTTCGGGATGCGCGGGATGAGGAGCGATTCATTTTACCCTTGGAGTTACGGCGGCAATTGCGAAGTTTGTTTCTTTCGCAATGTCAGCCCTTAACGGTACTGAAAAGGGTGGAGGAAGGGGAGATTCATCCACGAGAGAGATATTTGGAATCGATCTATCATTTGTTAAGTTTGTTGCGAAGAATCCGGGCGCGCATGACCCAGAAGGGGACGATTCATAAAAAGGTGTACGAACGATGGGAAGAACGGTTGGGGGGGATGGAAGCGAATGAGGAAGCGTTTGATTTTGCTTTTGAGTTTTGTTCAGCCCGGGGGTTGTTGCAGCAGTCTCGTCATCACCGCTATGCCACCGCAAAGTTTGCTGGGGAATGGTTTGCCAAGAGTCCATTCGAGATGCGGAAGGAATTGTGGGAATTTTTGGTTCATCAGAAGATTTTGAGTGATGCTGATTTTCAAAAGCTCATGGTGATCTTGTATTCAATGGAGGAGAGGGTTCGGGAAGCGAGTTCGTATCCGGTTTTTTCGCTGTACGAGTTGGAGCAAGAGTTTCGACGTCAAGGACGGGCAGAAGACGCGTTGCATCCCACGACGTATGCAACGTTGCAGAGGAAATTAGAAACCCTGGAAGCCATCGGTTTGGTTTTTTTTGATACGTATGAGGAGGAGCCGGTTTTTGGATTCACACCGAGAGGGGCGCATCTCTTTTTTGATAGTTCCTATGAAGAAGGGGAGGCCGTTCATGCGGGATGTATTTTGCAACCGAGTTTTCAGATATTGGTTCCGCCGCATGTGGGGTATGGGCTATTATGGAAATTAGATTATATTGCGGAGTTTAAGCAACGGGATGTAATGACGGAGTTTGTGATTACGCAAAAGAGTGTGGTGGAAGCGCTGCGTTCCGGTTTTTCGCGGGAAGAAATTTTGCCTTTCTTGGAAAGCGTATGCGAAGGGGAGATTCCCGAGAATGTGCGGTATAGTGTGGGGGAATGGTGTGGTAAATATGGGCAAATTACGTTTTCGCGCACGGTGTTGATGGAATGTGTGAGTGAGGAACTCGCCAATGAAATTCTGCATATTCCGGAAGTCAAAGAAATGGTGAGAGAGAGGCTTTCTGGGCGTCATTTCACCTTGGCGGAATCTCATGCGCGTGAATTGTTGAAACGGCTGCAGGAGTATGGTTATGAACCTTCAAGCAGCCATAAATTGATTGAGGATGAGAGATAAAATCCAGGATAGCGAGGTAATGGATTGATGAAGTTCGATTGGAAAGTCATGGCATTGAGTTACATCGTGGTTATGTTGGTGGGGGCTTGTGGTGGACCATTTTCTAACAACTCAGGACCCCTCTTGCAGATCAAGGGGGATTATCCCTCTCGGGTTGGAGAGGTGACGCCATCGGGAGTAACTTTGGGCGGGATTTACAGAAGGAATGAATCGGCTGACCCAAGGAGTTTGGACCCTGTGCGTACGGGAGAAAGTTCGGCGCATGCGGTGGCAAAGCAGATTTATAATGCCTTAGTCGAGTTTGATCATAATATGAAGATCCAGCCTGGTTTGGCGAGCTCGTGGGAGGTGTCTGATGATGGGAAGGTTTATACGTTCCAGTTGCGGGAAGGGGTGAGATTCCATGATGACCCTTGTTTTCCGGATGGAAAAGGCCGGGAGATGACCGCGGAGGATGTGAAATATTCCTTCACGCGGGTGGTGAACCAGGAGACCTTGTCGACCGGGGATTGGATCTTTAAAGATGATGTGGTGGGAGTCGGGGCGTATGTGAACGGAGAAGCGGATGAGGTGTCCGGTTTTAAGGTCCTTGATGATTATACGTTTCAAATTCAATTGAAGGAGCCATTCGCGCCTTTTATCAATCGATTGGCGATGTCGTATGCTTTTGTGGTGCCTCATGAGGCGGTGGAACATTACGACAAAGACTATTTCAGGAATCCGGTGGGGACCGGGGCGTTTGACTTTGTGCATTGGAAGCCGAATCAGGAAATCTTGATGGTGCGTAATCCGCACTATTGGAAAAAAGATCAAGATGGTGTACGGCTGCCGTATTTGGATGGGCAGATCGTTTCGCTGTTGGCGGATTTCAAGGTTGAATTTTTGGAATTCGATGTGGGAAATTTGGATGAGATCAAGGAAATCCATCAAGATTTATGGACCAAGGTGATGGATGAGAATGGTCATTTGCGACCCAATTATCAAAAGTATATTCTACAAAATGAATTACTCTATGTTACGCAATATTATGGCTTTAATTTGTCGAAAGAGCCTTTTAAGGATAACAAAGCTTTACGGCAAGCGATCAATTACGCGATCGATCGGGAGAGTATCATTCAATATGTGTTGAATGGACGCGGGGTGCCGGCGAAAGGATTGGTGCCGCCGGGAATTCCTGGGTATGAAAGTGATGTAGAAGGGTATTCCTATGACCCGGAGAAGGCGCAAGCGTTGTTGGCCGAAGCGGGGTATCCCAACGGTGAAGGACTGGGGCAAATAGAGCTGGAGTTGAACAGCGGCGGTACGATGAACGAGTTGATTGCCGAAGCGATCCAGCAGCAGTTGAATGGGTTTGGTTTGAAGGTGCGCTTACAGTTGGTGGAGTGGAGTCAGCATTTACAGAATATCGACGACAATAAGGCGAGCTTCTTTCGTTTGGGGTGGATTGCGGATTATCCCGATCCGGAGAACTTTTTGACGCTGATGTGGAGTAAAAACTTTCCGCCCAATGGCCCCAATTATTCGCGTTTCGAGCATGAAGAATTTGACCGTCTTTATATTGCCTCTTTACGGGAGCAGGACCGGGATAAGCGATTCGAGTTATACCGGCAAGCGGAGAACATTGTCGTGGAAGAAGCGCCGTGGTTGTTTCTCTATAACACCAACCGATACCGCTTGGTTCAGCCCTATGTGCGGAATAACTACCTTAATCCCCAAGAGTTACCCATGCTGGACGAAGTGTGGTTGGAGATCCCTCAAGTGGAAAGCGGAGAAGGGAAGCACGTAAGTGCTTCCTAGATCGGGGCTGGCATCGTGCGGGACAAACGACGGGTGTTAATGCTGACCTCGGATTCAGAAATCTGTGGTACGGAACAGATCCTTCTCTCGTTATTGCGTCATGTGGACCGCACCCGCTTTGAGGTGGCGTTGGTCACGATGTTTGGACCCGGGGATTTGAACCGAGCGGCGAAGGAGATGGGGGTAGAGGGGATTAACTTGGGCATGCGTGAAGGGGCCAAGTGGAAGGGCCTGTATGATTGGTGGCGGTTTGTACGTCAATGGAAGCCGGATGTGATTCAGAGCCTGTTGATACATTCTAATGTATTAGGACGCATGACCCGATTATTTTTTCCACGAATTCGATTGCTTGCCGGGATAAGTACGGTGTATACCGTGGAAGGTTATGGGCGTTTCTACGCGCTGATTGAGGGTTGGACCCACTTTTTGGATACGCTGTATGTGATTAATTCGCGGTTGGGCTATGACAACGTGGTCGATTTGATGGGGCTGCCGGAGAAGAAGCTAGCCCTGGTGCATAACGGGATTGAAACGAGTCCATTGGAATCGATTGAGCAGGACCGGCGGGATGTGCGCGAGGAATTCGGTTTTCGTGGAGAGGATGTGGTGATTGGAATGATCGCGCAATTTCGTCCTGCGAAACGGCATGATCTCATGCTTCAGGCTATGGCGAAAGTGGCGGAAAAGCATCCTAATGTGAGGGGGCTTTTCGTGGGGCAGGGAGAGCGTGAGCAAGCGTGTAAGGAAATGGCTGAGCAACTCGGGATTGCAGACCAGATAGGCTTTGCTGGTTATCGGAATGATGCCCGGCGGTTTTATCGTGGGATGGATGTCTTTTGTCTGCCTTCCGATGTGGAGGGTGAGCCGGTATCGCTATTAGAGGCGATGGATGCGGGATTGCCGATCGTGGCGGCAAGGACAGGGGGGATTCCTGAGATAGTCGAAGCGGAGAGATCGGGGTTGCTATTCGAGCCCGGGGATTTGGCGGGATTGACGCAGCAGATTAAAAGAGTCCTGGCTTGCGAGGAAGAGCGCAGGCGTTTGGGAGAGAAGGCGAGAGAGCGGGTATTGGAGGCTTTCTCGGCGGAACGAATGGCGAAGCAATTTGAGGAGTTGTACGAGCGATGTAAATAAGGCCATGCTTTAGAGGAAAAGCATGGCTGTCAATCGAATGCAATAATCCATTAAGATTATAAAAAGGGGGTTTCTACCACAATTCTGTAGGGATATACCCCCTTTTTTTACCTTAAGGTCAAGCGATTATTCAAAGGCTTAACGTTCTCTTTTCATTCCGTAGAACTCAGCCCGGCGGTTTTGTGCCCAAGCCTCTTCGTTGGATTCATCGACTAAGGGCCGTTCTTCGCCCCAGGAGCGGGTGGTAATGCGATCGGCAGAGAGTCCCTGGCTGATGAGGTGGTCCGCGCATGACGAGGCTCGGCGTTCGCCCAAGGCGATGTTATATTCCTGGGTGCCGCGCTCATCACAGTGACCTTCGACAATCAGTTTGAAATCAGGATTGGCTTTGAGATAATCAGCGATCGCGGTAAGGCATTCTTCCCATTCGTCCTTGATTTCAGATTTGTCGTAATCGAAGTGGATCATGTCGCACATTTCGGGATAATCTTCGATACCCGGCCATTCGTTGGGTGGAAGGGGTTGGCCGTAGAGATCGGTGTCTCGATCTTGGGGCCCCCCATTGTCATCACCATCCGTGGGAGCGGGTTCGAAGGAACCTTTTTGGGCAAGAGCATAAGCCGTAGGTGAGCTAGACTCTTGGGTCGCGCAACCGACCATTAACCCGGCAATTACCAATACCATGATCGCGCTCAAGAAAGTGGTTTTAATTTTGGACATCTAGTTGAACCTCCCAGTTCATTATGATTTCAGCTTGATATGCTTTTTATAATTTTAAAAATGAAGAGTTTCCCGTTTAATCGCTCGGGGATTCATCCTCTTTTAGGGGGATGGCATAAAATTCAACTCTCCGGTTAAGAGCATAAGCCTCTTCGGTAGCACGCGAGTCAAGAGGTTTTTCTTCGCCCCAACTTTTCATCGCAACTCGGTTGGAAGAAATACCCAGATCGATCATAAAATCGCGAACCGCGGCCGCACGGCGTTCACCCAGGGCAAGATTATATTCATTGGAACCGCGTTCGTCGCAATGCCCTTCTATTAGAATGTCATATTCTTGATGTTTCTTCAACCAGTGGCAATTGATTTGAATCTCTTTTTTTGCTTTTGTTTTTAAAACAGACTTTTTATAGTCAAAAAAGACCCGTTGAACCAGGTTCCCATCTAATTCATTGAGGGGGATGGGTTTACTGGGAAAGTGTTTTTTTTCTTCGAGAGAGGGCATCCCACTTTTTCTTGCGGTTGCTTTGGCAATCAAGGGACTCTTTTCCTTTTCTTCGCGGGGGCGGAATTTGGTAAACATCGAGGGATGGGTATATTCCGCATGGTCAGTATTGCGAAGAAGAAACCGGTCATCCGCCCATGAGGGGAATTCTACAGCCTGTAGGGTTATAACTATGGCAAAAAGGAGAATTAAGGTTTGCTTGATTCTCGCAGAATGGGTGCTTTGAGAAGCGTGGTATCGAAAAACTAAATGGTTCATGATGAATCGTTGTAAAACGTTCAAAGTAAATAAGATAGACATCAAAGGGCCGTATAGTTACGATTCAAATTTAGAATAATTTACCTCATCTACGCCTGGATTGCAAGAAAGATAAGCGCAAAATTGAAATTTTTCCGATTAATTTAATTAGGAGACCAGGCGGGTGAAAGATTTTCGCCTGATAAATGGGTCACACGGTAGAAGCGTTTGCCATTATACAAGGTTTTATTAGGGTCACTGGGCATAATAAAGATTTCCGATTTGCCTAGCCGATTGGAAGAAAAGGCGATGTATTTTCCATTAGGCGACCAAGTGGGGTTTTGGTTTTCTCCCGCTTCGTCGGTAAGTCGTTCTAAATCGGAGCCATCAGGCCAGCAGGTATAGATGTCCGAGGTTAAGGAGTCAAAGAAGCCGCAAAAGGCGATGCGGTAATCTTCACGTTCTTGTTTGGGGCGAGAGATTTTTCTCGGAGACCACATGGGGGTATCGCATTTACGGCGGCCATTTTCGACGTAGGAAATACGACGTTCGTTGCCACCCTCGAGGTCCATCGTATAGATTTGGGGGCGATCTCCGGTACGATCGGAGGTGAAGACGAGTGTATCGCCGTCGGGAGAGACATCGGGGGCTTGTTCGATCGCCGAGTGATGAGTCAGACGTACAGGATTTTTTCCATCCTCTTGAATTTTATAGATTTCGGAATTGCCTTCGGCGGACAGGGAAATGGCCAGGTGTTGGTTGTCTGGAAACCAGCGGGGGGTGGTATTGGTACCTTTGAAGCGGGCGAGGGTATGAATTTCGCCGTTGGAGAGATTTTGGATATAGCAGTCCGGCCAATTGTTATTTTTATAGGAAACGTAGGCGATTTTTTTGCCGTCGGGCGACCAATCGGGGAAAATGGTGACGGAGTTAAAGGTGGTGATTTGGACGAGGCTATCTGACCAGCCATCGTAGTCGATCAAATATAGTTCTTTGGTGCGTTTGGATTTATTGTGATTGACGAAGCAGAGGCGGGTTTCGGTGATCGGTTCAATGTCGCTCAGGGTGCTGATGATAAGCGCGGTAGCCCGATGTCCGGCGCGGCGCAGCAACTCTCTGGAGAAGGGGGGGTGGGGTTCGGCGCCAAAGGCGCGTCCGATAGGGCGTTCTTTTTGTACGAGATCGTAGACACGTAGATTGAGTTGAAATTGATCTTCATCGCGGGGGATGAGTTCTGTTTTTACCACGTAATCGAGGGAGCGATCTTGGAATTTGAGATCGCTCCACTGGTCATAGTCGAAAGAGTTGGAATCCCTATCTTGGCGATTGAGGTAAGCGGCTTGGGGGGTTTCTTCGTAAACGGTAAAAGCGTCGGAGAAACGTAGATCGAAGAGAAGGAGGTCGTAGAGTTCTTGGATGACGTTTTCTTGCTGACGGAAAGACGATTGGGCGGTAGGTTTGAGGACCAGGAGGGGTGGTTTTCCGAGTTGGGCGACAACTTCGGGGCCTTCCTGGATAACTTGTTGTGACCAAGTGAGCGGGGTGAGTGTGACCATGAGCAAGGTGAGCCATGTGGAGAAGAGCGTGGTTTTCATAGATTTTTTCCTCAACGATAGGGAATGCATTCTTTTACTTTCTCGTTCATATTATTCGATCCCTTAATTCAGGGGAAGAATGAAGGGAAAGCGTACACGAATACTGTTCTTGGTAAAGTTCGCGGGGAGTTTTTGGGTCCCGTTGGTACGTTGAATTGCTTCCAAGACGGTTTGATCCAGAAGTTTCCAGCCAGAGGATTCTTCGATAACGACATCGGAGATGAGGCCATCCCGATGAACGGTGAAGGAAACGAGGGTGACATATTCTTTGTGTTCTGGGCGGCGCACGGTAGGAGGACGCCAATTCCGTTTCAGGTAGTTGGCGAGAACGGTTGCGTAGCTACTGAAGTCGACGTTGGTGTCGCCGGTTTCGATCGACATTTTATATTCGGTGGGCGAGGCCGATTTCGGTGTAGGGGCGGGGGTGGATTTTGCCAGTTGTTCCAAGGGGATGAGTTCATCGCGGGGGATGGGGCTTGGAGTTGGGGTT
>CAYQOX010000025.1:0-65620 GCA_964419335.1 uncultured bacterium | reverse complement strand
AAACGCGCACTTCTACCTATATATATCACAAAGAAATAAAAATATTCCCAAAAAATGGTATATTTCAAAAATTAATTAAGAAAAGTGTATCATTCTGGGGAGGTATAATTGAATTCAAGTAGGGAGGAAATGGCAGGATTTGCTTATTGAAAAAAAATTCATGCATATAATACACCAAAAAAACAATCAAGTGCTTGGTTGGCCTGTATTTTTATCACGTTCTTCTTTAAGGATATGCGCAGGGACACCGACAACGGTAACTTGCGCTGGAACATCCTTAGTCACCACAGCCCCGCTTCCAACAATGGAATCATGGCCTATGTGAAGGTGAGGCAAAATCGCCGCACCAATGCCCACATGACCACGCGTACCGACATGCACCCCACCCCCGAAATGCACCCCGGGAGAAATATGGACACCATCCTCGATGCTGCAATCGTGGTCGATGCTGCAACTGGTATTGAGAATCACATTTCGTCCAATGCGAGTTTCGCTATTGATGACAACGCCAGCCATGATGACGGTTCCCTCCCCAATTTCGACTCCCTCCGCGATTGTGCTCTCAGGATGTACCACTGTGATCAAGGAATAGCCGAGTTCTTCGACTTTGGCGGCAAGTTTTTCACGCAGGCGATTGTCGCCCACCCCAATCACACCCGCATGAATGCCGTCCTTCTTCATCGTCTGCAAAGCCTCAGGGGCATAATAAACTGGTATTCCCATAATCTCCCTATGAGTCTTCTCAGGATCATCATCCAAGACCATGGCGATGTTGCCTCCACGAAGTTGTAGGATATCAATCAAAACCTTGCTATGCCCCCCGGCTCCATAAATAAACAACGGTCCCTCCGGAATAGGGTAGGATTTCCTATTTTTCATGATTGGATCGTTTCCTGCTCCATTAATTGAATACAGAGATCAACAAGCGCTTCTTCGAGTTTCCCGGCCACCACAGGATCACATCCGGGATGGCGCACTTGCCACACTTCACGGCCAGTTTCAACCCCGGGAGTCATGGCGGGGAAAATTGAGGTAAAAGAACGGATCAACTCAAGCATGCCCTCAATCCCTAACAAGCATACGAGATCGGAACGCCGATCCCAATTGTCAACGACAACCACTTCATCTTGGGAAGCAGAAGGATGCACCCATTCATTCACTAGGGTTAGAGAGTTGTTCTTTTCGAACAAGACCAAATATACATGCCCCTGAAAAAGGACGCACTGTCCCCTCTCCATATCCAAAGGGATGGAATGCGCCCTGCAGAGCGTGGCTAAGCGCTGATATTTTGGGATCAATTCATAGAAATGATTCATGCGATTGGTGCATCCAGCGTATATGGCGGTTGCGCATAATCTAAGTCACCGAAGATTTCTGCCCCATACTTATAGATTTCCGTACTCGGATCCTTCCACGCCTCGGGATCCAACCCAGCCTTGATGCATGTATGCTGGAGGAACTCTTCCACATTCCAGCCCTGTTCGGTTGCCACTTGAGGAAGCAGGGTTCCCGAACAACGAACGCCGCTCGGTGTAAGCCCCTGGACTTGCAACCCATGGTATCCAATTTTTATTTCATCAACATCGTGGACTTTTGCTAAGGGAGATAAAACAGAGATTTGGATATCCACCATGGGGAGTTCTTCGAGCGTAACCGGCGTAAATCGGATATCATGTTGCGCCGATTCATAAGCCATAACAGCGACAAGTTTATACAAAGGAATCGAGTCTGGATCAAATCGTCCCAAACAGCCCCGTAATGAGGCTTGATTTTTTAGGGTTACAAAGACCCCACGTTGCTTCTGAAGATTGGGGTGATCACAGGAAGGTTCATAGGATCTTCCATGAAGTCGATCGAAAATACTTTCACGTGCGAGACGCAGGAGCGTTCTTCGTTCTACATCCGAAAGAGTTTCATCAATCACGCCCTTTTCTTCTACTTTTTTTGGGGAAGCATCAGGATTGTTTTTTAAAATCGCAAAAGCACCATAACCAACCACACGGTCTTGATCGCCATAGGGAGTATCGCCGCTATTCCGGTAATGGAGCATCTTGCCTTTTGTTGCGCTCAACTCACGAGCCGCTTCAACCACCGCTAACATGGGTGCGCTGCCACACATAACGCAATGAAAATCAGGGGCGGGTTGTTGCATGAGGTGTTTGAGTTGGCGATAAATCGATGGTGGATCAAGGCTTTCCAGGGTTTTAAGCATGGTTTGATCGACTCGATTCGCGACCTCATAGGGCGGGAAATGGCTCATATCGGAAGATACAACAATCAAGACATTGTTGGAATACGAGTTTAAAACCTTGGCGAGGGCATGCCCTACGGCTTGGCATAAATCCTCATGGGTATGGGTCATTAAAAGCGAAGCCACCTTTGCTTGTGGAAAAACTCGCTGAATAAAGGGCAAGACCACTTCGACAGAATGTTCACCCTGATAGGGAGAGGCATCGCAATAAAGCGTATCGCTTGCGTTATTTAATGATGTGACCAATTCTTGATCGACATCGATCGAACCAAGAGGGGTTTGGTATTGCTTGCCAGAAAAAAGACATCCACCATCCACCCCTCGATGAGATAGAGCCACGACGAGCACCGTATCGGGATTTTGGTTTTGCACATAGCGAAACGAATAGCCGGCAACCGGCCCAGAAAAGACATACCCCGCATGAGGACAAAGCACCGCGAAGATGGGGTCCTGCGCGGGTTCAATCTCCGCCTCACGAATGTATTCATCCACCATTTGTGTTAACTCATTCGCATCACTAGGATAAAAACGTCCGGCGACATTCGGCCGTAGAATATCTTGTGATTTCATCGAAAAAAAACTCATGCGTTTTTTAGCCCTCAATTGATTTATAATCGTTTTTTGTTATTTCTTCATGGAAAAGATCAACCCGATCTATGTTTTATTATAGTAGAAGATGGAAAAGATCAAATAAGGTTTTTTCGTGTGTCAAATATATTCTCTACACCGTAGCCTGGATGGATTTCCAACGTCCGCTGGCAAACCGCATGACAGTCAGGATCAATTGTACAATGGGTGCAATCCCCCAGGCTAACCAGACCCCCCAGGTATCCGTTTGGGGATACATCGACAACAATACTGCCAATGGTAGCATCATAAACCATTGGGAGACAATGGTATAGCGCATTGCTGGTTTTGTATCCCCCGCTCCCGAGAGAGCCCCACTGAATACGATCGAGAGGCAATTACAAAACTGCTCCAAAGCGATAAAGCGAATAGCGATGGGGGCGAGTTCGATGACTTCGGGTACGTTAGAAAAGAATCGTACGATCCACACGGGAAAGATCATAAGAAACAAACTTAAGAAGATTAAAACCACAAGGCACAATTTGGCCGCCGTCCACCCGTATGACTCCGCTTCCTTCACATTGTTTGAGCCAATACTCTGCCCCACAAGGGCGGCCGTACCAACCTGAACCGCAAGCGCGGGGAGAATAGTCAACGTGCGAATTTGAAAACCAATGCTGGCAACGGCTACCGCCGAGGTCCCGGCAGAAGTGAAAGCGAGTATGCGAAAGAAAAGAATTCGGGCTCCATTACGAAAGAAACCAGAAAACCCGGAAGGAAGACCAATCTGCAGCATTCGTTTGATTAATTGAAACTCCAACGCAGGACGTAAACTTAAACGCACCCGGCGGTGAGGATTCATCAAAATGCCCATCGCCCAAACGCCACCCAAAGCCCGGGCTAGAACAGTACCCAAAGCGATCCCTTTCACACCCAAGGGTGGAATCACCCAAAAACCGAAAGTCAACAAATAGGTCAAGACCACATTAATACAATTCACCACGGTTACAATCCGCATTGGAGTCTTTGTATCTCCCAGGGCGCGAAAGATGGAGTTAGCAGAAAAGTTGATCATGATGACGATCACGCCGCCCATTAAAATTTTAAGATAGGGAACACCATGATCTAACACTTCCCGACTCGCGCCGAGTACTACCAGGCTGGGGCGAGCGAGAAGAAAGCCTCCCAACCCAAGCAGAATTCCTGCGAATACAGCCAAAAGAAAAGAATGACTGGCGACCGAGGAAGCCTTGTTGAATTCACCCGCTCCGTAATACTGAGCCATGAGGGTGATCGTCCCCGTCGTAATAGCCATAGTGCCAATCATAAGCACGAGGAAGATTTGGCGGGAAAAGCCAATCGCGGCCACGGCTTCGGAGCCAATAAAGCCCGCGAAATATAAATCCACCATGCCAACCACGGTCTCCATCAAGGCATAAATCACTGTAGGCCATGAAATAGACCAAACACGTGAGACAAAATAAGGATTAAAAAAAGGAGTCTTCATACTACTCCATAACATTTTATACCTGGAGGTTAAACGAGATACGAAATCCCATCGCTTCCCTTACCGATTTGGCCCCAAATCAAATGAAAAGGAAAGTATAAAATTCAAATATTTCTTCTACTCAGGGCTGCTAATTTCTTTTTAAAAACCCTGGTCAATAACTTGTTTTTTAAAGAGTGAGAGAATCTTTAAATCTTCTTTTTTCAGGAATCCGGAACCAGATATCCCTTCAGATCTTCCAATTCCGGCGAGGAAGGGACTTCTTCTTGCTTGGATTTTTGTGATTCAGAGGGGGGGGCTGACCCTCGGGTTTCGCTACCCGCGCAAGAAAAAAGAAAGAGAATGCCGGTCAAAAAAAACAAAGAACAAGAAGTAGAAATGGTTGTATTTTGATCTATTTCCAGCCACAATATCTTCATAATCATGATCCTTGCTTTGAGGTTTACACCATGCCAAAAAAAACATTTGCCCCTTTCATAGGGATACTCATCATGGCTATCTCATTCTCTGCCAATATCCACGGAGCGGTCGTTGATACACGACATGGGATTTTTCAAGGAAGAGTGATTGTACGTGAGTTTAATCACGTAGTCGTCACAATCCTAACAGAAAACAACCGTCTCTTCCAATTTTACGCGCAAGATGTTCAAAGCGTAACCGCTTCTGAAGAGACACTGATTGGGGAAGAAGTTGAATTGAAAGAATTGCCTCAAGAAGACGCTGATAAAATCACAACTCTCACTCCCGGGTTGGAAATTAAGATCATCGAATCCTCACCCGATGAAGAATGGTTACAGGTTGAAATATGGGGAAATCAGCAAGGATGGATCCCCACTGGAGTACTTACCAATCGTGTCACCTTTCAGGAGAGTTCTTCTGAAGCAAGTAAAGAAGTGCAAGACGCCACGGATGTAGAAATGAATCAGGAAACAATTGACTCAGCCACAGAGGAATCAAACGACAATGAGTAAAAGGAAAACGGTATGAAACAACGTACATTTGGCCGGCTGGGCTGGTCTGTATCAGAAATCGGTTTTGGCGCATGGGCGATCGGCGGCATGTGGGGAAAACAAAACAACGCTGATTCGATGGCCGCACTGCACAGGTATATTGAATTGGGTGGGAATTTTATCGATACCGCTCAAGCCTACGGCAATGGCCGCAGTGAACGTATTATCGGCGATGTTCTGCAAGAACATCAGGAGCGTATTTACGTTGCCACCAAACTCCCTCCCAAAAACCAAGTATGGAATCCGCCTTCTTGGACTCCACCAAAACATGCTTTCCCAAAGGATTATATTATCAAGGGAGCGGAATCCAGCCTGAAAAATCTGCAAATCGATTGTATTGATCTCTATCAATTACATACCTGGTGTGAAACCTGGAATACCTGCGATGAAATATTCGAAGCGGGAGAACAACTCAAGAAAGATGGTAAAATCCAGGCCTATGGAATCTCTACCACAGAAGCCTATCCCGAATGTGTGATTAGTGCATTGCATACCGGTGTGATTGATTCGTTGCAGATGATCTTTAATCTCTTTGAACAACATCCCCGCGATACCCTCTTACCCATTTGCCAACAATATCAAATAGGCACGATCATCCGGGTTCCATTCGATGAGGGATCATTAACGGGAAAATATAAAGGAAACGAGAAGTTTCCTCCTGATGATTTCCGATCGATTTATTTTAAAGGAACAAATTTACGTGCCACGGTCGAGCGGGTAGAGCAAATACGCGAATGGAAAGAGCAAAAGTTGCCCCATTTGAGCATGGTTGAGTTCGCCCTGAAGTGGATACTGAGTCATGGGGATGTGGATGTGGTGATCCCTGGAACTCGAAATGAAAAACAAGCCGAGATCAATACTTCTCCGTCGGATGGAAATTACCTAAGCGAGGAGCACCTGCGTAAACTGCAAAAATTCGCCTGGCGCCGTAATCCCTGGAAAGAAGATTTGCCGCCCTTAGTCCAAGTAACCGGCGGTCAGCCAGACTTTTGGAAAGAAGATTAAGTACCGTTTAACAAGTTGAATTCGATGAAAAAGCCCCGGAAAACCGGGGCTTTTTTTTGTTGATCATTTTACCGTTATATGGATTAATACTCAGGGTTAATAATGCGTGCAGTAACAAAAATGAGGATAGAGGATTTCATCTTATTGATATTTCTGTCTTTGAATAAGTTTCCGAGGAACGGAATCTTTGAAATGACAGGTATACGATTTTGCGATTCGGTTTCTGTTTCCTTAATCATTCCACCGATAACAATCGTTTCTCCACTTTTTACCCGCACCGCATAGTTCGCATAACTCTGAGCCAAAAGGAGTGGTCCCACATCAGGAACGCTTTGCCCCGGAGGCATATCTCCACCGGTTACGTTAACAGGAAGCCGACCTTCCATTTCGGTAATATTGGTTTGCATCTCAAGGTATACATGGTCATCATTCAAAATAAAGGGAATAAAACCAAGCACCGTACCTACCTGGGTCACATCGTAGTTAACAACCAGACGGTTATTCGTGGGGTCATCGTCACCCTGGTCCTCGAAGGTTACATCATCCGCGAAGGGAATTTGGTCCCCCGAGAAGAATACCGGCGCAAAGAGCGGGTTGGGAGTGTGTAGGATCTTAGGCGCCGACATCACATTAAGGCTTGAGGTTGATTCCAGCAGGTTCATCACAAATTCTAAGCGGGATTCACCGATGGTGGCCATGTTGAATTTCAATCCGGGATCATCGGTACTATTGCCTTCAATAAGGTCAACCCCCATATCAAGATTTTCTGGATTCAATGACATTTTATCCAAAAATGGGTTCGTCAAGATATAGTCAAAATTAATCGCCCGCAAATCATCCAAAGCGACAGAAACTACTCGGTTTTCAATCTCCACCATGCGTTGGGGCTTGTCATATGTATTCAATACCCGATTAATCAGAGAGAGGACTTCCTGACTTGTTGTAAATACGATGATGCTATTGGTATTCTCATCAGGGAAGAAACGTACGTCGAAGAACTGGATCATGTCGGTTCCACCGCCACCACCACCGGTGAGGTTAAAACGGTTCCGTGTCGTTTCTTCAGTAAAGTTTCCAACATTCTGTCCGACGTCAGCGTCCTGACTCGAACCGATGGACTGGAAGTTACTCTCAGAAATAAAGAGAGAACGGGTTGACTGTTGGGAGTCATAGAAGAGATAGCCTAAAGCATCAGCAATGGTGTAAACATCCACATGCTGCACCTTAAAGGCTTCAATTAGAATATCCTGGGTAGTTTCACCCCGAACACTATTGAGATAATCCTCTACCCGCCGAATATTTTCACGGGTATCAACAACATCAATGGTACCCATTTCAGGGTTAGCCTGTACCATACGACCCTGCAGGATCGCTTCTTCTCTTGATTTGCTGAACAGCATCTTTTCGATGACGTTAGCCACCGTCTCTACAAATTCGGTTCGACGAGCCAAAGCCTCAGGTGTACTCTCTACGTCATCCAAATCCGTGATTTGGAAGCGTTTCGCCATAAGATCGCCTCGTTCCAGCTGATCTTGGATACTTTGATTGGCCAAAATATCCTCCACCGTCTCAATATTTTCTGGATAATCAATGACAATCATCGTACTGGAATTAGGTTCCAGATAAAGTTGACGGCGCTCATCTCGTACGTCGTAAGATCCTTGATCTTGGAATAACGTCAATTTCACGATTTCGTAGATATCGCTGGCAATATCACGATCCAAAGAGAAAGTTCGTACAACAACCGGCTTTTTCTCATCAACGATTTCCGGCATCTCTTTCAGGAAGGCTTCGACTTTGCGTATATTTTCTTCGGTGTCGGTTACTAAGAGGGATTGAGAACGTTCATTGAGGTAAAGATCCTTACCCGGTGTATCGAATTCTGCTTGAGGACCATAGAGAATGGTTTTGAGATTCCGGCTGGAATCTTCCAACGTGGAAGGATCATCAAGAATCAGTTCTAAGGTTTTGTATTGTTCTTCGGTCAAGTCAAAAACCCGGGTTTGATAGGCGGTATCTACATAAATGGTATCTTCTTCGCGTTGCCATTTGATGCCGTACTGTTTACTAAGACTATTTAAGATTTTCCGAAGGCTCGTATCCTTTTTTTCGATCGTAACATCACCCGATACATCATCATCAATAACGACATTAAGTTTCGTCAAGTTAACCACAGTAGAGATAACATTCTTAATGTCAACTTCTTCGCCCTGGGTTGAATACTGAACAATTTGTTCATCCAGCATCTCTTCATATTCTTGTTCTTGGGCGGACAATTCTTCGGCCTTTTCTTTCTCTTCGACGGCTTTTTCATATTCACGACGGGTATTGGTGAGATAAGTATTGGCATATTGATGAGCGGGATAGGTTTCGACAGCCTGATTCCATTTTGTGACAGCATCAATCACCTGACCTTGTTCATAAAGATCCACCCCTTCTTGGAATAGGGTATCGGCGACTTGTTTTTTCCCTGAATCTTCTTGTTTTTGGGCTGCCAGTTCCCGGGCGGTCGCATCTTTTTGTTTATTATCACGATTTTTATAGACACGATCTAAAAGTTTATTGACACGTTCATCATCAGGAGCCATCTGTTTCGCTCGCTGTAACTCTTCTTCTGCTCTATCATATTGCTCATTTTCCAAGTAGATAATGCCTTTTTGGATCTGTTGATCTAATTGATCCAGGCGATATTGCATCTGGGTCTCTTCATTTTTCTGAGATTGTTGTTTGCGCACATCAATCGTTCGCAACAGGGCTTTAGCGGTTTGCGCAATTTCATCGGTTTCGGCGATCTCCACGGCTTTTTCCAAAGTCTCTTTCGCCCCATCAAAGTCTTTATCATTGATTTTGGCTTGTGCTAATTCCACCATCTCGGAGGCCGTAAGAGACTCTTCATCGGGATTATTTGAAGCGATGGTGTTGGGTCGAAGCGACCCTCCATCTTTCGTAATTTCAACCAGTTGTTTTTTGGCATTTTCATGTTGAGGATCAAGAACCAAAACGCGTTGAAGCAAAAATTTCGCTCGTTCTTTATTTCCTTCACGAATTTCCTTTTTCGCCAAATTAAACAAATATTTGGACTGCGATTCAACTTCGTAAGGTTCCTCTTCCGAGTCGAATTGCGCTTGGGTTTGCATTGCGGTTGCTGCCAAAAAATCAGGGGCCCATGAAACCACCGAAGCCATAGGTGCCATACACCAAGTGAGCATTACACTCGCTACAAGAACTCGAGGAATCCATTTACAAACGCAGAAAATAGAATGAGTTTTCGTCCATCGCAAGGTTGAATCCATCTATGCTTCTCCTTACTCTTAACCGAGTCTTTTACATGCCTTAGCAAAATATCACTGGACACAGATCCACTTCAGGGAACCTATTTCCAATGGAACAACCCCCACTCCTCCGAAAGAGGATTGAGAGAATCATTTTTTATTCATGAGGGGCTTTGTGTTTTTGGCCACAACATAAAAATTACATTTCATTAGAAACCAACACAATGCGCCTTGTTTTGAGAATATTAAATTTACTCTTTCAGATTCTTCGCGTTTAATTCACAACATATTCAACTTGTTATTCTTAATAACTACCCTTAACTCCCGGTATCAAGCGAAATTTCCGCATCCATATAACCAGGTTTGGAGAGTATAACAAAACCGTTATCGGTGTCAACTTGCTTGAGGGTTATTTTTGTAGAAGTATGGGTACTGCCTTCTTGCAAATACATTGTATGTTTGCGAGAGGTGGAACGCCCGCTCTTATCTCTAACTTCAATTTTATATCGGCCTGCACTCGACTCCTGAATGCTTTCAACACTATAGGCATCCGTTACGGGTGGAGGTAAACGAAGTGATTTCAGTTTTGACTCAAGTTCTACGATTTTATTACGGAGTTGGGAATTTAACCCCAAACTTGGATCGCGATGTTGCGCTAACTCCTGCATGAGTTGACGTTTTCTTTGCTCATCAAACTCATCATATTTTTCTTCTTCAAGAATGGTTTCTTGTTCGCTAATAAATTCTTCAACGATTTCAATTAAGAGATCCGCTCGACGAGCGATATAATCATTGATTTTCTTGGGCAGATCTTCATTATCCTCATCGAAGTTCACGGCCAAACGCATCGCACTAATGGCCTCATTGGCCTTTTGTAAATCATTTTCACTAATGGCTTGGGTAAACTGTTGATCCGCTTGTGCGACCATGGACGGGAAGTTGTCCGAAATTTTTTGTCGTAGTTGGTCAGCCAGTGAATTTAAACGATTCCGTTGGGAAGCACTTACTAATTGCTGGTTCGGATCCACGGTTTGAACTTCGTTTTGAACCCGTCGTATTTCAAAGATTTGGCGCAACATTTTTATATAATTGGATCCATCCAATGCCTCTTGCGCCTCTTGAACCACCTTTTCAATATCCTCCAACAACACCTTTCCACGGATATCCATCATTTTGTTGAAGGCTTCTTGTTGGAGGGTTTTGAGCTGTTCGAGGTTTTCTTCTCCAATCACTTCCCCCTCAGGATCCGCATCGATACACGCATTTAAATCGTCATTCGCCTGACTATATTTATCCGCCGCATCACGAAGTTCGTCTTGTTGGGCCAACCGATCTCCTTCTTCAATATCGGATTCCGCTTGAGACACAACCCGATCAAAGTTTTGTTTAAGATGTTCGCGACGCGCTCGTCGTTTATATTCTGAAGGCATGACCGGATAATCATAGCGGCTTTCGGTCATATCCAATGAAATCACTCGATCAAATTGTTCAATGGCCTCTTCAAATTTTTCCGATTCAAATAATTCAACCCCCCGTTGATAGGCTGATTCAACCTCTTTTCGCATCTTCATCTGATCTTCAGGCGAGCCGAAGGGATTGCGGCTTGAATCATAAAGTTGCTTTTCTCGTTTAACTAGAAGATTATCGACCACTTGATTGGAGGTAAGGGTATTCTCTTCTTGGGGTCCACCGGTCTCCTGATCAGGTGTAAGAACCCGCTGCATAATCTCATCGACCGATTGAGCGCTTTCTTGGTACAAAAACCACCCTCCAGCGCACAAGACGATGACTAAGACGAATACAGAAAGAGGATCTTTATATTTACCAAGAATTTCAATTAAAGCTTCTTTATCAATTGAAAAGGCCAATGTTCTTCACCTTCCTTAAATGTAAATTCTAAATGATTTATCTTCATTCACTGCTTACGACCGATTATCAGCCACCTAAGCCACCGATGTCACCCATACCGTCTCCACCCATAGGAGCACCACCACCTGCGTCTTCACCGCCGCCCGCAGGCGGACCGCCGGCACCTTCTTCGCCGTCGCCCATGGGAGCACCACCGCCCATGCCACCCATACCATATCCACCCATACCGTAACCATAACCGCCAGAAGTATCGCCACCATCACCATCTTCATCCGGTGTAGGTGTGGGAGTGGGTACAGGACTGGGTGAAGGCGTGAGCATGGAGAATTCACTTACAAAATCATCAGGGCTGAGGCGTCCTTCTTTATAGTTTTTCGCATCTTCTCGAGCGACAACAATGCGCTGAAGTTCTTCTTTGTTACGAGTGTGGGTACGTAGTTCGATTTCTTGAACCGATTCATCATCCGATTGTTCCAGTGCCGTATAAATCTTATTAATATAAGAGATTATTTCTTCATCGGTATCGATATCATCTCTATAGACACCGATAAGGATCTTCGCGGGTGAGGCCGGATCGTCCTCATTTTCTCGGTCAAAACTCACAACAAGAGTAGAAATATCCTGGGTTCTATCGTTGAATTCATTGATAAATTTAATTTCTTCTTCAGAAGGTTGATTAAAATTAAGAATTTCAATCGTAAATTCCACTTGGGTTTGATCGGGATTGAGTGGATCAGAAACGATATCGGCTTCTTTATAGACGACCGCATTATTATCAAAGAAGGGGGATAAATATAATTTTTGGATATAAGAAAAGACTTTCTCGTCATCGAGAGCCCGTCCCTTAATCGTCATACCTGAAGTTGTCAGTTCAACACTCTCAAGCCAAATATATTGAGGAACAAGCTGTTGAGTTTCGAGAAAAACTCGAGTCAGGTCACCACGTTTTTCAGCCACCCGGTTAATTTTCTCAAAGCGCTCCATATATTTATCCTGTGTGCTACGAACTTTTCTGAGTTCAGGATCAAGATCATCTGTTGGTTGAACCACCATGTTCGCTTTGGCCACGGCTTCACGGCGAGTTTCAAGGATGGTATTCAGGAAATAGATAGAACCTGCTAGCATTCCCACAAGGAGTAGAGCCATCAGGGAAAGCATGGGAGCCCGTCGTTCCAATTCAAGGCGTTCTTTGACGGAGGGAGGAGCAAAGTTAAGGGCGCAAACAGCCCGACCCGCGGCACGCATGGCCATACCAATCAAAGCCGGTTCATAGCGCAAGAAATCTTTCTGCTCTTCCGGTAGTTCAAGATGTTCAATATCTTCGGCATCAAATTTTTCGGTCGGAACTCCTAGGTGATCTTCTAGGAATTCTTTCGCCCCTTCCATATGAGAGGAGCCGCCGCACAAAATGATACGGGTTACGGGCTGGGATTCGGGTTGAGAAACATAAAAGTCGAAAGATTTCCGGATTTCTGTCACAATTCGTTCGAAGCCTTGTTCGAGAATACCCGAAACTTGCTCTGCGGTGACTTCGTCTTCATCGGTATATTCACTAGCGGGTTTCTTTTTATATTCTTCTGCTTTTTCAGGTGAAAGCCCCAAATTATTCGCCAGCATCGAGGTGAGACTATCGCCCGCCACCGGAGCACTTCGCATAAACTGCATCGTGCCATTTTGTTCGATGACAATATCGAGGCTGGACGCCCCCATGCTAATAACCGCTGTAACCTCTTCGACATCGCGCTTATTGGAAGCCGCGTAAGCGTTATAGATACTCAAAGGAGCGGCTTCGATCACATCGGCTCGTATTTTGCACTTTTTAAGTGCATTGGTATAGCCTTCTGAAAACTCTTTGCGTATAGCAACAAGATTCACGTCTAACTCGGGAATGTTTTCATCCGGGCGAGACGTCTTATAATCCATGTTGATTTGTTCCAAAGGGAAAGGGATATGTTGACGCGCTTCATACCGGATAATCCGTTGGAGCTGCCGCCCGCGAACCACAGGAACTTTCAATCGACGGGTAAACGCCGAACGCCCCGGTAACGAAATCACAGCGCGTTTTTCTTTGATCCCTAATTGCCGAAGCAAGAGAGGGAGGGTTTCACCTACACGCTGATAAATCGTTTCAGAATCAGCTCCCTGGGGAACATCCAACGAGGCCTGGCCTGCTGCCATAACACCTAGTTCGCCCTTTTTTCCTGTCTTGACTTGGAGTACTTTGATTTGACGTTGCCCTATATCGATAAGTAATTTGGGTGTCTTCGCCATGGGAAAAACCGCCTCTATTCCTTATTCCACCTATACCAATCTAACCGCGCCGATTGTATCAAAGTTCTGCTGGCTACGGAAGGGATAGGTAATTACCCTTGATCAATTTGCGCACCGATTTTCTCTAAATAGGCCGCTGTCGCTCGAATCGACATCGAGCAAGTACTCACCCCATCAAAGGGATCGGTGGGATCGCCTAAGCGATCCATATTTTGATAAAACACCCCGGTCGTGGGGTCTTCTCCCGTTTCGTTCATGAAAATACGAAACGTGGTTTTGGTTGTAGGTCGAAGCGTTTGAAAACGCAAGGTTGCCATAACTCCATCACCGCGTATCGGTACATTATAGCCTGCTTGGCGATAATCAATCACGCCTCGATCTGTATCGATGGTGTTCATTTTAGGAAAATCGAAGGGGAATTCGGATTGATATTCTTCATCCGCGACATTTACTCCATTTTCGTATTCATTTCCATCCAACGCTTCAAGGTACCGCGGATTATAGGCAATCAACAAACTGACGGAATCAATTTGAACTCGATCTCTATTATCAAAATAAACATCGACTTCTACAACATCCCCTACATCGACGCTTTCCTGACGTGGAACCAACCTCAGCTGTGTATTATAAGTACCATCCTCTTGACTTTCAAATTGCCGGGATCGGGCTTCATCCACTTGGGGGCGTTTTCGTTCTTGGTCAAAAGAACTCACGATATCCAGATCAAGGGGAAGTACACCGTCGGTCGGTTCACTTGAAGAGCCAAGTTGATCTTTTTCTTCCAAAGAAAGTTCAGTCAAGAACTCTTTGGTCCCGCTTGCTTCTGTATCATAGAATACAAAGGACACGGTTGAGTTCGAGGCTTCTTCCATAGGGAGAAAATTAATTCGAGCCACCAATCCTGAAGCATCGATTTCATCAGAAGGCACTTCTGCCCGGAAATGAATCAATCCGTTAACATTATCAATTTCGTTCTGGATAATCTTAATGTCTTCCTCATTTTTATGGATAATAAAAGGTGATTGGCTCTTTGAAGAAGTATTTTCCTTTGTGGCTTCATCCACTTCATCAGCGTTTTTTTCATTCTCTTCCGCCTCTTGAGGCTGAACCATCAGCGAAGTCGAGGGAAGCCATTGGCCTAACTCATCTTGCCCAGAAATAGGCATAAGTTCTTGTGGATCATACTTTAATGTGAATTGGAGGGTGTCGTACTTCTTTTTCTTGGGATTGGATAAAATAACATCGACAGAAAAGGGTTGATCCACGAGTACGACAGAACTGGGAGAATGGAGATAAAGAATAGAACTTTGCCGTCTTTGGCCTTCTTCCTGTTTTTTCGGGGTAGTTTGTTTGCCTCCCGTGGCTTTCGCCGGGGGCCTTCGACCAGTACTTGCTCGAGGTTGACCACCACTGCTTCCCTGCACCGAAATCCCGCCTTGACTTTGTCCTCCAGATTGAGAAGAAGATCGACTGCCCATGGCCCCGGTATTTCCACCACGCTGAGCCTCGCGGCGTTCATTCGAATTTCCACTGGAAGTGGTTTGTCCCGGTTGGGCTTGGGATTGCGCCTGTCCGCTTTGTGGAACATTTCCACTATACTGTTGCGATTGACTTTGGCCGCCTCGGCGGGATACATTCCCACTGTATTGTTGGGCTTGTCCGCCTTGAGTCCCACCATAGCTCTGGTATCTGCTACTGCGCGAATCTTGGCGACCATACGTTTGATTCCCGTAAGATTGATTTTGGTAACTCGAGTTCCCGTAGTTCTGGGCACTATAGTTCGAACTGCCAGAGCGGCTGCTACGACCACTCATGCTTCTTCCGCCATACCCGGAATTTCCACCATAACCGCTATTACCATAGCGTGAGTTGGTCATTCCTCCGCTCCCGAAGCCCGAATTACCAAACATGCTGCTTCCTCCTCTGGAGGAAAAACCGGTATTCCCCCCATAGCGAGAAGAACCACCAAGACTTCTATTATTATTGCTAAACCCGGAATTATACCCGCCGGAGTTATAACCCTGGTTAAAACCCCCTGAGGTTCGACCAAATTGTGCGCATGTATCAAAAGGGATAAACAGCAGAAGCCCCGTGGTGGTCAAAAATATCGTGATAAAATTTCGTAAACCCATTAACTCAACTCCCTCGTTTCTCGTAATAGATGTGAAAAACGAGAAAAAACCCGTTTTCACAGATTCATCTTACCACGATAACGACTCTTTGTACAATTCGGTTAGTATTTTTTTTGTCCAAATAACCTATAACTTTTTCAATTTCCCAATACTTATTCCGAACGGTATCGTGACAGATTGTGAGTGTCAAGTATTATTACCACGTTGTTTCATTCTTAGGAGCCACCTTGGATATTTTCTTGCACCTTGATGTTGTGCAATTGATACTTTTCAATTTTACGGTCTAATGTAGGCCGAGATATTTTCAGTATATTCGCAGCCTGGCTTTTATTAAAACGGGTAAATTCAAGAATGCGTAAGATATGACGCTTTTCGGATTCTTCAAGCGAAAGAATTTCTAAAAGTTCATCGGCTTTGGTATCGGCCTTTTCTTCATTGTTATGGGAAGTTTCCGACAAGTGAATATCCAAAGGAATGTGTTCTAGCCAAATCATCTCTTGCGAATCGTTCATCAAGACCGCACATTTGACCACATGATGAAGTTCACGAACATTTCCTGACCAATCATGCCGTAGTAAGAATTGCAAAGCCGCATCAGAAATTCCCTGAATATTTTTATGGTACTGTTTATTATAGATTTTTATGAAATGATCAACCAATGGATGGATATCTTCTTTGCGTTCACGTAAGGGAGGGATATCCAAATGGACTTCCTTGATTAAGTAATAAAGATCCTGGCGAAATTCGCCTTCTTTGACTTTGCGCAACAAATTTTGATCCGAAGCGGCGATAATACGTACATCCATAGGGATCGGTTCTCCCCCGCCAATTCGCTCCACGACCCGTTCTTCCAACACCCGAAGCAATTTGGCTTGAGAAGTGAAGCTCATCTCCCCAATTTCGTCTAAGAAAAGAGTGCCACCCTGGGCTTGCTCAAATTTCCCTTTACGAGTATAAACCGCCCCAGTAAAAGCGCCTTTTTCGTGGCCAAACAATTCTGTTTCCAATAGGGCATCGGGCAGTGCCGCACAATTTACAGAAATAAACTTCCCCGAGCCACGATCACTCGCGTTATGAATCGCTTGAGCGAGCGTTTCTTTGCCGGTCCCGTTTTCCCCTGTGATGAGCACTAACATATCTGAATTTGCGATACGCTGGGCGGTGCGTACGATTTGTTCCATTCGCGGACTACGACATACGATTTGGTTAAAACTTACTTTTTTTCTCGTCATCGCTGCTCTCACTTTTCCCCGTTTGATTTAACTTTTCTGTAAGTCGGCTCTCATTTTCTAGCCAAAAAAGTACACCTCAAGCAGGCCTGAAATTTCACCCATCACTGATTCCAGGTTCTTTTTTCAGATTTCACTTTTTTTAGCTCGTTGTTAGAAGAATAACATTACTACCCATAACAAGTTCGACATAATGTGCCTAAGTTTTAGATCTTACAATCATTTAAATTTCAATCATGGCGAAAAAACAAGCCGATGTCAAGAAATATTACAACGTTTTCCACTGTAGTGGAAGAGGAAATTTAAAAATAATTGTAACTTTGCATTACAAATAGTCCATATGTAAACAAAATAAGGTCATCCTATTTTTAGCCCTTTGCACACCGGCAAACTCAAGTGGGACTCCACTTAGCTAAATCTCAGCATCTTGGCATGTTAGGTTATCCCCTTCATTACAATAATATTTTCATACTTTTTACCAAATATTGATTTCTCTTATCAAGACATACCGATTCAACACCCGTAGAAAACCTTTTTTAAGCACTCTCTTATTTCGGGACTATTGGGCATGTTCATTCGAAAAAGAGGGTAAAAACTACAAAGGATCATGGGGACGAGTAAAAAATTATATATTTTTCGTAAACCTTATTCTTTTAAAGGGATGGATGTATCAACTTGGTAGGTTTCAGGCTGTTCTAAAGAACGAACTTTTTTGGCCACGACGCAATCGATATCCGATTCACGGCAATGAATGCCACCCTCAAATCCACAGGCACTGCATAACTTATCCGCCACATTTTCATCATCGATAAAGTCACGTAAAAACTCTTCCAATACCCGACCAAAGCGGTCCAAGGTATCCGGACGTAATTTCCACAAAATACGATTCATACGAGTCTCGGTTTCTGCTAGTAAGCTCTCGGCCAATTTCTTGCCTTTATCGGTTAAATGGACATAAACCGTACGCTGATCCTCCCCCCCATGCGTACGAGTAACCCATCCTTGTCTTTCAAGACGATTCATGGCTTTGGTGGCGCCAGAAATAGTATGACCAAGCCCCATAGCAATTTCACCCATGCTCGCATGGTTGTTTAATATCAGGAAACGCAAGGCATCGGCTTGTGAATCCGTCACCTTCACTCCCAGCATCCGTGAAAGGGCCTCGCCACTCGTCGCTTGGCGTACTGCCGCAGCAAAGAGGATAAAACGTCTTGCCAAAGCATGGCGTTTTTCGTCGAGATTGTGATCCTGTTGGTTACTCATAATACAATCCTTATAAACCACACCGCACCTCATGGGAGATGCGGTATAGTCTGACAAGAATGAGAAAGGAAAAAACACCTCGCATTATGCGGAGAACGAAGAACCGCATCCACAAGATTGAGACGCGTTGGGATTATCGAATATAAAACCACTTCCGTTCAATCCATCGGTGTAATCCAACCTGGTTCCGCTCAAATAAAGAAAACTTTTAGAATCCACCAGAATTTTAACACCGCGACTGTCAAAAACACGGTCATTCTCCCTCTGTTCGGTATCGAAATTCAGAGAATAGCTCAACCCCGAACAACCGCCACCTTTCACTCCCACACGCAAACCAACACTTTCAGGGAGATTTTGAGTTTGAATGAGACGTTTTACTTCTTCGGCAGCCTTATCCGTCAGTTGGATCATCGGTAATCTCCTTATAAGATAAATTATTGGATTCTTTTTAATTTGACCAATTTTCTAAAATATATCTACAAAACAGCATACACATTTTACTTGACATTGTCAAGTATATAAATGGAATAAAAAAATGGGATTAAAAAGAATCTTACCCATAATGAAACCTTTCTCCTTGGAGAATACGATTCCAAAATGCTTACACTTTCTTTGTAAATCGTATAAGATCAATCCGAAGAAATAAATAGGAGTGTTAGGTATGAGCGAACCTCGTGGATATTTATCTCTAGTTTTGCATGCCCATCTACCATTTATACACCATCCTGAACAGGAAGAATTCTTAGAGGAAGATTGGCTCTTCGAAGCCATGACTGAGACTTATATTCCTCTCTTAGACGCTTTTGAACAAATGGTGGAAGATGGAACCCGTTTCCGTATAACCATGTCGGTTACCCCTCCACTCGCGGAGATGTTATCGAATCCAAATTTACAAAATCGTTATGAACGCCGGTTAGAAAAACAGATGGAATTAGCGGAAAAGGAGGTACAGCGTACTTCGAAAAAGTCGGAGCAGCAATTTCACGAAGCCGCGAAACAAAATCAACGTGATGTTCAAACCGCGTTACGAATTTTTCGTGATACTTACCAACGAAATCTGGTTCATGGATTCAAGCGTTTTCAGGATGAGGGGGTTTTGGAGGTCATTACATGCTGTGCCACCCATGGCTTTCTGCCTCTTATAAACACTGAAAATGCCAAGCGGGCGCAAATCATGATTGCCCGTAAGAATTATGAAAAGCATTTCGGCCGCTCTCCCCGAGGGATGTGGTTGGCGGAATGCGGCTATCGCACCGGCGTCGATAAGTACTTGGATGAAGCAGGGATACGCTTCTTTTTTCTAGATTCCCACGGTATTCTTTATGGCTCTCCTCGTCCAAAATACGGTGTTTTTGCGCCTATCCGCACTCCATGGAATGTTGCAGCCTTTGCCCGCGATGTGGAATCCTCCCAACAAGTTTGGAGCCGGGATGCGGGCTATCCCGGCGATGAACATTACCGAGAATTTTACCGTGATCTTGGGTATGACGCACCATACGATTATATTCGTCCCTACCTCCATCGCGATGGGATTCGCCGCAACATCGGTTTTAAGTACCACCGTATTACCGGAGAGGTGGATTTGGCGGATAAAGAGCCGTATAACCCCCCTACGGCCAGGGAACGTGCAGCCGACCATGCAGGGAATTTCATGTTCAACCGTCAGCATCAAGTCCAATATCTGCGTCAATTTCTGGATCGTCCAGCGCTCATCGTGGCACCCTACGATGCTGAACTCTTTGGCCACTGGTGGTACGAAGGTCCTTGGTTTCTTGAATTTTTACTCCGCAAAATGGCGCATGATCAGAACGAAGTTATTAGTACCACTCCCAGTGAGTATCTTGATGAATATCCTGTGCTGCAAACCGTGCAGCCTGCAAATTCTTCCTGGGGAGATAAAGGCTATAATGAGGTATGGCTCAATGGGAAGAACGACTGGATTTACCGCCATCTTCATGAAGGCGAGGATCGCATGATTGAATTGGCTCGTGCCTACCCGCAAGCTTCAGGGATCAAGGAACGCGCATTGAAGCAAGCGGCGCGAGAATTACTGCTTGCCCAAAGCAGTGATTGGGCTTTCATAATAACGACAGAAACCGCAGTTCCCTATGCGGTTCGCCGTACCCGGGAGCATGTGTATCGCTTTAATCGTCTTTATGAAGAAATCAAAGCCGAGGCTATCGATGAGCCCTATTTACGTGAACTGGAGTGGAAAGATTCGATCTTTCAAGAGATCGATTACCGCGTATTCGCTTAATGGAATAAACCAAAAACTAAAAACGAATTTCATCACGCATATCTAATTCTTTTGCCGACGAGCGTATATCGTCATAAAAATATTCATACTCATTGGCCGCCGCAATTTTGGCGGCATTTTTTAAATATTTTCGTGCGTTGGATTGCTTATCCTGGAGGGTATAAGCACGAGATAAGTCGATCATGGTCACAACATTGTTGTCATCCAGTTTTAGGGATTTTTCGAAATCCTGGATGGCCTGCTCTGAATCTTCCAATTCTTCCAAGAACGTTTTTCCCAAAGCATGATAAGTGTTCGCCAGCCGGTCTTTTTCTTCGAGAGTAAGATCCTCTTTGGATTCAGCGATCTCAATGGCTTTCTTTAGATATTCGATCCCATGACGCAGTTTTTCATGCTTTCGAATATAGAGAGTGCCCAAATGATGATAGGCTATAAAACTCTCCGGGTTATCTTCGATCACTTCTTTCAACATTTTTTCTGCCCGGCTTAAATCACCACCAAACAAACCGGGGATATCGCGCAGAATAATGGCATATCCAATTCGTGCTCGTTCATGTCGGGGATCAATTTCGTAGGCTTTTTCATAAAGATTCTTTACCTTCCGTCCTTGTCCCAAGAGGCTCAATTTTGAGACGCCTTTAATGGTCTTTTCTTTTAAGATAAACGCTTTGGTCTGGGCCAACCAGCATAAGTAATCAGGATTATCGGGTTTCTTCTCGACAGAATAGGTGAAATATTCTTCTGCCTTATCGAATTGTTCTTGATTAAAAAAGGTTTTTCCTTTTTCTACGGCTTCTTCTACAGATAATTTACCAAGATTTTCATGAATAGGTTCTGAGTACCCTATCCCCGTTGACACGAGAGACCAGACACAGACGAAAAAAAAGAATTGTAACATCTTCATAAATAAAAACTCCTTCGCACACGATCAGTAAATATTAAAGAGACCTTCGATAAACATCAAGAGTGAGGTTTTAATAAACTTTAACGAGAAACCTAAAAAACCAGTATAATTTTCAGCGACTTACATAATTCTTTTCTTTCTTGAATTGATTCGCTTGGGGTTTATATTATAGAATAAGTTGATTTTCCATAACTTCTTTATTTAACGAACATTCAATGGGTGCCTATCCATCCAATTCATCCATTAAAAACAGGTGGAACATAACCTTTTATGAAATTTTGCGATCTTGTTCAATTCTACAGTCCGATGAGTGGAGGGGTCAGGCGTTATCTAGAAGATAAAATGCGCTATTTCGCCTCCATGCCCGATGTGGAACACTTTGTGGTCGTACCGGGAAGCACCCATAGCCAAGAGATAAAACATGGAAGTGTGATATATTCCGTAAAATCCTTGCCCCTCATAGGTTCAATGAGTTACCGGATGTTATTGAATCGGAATCGTATCCACGCCATTATCAACAATGAAAAACCGGATCTGATAGAAGTCGGCGATCCCTACCGCTCCGCCTGGATAGCGTGGGAAGCCGCTCAACAACATCAAATTCCCATTGTTGCTTTTTATCATTCTGATTTTCCACGCGCCTTGGGACGTACCATTCGCCGCTTCGCTGGCAAACGAGTGGAACATTTTCTTTCTTCCCGCATTCATAATTACATCCGTGATCTCTACAACCGGATGGATGCCACCGTGGTGGCTAGCACCCGTATTCTAAGGGTGCTGCAAGAATGTGGGATTCAACGGGTCGTACGCATCCCCCTTGGTACGGATGTTACCAAGTTTCAACCCTCTCCCAAAGCGGGACTTGTGCGCAAACAATTGGGGCTGGGTGAGGAAGACTTTTTGCTTCTCTTTGTGGGGCGATTAGCGCGAGAGAAGAATATTAAAAATGTAATTCAAACCATAAAGATTTTAAATCAAGACAATCAACAAAAAGGACGCTATCATTTATTGCTGGTTGGTGATGGAGAAGGGCGCGGTTATGTAGAAAAAATGGTCCAGCGGCGTGATGATATTCAGTGGTTCAAATTCTGTACATCCACCGAATGGCTTTGTGCCTGCTATACTGCCGCCGATCTTTATGTGCATGCAGGCATCTATGAAACATTTGGAATTACCTCGCTTGAAGCGCAAGCCTGTGGAACACGGGTGCTCGCAGTACAGCAGGGTGGTTTGGATGATTCGGTAGCAGGAGAATCGCCCCTAATCATGGCCTCCTCTTCCCAGCCCCACCATCTTGCCGATGCGATCCAAAAGATTCGCCATATTTCAGGCGGAGCCACCGCAGAGGAACGCCGTACACGTATTGTTCAGTATTTTTCGATTCAACAAACCTTTAACCGGCTAACCGCACTCTACCAGCATTTGCTTTCCGGGCAATCGGCAGATACTTTTACCTACGAGGGGATGAAACAAAATCAGCATGAATTATATCATCCGGCCTTATTCACCCGCTGATCGCGAAGCGGTACGGCATATCTGTTGCGAGACAGGTTTTTCTGGCAAGCCGGTAGACCCGTTATTTTGCGATCGAGATGTTTTTGCGGACTTTTTCACGCGTTATTACACCGATTGGGAGCCGGAATCTTCATTCGTAGGAGAAGTGGATGGTCAGGTGGTGGCCTATCTTACCGTCTGTGTGCGCTACCATTATCATTTCTGGGTGAATTGCTATCTACTATTAGGGATAATTGCTCCCAAGGTGGTGTGGCGTTTGTTGCGAGGCCGTTATAACCGCCAAAGCCGACGCTTTTTATATTGGAGTCTCTTCAAAGGAAGCCGTGAAACCCCTCGCGCCCCAAAAAAAGCGGGACATTTTCATTTCAACGTGCTGTCCGAATATCGAAACATGGGTATTGCGTTGCGTTTATTCCGCTCCATGGAAAAGAAAATCGAGCACGACAAAAGGGTCAAAACCATTTACTGTCAAATTCAAACCTATGAAACTCGCCGTTCGCCCCGCCTCTTCCAACGTTTTGGCTTATCTCTCTTGGATCAGCGCGAAATTAGTAAATTTCGCCCCTTTCATGATCAAAAAATCTATGTATCCACGTTCGTTAAGGAATACGCATGAACTGTGAATCAACGGCTCACCTATTTGTTTCTTTCCATGACTTAGCCCCCCATAGCCAAGAAACTTGCAAGCGTTTTTTATCAAAAATGAAAGAATTAGGCATCTCTTGCGTATCCCTTTTGGTGGTACCAAACTGGTATCGGTGTGAACCTATCCAACAAAATGAAGCATTTATGCAGTGGTTGCATAAGCTTCAACAGGAAGGGCATGAAATTGTTCTCCACGGCTGGTGTCACCAAGCCTCTGTGATTCAGGGAAGCGGATGGAATCAATTGGTTGGACGGTTCTATACAGCGGGGGAGGGAGAGTTTTACCAAATGGGGTATGACGAAGCCAAAAAACTCCTAATGCAAGGCAAAGAAATACTTCAAAACTACGAGATTCATAGTAAGGGTTTTGTGGCTCCGGCTTGGTTACTCAATCATGAAGCCCAGCGCGCCTTACGGGCTCTAGGTTTCACGTACACCACCTATTGGGGAGAAATAGAATATCTCCCGGGTGAGATCAAATTTCCCGCCCCTACAGTGGTTGCTAGTAGCCGAAGTGCTTGGCGACGGTGGGTCTCTCGCCGGTGGTGTCCTTTATGGCAATGGAGGAATCGCCATGCTTCGCTTTTACGTATTGCCTTGCACCCATTCGACCTGGAGTATCCCGAAATGGAAACCTTGCTGCTTGAGTTGATCCGCAAAGCCATGCATGGCCGCCAGATTCTGACGTATGGAGAGTGGATCACGCAGTGGGAAGCGACTCATGAATGAAAATCTTCAAAGATGGAGCAAAGAAAACCTGATACGCTATGCCATGCAGGGTGCGTTTCTCGGGGTCCTCGCCACGGTCATTGTTTTTCTGGTGACGCAAAAACCAGAGACCTTCGAGCAATTACGAAATTTTCGATGGGATGTAGCCGCGGGATTGTTTGTGATGGTGGCGATCGCCTGGGTATGCAACGGTCTGCGGGTGATGATCCTGAGCCGAGCGTTGGGGTATCCCTTAACATTGCAGCAAGGGCTTTCTACCTCACTCTCGTGTGAATTCGGGATCACGGCTACCCCGGGCGGAATCGGGGGCACCCTTATTCGCCTGGGGCTGCTCAAGCGAGCCGGAGTCAAGATTGCTCACGGGACCTCTATGCTAACCATAGATGTCTCTATGGACGTGATTTATTTTACGATCCTCCTTCCATTCGCGATCTATTCCCTGATTAATAATGAGCCTATTTACGACTTTTTTTCGAAAAACCTATCGAGCCACGGCTTGAATAGTCTTTTATATATTAGCTGGATTCTCATTGTTATCGTGATTATGAAAAGCATGGGGTCCTTCCGTTTTCTCAGCCGCCAGCTTGCTCGTTGGAAGTGGTTTCAACGCTATCGGATTGGTGCGCGGGGACGATGGATCCGTTGGAAAATCGTTAGTGGATGGCACCATTTCAAGCAGGGACTATACCACATCCTTTCGTTGAAAAAAGGCTCGGTACTCCTCGCCTTCCTTCTGTGTTCGATTCAATGGACATGCCGGTACAGTGTGCTGCCTATCGTGCTTTACGCTTTTTCGATTACGAATGACCCGATTCCACTCTTTTTTCTTCAAGGTTTACTCTTCATGTTTTCACTTATGATTGTCTTACCCGGCGGCGGCGGAGGGGTAGAAGTTACCATGGCGGTGATTCTCAGCCAATTGTATCCGGTCTCTGTGGTTGCGGTGGTAGTTTTAATTTGGCGTTTCTTCACCTATCACCTTTACATGCTAGGGGGTGGTATCATGTTTTTTTACACATGCGCGCGTATGAACAAAATATTTCCACAATCCAGCAAACCTTGTGGAGAATTACCGATAGAAGAGTTCGATCCATTCGAGAAGTTTAAATAAAACCAATTGAAGCAGACTCCAGGGAATATGAATCGCACGCCACGCTTAAAAACCCGTACTATTTTCTTACGCTATTTCTCACTCATTGCGGTCATCCTTATCGATGTTTCCTTTCTATCCATGTTGGACTCTCTTTTTGACAGCAAAAAGCGCATGGTTATATATGACAATCAATCCGCGTTCAACGATTTGATAAAGCAATTAGATCCCATTGTTGGAAAACTAAAAAGCCTGCGTGGTCAATACGCTAACGAAACTCTTTATCACGAGAAAGCCAAAGAATATTTGGCGGAGAAAGATTCGACCGTTTTGGATGAAGACAACCCGTGGTATATGATTATTTTGTTTGACGAAGAGCAGAATGTGATTTATCGCGAGAGACGTCCGGAAAAATTACTAGCATATAATACGTGGAATAATTGTTTATTTTCCCGTTCCTTCCACGGGGTTGGACGGCATCCCTATATTAATTTACATGCGTACTATGCAACGCCTAAAGGGTGGGAAGAAATTCAAACCATGGTATGGCGCTATCGTATTTACGCTCTTATGTTTATTGTGACGACCTTCTTAATGTATTGGTGGCTTTATAACAGCGTCGTGTTACCTTTACAGCATGTGGGACAATCCATGGAATCCATGATAAAAACAGAGAGAGTCTCCCTTATCCCCCACCCCAGGCATACAATTGAGGAAGTTTACAATCAATTAGCCCGTAACCAGCGGGAAGTTTTCTATGGAATCGAGATCGATCGATTGCTTGATTCGCTTCACGCGCTCTCAGACGAATCAGAGGTCTTAGAAGCCTTTCTTAAACAATTGGCCACGACGATTCAGCGAGTCTACCCTTTCCAATCAATCACAATTTACCAATATTTGCGAACTCAACACACTTTTATCGAAATCCACTCAGGTAGGAATTCCGATCTTCATCCTAAAAGCGAGTCGGTGCGCATCGAGGATAAGCAGGGGCATATTCTCTTATCCGTGGGAGATCCGATTGTTGCTGCGATTCAATTTCAGATGGATCCCGATTCAGAGCTGGATCAAGAAGAAATCTCCCGTATGGCGCACGAGATTAAGAAGCAGACTGAAAATGGCCTCGCGCGCGCCATGACCCGTAGTCAAGCCCTCACAGAAGAGCGTAATCGATTCGGGATTAATCTTGCCACCAATATGGGACATGACCTCACGAATATTATCGCTTCTGGCAAATGGGATTTGGACACGATTCAACGGGCGCAAAGTTTAGGGATTGTTTCCATGGATCCCAAAAAAGGGAGCTTCTTTTCTGAAGCCGTAGAGGGCTTAAAGAACAATCTCGATTTTTTACAAAAAATGGTGGATATCTACCGTTCTTTTGGTTATACCCGAAAGCCCTATTTCGAGAAGGTGGATTTGGGCCAATTGATTTCGGAGGTAACCAACCTTTTTCGTCTTTCCACCTCACAAAAAATGGCGATCGAAGTGTTCGATAAAGACAAGTTGGAAGTGACCGCAGAACCAAGGCTTTTACGGATGGCGTTGTTTAACCTTCTAGCCAACGCTTCTCAAGCTATCCAGCGTTCACCAATCCCCAATCAGAAAGGGATCATCGAAGTGGAATATACGAAAATCGAAAATGGGCTGGTAGACCTCTCGGTGCGTGATAACGGCCCGGGAATTCGTGATAGCGAAGGGAAATTAATGCCGAAGAATGAAATCAACCGTATTTTTCATTCCGGGTATTCCACAAAAGAAGCAAGCAGCGGCGGAGGATTGGGGTTATCCTGGGTGAAATCGATTATGGAAGAGTTTCACCATGGAACGATATATGCAGAAAACCGCCCTGAGGGAGGAGCCTGTTTTCATTTATCCTTCCCTGAAAATTTGAATCCAGATGATAATTCAGTTCAATCATAACAAGCCCCGATTTTTCCAATCGGGGGACTCAAGAATAATTCGATTCAAAACCTCCTCTATTGTTTGTTCATAATATTACTCACTTTTTTGCTTGTTACACCTGTAAATTAGCGTGTATTTTTTTTAGGATACAGGAAAAGAGTACTTTTGGATTCAAAAACGATAGTTGACGGATTGTGGTTGGTAGAATGTTCCTTTTTCTTTTTGTCTAAAAGAAAAAGGATTCAAAAGGAACTTAAAACCAACAGACCGTTCTATCGCCAAACAAGAAGGAGGATGCAATGCGAAAACATATCGCGTGTAGTTGCTTCATTTTAGGAGTAATCAGTCTCATGGGAACCGTTTCATTCGCTGCCGTAAAACCGCACTCCCTATTTACAGATAACATGGTGCTCCAACGGGGAGTGGAGATTCCCATATGGGGAACCGCCGATCCTGGCGAAAGCGTAGTGGTTCAGCTGCAGGAACAAAAAGTGTCCACGGAAGCTTCCGAGGATGGAAAATGGGAGATGAGCCTCGATCCCATGGAAGCAGGGGGACCGTATCAATTGGTGTTTACCGGGAAAAATCTCATCGCCTTGAACAACATCATGGTGGGTGATGTATGGCTCTGCAGTGGACAATCCAACATGCAATGGCCGCTCAGAGAAACAGAAAATGCCGAGATCGAGATTGCTTATTCCAACTTTCCTGACATTCGGTTAACCACAGTTCCCCGGCGTGTGGCGGGCAAACCTCAAGATTTGTTAGATTGTGAGTGGGTGGAATGCAGTCCAGATACGAGCGGAAATTTTTCGGCGGTTGCCTATTATTTCGGCCGTGAATTGTACCAGAATTTGGAAGTCCCTATTGGGTTGATACATTCCTCATGGGGGGGATCTCCTGCCGAAGCATGGACAAGTTTACCAACACTCAAGGATAATGAAAAATTGAATTACATGCTGGATGCCTGGCGTAAAGATCTGGAAAATTTCTTACAAAGACTTGAAGAAATTGAGGAAGAATATGTGGTGTGGAAAGAGAAAGCGGCTGAAGCCGAATCTCAGGGCAAACCGGTACCCGCAGCACCACGAATTCCCAATGATCCACGTCGTAGTCATTGGCGTCCCAGTGGACTCTTTAATACCATGATCGCTCCTCTGACCGATTTTCCTATCAAGGGCACCATCTGGTATCAGGGGGAATCCAATGCGAAACGCGCCTACGAATATCGAGAAACGTTCTCTACGATGATTCAGGATTGGCGCGAGCATTGGGACATTGGTAATTTTCCCTTCTTGTATGTCCAACTTCCCAATTATGAATCCGAGGATGGTGTAGCATGGGCAGAACTGCGTGAAGCTCAAACCATGGCGCTCACTCTCCCCAATACAGGAATGGCCATCACCATCGACCTTGGTGATCCCAACGATATCCACCCACGCAATAAGCTCGAAGTAGGGGAACGCTTAGCCTTGGCCGCTTATGGCATTGCCTACAACCAGGACATGACCTACTCAGGACCGATCTATGATTCCATGAACATCGAAGGGGATCAAATCCGTATTCGTTTCAAAAACGTGGGAGAAGGACTTATCGCCAAAGGGGATGATATGCTTACTGGTTTCACCATCGCAGGTCCGGATAAAGAATTCAGGCCAGCCCAAGCCATGATTGATCGTAACACGGTGGTCGTGAGCAGTGCCTGGGTAAAGAATCCGATCGCGGTGCGTTATGGCTGGGATGATAATCCTGACTGCAATCTCTATAACGAAGCGGGACTTCCGGCTTCGCCCTTCCGTACCGATGATTGGGAAGGCGTCACTGCCGGAGTGAAACGCTAAACCCATCCCGTGGCCTTAGGAACACCCATGCAAAAACGCGGGGAAAATCCCCGCGTTTTTTCTCATGGATTCAACGAATCCTCCTCAGCGGCCGGGGTTGCGGATGGATTCAAAGGTAATTCGGTATTTGTTCGATACAGAAATTAAACGTACAAAAGCAGTTACCCGGTTGTTGGTGGTGTAAAGGATCCGGTCAGCAAGCAAAGCCGGGCTGCCTACTTTCTTTTTTAACAATTCTGCTTCCTTTGCTTCTAAGGAGGTAATTTCAATCGAATCAGCACAACGCGTAATCGCGATACGGTATTTGCTTGAGAGAATATCGATCAGCGACGAGGTGCGTAAATCCTCTAAGGCTAAACCTGGGCACAAATCATGCGAAACATGGGCGGTTTCCAACACAACCGGTTCTTCATCCACATAGCGCAACCGGATCACTTTAAAAACCTGTTGTCCTGATTCCAAGGCGAAGAGTTCGGCCAAATCGGTGGGAGGAACAGTCAGCATTTTTTGTACGACTTCCGTTTCCCACGGCATACCAAAATCCAATATATTTTCCATTAAACTCGTCGATAACCAAATCCCTTTCGAGTTGGTAGGCTTTTGGACAAAGGTACCGCGTCCGGGCATTTTTTGAATATACCCTTCACGTGCCAATTCGTGCATGGCAGAACGTACCACAGCCTTACTGACCCCTTGTTGTCCGCACATTTGGTCTTCTGTGGGCAATTGGGCACCAACTGGCAACTCGCCCCGTTCGATGGCCTCTTTGACGATTTCTACCAATTGAAGATAGAGTTTGTTAGGATTATGACGATCGACCAGTCTCATAATACTCATCCATATTTTATTTACCATAATTCATTCCACTCGATCATAAACGATCCGAGCGGATTGTTTTCTTATTTAAATCAAAATGACCAGATCGTTGTATATAGAAATTTAGGCTTTATCCCTACTTGCAACAATGATAATAAGTATTATAAAATAAAGGAGTTAAGTGAATAATTTCAAAGTAAACCCGAGATAACTCAATCTATATAATATTATAATCTTTTTTGGCTATTTGACGAGTATAATGAGCAAAAAAAATACGGTCAATCCACTATGACAAAAAGTTTGCGAGAATATTGTAAATTTTTCTATTTTTCTGGAATAGAATGAGCAAGTTTCTTAACGCAAGACGCTAATTTATAAAAAATTCCGTGTCCAGCCACTCTGTAGGTAATTCAAATAATTTTTCTAAAAAATGAAGTGAGGCAGAGCATTAACGCTATACCTGCGAGGGCTTTTGTTTTTATAATAAGGAAATCCTAAAGGGAGGATCAAATCCATGATAAATGAAAGAAAAGTCAGTCGGCGTTCCGCTATGGGAACCATGGCGGCGGGAATCGCTGCAGCATCTACCCTGCCTACTCTCTCATCCACCGCGAACGAGACCAACCTCAAAGGCAATATCAAGCAATCTGTTTCTAAATGGTGTTTTAACCAATACATAGAAGACAATGGCTTTGAGGCCTTTTGCAAAACCTGCGCTGATTTAGGGTTGGTTGGTATTGATTTGGTTGGTGAAAGTGATTGGAAAATCATGAAAGAATATGGTTTGGTGTCCACCATGAACTCGCCCGGCGCAGGGAGTATCGCCCACGGCTGCAATGAAAAAGACATCCATTCTGACCTGTTGGAACAATTCAAAAAGAACATTGGCCTGTGCAAGGAATATGGATTTCGCAATATCATCACTTTCTCGGGCAATCGCCACGGGATGAGTGACGAAGAAGGGTTGGAAAATAGCACGATCGTACTCAAAGAAGCGGCCAAAATGGCCGAAGATGCTGGGGTGATCATTAATATGGAACTGCTAAACAGCAAAGTGGATCATCCAGGCTACATGTGTGATAACTCCCCCTGGGGCATAGAGTTATGTAAACGGGTCGATTCCCCGAATTTCAAACTCCTGTACGATATTTATCACATGCAAATCATGGAAGGCGATATCATTCGTACCATCCAAAATAACCACCAATACTTTGGCCACTATCACACGGGAGGGAATCCCGGGCGTCGCGATATCGACGAATCGCAAGAGTTAAAGTATGAACCAATCATGAAAGCCATTGCTGAAACTGAGTATGATGGTTTTGTGGCTCACGAATTTATCCCCAAAAACGGCATTGATTCCCTCAAGGAAGCGATCGAGATTTGCGACGTGTAAGCACTTCCGTTATGCTATGGTATTGAAGGGGGGAGATTTTATACTCCCCCTTTTTTAACCAAAAAGAACGCGAGGGAAATTCAATGTCCGAATGGCCCATTCAAAACGGAGACCTATCCGAGCTGAGCGCCGCGCTTAGCACCAGCCGTCCTTCTTGGGATGAATATTTCATGATGATGGCCAAACTCGCGGCCACCCGCTCGACTTGTTATTCACGTCCTGTGGGCGCGGTGATCGTGCGCGACCGCCGCATCCTCTCCACAGGCTATAACGGCGCCCCGCCGGGAACCTTTCACTGCACCGACGAAAAGAAATGCTATTGGCGCCAGCCTGAAAACCAGGTCGAGGGGATCGAGCCGCGTGAACTGTCCCGCGCCATCCATGCGGAAATGAATGCCATCGCCCATGCGGCGCGTCAGGGGATTCGCATCGATGGTTCTTCCCTGTACTGCACCCTGTCGCCTTGCATTAATTGTTTCAAAGTTCTCATCAGTGCGGGGATCAGACACGTCTATTTCGAGCATATCTATGATTTCAATAATCAAGCTGGCGATAAATTTTTGTTGAATTACTATGAGCAATACAAGGATCTCATCACCGTCAAGCAGCTTCATATTTCGGAAAATAGTTTCCGCATCGCCCATCAATTTCTGAGTGATATCACGTCCAAACGCCGCCACGACCATTATTCCTAATATAAAAGCACAGTAGAGCAACAGGCTCATCGTGTATGCTAGACAACAAAAACCTAGCTTATTTTATAAGCTAGGCTCCAAAATGATGTGGTAAACAAGTAAATATCTCAACGATTTAGCATGTTTGTTTCAAAATCCTCAGGTTTTTCAAAGATGGAATTGTCAATATCAATATTGACTTTTGCTTCTTGTAAAGTTTTCTTAGATATCTGGAAATAAGATCCATCGGCGACTTTTTCTTTGACGATCACGGTGTTGGGAACAGGAAGCCCATCCATCATCTCAAAGTCTTCACAAATTATAATCTTATGATCATTTAAAATACTAAGATGAGTCCATGCATAATTGAGTGAAGGATCGACGGTTATAACAGCCATTAATTTTCCGTCAGGATCTAATAAGGCTAATTTCCTATCTTCCATATCCTGTAAACGAAATCCATTTTCCAGCCACCAACCCATATCTGCACCAAAGCGACACATACCATTTGTGGGGATAAACCAGGCATGTTTATCTTTGGACTGTAAAACTTGTTTTTCTGGATGATAAAGGACAGAAAAGGCATTTAATCGATTACATACCGCTTTGGAAATATACAGCTCGGGTCCAAAACGGTTTCTCTCTTTGCATCGATAATTGCCTTTCGTAATATAAGTGATTTCTTCATGAAAATATCTTGGGTTATTTATTCCTGCTTTGAGTTTATCAAGTGATTTCTTGACTCTTTCTTGTCCTTCAGGATCATAATTTTCTGATTGACGTGCGAGTTCCAACATGTTCTCTTGTTGTTTAATTAATTCACGCCGTTTCTCAACTCGGTCCATTCCCTGTAGTGCAAGAGGTGGAATGGCATTTTCTTCATCATAAGTAAGGTTTGTAGAAGTAATACTTTTCCATTGTTCCTTGTAGGCTTTTGTTGCTTGCTGAGCCAATGAAGTTTTGCCATTTGCTTGTTGTAATTGAAAACCTAAAAAGGAAGTGGTTACAAAAAAGATGAGAATTGCAATTCCTGCGAATTTCAACTTATAATGATTTGTTTTTTTCATCATAATCCTCCTAATACGATTTTTTAAAGAATGAACTGGATCGGCAAAGGTGATCTGCCAATGTAGAGATTGACTAAATACTTGGTTTTCTGCCGCATGGAGTAACATTTTTGAATAATTCAAAGGAGCAACGGTTAATTTCTGCAGAACCATATCGTCGACACAATGTTCACGTTCACAGCGAATTAAATAATTTAACCGTGCCACGATTGGATTCCACCAAAATAAAACCGTCATTACAATTTGAAACCAATTGATAATGGGATCCCACCGTTTGATATGCAACAATTCATGCGCTAGGAGTAATTCTTTTTGTTCATCAGAAACATTCAACCATCTTTTTTCGATTACAATGTAAGAATGGATAAAACCACCTGTGTACGTTGCTTCTTCAATTTGCTCGGAGACATATATATCTGGCATGCGAATATTTAATCTCTTGCTTAGACGATTACATATTTCTATAACGTTTTGATCATACAACCGTTTACACAATTTTTTATGACCGATTACTTTTTTCACGATTAAAACAAGAATGATGAACGAACCGAGTATGTTGAAGACAAACAAATAGTCGAGTAAGTTAAAGCGAACAATATTATTTTGTTGGACTCCAGAAGGATGATTTGCCATCTTTGGCAGAATCGTGTTGGTACTTCTCTGAGGGTGGATATCTATTGTTCCTGGATTTGTTTGATTCACAGATTGGATGTTGACGTATTCCTGAACGGGCCATGAAACAAAGGGGACACCAATGGTGAAAATCGTAGGCACACAACATTTCACAAGTATCAATATCAAGATCCAATAACGAATTTCAGCCGAAATGTATTTTCCAAAACGGATTACACATTCTCCTACGAGATAAAGTAGAATCATTCCAGCGAGACAGGAAATAATCCATTCCCACCACCAATCCGATAAATATAGTATCCCTTCCAACATAATTGATTCCTCTTGAGATTTATTTTTTCATTCCGTCTTCATAATCTTTGAGCATTTTTCGTATTTCCTGAATATCATCCATGGTTATCTTATTGTCTTTAATGAGGTGAAAAATAACGGGTACTGGATCATCTCCAAAGTAACGGGAGATAAAATTTTGTATCATATATTTCTGCGTGAATTCTGGTTGAAGCAAAGCACGGTATACAAAAGCCTTGCCCTTTCGCTCACCCGTTTTTTCTACATAACTTTTTGCCTCCAATCGTTGAACCAGTGTTACTACGGTTGAATGTGCAAGTGGCTCTTTGCGCTTTTTGTTTAATGCTTCACGAATCTCACTGACTGTACATGCTTTTTTCTTCCACATAACTCGGATTACCTCCATTTCAGATGCTGGAAGATTCAATGATTTTTCTAACATGGTTATTCCTTTCTAATTGTACCGTGTTATACCCATATTATCGACAAAAGTAAATTATGTCAAGGGAAAATTTACAAAAGTCGAAATTTTTTTGAAATTTTGGAGAAAATCAAAAAAAAATTCCTAATCACACTCATTTTTCCGTCGATAAGAAATAAATAATGGGAGAATTAATGACCACCCGGGGTTAAGTTGGAGGCGGGAAAATGAAAGTTTTAATCCATGAACCCAACGAGGATACACGACGCCTTTATCAACTCATTTTGTCGCATTTCCCGTTGGATATTACCTTTACGCGCAATATTGAAGAGGCCTATTCCACCTCCAAAAAAGAGGATTTCAACTTGATATTACTGGAATTAGGTTATTCTCCGGGTGAGGAAATCCAGCTCGCCCAACACATTGTAACCCGTCATCCGCTGGTTATCGTCTCCTCGATCCCGGTAAGCCCTCAAGATTTATACGACTATCTCAAACGTCCGGTACGGCTATTGATGAAACCTTTAAATATTGAGGCCGTGCGTGATTTGATCCAAAAAGCGATGCCACCTTCCTTTACCTCGTCTCAATTCCTCCACCATGCGAATATTTAACGCAAATCCTGATATATAGGTCGATCCACGATTAATTTCTGTAAAGATTTAAATTCGTCGGTTCCCGCTTCATAAAGCAGTTCAAACAAAACGGATTCAGTATTGGTTAAAATCGCACCCGCGTTTTGCATGCGCTCAAAGGCCAAATCACGGTTAAAATCGCTGCGTGAGCAGGTAGCCAATGCCGGAATATGGGGGTGATACCCATTAGCGATCAAATCCAAAACCGTTTGCAACACGCATATATGGGTCTCGATCCCGGTGACAATCACCTGTTTGCGCTTGGTTTTTTTTAGCATTTTGATAAAATCATCGTTCCCACAGCAGCTGAAGGTGAGTTTCTCTACCGTCCATTCTGGATCGACATGCTCTGCAACTTCATCCACCAAAGGGCCTAGGCTTTTGGGGTACTGTAGGGTGGTCAGGATTGGCAGTTGCATCAACTGAGCCCCTTCAATTAGACGCACAATTTCGGGGGTTACAGCCTCCCTCTGTTCCATGATATCGACCAATTTTTTCTGATAGTCGATGATGAGTAACAGGGTATCCTCTTTATTCAATAAAGATTCGTGACGTTGAAATTTTCTTGAGGTTTTCTTGGTTGTAGCGGTTTTCTTTACGCCGCTTTGAGCCGGGCTCATGTAACACCTCCATACCTAATTTCGCTTAGACTCGATGGATAGAATGAAGAACCATCACAAGGATTTGTCAATAGATAAGCCCATTTTACAACTCATTTCAGGGAGAGAAGAGTCACATGCGGTTAGAGAGATTGAGATGTAGAAGTTATTTCTTTTTCTTCTTTTTGTCCGTTGTGGCTTCTTCCGCCGCTTCTTCTTCCTCTTCTTTTTCTTTGTGATCCTCCAAATATTGTTTCGATAAGGCATCCACTTCGTTGACGAAGTTTTGCTGGTTGGTGCTGGAAATCTGCTTAATTCGGTTATCCGCGTAATTACGAGAAAATCGTAAACACTTCAGCCCTTCTTCTGTGTTTTCAAATTTGAAATGGAGTTTCGCCATTAATAAATTCATGCCACCTTCTTTGAGTTCGAGTGGAATCGCACTGATATCATCATTGCTAAAGCTTATTTTCATAAATTTGTACGCTTCTTCCCAATACTCTTGTACCAGCGTGTTGTAAGTCTCTTCATTGAGTTGATCCATTGTCTTTTTTAATTCATCCAAGAATTCAAGACTCTGTAAATAATTCGTACCGATAAAATAAAAGCGAGGTTCAGGGGATTTCATATCCAGACTTTTATCTATAAATTCATCTTCAATGGCTTGTTTAAGAGAATCATGCTCCCAGGAGGAAGGTTCGACATCATAGTTATACGCAATGCGAAGCATTTGACAGTAGCGATCCAAGGCGAAACAAGCAAAGGCGGTTATATAATCCCGTGGCTCGGCGAACATGAGGGTAAAAAAGGGAATGCCGTATTGTTCCTTGTTTTGCCAAATTTTTTCGAACGTCGCCCGAGTGCGAGTATGAACCGGGCGATTATTTTTCTTGTCTAAAATTGCACATTCACGTTCGAACATACTAATCACATCGGTGAGAACATGAAAACGCTCTTCGTTGACTTTTTCAAAAACTTCCTTGACCTGATTATTTTTTGTCGGACTGCGATAAAACCACTGGTATTGTTCAACACCAAAATTATATTCGTTGGAAGCGGTAAAGCAGTTCGGGCAGACTGTCGTTTTTAAGACATCCGGAAAAGGTTCATATTCGCCGACGGGTTCCATATGTGCCACCATCCAATCATCATAGACAATTTTTTGACTCTTGGTGATGTACTGATAATTAATCATATCCGCTTCACAGGTAAGACATTTCGTCTCTCTTTTCCATAATGACCGTTTTTTGGGCATACTATACCCCTCCAGAGAACTCAAATGAGGATGGTATCTTTTGTTGAAAGGATTTGAATATCCATGTATTAAATTACATCATACTCAAGAGTAACACGATTTTCTACACCTTAATTCAATCATCAATCAGGAAATGATAAAATTCTTCGAGTTTTCTTGAAAGGGAAGAAAAAGCGTACTCTTCCTCTGCGATAGCCCGCGCCGCTTCTCCCATTTGACCCATCCTATTGGGAGTGGAAAGAAGGGAATCGACCGCTTGGGCGAGACCTCGAGCATTACATTCTCCTGTCAGGCCAATACCATGTTCATGAATGATTTGGGCGGTATCTCCTACATTTGAAGCCACGATCGGTCTAGCAGAAGCCATATAATCGAACAATTTATTGGGAATCCGTGCCCGATTCGCCAGGTTCTCTTCCATCGGCAGTATATGAAGATCACAGGCTCCCAAAAATATTGGAAGATCTTCAAAAGTTACGCTTCCTGGCAAGAAGACTTCATCATTGACACGAAAGCGTTGTTGGAATATATCCATCGCCTGGGCTTCTACCCCGCCTCCGATGACCAAGAGTTTTGCCGGTTTATGTTTTTGCTTAATCGCCTCGAAAGCCTCTGCCAGCAGTCGTAAATCCCACAGGGAAAAGCCAGCGAAACCAAGCAGGAGCGCGTCTTGGGGCAATCCCAATTGCTCGCGGCATTCTTGGCGATCCTTCACCGGAAAGCGCTCCACCTCCACTCCTGAAGGAAGCAGGAGACAGCGTTCTTGCTCAATTCCGAGATGAAGGGCCCGCTCTTGCAACACGTGGCTGATGACTGTCACTCCATCGGATATCTTTTTACTGCCTTCTTCGATACGCTGTTCAAGGTGATCAATCCAGGGGTACCGTCTTCGCGAGGTCGTGATCCCACCGCATGTCCACCAATCGCACCAGTCACTCACAAACAGCGGCAGGTCAACATTTCTCGTTGACCATGCTTGGGTTTTGAGCCAAAGCCACGGCAGCAATACATTAGGGCGATGATCAAAAGCATGGATCACATCCCATTCTTCGATGCAGGCGCGCATCAGCCGGGTGAGGATATCGAGAGGCGCATAGCCGCCATCATGCTTGCCTGGCAGCATCCAGCGCGGCGTTTGCCATACTCGAACCCCATCGATTTCGCACCATGTGCCCCGGAGATCTCTTTCTCGCGCCACCGTCCATACTTCCACCTCATGCCCACGCCGTACCAAGGTTCGTGCGAATCCCAGACAACGAAAGAAAGTCCCTCGCCATATCAAATTATGGTTTAAAAAAAGGATGCGCATTATGGAAGCAGGATCAATTCTTGTGCGCAGTCCATTCTACGGCTTGTTTCAGTAATTGTTGGAAGGATGGATTGTTCCAAGAAACATGATCATGCCCATGGAGCAACGTGACCACTCTGCCTTCGCCGGATTGGGGAGCAATCCAAGCCAGCGGTTCGGTTACCTCTTCTCCGTCTTTTTCATGGGTACCTTCAATTAAAATTTCACAGTCGGGTTTGATGCGCAAGGTATGATAAAACTCATCTTTAAAGGAAAATGACTTTGGCAAACCTTGTACCACTGGATGCTCTGCGACTACTTCACTTGTCATGGTCTGATAGCGGTCATGCGCCGAGGTGCCCCATACCCACACGCCACCGATGAGATCAATGAAGTCTTCCCATTCATCGAACGAGGCGACTGTGGAATGCAAGGCCACCATTCCTCCGCCATGCGCTACAAACTCTGTCAGACTTTTGGGAATATGTTCAGGCATAGGTTTATTATCATACTGGGAAATGGGATAAAAAGAGCAGCAATACATTAGGAGCACATCATAGTTTTCAAGAGAATCACTTTTTAGATAATCAGTGTCTTCTGTATAGAGATACGAACCTTGCCAATTTTCAGTGCCCATCATTTTAATTAAAAAGGATTCGGTTAATTGTTGAAATTCATGATGGGTTCCTCCGCCAAAGACAAGAATGTCCAGTTCTACCGGTTCCTCGGCATAGCCCATTCCTAAAGTTCCGACGATAAGTAAGGTTATCCACATAATACGTTTCATGATCTCTCCCTTCAACGCAAAAGGCGCGGACCGAAGTCCGCGCCTTGAGTGTGTGCTTTCATGCTGCCCAAATTATAGGGCTTCTTGGGATCGTTCTCCGGTGCGGATACGAACGGCATCTTTCAAATCATACACAAAGATTTTCCCGTCGCCAACCTGCCCGGTATTGACCGCTTCACGAATGGTGTCAATCACTTTTTCCAGCATTTCTGCAGTGCAGGCGATTTCTACTTTTACTTTCGGTTGAAAAGCGATGGTGTATTCACGACCGCGGTAAATCTCCTGATGACCTTTTTGCCGTCCAAATCCTCGTACCTCGCTCACCGTCATCCCTATAACGCCCAACTCTTCCAGGGCATTGCGAAGATCTTCTAGTTTATGAGGCCGAATAATGGCTTCGATTTTATTCATCATTATTCACTCCATTTCATGTAGTTTTTGTTTCTATTGGTTTGACGAGCTCATACCTGGTGTAAGTAAATGGTACGCCACTTCCCCGTGTTGGCTGAGATCAAGACCTGCGATTTCATCTTCCGGCTCAGCCCGCAGCGGAGTAAAAATGCGCACCACCATAAGAATAATCAATGTGCCAATCCCCGCAAAGGCGATGGTTGCGATTACGCTCAGGAATTGAATCCACAATTGCCCAGGGTTTCCGTAAAAAAGGCCATTCGTCCCTCCAATTGCTTCATTCGCGAAGAGCCCGGTGGCCAGGGCGCCCCAGGTACCGCCTAAACCATGCACGCCGAATACATCCAGTGAATCGTCGTATTCGAATTTTTCTTTCAGCACATTCACGCCAAAGTAGCAAATCAAACCGGCCCCAAGACCAATAGCGAGTGAGGCGGGTACCGTGACAAAACCCGAAGCAGGAGTAATGGCGACGAGCCCGGCTACAGCCCCGGTGGCACCACCAAGAAGGGTAGAGCGGCCGTGCAATAGTTTTTCGCTCACCATCCAGGTTAAAGCGGCGGTGGCTGCGGCTGTGTTCGTTACACTAAACGCTAATCCTGCGATTCCATTCGCGGCCAATTCGCTTCCCGCATTGAAACCAAACCAGCCAAACCAAAGCAGGGCAGCCCCAATCAATGTGAATGGCAAATTATGAGGCGGTGTTAATGAATGAGGGTACCCATACCGCTTGCCCAACATGATACATAAAACCAAGGCGGAAACACCCGAACTAATGTGCACCACGGTTCCTCCGGCAAAGTCAAGCGCCCCCATAGCGCCCATCCACCCGCCTTCGCCCCAGACCCAGTGGCAAAGTGGATCATAAATGAGCGTTGACCAAAGCAGAGAAAAGAGTATGAAAGCCGTGAAGTTGATTCGTTCTGCATAGGCTCCCGAAATCAGTGCGATCGTAATGCAAGCGAACATACATTGAAACATGGCGAAGACAATATGCGGTATGGTTCCGCTGGCTTCGGTCCCCACGCCACTGAAGAAGAGATAATCCATCCCTCCGAAAAGCCCCCCTTGTGAAGTTCCAAAAGCGAGCGTATAGCCAATGATGACCCATTGGACGCTAATCAAACAAAAACAGAAGAAACTGTGCATCAAGGTGGATAGTATATTTCGTTGAGAAACCAATCCACCATAAAACAAGGCCAAGCCCGGAATCGTCATCAACATAACCAGCAAAGTCGCGGTGATGATCCAAGCCGTATCTCCCGAATTAATCTCGGCGCTCTCTTGAGCAAATGCAGGAATAGAGGTGAGTGCCAATCCAAAACCAACAAGGCTTCCTCGATATAATATGTTTTTGAACCATTCCATGAATTTTCCCTCCATAGAGTTTATTTCCGTCGCGGAAAGAGATTGTTCTTCCGCTTTGGATGTTTTTTTTTGAAAAGTGAACCTGTCTTCTCTTTGAACCATATCCATGCCATCCTTAAACTATCCCCGCCTCAAGTCTTTAAGTCCTAAAAAATGAGATGACTATAACTACTACGGGTATAAAAGATTTATAAATCCTGTTTAAATCCAACTATTTATGCTGCTTGCAAAAGTGCAGGTGCTTAAAAAGAAACAAGAAACAAATTTGAGTGCTTTTTGAATGAATTTTCGCTGATTGACTCATGAATGAGACCTCCTTCTATTTTTTGGTGACTGAACACAGTGATAAGTAAGAATTTGTCCCGGGAATAAACCTAAATTGTGTTCAAGTGACATACATGCCTCTGTGATTTGAAACCATGAGAGAACATGACGAACTTTATCGACTTTAAAGCAAGGATTATGCCAAAAAAATATTACTCACAAAAGAAGATGTTATTACTTTGATTTTTATTGAGTTAAAACTAAAGAAGATAGGATAGAAAGAAGAGGAAAGACAGTAAGAGGTGAGCTTATATACGAGCAGTTGCTGGTTTTTGAACAGCAAAGTTTCGAAAATCGCTGGTGGGAAAAGCCAATCAATGGACGTACAAAAACAACGGCGAGCCTGAAAACCCGCCGTTGTTTATTTCTTTATGTTCTTTCTGATTTATGAAAAGAAGGTAGGATACTTTCCTTCATTGCCTTCACGCTGCAATAAAATCCCCAGTTCCCGCGCATGGTAATCGCCCCACATGGAAGACTCCCCATTGGGAATTTTGCTATTAACAGGGATGTGATCCCAACCATTCGGGCGATGGTAAATGGAATGAAGAATTAGCCCCTGATGCTCAGGATCCTTGGAGAGATAGGGGTCATCGAACAGGGCATTCGCCACGGTTAAGCCGGCTTGATAATAACGATTTCCATCCTCGGTTTTCTTTTGTCCGACAAGATATTTTCCTAGCCGAATTAATCCCTGAGCAGCAATCGCGGCGGCAGAACTATCGATGGGTTCATGCTCATTGTAAGGATTTGATTTTTGCTTCAAATAGTCTCCCATCTTGACCAAACCAGGGGCTCCGGTATCCCAATAGGGAACCCCATCAAGAGGCGTGTTGGATATATAAAAGTCGGAGGTGGCGCGAGCGGCTTTCAAAAATTCGTCTTCGAGCATTTCTTTGCCCCCATAAGGTTCAAGTTCATCGTTATCAAACGTTTGAAGAAATTCTAATTGTTCAGCGAATCCAGTGATTGCCCAAGCTAATCCCCGTGTCCAGGTGGAGAAAGGTGAATACCCCTGCTGGCTGCTGGGGCAACGGTATTTCCCATCATTGCGGTTGAAAATTGATTCATGAGCGGTACGGCCTTCAACATCGTAATAATCACGCTCTTCACCGTAATAGATGTTATAACGCGCGGTTGCACGGGCATGGAGAATCATACGCTCTAAAAGAGAAATAGGTTGATCATTCTCGCCCATTAGCACATGCCCTAGTTTATAGGCCAAGCCGACAATACGCAGGGTGCGAATAGTATCAACAAAAAGAGAATGAGGCCCATTGAAAGAGCTAATGTATCCCAATCCATCGACTGTCGAAGACCATCGTGCCGCTTGTACGGCTCCAGAAACCATGAGCGCCAACTCATAAAAGCGACACTGCCATGCATCCTCTTCGATACGTCCCTCGTTCATGAGTCGTCGCAAATTGCCATACGTAGAAATGTTGTTAAAGCCGTGATCATGAACTCCGATGTGGGTCAAATGCGGCGGCATGCGTTCAAGGGTTTGCTTGCGGCCTATCTCCAAAAACTCCTTCTCTTCGGTTGCATCAAACTGCAGTAAAGCCGAACCGTATTGAAACCCTTGTGTCCACTCCGTCCATCCCCGGGTGGTGTATTGGCCTTGGACGGTAAAAACCGGCGTACCATGCGATGGATCCCACGTCTTTTCAATCGACAAGATTTTTGGAGCAGAACATTCAAACATATTTTCCACTTTGCTAAGCAACTGTTTACTGTTCAAAGAAGTATCGATTTTCATACATGCGGCTCCTATAAAGAATATATTGGTTCTATGAACTCATGCCTGTTTAATCACTTACCATTCCCCTACCTTATTTTTGCCTACTCTCAGATAATCTTATTTCGAATCCAGCTGCTTGATGAGTTCTTGGATACGCGGGTGAAGTTTTAAGGAATCGGGGATACTATCTAAATAGTCGTGGCAATCCTTCTCCCGCCCAAGCCGAAAAAGAGACCAGGCCTTAAGGGCGGCGTAGGTGTCCAAGGCCTTGATGCGTGCCTCTTGGATTTTTTGAATTATGTCCAAGGCCTCTTGATATTCTCTTTGTTGAAAGCGAAGATCGGCCAGTAAAAGCCGGCAAGGGTCGTTGGATTTATCCAGTTCTTCCAATTTTTCCAGATAGGATTTCGCCAGATCGTGCCTGCCGACTTCCATAAGTTCCATGGCAAGTTCAAACACATCGCGTGGAGGGATCGCCGTAGGGTTGCGGAAGGAATATCGTAAGCGCTCCATCTTGGAATGGCTCCACGATTTTAAGTGTTTAGCAATCTTTTGAATGGCGTTAAGGCTATCTTGTTTTTCTTGTCGAGACAAAGCTACCAGCAAAGCATTGTAAGCTTCGAGAAAAAACGGATGTCCTTTGACTGTGAGAGAGAGGTGTTTCTCAGCTTCTTCGCTTTTGCCTTCATGGTTGTATATTTTTCCCAATTCGAAATGAGCTAAGTAGTGTTTGGGGTCTTCTTTTATGACATCCTGCAGAATTTCTTTGGCTTTATTTCTTTCCCCCTCACGCACAAAGAGACAAGCGCGTAAATATCGTCCCTCCAGATGGTCAGGCTCAAGTTCCAGCAGTTGATCAAGCCATTGACTTGCTTCTACATTGTTTTCGGTGGTATAGGCTAGAGCTGCGACTCGGTAGAGAAGCAGCTTAGCCTCGGGCTCGTTTTGAATCGCTTCCCGGCAAAGTTCCATACATGTTTCAACATTGCCCGCGCGCCATTGAGCCCGGGCGTGATAGTATTTCAGCATGCCGGAATCGGGATTCTTTTCACATAAAGTTTGCAGAAAGGGAAGCCATTGGCCTCGTGCATCTAACCAATGCAACGCTTCGAGCATTAAGTCAAGTTCTTTGTTCTCGAGGGGATCCTCCAATTCGTCCAGGGCTTTTTCGGCCGCTTCGACATCCCGTTGATTGATCGCCAGAAAAAGGGGCTGTAAACGTCCAAATTCTGATGGTTCTTCCTGGGCAAGAGGAATAGAGCAATTTCCTACTAAGAGAAAGAAAATCAACCACCATCGAATGCTCGCCGAAAAGCTCATTTAGGATACCCCTTCTTTTTTAGGCGCTTTGAGGAAACGAATCGCCACAAAACCAACAATAACTAACAATAACATAACAACGAAAAAAAGATCCATACGGTGAACCAAAAATTTGGCCTTGTCACCGAAAAAGTGGAGTAAAGTACCAACCATAAAAAACCGCCCTGAGCGGCCAATCAAGGAAACCAGCATAAAAGGCCAAAAACGGATCCGGCACAAGCCGCCTCCAATCGTAAAGACTTTATAGGGAATTGGGGTGAAAGCAGCAACCAGGACCGCCCACACATCATAGCGCTGATAATAACTTTCAACCAACTCAAATTTCTCGCGTGAAAAGATACGTCCAAAAAAACGGGTTGAAACCAGCCATTCCACAAAGGGACGCCCGCCGTATAAACCGATGGCGTAGCCTAAAGCGCCGCCCAAGACCGAAGCGGTAGAACAAACCAACGCCAAAAACAAAGCCACATGCGGTTTCATGACCCCCATAATGATGAAGGGTATATCTGGAGGTATAGGGAAAAATGACGATTCAGCGAATGCAATACCCCATAACGCGATAATGGCATTATTGGTAAATTCATTTCCATCCACGACCAATGACAATGTCCAATCTTTTAATTCACCCAGCACAATCTTCTCCTCTTTTGTTTTGATCTAGATGAATAATCCCATAGGGATTATTGGTAATTTCTGAGTTGTAGCCGAAGTTACAACCAAATGGAAGTAGCGAGATGTATTTCATAAAGAAAACTACAAATCTATTCCTCATCTAAGGAAAGATTCCATCGATCCAACTCGGGGATCGCATGAAACTGGGTGAAATCCTGCCCTAAGGGAGTCACCGAGATTTTATCTTCTTCTAAAGCATGAAAATCAGTCCCTTCGGCCTTCACCCAAGTCGGTTCTTCTCCGCCAATCCAGTAGTATTCACGTCCTTGGGGATCATGGCGTTTAATGATGCGATCATGATAGATACGTTGGCCTAACCGGGTAATCGACACACCTTGGAGTTCTTCCCATGGGATGTTTGGCACATTGACGTTAAGAAAACAACCATCGGGCATGTGATGGGAAAGCATCGCACGTGCTAAGATTGCGGCAAAGCGCGCTCCCGTTTCAAATTGATAATCTCCTGGAGATGTAGGATTATTCATGGAAATCGCGAACGAAGGGACATTGCATAAATGTCCCTCATGAGCCGCGGCTACCGTACCCGAATAAACCGTATCGATGCCTAAGTTGGGACCGCGATTGATCCCGGAAGCCACTAGGTCGGGAGGCTGATCAAAAAAGCCCCGGGTGCCAAACATGACACAATCAGCTGGGGTCCCGTCGATCGTAAACACCCGCTCTTCCAACTTCTGGAGGCGAATGGGATGATTCATGGTGAAGGAATGAGATACGGCGCTGCGTTCACGATCCGGGGCGATAATCCACACTTCGCCGATCGCCTCCAGCGAGCGGGCAAGTTGATCCAATCCAGGAGAATGAATGCCATCATCATTGGTCACTAAAATACGTGGGTTCTGTTTGTTCATCGTCGAGTTTGTGATCCTGCTTAATAATTGATTTTGTTATTTAATAGCCCAGTGAATAACATAGCGGGTATGCGCTTCTGCTTCAGGAAGAGAAAAACCTCGCCAAAATTCTAAAAATTGAGAGCGTGCTTCTTTTTCTTGGATTTTCATATAATCCAAGAAATCATTCAAAGGATCGTTCTTGAATTCTTGCCTATAATTCGATAAAAGCGAATCGAAATGATTTTGGATAAAACCGATGTCGCGATTTAAGTCCTGAATAACGCCTAAGAAACGTTGAAGTTGAATATGGCGGTCGATAATCTCTTGCATACGCTCATCATAACAAGCCTGAAAAAATTCACATAGATAACGAAAGCGTTTGTTTTGGATACGGATTTCATGTAGCCATGAAGCGGAGACATTTTCCACTTTATGACGATAAGAGATTACAACATTATAAGCAGTGGTGATTATACCAGGAATCATCTCACGTACTGGTGTTGGTTCACACCCTTGAAATCGCTGGTCTGCTAAACGCTGATAGAGGTTATTCTTCCATTGGATATAATCACGACTATTGAGTAACTCACGAACACGGCGAAGCCCTTCCTCGCGTCTGTGAATGCGATTCTCGATCAAGAGATCGATCGTGGTTTGTAATGATGAGGTTACCTTCTCTCTTACTTCGCGCAAAAATACTACAAAAGTATCGATATCGCGCACTTCCCCCAAGACATCAGCCACGAATTTCAGTTGATCTTGGACGGGCTTAACTTGATGTTTCCCGAAAACAAAACGAAAAGTACGCAAGACACAGCGCAGTTTCCGGGTTGCAACCCGCATGCGGTGTAAATCTTCTATATCTTCACCACTCTTGGTTCCCTCTTCACGATCGTGAATTTGCTCCATCAAGTCGACAATGAGCTTACGACAAGCAAGTTCCATGCTATCACACGGATGAATTTCTTCTTTTAAATACGCTGGGATTTGGGAGAATGACATAGCAGAAAACCTAATTATTGTTATTAAGAAAAAAAACTCGAATCATTTATGCTTTTGAAGTTTCCTTAATTTTATCCACGAGGAGTTCCAGTTTCATGATAAGAGAGAAGTAATTTTGACAGAGTTTTATATAACGAAAAGGAGTGGAAGAGCTTGTATGTGCAAGTTTCATCTGGCGGTCTTGGATACGATCAAGGAGAAAGTTAATTTTAGAGAGTTGGGAAGCGTTGGCTTGAGGTAGAATCATTTTCAATTGTTGTATACTTTCTTGCGCTTGTCGATGCATGGATTTCGTTTTCTTGCTGATTTCTTGAAGAATCTGGTCTAGATCCGGTTCAACTGCTTGAGTCATACTCTTATTTTTTTGCAACCGAGAAAGAATTAGATCTATTTCCTTTTGGTGACTCATAATGAATCCTTTATGAATATATAAGCGCTGGTACTCTCACTTGTTTCATTATACATGAGAAAATAGATCCGCCTAGAATGCACGAAATCTCGGCTCTACCCCCTTGCATATTGAATTCGAGGCGGGTATGATTTTCCATCCAAAGCAAACAAAAAATAAACATGATTTTTGGAGAAGATACAATGGCTCACGTAAAAAGTGGTGGTGGAAAACAACGAAATGGTCGTGATAGTAACGCGCAAAGACTAGGCGTGAAACGCTTCGGGGGACAAATTGTAAAAGCGGGTAATATTTTGGTTCGTCAACGCGGAACCAAATTTCATCCTGGGCAAAACGTTGGTCGCGGGGGTGACGACACCCTGTTTGCCTTGACAGACGGCAAAGTTGAATTTGTGAACCGGCGGAACCGTAAATTCGTAACAATTGTTCCTGTTGCATAGCGATTTCACTGCAAGACCAAAGCAAAAGCCCCTTTTGGGGCTTTTTTTATGGTCAAACGATCCAAGTAAAGAGCAATTCAACAGGTCTAGTCATCACAAAGAGATTCTTTCTGGTTATAATAGGCTTATTTCATTCTGGGGAAGATGAACTATGATGCGATTTCTTATTTTTGGTGCAGGAGCAGTCGGTACACTTTTTGGTGGTTTACTAGCAAAGGCTGGACATCAAGTCCTTTTTGTCGGTCGAAAATGGAATATCGAAGCAATTCGCAGTAAAGGGATTGAAATCAGTGGGATTTGGGGCAAGCATTCCGTACCTCCCCAATCCGCTTTTGAAAATGTAGAAGAAATACCCGAGAAAGAGCGGGATTTCGACCTGATATTGATTTGCACCAAGGCTTTTACCACAGAAGAAGCCATCAAACAATGTCTGCCTGTGGTCGGGGAATCGACCCAGGTGCTATCTTGCCAAAACGGATATGGCAATTGCCAAACCATTGCCCGTTATATTGGTTGGGAGAAAACTCTAGGTGCCCGTGTCATTACCGGGGTAGAACTGCCAACACCCGGGGTCATACGGGTAACCGTACACGCGGCTTCGGTGCAATTGGGTCATTATATAAATCAAATTCCTTTCACACAGATTATCTCCATCGCCATGACTTTTAATGAAGCGGGGATCCCAACCGAGCCCACGAAGGAATTGGAACAATATATCTGGGCGAAAATCCTTTACAACGCGGCCTTGAATCCTATGGGAGCCCTTCTGGGAGTGACTTATGGACAATTGGCAGAACATACGAATACCCACGCTATCATCATAGACGTCGTGCATGAAGCTTTTCAGGTGACTCGAGCCCATCGTATTCAGCAGTTTTGGGAAACGCCAGAAGAATACTTGGAAGAATTCTACCAAAAAATGATCCCTCCAACCGCCGCCCATTATCCTTCGATGTTAAGAGATTTGGAAAAGCAGCGTCCCACCGAAATCGATGCCATTAATGGGGCAATCGCCATGCTTGGAGAGGAAAAAAATATCCCCACACCGGTGAATAACACGATTATTTCGTTGCTTAAATTCCGGGAGGAACAAGCGCTTTTATGACAGATTCTTCCTCTCCCCCATATTGGATTCATGAGCTTGCCGACGCGATTCAATTAAAAGAAGGCCCACAAGGGATAATCCGTGCCCTTTGGAGTCTTTATTCTCGTCAACCGGAATCGACACGGGCCTGGTCGCGAGATTTACATATTCCCGTACCGGTATTAGCGGCACTACGCCGTGAGTTAGAAAAAAGAGATATTCTTAGCGATCAACAAGGATTACAACTCACTTCTAAAGGAAAAGAACGATTGGGGGATTTGTTTGGGGTAAAACCTATCCCACATTCGGCTTGCCCCGCCTGTGAGGGAAAGGGCTTTCTCTTACCACCAGAAATTTATCCCGTATTAGAACAATTCAAGCAATACTGTGATCAACGGCCGCATGTGGATGTCACCCTGGATCAAAGTCATGCTACACCCGATACGGGTATACGTAAGGCTTTGTATTTATTAGAGAAAGGTTTAATAAATTCTTCTCTCCTGTTTCTGGGAGATGATGATTGGATCTCGCTAGCCTGCTATTTAATGCGTAAGCACTTTTTGGAAGAATCAAGCAAAACAGGAAAAATACTGGTGTTGGATATTGATCCTCGCTATTTGAAAGGGATTGAAGAAATTTCTCAGGGAGAGATCGAGGTCGGTGAATACGACGTGAGAAATACATTCCCGGAACAATGGCTACATCAATTTGAGGTGGTATTGACGGATCCCGCTTATACCGTCAATGGAGTATCCACATTCGCGTTTCGATGCGCACAAGCGTTAAAAAATGAAGGAGTTATGTTGCTTTCCATGCCAATCCCGGATAGTGCATCGCATCATGCGATCCAAAAAAATTTAACCGACATGGGATTTATTCTTCGGGATATTCATCCACAATTTAACCAATATTTAGGCGCTTCAGTGCATGCTCACACCACGAGTTTGTTTTATTGCGAAAGATTTTCTGGCGTATCACCTGAAAAATCATTTTCTTTACGTTATAATTTATTTTATACTGGAGAAAAGAAAATACCTGGTGCCGTCTATCGCTGTACCTTCTGTGAGACAGAGGTCTACGTAGGAGCAGGATATGAATTTTTGACGATTCAGGAGTTGAAACAAGCCGGTTGTCATGAATGTGGAAATACGAAATTTGAACGTATCCGTTCATTGACAACCAATAAGGATGAGAGCGAAAATCCGCTTGAATAATCCTGGTAATTAGGTCAAAATAGAAAAAACGGGCTTACAAAAAACAAAAAATAAATTTGAATAAAAACGGGGAATTTGGTCATGAAAAATAAAAAGACGCTCGGAATTATTCTCATCGTTATTGCCTTAGGGATTGTGGGTGCCTTGCATCAATTCGTTTTCGCCCCGATTAAAAATGATTGGCAGGAATACAACCAGCAGTTGGATCAGTTGAAGACTCGATACAACACGATTGTTCGTCAAGTTAAACAAGAAGAACAATCGACTCAAGAGATAGGTAGCGAAGGTGCAATCGTTACCCGCATGGAAGAAGTCATCCGGGTCATTAACGATCAGATTCAAACCGCACAAAATAATTTTGACGTTCTTAACGAGCAATTAAAGTTAATCGAGCGCTTTGATCCCGATGTCAATTACCGAGATGTGGTGTTAAATGAAATCGAAAAAATGAGTCAGCTCGAAAATAACACGGAGGTTACCGAGCTCAATGTGTTAAGTTCATGGGGAGTAAATCACGGTATCCGTAAGGGGCGCCATGGAACTGGTTTCTATGCCAGCCGGGGTCGTGCAATTGCTTATGCCAATAATTTGGGAAGCAAGCGCGTAATTAATCCACGTCAAGGAACCATCGAATTTTGGGTAAAACCCACCTGGGATCCGACAGACACAGATGTCAAGCACAAGTGTCTCTTCCTAGGTTTAACCGTACAAAAGTTAAGCCGTGAACGCCTCGTTTCCATGGCCGAAGAACTTTCCACAGAAAATCGGCAAATTAATTTAGACCAAATTCTCCCTACCGGCCCTGGTCCTTATTCCGTCGAAGAACTGATCGCAATTTATAAAGGTGAAGGTCCTACTCTAACCTTTGAACTGCGCAATAATATCCTCCCGCCTAGTACCGTTACCGCCTATATTTCCGATTGGCAAGAAGATCGTTGGTACCACATTGGTGCCGTATGGAAAGAAAATCAGCAAGCCTTGTATATTAATGGTCAAAACAAAGGTGTCCCCTTTGGTGGTGGTGTCTCTATCCGCGATGCCCGCGATGAAGATGAAATGCTGCTACTCACCGGTGGCATGGGAGGTATGGGTGGCATGATGGGCGGCATGGGAGGTATGGGCGGTATGATGGGTGGTATGGGTGGTATGGGTGGCATGGGCGGCATGGGTGGTTATGGTATGGGCGGCATGATGGGAGGTATGGGCGGTATGATGGGTGGAGGTAGTTCCCGTTATAGCGGTTCCACCTCCGGCCAGACTCTCACCTCCAACATTTCTCTGCCCTCTCTGATCACTGGCGTCTATGTAGGTGCAGACGAGGAAGGTAGTTTTTCGGCGGATTCTTATTTTGATGAATTGCATATTCGCGATGGAGCCTTCACATCTTTTACTCTCAATTCTCAACCCAATCGAACCAACGCCACTCTGACGCTGGATCATTTTGACGAAGACTTGCCCGAAGCCTCAGAACTAGAACCCCTTCTTACGAAATTAGACGAAATGCAGCAAGCGAAACAAATGCCGGCGCTCAAACCTGAGATTCGGGAACGTTATAATAGAACCTATGACATGCTGAAACATGCCATTGGGCTGGATCAAGATTATTTAGAAGAAAATGATCCCGCCATGCATAAGATTCGCCAATTGTACCTCATGGAATATATACGAGAAAATACATCCGGCTATAGCTTTTCAAACCTAGAAGGACTCTTGGAAATTGATTCCTCCGATTTAGCCCCTGAATATCTCCATCGTATTGTCGAATATCAACGCCTGTGTTATGACCTGGCCGAACAAGCGATCGAAGATCGTTTAGTCGCGATCAACGAAGTGATCAACAAAGGTCAAGGCTATAACGTAGACGATAAAGAATTACGTTCCTTCTTCCGCCAAAAACTCAATGAATTACAACAAGATCTGTACGGTGAAGATAACCTCCTTCTCCAATACGGTCTATCCACCGGTGGCATGGGTGGTATGGGCATGATGGGTGGTATGGGTGGTATGGGTGGTATGGGCGGTATGGGAGGAATGGGTGGTGGTATGGGTTATGGTATGGGCGGCATGATGGGCGGCGGCATGGGTGGCGACATGCTAAGCAGCCTTTTTAATGAAGAAGGTGAAGTCCCCAGTGGCATGCTCCAACGACTAGAACTTTATTCTCCCGAGGATGACCATATTCTCAGTATTAAAGAAAAAGAAGAAGTCTTTGACATGCTGTGGGAAAAGAGAGAAGACTTTAAACTCTATATGAAATACAACCGAGAAGAACGCATCCCACCCAAAGTCATCGATGACTTTAACCAACGAATGGAAGAAACAGGTGAAGATTACTACATTAAGCGTTCGTTGACTTTAGATTTCACCGCTGATTATATGGCCGCAATGAATTATCTCTATAACTTAGAATATGGTTCACGAATCAACACAATTAATAAAATCACGATGGAAAATGTCGAAAATGATGTAGTGAATGCGATTATCGATGTTGAAAGTCACTTCCTCGAAAGAGTGGAGGAAGAAGAGGAAGAAACCACTCGCACCGCAGATGCGATCGGTATGCGTTAAGTGATCCGTAGTAGAATGAAGGTTTTTTGCATTGTTGGTAATTGGAATTGGTGAAATCGACAATTTCTTATAACTTATGGCATAACTTAGTTCGTTCATCTAGGCGCCTCTCATTTCTTATGTGGGGGGCGCTTTGTTTGTGGATCGTGCTTGGATTTCCCCTTTGCGTCCATGCGTCTCTCCATAGTGAACTATTAGCCCTCATTGAGAAAGACTCTCCCCCCAACTCAGAGTGGAGCATCTTAATTCAACCGGTTAATGAACCGAAACCCCTCTTTGCTTATCAACCGAGCAAACGTTTGGTTCCCGCATCGAATATGAAAATTCCTTCGAGCGCAGCCATTCTGTTGCGTTTAGGACCTGACTTTACTTACAAAACTCAACTTTATATCAGCGGTACGATAAGTGGAAAAACCCTGCAGGGGGATCTGATTGTCGTTGGTTCAGGTGATCCCAGCATAGGGGGGCGTTTCAACTCTGGAGATATCACACATCTTTTTAAACAGTGGGCAGCCCTCCTCAAAAATAACAATATAGAAATAATTAACGGCCGGGTGATTGGAATAGACGATATCTTTGATGACAAGGCTCATGGTTTGGATTGGCATCCCGATGATCTTCTTAAATGGTACGCGGCAGAGATTAGCGGACTCTCATTGAATGATGGTTGCCTTGATTTGATCATCCGGGGTGGAAACGGGGTAGGAAACGCGGCCATCGTACGAAAAGAACCCAATACCAATTACATGAAAATAATTAATCAAGTGAAAACCGTAAGTTCACACAATGCCGTCCGCGGAATTCATTACGAACGGGAAATTGATTCTAGGACCTTGACATTAACTGGCTCGATTCGAGCCCGCCAAACCGTACGAAAATGGACTACGGTACCCAATCCCACGCATTTCTTTACAACGGTACTTCGCGAAAACTTACAAAAGCAAGGAATTGAGATAAGTGGACAAGCTTATGATGCTGATGATTTACCGTCTCTCCCTCCCGAAGAGAAATGGACCCTTTTGGATGAATATGAATCTCCTCCACTCAGTCAATTGCTCAGCGTCTGTTTAAAAAAGAGTCAAAATCATTATGCCGAACATTTTCTTAAAACCCTTGGCTATTATGAATATGGACGTGGAAGTTCGACTTGGGGGGCGGCCGCCATTAAGGATATATTCTTCAAATATGACAGCGATTTGGATCGTCAATATTTTGCCGATGGTTCAGGACTCTCCCGCGATAATCGCCTCAACGCAAAATCAATTATAAAAGTGCTTCGAGCGATGTACACTTCGCCCTATGGAAAAACCTTCCGTGAAACATTGTCTCAAGCAGGGGTGGACGGAACCCTCAAAAACCGGATGCGAGGCACCGCGGCTCATGGAAACGTATGGGCAAAAACGGGAACCCTCAACGGTGTCCGTGCCTTATCAGGTTACCTCTATGCCCAGAGTGGAAAAACTTATCTCGTCTCTTTTCTTGCCAATGGAGAAACGAGAGGCACCCGTTTTAGCCGTATCATTGATAAGGCCTGTGTATTGATTTGTGAAAAAGGGTAAGAGAATCCACCCTTTCCCCTCTCTTCACCACTACGAAAATGTTCTTCCTTCATGCTACTATAAGGAATAAAAGCGTTTGGTTGTATACAAACATTTATTGTTTTTAATTTCACGACTGGAAGTGTAAACAAAGTAAAAGGATATCACCATGGCTGAACATGAACGCTTTCACTACAAATCTTTGGAAGAGTTGCAACGCGAAATTCAATCACTCCACCTCAATCTTCCCACTACGGATCATTTAGAACTTCTTGGCACTCCGGTATCTTTTGGAAAAGGCACGGTTCCCAATCGACTGGGAATGCACCCTATGGAAGGATGTGATGGCGAAGCCAATGGTGCACCCTCCGAATTGACTTACAGGCGATATCGCCGATTTGGTGCGGGAGGGGCGGGATTGATTTGGTTTGAAGCCTGCGCCATTATCGAAGAGAGCCGAGCGAATCCACGACAATTGTGGATTCACGAAGGGGTGCTCTCTGACTTTAAACGCATGCTTGATATGACGCTCGAAGCGGCGCAAGATTCCATGGGGCACAGGCCTTTTTTGGTATTGCAATTAACTCATTCGGGGCGTTATAGCCGCCCGGTAAAAAAACCCGCACCGATCATTGCCCATCATAGTGAAATCCTTGATCCTAAACAAAATTTGCCACCGGAGTATCCTCTCATCACAGATGAGGAATTGGATAAGTTACAGGATAACTATGTGACTGCGGCGCAACTAGCCCAAGAAGCAGGTTTTGATGCCGTGGATATCAAAAGCTGTCATCGATATCTCATCAGTGAATTGCTCGCCTCCTTTACACGGGAAAACAGCCGCTATGGCGGGCCTTTTGAGAATCGAGTGCGCATGCTGCTAGAAACGGTAGAGAAAATTCGCGAAACGTTACCCGATTTAGAGGTAACTTCACGCCTTAATGTTTATGATGCGATTCCTCACCCTTATGGATGGGGAGTGGATAAAGATGATTATACCAAGCCGGATCTTACAGAACCGTTAAAACTCATACATATGCTCAAAGAGCGCGGCTATCATGGTTTGAATATATCCATCGCCAATCCCTATTACAATCCCCATTATGGCCGCCCTTTCGATGATCCTGTCGTTGGAGGATATATCCCACGAGAACATCCGCTCGAAGGGGTGGAGCGGCTGCTCTTAATGGCCAAACAGGTTCAAAAACAATTTCCTGATATGACCATCGTAGGCACAGGCTTTTCATGGCTGCGACATTATTTCCCTTATATCGCGGCGGCGATGATCCAAGAAGGATGGATGTCGATCGCGGGTTTAGGGCGCGGAGGATTCGCATATCCCGATTTTGCCAAAGATCTTTTAGTGAATGGAAAGATGGATCCACTTCGCGTTTGTGTCTCTTGTTCTTCTTGTACCCAAATCATGCGAGATCACGGCCAAACCGGTTGTGTACCCCGTGACCCTGAAGTATATGAAGAGATCTACAAAGAAGGGCGCTGGCATGATCCCAATGTGGTTAAAGAAGCGGCCTCCCATTGCCGTGAATGTATTGATCCTACCTGCGCAGCCCATTGTCCCGCGGGTATCGATATACCCGCTTTTCTGAAAGCGACAGCCAATGGAGATTTTAAAGAAGCCTATCGCATCTTGCGGCAATGCAACTTATTGCCGGAAATATGTGGCTATGTGTGTCCGGTCGAAGTCCAATGTCAAGGGCATTGTCTGGAACAATACATAGGAGATCAAGCGGTACCAATCGCCCGCATCCAACGTTGGGTCGCGGAAAAAGCCCAGGATGAAAATTGGGCTGCCTTGAATATCCCCGAGATTCTTTCGGGGAAACGCGTGGCGATTGTAGGCTCGGGCCCCGCTGGCCTTTCTTGCGCCGCCGCACTCTTAGAACAAGGCCACCATGTCACTTTGTTCGAGCGGTCTAACCGCCCGGGAGGGAAAGCAATCCGTGTGATTCCGCAAGAACGTCTCCCTTATGCTCATGCCGATTCAGAAATTTCGTCAATCTTTTTCACAATTGGCAATGATCGTTTGGAGTGGCGTTATCATACTTCCCTTGCCCCGGACTACACCTTGCAAGATATTAAAGAAGAGGGATTCGACGCGATTGCATTGACTTTTGGTCTCGGTAATACAAGTTCATTAACAAGCCATGAACAAAAACCCGAAGGTGTGATGGATGCACTGGCCTTTTTGTCACACTTGAATCAGAACTCCATGCATCGTGTCTCTGGAACCATCGCGGTTATCGGTGGAGGGAATACCGCGATTGACGCAGCCGTCATGGCTAAAGAACGGGGAGCCAATGATGTGTATATCATTTATCGACGCAGTTTTCATGAGATGCCGGCATGGCCTTCCGAACGTAAGAAAGTTGTTGATGCCGGGATTCATTTATTGGTTCTAACTCAACCCATCGAGTATGAAGCCAACGAGTATAACCAGATATCTGCTGTTCGCGTACAGCGAACCCAGCTGGGTCCAGAGGATGAATCAGGGCGCCGCAAACCCGAACCGATCGAGAACAGTGAGCATTTGATACCCGTTTCGATGGTCATTGAAGCCATTGGCGAACAAATTTCTCCCGAAGTGCAAAAGGTTCTTGACCCCGTGAAGATGAACTCCAAAGGATTGCTCGAAGTCGATCCAGAAACATGGATGACTTCTGAAAAAGGAGTCTTCGCTGCAGGGGATTTGGTCAACGGTGGAACCACCGTGGTACAAGCGATTGCGGAAGGAAAAAAAGCCGCATTAGGGATTGATCAATATCTTCAGAAAGCCACTGTCGCTTCGGTTTAATATCGTTTAAGGGAGGATAAACCGGGGGACGGAATTTCTATCCCCCGGTTTTTTATTATGGAAACTTTATGGCCGAGTTGGGCTTACCAATGATCTCCAGAGTGAAAATGCTTTTGACGTTCCACATATTTTTGGTATTGCCCTAATTCGCGTAAATGCTCTTCGGCAGAAAGAAAACGATCCCCCAGCCGATCTAGCCATTGCTGTAATTCCTCTTCCAATCGCCTACGTAACGAGTAATATTCTGGATCGTAAATCAGGTTTCGCAGTTGATAAGGATCCTCTTGGTTATCATAGAGCACCCACTCCATTTCACGCCAACGCGCATAGGTATAGCGTTTTGTACGAACCCCGCGCCATTCACGACCATACCACCGGTTGGATTGATCAGCAGGCACGATATCCATAATAGGTACGGACGCATACTCCTCGTCGGATTGTTTCTGAATGATAGGACTGCGATCCATCCCCTGCATGGCTTCCGGTATTTCTACGCCCAGCAGACCAAGCAAGGTCGGTGTGATATCAGCACTCCCGATCAGGGTATCCAAACGTTGATTCGCAGGGATTAAACCTGGAGCGGACATAATCAAGGGAACATGGATCGATTCTTCCCAAGGCTGTTGTTTCTTAATCCGTCCATGGGAGTAAAGCATATCGCCATGATCGGAAGTATAAAGAACAATCGTATTTTCACGCAACCCTTTTTCTTCCAAGGCCTGAAGCAATAATCCCACGTTATGATCCAAAGCGGTAATGGCAGCATAGTAATCGCCCACTGTACGTTGCGATGCATCGAGCGCATTATAACGAACATCAACTTCCTTGCGGGGATATTGATTACGATACTTTTTGGGAACTAAGTGATAAGGAGCATGGGGCGGCCCCCAAGAAAGCATGAGACAGAAGGGATTCTCTTTGTTTTGCTCGATAAAATGAAGCGCCAGATCAGTTTGGATATCGGGTTCATACCCACGTAATTGAATAAGTTCAGGATTGTCGAGATAATATTTGGCCGCGAAATAATTATGATGGCAATTGTACACAGCCCAAAAGTCATTAAATCCCTGACGCCGTGGACCCGGCGGGGTAAACTTGCTGCGGGGGATCCCATCCAAGTGCCACTTTCCAATGTATCCCGTTTTGTATCCCTGCGCACGTAAAAGCGTGGCCAAGGTATCCTGACCCGTAGAGAGTGGCAGATCATTGACCAAAGTTCCATTGCTCAAAGGATATTTTCCCGTGAGCAAAATCGCTCGGCTGGGTGTACATACCGGGCAGTTCGCAATTCCGTTTTGAAAATAAGTTCCTTCACGAGCAAGCCGATCTAGGTTAGGGGTAGAAAGTTGGGGATTGCCTGCACAATGAAGATCCATCCCACGGTGTTGATCGGCATAAAGAAGAAGAATATTGTATTTTTTCATGATTCAACGCACCTTGTTTCTTGGATTTTTATCGATTATGCCATGAATCTCGTGATCTTTTAAAGATGAATATTCGATTTCCAACATATTCTATAAGGAAACAGAATTATGGTATGCTATAGGAGATGTATTGCATAGAAAATAAAAAGAAAGGAAAAAGTAGATGTCAAAGAGCAAAACCTATTTGTATGTAGGAATGATAAGCCTGCTCTTTATAGTAGGTATGTGTGGTATGCCTTCAACGAGCGTAGGACAGGAATCTACAGATTTAGAAAAGCGCGTGGAAAATCTAGCTCGCGGGATTAACCTAACCCGCTGGATGTGGCCTTCGACGGGTGCACTCTCGCCGTTAGAAACGCGTTTTGATGATGAGGATTTCACCTTGATCAAATCGCTGGGATTCAACCATGTGCGTATTCCGATTGATATGCCTGCTGTGTTTGATGAAGATTCAGACAATCTCCTGAATGAAGATGCACTGCCCATCATGGATGAGGGATTTCGCAAAATACTGAGCTATGATCTGGCGCTGGTGGTGGATCTACACAGCGTATCACAGCGTGAAGGCTCGAGTAATTATTCCGGCGCCCTGGCAAGCGATGAAGAGTATGTCGAAACGTTTATTCAATTTTGGAAATCGTTTGCCAAACACTTAAAGAAGTTTGATCCGGATAAGGTCTTCTTGGAAATTATGAATGAACCCGTATTTCGGGGTAATGAAGAAAAATGGTTTCCTATTCAAGAACGCTTGGTAAAAACCATACGCTCCGTGGCTCCTAAGCACACGATTCTCGTATCCGGTGCCCAATGGGCGAACCGTGTATCGTTGATGCAAATGGAACCGTTGAGCGATCCCAACATCGTGTATAAATTCCATTATTACTCTCCCTTTTTCTTTACTCATCAGGGAGCGACATGGAGTTCGGATGTTGTGAAACCTATGCGTAACGTGCCTTATCCCTCAACGCCGGATAACGTAAAAGAGGCCATAGAACAACTTGAAGACGAAGGACCCAAAAATGCGTTGAAGCGTTATGGCGAAGAGCGCTGGAACGCGAAGAAAATGGAAGAAGAGATCGAAGAAGTGGCTGATTGGGCAAGTAAACATGGTCTCTTTTTATGCTGTAATGAGTTTGGAGTGTACAACCGCTATTCGCCGCCTGAAGATCGGACTCAATGGCATCATGATCTTCGTATTGCACTGGAAAAATATAACATCGGTTGGACAAAGTGGGAGTATGATCGGGGATTTGGACTTGTCCAGCATGAAGAGGGAAAGACTGTGGTTGATAAAAGTGTAGCCAAAGCCTTGGATCTCAATGTGGAAGAGTAATGGTATTTACTGCAAATTATTAGAAAAGGGCGGCGCTACACTGCCCTTTTTTTAACGCTCGACAAATAATCGGTTTCTTTGTAAAGTTTAGATAATGGTGGTTTTGTCACGGCGAAGGAGCAAGCAAACATGGTTCTGCAAATGAAAGGGATCGTGAAAAATTATCCCGGTGTACAAGCCTTAAAAAAGGTAGACTTTGATGTACGCGAGGGAGAAGTTCATGCTCTCGTGGGAGAGAATGGAGCGGGAAAATCCACGCTGATGAAAATTTTAGCGGGCGCAGATACCATGGATACGGGTGAGATTTTTCTTTACGGAAAACCCGTTACCATCGATTCTCCTCTTCGTGCCCAAGAATGGGGGATATCGATCATCTATCAAGAATTTAATCTAGTCCCTCAATTGGGAGCGGCTGAAAATATTTTTTTAGGACGTGAACCTACATGCTTTGGTTTCGTTCATTTTCAACAAGAAAAAAAACAAGCCGAACAATTACTCGAACGCTTGGGAATCTCACTTGATCTGGAAACTCCAATCCAAAATCTTTCCATCGCCCAACAACAAATGGTCGAAATCGCCAAGGCGATTTCTGTGGATGCGCGTGTCATCGCCATGGATGAACCCAGCGCCACTTTGACGACCCATGAACTCCAAAATCTTTTTTCGCTGATCCGCACATTAAGAGACCAGGGGGTGGGCGTGATTTATATCTCGCACCGATTAGAAGAAATCTTTGAAGTGTGCGACCGTCTTACAGTTTTACGCGATGGCGAACGCATCGGCTGCCACGAAGTGGAGGGCCTCACCCGAAATGAGATTATCGAGATGATGGTAGGACGCAAAATCACCGATGAGTTCCCAAAAGAAACCTTTCTCCCCGGGAAAGAAATCTTACGGGTAGAAGGATTATCGCGCGGCTTTGTGCATGATATCTCGTTTCACATTCGTGAGAGAGAAATCGTAGCCCTAACCGGACTTGTTGGAGCGGGACGTACTGAAGTAGCGCGGATGATCTTTGGCGCGGATCAACCGGATGAAGGCACGATTACATTTCAAGGGGAAACGATAAAAATTGCTTCCCCCAAAGATGCTATTCATAAAGGAATATGCTTATTAACAGAAGACCGCAAAAACCACGGTCTGATCCTGGGTATGAAGGTACGTGAAAATATTACCCTACCCACCTTACGTGAATTTTGCCATATGCTGTTTGTCCAAACTCGATTAGAAAAAGAACAAGCACAAAAATCCATGGACGAACTTCGAATCAAAGCCCCAAGCACCGAAACCGACATACGTCATCTGTCTGGGGGGAACCAACAAAAAGTCGTTTTAGCAAAATGGCTGTTGGCTCACTCTGAACTCTTTATCTTCGATGAACCCACTCGGGGAATCGACGTCGGCGCCAAACGCGAGATTTATTTACTCATGAACGAGTTGCTACGCCGGGGCGCGGGCATTTTGATGATTTCCTCCGAATTGCCTGAAGTGGTGGGGATGGCGGATCGGATTTTGATTATGAACCGGGGATACCTGGTTGGAGAACTACACCACGAAGAAGCGTCACAAGAACGAATTATGGAGCGGGCTACTCAAGTCCCTCAAAATCGAGAGCAAGTCGCATGAATTTTATTGCACCACCAAAATCAGCAGGAACGTACGAATCTCATGACCTCTTAGGCTGGAAGGAACCTTTACAAAAACCGCCCTTTTGGTTTTGGCTAGGGATAGCCATTCTTCTCGTCAGCCAGTTTTTGTTATTTCCCCAAATCGAACCCTTCTACACCCATTTTACTCTCATCATGTGGTGGGGATATATATTCACCTTGGATGGTTTGATTAAATATCGCCGCGGTGAATCCTTTCTTGCCGATCGTTTTGGCTTCTTTGTTTTCATGGCCATCGCCTCCGTGTTTTGGTGGCTGATTTTCGAGTTTTATAATTGCTATCTTGAAAATTGGGTTTATATCAACCTGCCCGGCAATATGATTCACCGCTATATTTGTTACGTGCTTTCCTTTGCCACAATCACTCCCGCCCTTCTCTTGACTTACGAATTGTTCTTAACGCTATGGCCGCCCAAAGAAACGTTCACATCAGAACAAAAACCCTCGCGGCGCCTTTTATACGCTTGCTTCATTTTCGGTGCGCTATGCGTCATCGTTCCTTTGATTCTTCCCATACGAGAAGCACGCCATTATCTTTTTGGCTTTGTGTGGATTGGTTTTATCTTTTTATTGGAACCGCTTAGTTACTGGGGTGGTGGCTATTCTTTGTTACGCCTATGGTATGCAGGAAAGCGTTCCCTGATCGCATGGGTCTTCGCTTCGGGGGCAATCTGTGGCGTCTTATGGGAATTCTGGAACTATTGGGCGGGGGCGAAATGGTTATACACCGTGCCGATTACTCAAAATGTACGATATTTCGAAATGCCGCTTTTGGGCTTTCTTGGTTTTTTACCCTTCGCGTGGGAATGTTTGATCATGATTCAATTTTCCTTGTTGCTTATCGGGCGAGGAAGCATGAATCCCTTCTCCAGCCCACCATCTTCGCAGATCGTTGTATTCTCCCGGTTTCTTTTTTCGGGGCTGTTGGTTCTATTTATCGCTACGTATGATATCCATGAGAATGCCTATTTTGCCTTTCAAGAATTTCATTGGGAACACGAGTATTCTCCCTATTCAAAAGAAACCATTGAAAAACAAGAGCAAAAGGTGATGTCCTTCCTATCGCACATCGAAGCCGATCCTCTCGCTTGGGATCCAAAGCAACGGGTCGAGTTCATCAATGCCCTTCCTGCAATCAGCCCGCCAATCTGGTCAAGAATCAGCGCCCTCCAAAATCACCCCGATCGGCGGGTTAGAACCTTGGTTGATGGATTACTGCGTGACTATGCCCGTCAAGCGCGCTTTGGTTGGAACCCCATCCAAGAATAAAGATGTACCCTTCTTCATCCGTTACGCTGAGAAAAAATTGCCCAACTACATTTTTTCAAATTTTTTTGCAACATTTTTTCCTTTTCAAACGTACTAATAAATGAACGTTTTTAAATGACGTTTTAATGTGGGAAAAACACTATTCGAATAGTAACCACCTAAAATTAAAAAACGAAAACTTAAGTAAGGTTGCCTGAAATCCATATCCCTTACAACCTTGCTTCAAAGCCCCTAATAAGGAGGGTTAGAACAATGAACGGTATTCGTAAAGACGCACGCCGCCCGGTGAACAACTATTCGAATCGCAAGAATTATTGGAATGATCCGCAAAACAATCAAGCGAACCGTGGACGGAATCAGCAATCGAACGAGAGCCGCGGCTGTCCCACCCGCTTAGCCTATTCCGATCTGAAGACTGATATTCGTTGGCTTGGATAATATGGGCTGGTTCAAAAAGAAAGATGAATAATCTTCAACAAAAATGTTAATTCATAATAAATTTAGAGGAACATTTTTCAGGTAATGAATGACATATACATACAGTGGAAGATAAAGGGTGTTCAAAGGGAATGTGTAAAATTCATTCGTATAAAAAACAGGATGTTCCCTTCTTCAACGCAAAAAAATAACGGTTCCTAAGAACCGTTCGTAAACATAGAGTTTCTTCCTCCCCACTTTTGGCTACAGCGAAGTTTTTTCTCCAAAAAACTTCGCTTTTTTTTTGAGGAAGAGGGCTATGTTTCACACGTCAACAATTCATTCGCATACAAAACTCGCTTCGCATATTATCTTTCCTGTGAATCGAGAAAATGTCAACTCGCAGGAGCGTCTTGTTTGTATAATAAGGCTTCGATTTTTTCGAAGAGTTCATCCAGATTCAGTTTGGTTATATGTTCTTCAGCTTGCAGATACTTCGCGCGTTCTTTCATTCCTGGATCACCGATGGAGGAATAGACGATCACGGGAATATTTTGAGTCGAGGGATTTTCTTTGATCTTCTTGGTTAAGGCGAGGCCATCGGTTTGTGGCATCTCGACATCAGAAATAACAATATCGATATCGCTATGGTTTTGCAGGAGTTCAAGCGCCTCTTCGCCATCATGCGCAACCAGCACAGAAAATTGATGATCCTCGAGTTCCAGGGTGAGCATTTCTCGCACAGAAGAACTATCCTCCGCCAGCAGGACTTTCTTATGCTGACCATCTACGGGAACCGCATCACTGCGCTGGGATTCATACTGGACTTGCTCAGGAGTGACTTTCAAAATAATGGTTTCGTAATCGAGCAAAAGAATCATATGGTCTTCGGTGGGGCGAACGATGGAGATTACATAGGGATTTTGTTTGATCTTCAGCACATTTTGGGCGTTAATAACTTTTTCCCAAAGCACCGTGTGCACCGCTTCTACATGTTCAACCAGAAAAGCGTTATGAATCCCGAAAAATTCAGTTACGATGATACGGTATTTATCGTCAAGCGAGGTTTTTTCTCCATAGAGGAAATATTTCAGATCCAGGACAGGAATTACCTGGTTGTGATTATTGAAAACGCCCCGCACGGCTGGGTGGGCATCCGGCACAATCGTAAACGCTTCCATCTCGGCTAAAACCCGGCTCACCTTAAGGATGTTGATGCCGTAGGGTTCTCCCCCGGTGGAGAACTCCAGCACTTTGAGTTCATTGGAGCCAGAACGTAGATACGTATCTGCCTGTGTATTGACTTTCTCAACCATGGATATCGCTCCTCTCACACAAAGGAATTTGAAACCAGAATCCCACCTCATTCGAAGCCCGGTTTCTTGCGCCGACCGTTCCCCCTTGGGCTTCGATCGCTATCCGGCAAAAGCTCAATCCCAAGCCGTTCCCCAACATTTTCCTTTGCTGGCGTAATTCTACCTGTTTTTCGGGGCGAAAGATATCCCCGATGTCCATGTTCTCGTCCACCATTCCAGGATTTCTCAATTCGAAAAACAAGCCCTCCTCATCGCGTTGAGCGATCAGATGAATCGCCGATTTTCGCGGGGTATGACGGATCGCATTCACAAGGTAATTATCGATAACCCGCGTAGTGAGCAACTCATCAAGAAAGAACGGGGAAGAAAGGGCTGAATCAATTTGTTTCTCCAATGTGATTTCTTTATCCTGTAACAAGGGAAGAACCACAGAAATACACGCTTCAATGAGTTCTTTAAAATTCACTTCGGATTTATTGACCGATAGTTGCGAACCCTCATTCCGGGCCTGATCGAGCACATCTTCGAGGATTCGCTCAGCCCGATGGATGGCGGACAGGGTGGATTGAGCAAGGCTTTGATGGGCAGGATTATTGGGGTCATAACGCCCTTCCACCACACGATTTAGGAAATGCTTGGAGACCGCGATGGGCGTCTCCAAATCGTGCAGCAACAAGGACACGAACTGTAATTGCAGTTTATCTTGGATTTCGCGGGATTCGTTCATACTCCTATTATACTTGACGATTTTAAGATTGAAAACCGAAGTTTCTATCCAGTACGAAATAGTTTTGGGATAAGCAAACCCGGTAATCCCCTCTCAGAAAACGATTTAAAGCGAAAAAAACAAATTCAAGACAAATTGCTTAAGGACTCAAAAAAAACCGTTCATAAATAATTTAAGATTATTTGTTGATGTTTTTATGCTCGTGTAATATTATACTCAATGCCGTTTAGTTAAGGCGTTAGCAAAAATGTATGTAAAAGTGTAGTTTATACTATCTCAAAAACCGTTTTTGTGATATGATACTGTAATGATGTTTATCATCCCTAAAATACAGGAGAAAAAAATATGTCAAAACTTACATTCATAAACCATTCTGGCATGAAAGTTGCTTTAATTTTGTAAATTATGTGCCAACTTACTCGATTCGTTAAATTTTCTTATTCATTCTCCTTCCTTTTGTGAACGACATGCTTGCAACGTTTGGTTTTTGACCCACCCTTGAGCCTATTTTGATCGTAAAGTTGTCGAGATTCCAGGTTTGAATTCAAAGAATAATCTAGAAGCGATGATGATGTGTTATGACTGTGGA
>CAYQOX010000024.1:0-67881 GCA_964419335.1 uncultured bacterium | reverse complement strand
CTTGTGTGGAGCGGCTTTCGCAGCAAGCGGCCCTTAAGGCCGCGCGAAGACAAGCAGAACCCATCCCCAAGGCCTTTTCTCTCAAAAAAGTACTCACTTTTGTGATAATCTACATTGATGATAATAAAATCAGAAAGGAGCCATTTCCCATGAAACATTTACGTAAAGAACTATGGTTCGAAGTTAAGACTCGTCGTGCCTTCATCAATATTACCCCCCAAATCGAAGAATGCGTGCGCGAATCCGGCGTCCAAAATGGACTCGTCCTATGCAACGCGATGCACATCACCGCCTCGGTCTTCATTAACGATGACGAATCCGGCCTCCATCACGATTACGACGTATGGCTGGAAAAACTCGCCCCCCACGAACCCGTGAACCAATACAAACACAACGTCGGCGAGGATAACGCCGATGCCCACATGAAACGCCAAATCATGGGGCGCGAAGTGGTGGTTGCCATCACCGACGGCAAACTCGACTTCGGCCCCTGGGAACAAATCTTCTACGGTGAATTCGACGGCCGCCGCAAAAAACGCGCGCTCGTCAAAATCATCGGCGAATAGGAAAACCTAAATAGGCCACACTTTGTTCTACCGACTCCAATGGGCAGCAAAACCAAGATATAATAATTACATAACATAAACCAAAAACTCCTTATTCATGCATAAACAGAAACCATGATTGAACTCGAACAATTTTTTCAATGTCCCTATTGCTGGCAAAAGATTTCCGTCCTCCTCGATCCCACGGTGGAAGAGCAAACTTACCTCGAAGATTGTGAAGTCTGTTGTCAACCCATTACCATTTACTATTCCACTCGCGACGGAGAACTCGTGGATTTCGACGCTTGGCGCAGCGAATAACTCAGTAATAGAGAAACACTTCTTACGGTTCATCCTGTATTTGAGTGCATTTTAAGCCATTTAAAGAAAAACGTGACATGATTCTTAAGTGAGAACCAATTAGTTATTCTCAATGGATATAAATGCGAACCAAAACCCTGAAGGGGCTTGTGTGAAGCGGCTTTCAGAGCAAGCGGCCCTTAAGGCCGCGCGGAGACAAGCAAAACAACATCTCCGAAACGTTTGTCCCAAAAAATGGATTATTCCCGTCCACTAAGAAAGGATAAGCCGCTATCCTTTCTTAAGACTTTTTCTTAAGAAAGGTTTCTTTCCTTATGCTTGGTGAAAAATTCGCGGGATCCATCACAGGTGGGCGTTATCAAGCCTTTGTGCCCCATCCCCTGCCCAAACATTGCCCTATTCCCTTAGACCAGCTGCAAGCACAGCTCGATCAGGCCAACTATGCCCTTGGCCGATTGGACGGAATCACCACCCTCCTTCCCGATACTTCTCTCTTCCTATATATGTATGCACGCAAAGAAGCCGTGGTTTCCTCCCAAATCGAAGGGACCCAATCCTCCCTCTCCGATTTGCTCTTATTCGAACTAGACCAGGCCCCCGGTGTCCCTTTCGACGATGTCAAAGAAGTATCCAACTACGTGGCGGCCCTGGATCATGGCATCCGCCGCCTCCGCGAAGGTTTCCCCCTTTCTCTTCGCCTAATCCGCGAAATGCACAACATCCTACTCGCCTCCGGACGAGGAAGCAGTCAACAACCCGGCGAATTTCGCAAGAGCCAAAACTGGCTGGGTGGCAGCACTCCCCAACACGCCGTTTTCGTGCCCCCACCGCCGGATCACTTGAACGAATGCCTAAACGCCTTCGAAAAGTTTCTCCACGAAGAAACCCCTTCCACCCCCTCACTCATCAAAATCGCCATGGTGCATTACCAATTCGAAACCATTCACCCTTTTTTAGATGGCAACGGCCGACTGGGACGCCTGCTCATTACCCTTATGCTATGTAGGCTTAATATTTTGCAAGAACCGATACTATACCTCAGCCTTTATTTCAAAACCTATCGAAGCACGTATTATGATTTATTGCAGCGAGTACGCGAAAAAGGCGATTGGTTTCCATGGTTTGATTTCTTCTTAACCGCAATCAAAGATACCTCCGATCAAGCCTGCACCACCTCCCAAGATATTATGAATCTGATCCATCGGGATCAACAGAAAATTAAGAGCCTAGGGCGAGCCGCAGGATCCGCCATGCTTCTTTTCCAATACATTAAAAAGAAGCCTATCACCCCCATCCCCCCCAAATCAGAAAATCTTCCTATCTCCACCCCCACTATAAGAAAAGCCATGGATGATCTCCTAAAACTTGGCATCGTAAATGAACTAACCGGCAAACAACGAAACCGCCTGTTTGTCTATTCCGACTACCTCGACATCCTCCAGCGCGGCGCCGACCCCCTTTAGGTTGATTTTCAACCCCTCAGTTTGATACACTAAACCCATAATTGAATTTTGGTTCATCCTGTATTTGAGTACTTTTTGAGGCATTGAAAAGAAAACATGATTCTAAAGTGAGAACTATGGTTATTTTCAATTGACATGAATCGAACTAAAACCCTGAAGGGGCTTGTGTGAAGTGGCTTTCAAAGCAAGCGGCCCTTAAGGCCGCGCGGAGACAAGCGAAACCCATCCCCAAGGCGTTTTCCCCAAAAAAAAGTACTCACTTTCGTGATGAGCCTGAATTTTTCTCCAAATGCAATGCACAAAGAACCCAATAATAAAGAAAGTGCCTATCATGAATGAGAACCGTCGTGGATTTTTACGTACCCTAAGCCGCGGTCTTGCCGGCGGGTTAGCCCTAACCTCCCTAAACCACCTCCCCGCCCATAGCCAAAAAGAACGCCCCAACATCCTCTTCGTCATCTCCGACGATCAATCCTGGCTCCACGTAGGAGCCTACGGCGACGAAGGCATCCATACCCCCGCCTTCGATCGCCTCGCACGCGAGGGTGTCCTCTTCAACTATGCCTTCACCGCCGCCCCCTCCTGCACCCCTTCCCGCAGTGCTGTCCTCACCGGGCAACACGCCTGGCGTCTGGAAGAGGGAAGCCTGCTGTATGGAGCCTTACCCAGCAAATTTCCCGTTTTCCCCAAATTACTCGAAAAAGCGGGCTATGCCATCGGCTCCACAGGAAAAACCTGGGGACCAGGCTTCCTCAAAGCCGGAGGCTGGGAAGACTCTCCCACAGGCCAGGCCTATAACCAAATCAAACTCAAACCTCGCCCCGAAGGCATGAACAATATCGACTACGCCGCCAACTTCGATGCCTTTCTCGAGGATCGCCCCCAAGACCAACCCTTCTGCTTCTGGTACGGCCCCTTCGAACCGCATCGCGTCTATGAAAAAGGCGCAGGATTAAATTCCGGCAAAAAACTGGAAGACGCCAAACTTCCACCCTCCTATCCCGATACCCCTGAAATTCGCAGCGATGTCCTGGATTATTATCACGAAATCGAACACCTCGATGCCCATCTCATGCGTATGATCAACACCTTGGAAGAAAAAGGCGAATTAGAGAATACCCTGATCATTGCCACTTCCGATAACGGCATGCCCTTCCCCCGCTGCAAAGCCAATTTATACGACATGGGGACCCGCGAACCCTTTGTCGTGTTCTGGCCTAAGAAAATTCCCGGTGGCCGCGTTGTCAATGACATGGTGAGTCTGGTCGATGTAGCACCCACCTTTCTCGAAGCCGCGGGACTCCCCATCCCCAAACAAATGGCCGGCCGTAGCCTAATGCCTATTCTTCAAAGCGACGAAGAAGACCGCATCGATCCCCAACGGGACTTCAATATCACCTACTTTGAACGCCACACCCTCTGCCGTCCCAAGGATGTCGGCTATCCCATGCGCTCCCTCCGCACCCATCGCTACCGCTATATTCGTAACTACGAACCCGACCGTTGGCCTGCGGGCGTCCCTGACAATGAAAGCGCCAAGCGAGGGAATTACGGGGATATCGACGGCAGCCCATCCAAATCCTATATGCTCGAACACAAGGAAGATCCCGCTATAAAAAACTTCTTCCTACTCGCTTTCGAAAAACGCCCACCGGAAGAACTCTATGATCTGGAAAACGATCCCGGCGAAATCCATAATCTCGCAGAAAATCCCGACTACCAAGAAATCAAAAAGTCCCTGAAAGCACGCATGGAAGCATACCTCAAACAAACCGAGGATCCCCGCATGCAAGAACAATCGCCTTGGGATCACTATGTCTACTATACCCAAAAAGAACGCCAACAATTTAATCAACGCCAGAAGGATCAATAACAACCAATATGGAATACCAAGAACCCAACAATTACCAACACATGAGACGCTCCCAAGTCTTTTTCGATTACAACAATCGCGCCACCCTTGGATGCGGAACTATTATTCTCCTCATCCTCATTGTTCTCTTCTTTGGAAATTTAGGCACCCGCGATATTAGAGCCCTCCAACGGGATGTTGAAAATCTCGAAGAAAGAATTTCCGGCTTGCAAACTTCTTTTTCAACCCAACAAGCCATGCTTCAATCCCAAAACCAACGCATCGATGAACTCAACAAAAAAATCGACCGCCTCGAAGAACAGATCACAAAATTACAAAATTCGCTTGAATAAGCGTTTCGTTATTTTTTCATGAAATTCTAGTTAAACACATCTTGAGGAATTTTGCAAAAAAGAGTAAGTTTGAAATTTAATATAGTCATTATGCAGAGAAAGGCGTGGGGAAACCTTTCTCTCCGTGCGACTATAAAACACATTATGAAAAGGAGAATTGATTATGGCACAACCGTGCTTCCATCCAAGTGTCGAAGGTGCCCAACATGGGCCAAAAGGTTTGGAAGGATTTCTGGATTTCGCCAAACAATCAGGAGCCGCCGGCGCTCAACCATCCAATTTTATGCTGGAAGGCAAAAGTGCCCAAGAAATCAAATCCGCATTTGATTCACGAGGGTTGCATTTGGATGGGTTCTCTATGCACTGCCCCTTCTGGGTCCATACCACCGCATGGACCGGCAGCCCTACCATCAAACCCTTCCTTCCAGGAGACGTGGCGCAAAAATCATTGCAGGAAATCGAACAATGGGCTGAGGATTATATCCTCAAAATGTTCGACCTCGCTGCCGAATTAAATGTGAAAATTATTCCCATGTTCTGGGGAGTCGCCTTTGGTTGGGAAATAGCCACCGGTTATCCCTGGGGCTTCTGGGCGGGTCCAGGATATGACTTAGTCAAAGAAGGAAAAGAACGCTTCGTTCAAAAAACCGCCAAGATTCGTGAACGCGCTAACCAATTAGGCTTTTATATCTGCCATGAAATTCACCCCGGAACCGGCGCCATGTGCACCGAAGACTTCCAAATGCTCGTAGAGATTTGCGATCACGACAAATGCCTCGGCGTCAATGTCGATCCCTCCCACTGCTGGGAAGGCGAAGGCTGGGAACAAAGATTCTTACGCCTCGCCGATCGCTGCTACGGCTGCCACATTAAAAATCACGTGGTTCGCCCCGAACACGCTCTCCGCTCCATGGATCCCGATTGGCCAAAACGCGGGATGCAGTTCACCGACCTGCCCACTGGCGATATCAATATGAACCGCTTCGTCGAACTGATGATTCAAATCGACTATCCCACCCGCTATTGCCAGATCATGGGTACCAAAACCGCCCCCATGGTGGTTGAAGCCGAAAGCGCACATATCGACCTCGATGCCTGCAGTGCCAACGGCATTCAATACGTCCGCGATCACCTCTGCTTCCCGGTCGCTGCTGGCTCCTTCGAAGATGGCATGGGCGCTGACTAATTGTAGCTTCGGTTTGACAAATTGGGGTGCTTTCACCGTGGGAGCGCCCCTTTTTTATGCGAGGAATCCCCTATGAAACACTCTCTCCCCCCAAGAAAAGATATCCCCTCCTTCTGGCGGGAAACCAAAACCCAAGTCTACCTTCACCTGGGAGAAAATCCCTACACCCCAACCCCTCATGTACTCCAAAGCATTTACGAAGCCGCCCAGAACGCCAACCGCTACCCTGATACCAACGCCATCCAACTTCGCGAAGCCTTGGCGGACTATGTGGGACACGGTGTTAGCCCCCATAATATTCTGGTCGGCAATGGCTCTGATGAACTGATTGACCTCGCCGTCGTTACCTTTTGTATCCCTGGCCAAAAAGTCCTGACCTTCGAGCCTAGCTTCTTCGTCTACCAGTTCGCAGCCCATCGCCATGACATCTACACCCAAACCGTTCGCCGTACCGCCACATTCGCCCTCCCTCCTCTTTCCCATATCACCCAAGATGAACGCAGCGGTGTGGCACTCACCTTCGTCGCCAATCCTAACAATCCCACCGGCACCCTCTCCCCAAGAGAACAGCTGGTGCGGTATATCAACGATCTGCCCGGCATCCTTGTCATCGATGAATGCTACTATGAATTCAGCGAAGAAACCCTTGTCGACTTGATTCACAAATACAAAAACCTCATCATCTTTCGCAGCCTCTCCAAAAGTTTCGGTCTCTCTGGACTGCGCTTAGGCTATATGGTCGCCCATGAGGAACTCATCCAAACCCTGGAACGCTTTGCCATGACCTTCCCGGTCAATGCCTTAGCCCAAGCCGCCGCCATCGCCGCCCTCGAAGATCACGAGATCTACCAAAAACGCATTTATGAGCTCATTCATCGACGCAATCAGCTCGCCCATGAACTCACCCAACTCGGCCTACAAGTCTTTCCCTCCCATACCAACTTCCTCCTTGCCCTCTTTGATACCAAGATCGAAAACCCGGCGCAGCAACTTGCCCAAAAAGGATTCCTGGTCTCCGATCAAACCGCCAACCTGGGTCTCAAACAATCCGCTCTGCGTCTCGCCATCGGAACCGAACAGGAAAACCAACGGCTGATCGAAACCATCAAAAAAATCGTACAGAGCTAAACAAAACCTTGCCTGCCTACTTATTGCCCAAGGATGAATCTACGTGAACCTCCTTCTTGTCTTCTTCTTTTTTCCTTTGGGGGGCCATGTCACAAAAGCCTTGGGGCTGGACATCCAAAGTCGCATTAAACTTACTCGAAAGATTCTGAAACGCAATCAATCCCGTCAATTCACATAGCGCATCCTCATCAAAATACTGACGCAATCGGTCAAACATTTCATCGGTTACCACAGCCTCCGTAAGAGTCATCGCTTCCGCATATTCCAAAACAATCTTCTCCTTATCAGTAAAAGAATCGCTTCCTTTATAATTCTCCAAATGCTTCAATTTCGGCTCCGATCCTCCCCGTTTTAAGACCGTCGCTGAATTAATATCCACACAAAATGTACACCAATTGATTTGCGAAACCTTGACCGTGATCAACGCTCGCAGCATAGGATCAATAGGAGATCCCTTCCGATCCAACGCACCATAAAGCGCAGCGACTCCCAAAAACACGCGAGGAGAACGCGCCCACAACTTAGCCGGCTCTAACACCTGACCATACTTTTTTCGCTGCAGCCAAAAGAAAAATCGTGCATACCATGGATACTTTTTCTCAGGTTTTGGAGAAATACGAGACATAGTAACAACCTTCCTTCTTGATATTTTTGAATACAAGTAATGGATCGCAAAAATACATTACAAACATTTGCGTAAAACAAATTTTTCTTGGGATAAGTGCAAACCTTAGGTCTGCACTAAAAAAATGGAAGGCTCCTTTCTTACAAAAAAAAGCAGAAAGAATCCGTGATGATCTTCTTTTTTATTTGGAAAATAAGTATATCAAGAAGTTGATGCAATACAAAAAAAGACTATAAAACTTTGTTTTTTTACATTTCACCTTGTACAGGGATTTACTTCCATGGCATAATCACAGAAGTTGCTTTGATTGACTTTTATTTATTTGTTGATAACAAACATAAATAAACTATAACAAATGGAGGAATAGCATGGCTCGTAAAACCCCAAAAAAATCATCGAACAATCAACAAGGACGCACAGATAAATACCGCTTTTCGTTTGGTCCTTGGAACATCCATGAAGGGGCGGATCCCTTCGGACCTGCCGTACGAAAAGAACGTTCCTTTGGTAACAAATTGAAAGAATACAAAAAGCTTGGTTTCACTGGCGTCCAATTGCACGATGATGATGTAGTGCCCGCCGATTGGGATGAGACCCAAACCAAACGAGGCGTAACCCGAGTCCGCAAAATGATCGAAGGCGAGGAACTTGAACCCGAATTCATTGCCCCTCGTTTATGGGAAGATCCCCGCACCATCGACGGCGGGATTACCTCCAATAGCAAAAAAGAACGTCAATACGCCATCGATCGCTCCAAACGCGCCGTCGATATCGCCAATATGATCGGTACTAAATTAATCGTCTGGTGGCCTGCTCGCGAAGGCACCTACCTGCGCGAAGCCAAAGATCCGGTCGAATCCATCGACCGCATGGTGGAATGGCTCGACATCCTTTTAGACCACGATTCCGAAATCAAAATCCTGGGCGAAATGAAACCCAATGAACCCATGGATCAAATGTACTCGCCCACCGTCGGCCACTTCCTCGCCCTCTCCTATCGTGCCAAAGATCCCGATCGAGTTGGTGCCTTGATCGAATCAGCCCACTCCGTGCTCGCAGGCTTGGACCCCGCTGATGATATGGCTTTCGCCCTCTCCTGTAAAAAACTTTGGAGCGTCCACCTTAACGATCAAAACGGCTTAAAATTTGACCAAGACCGCGCCTTTGGTATGGTGAACCTGCGCCGCGCCTTCGATCAAGTGGATGTCTTGGATCAACACGGCTTCGGACTCAACGGGGAATATGTCGGGCTCGACGTAAAAGCCTTACGCACCCAAAAAGACAAAGACGCCACCATGCACCTAAAAAACAGCCGCGAAATGTTTAACCTCTTATTAACCATTTCGCGCTCCATCGACCGCGCCAGCCTCAAACGCTACCGCACCCAACGCAACTACGAAGCCCTGGATATGCTGATTATGAAAACATTAATGAACGTGAAATAAAAAGCGCCTGATACCAATAAAAAAAGGTTCTTCCTGTCGTTGAGTATTTGTTGAGACCTCGAAAAGGAAACATGACATGATTCTATAAATGAAAGTCATGCCTTTTTTCGATCCGAATCAATAGAACCAAAACGTCGAAGGGGCTTGTGTGGAGCGGCTTTCGTAGCAAGCGGCCCTTAAGGCCGCGCGGAGACAAGCGGAACACAACCCCAAGGCGTTCTCCAAAAAAAGGGCTCACTTTCGTGAGGATCCATAAAAAAAGCCTCCGAGGAAATGCACAACCTTATCCTTTGGAGGCTTTGATCTTCTCTAACACCCTTTGGACCCGGTGTTCATAGAGATGCTCTTTCAGGATACGCCTTCGCACCCGCTCTTGACTCGCGTCCAACTGATCTTCATCGTGCAATAACCATTGCGCCTTCTCGACCGCTTCCTCTTCATGATGAAACGCATAGATCTCCTTCCCTGGACAGAAGAGATCCCTCTCCATATCTTCCACCCAATCGCCTAAGACCACACTCCCCGCCATCGCGGCATCAAAATCACGGGGATTCAAACAAGTGGGACATTGATGACTGTGGATATTCAAACTTATTTTCGCCGAAGCATAACAATCCGCTAACTCCCGAGAAGCGACAAATCCCCCATACCGCTCTTTATATTCTTCAGGAAGCCAATCCAACCAGGCTTGGGGACCAAAAACCTTTAACCCCAAAGGCAATAAAGCCTCTACAATCCGCTTTCGTTTCAAAAAGGTCGCACAATTATAAAGAAAATATTCCAGCATGGCGCGTTCGTTAGTAAACCCCTTATGCGTCGTCGCGCAAAACTCCCGCGCAACCCCAAGCAGCCGCTCTTCATCCTTCGCTTCCAACCTGCGCCAATGCTCCACAAACGAAACCCGATACTCTCCTTGCCGCGCTCTCTCCACCCGCTCAATCAGATCTCTCACTCCCGCAGGCAATCGCTGCAAGGACTCCATCACATCCGGCAACGATCCCACATACGAAATCGGCGCTGCAAACTCTTCACGATAGTCCCCCGGCTTCTCAAACTGACTCGCGGGAGGAAGGAAATACACCTGCTGGGCGGGATGACGAATAGTCTCCATGTACGTTCGGTCAATACAAAAAATGAAATCCCACGAGGTTAGCGGTGCCGGCGAAAACTCATCCTCGTACAACCGCGTATCATCCACTAGCCACCCCACCCGCGGATGGGGCATCGACTCTACCGTCTCTTTCTGAAAACCAAGATCAAGCAGCATTTCAACCGGCCACGTATTTATAGAAAAAAACACATCCGGCCGGCTCTCCACCAAATGCCCTACAATTCGAAAATTGGTTGTAAACTGATGATCGAAAGGCTCTAGCTGAGAACGAAAACCTTGTTTTTCCCACCCCTCCATAAAGGCTCGTGCAAGAGGAAAATGGATATAGGCTTCGCGTGAGACGCAACTCCAAACCGTACGAAAAACCTGCGGCGGCTCTTTCATTGCGGTTAGAAATGTGTTCAATGATTGATCAAAAGATTGACGCGCCTGCTCAATCGATTCCGCCGTTTGACGCGCCTTCTGCATATAAAACTGGGCTTCATCTTCCCGGCGGGGAAGATGCCCAAGCACATACGCGAATTGCGAGGTGGGCAAAAGATAAACATACTCTTGGGTAATAAACTCCACCAGGTTTTGAGGAGCATTCTCCCCCGCAAAGAGATAAAGACGTTCTTGACTCAACCATTCCCGCACATCAAACAAGGCAAACAACCCTGCCCAGCGCATCCAATCCGTCTCGAAAAGCGCCATCGCCCCCCGCGGGTATTGCTGTAAAAGAGAATGAGCACTCTCCATTACATGGCCAATACCCAGCCCCGCAATCACTTGAAAACGCACCCCTTGCTCTAGATTGTTCTGCAAGGCGGCTTGTTGTTTTTTACACAATGATTCGCAGGCGCTCTCATACAAGGTCTGCTCGCCGCCCTCCTCCAAGGCCCTCACGCAAAGAATCCGCTCCCCCTCGCGATCAATCCGCAGCCGGTCCGCCAACCCCAGCAAGGCCTCGCACGAGTCGAATAACCCAGGGCGAACTTGCATGGCCAGCTTGACATTATCCCGGAAACGCTGTGCATCTTCTTGATTCATGATCTCTCTTTGGGCAGCGTGATCGACAATTCTCTTTCGATCCAATCCAGCCAGTTTTGATAGGTCCAATCGCGCCTAACCCGGGCGTGCCCTTGGTCCCGAAACCGCTCGGCTTTTTCTGGATGCGCGATATAATAACGCACTTGCTCAAGCAATTCTTCTTCAGAATAATAAAAAACCGTCTCTTCTCCCGGCTGTAAATACTCGCCGAAATGCTTTCCATCGCTGATTTGAAAGCCCCCCAATCCCGCCACGTTAAAAAAGCGCATATTAGGGCCGGTCACATGACCAATAGAATGAATATTTAAGAAAATATGCGTATAAGAAAATAGTTTCGGCTCATCCTGCATAGGAAGCGGTCCTTTCAAACAAGCACGTAAAGGGGAATCCGATGGGAGATAATTCTCCCAATCACCGCCATACAACACCAGACCACAAGGGAGCAACTTTTCAAGTAGTTTTTTTCGTCGCGCGGCGGATGCTTGGCATAGTAAATAGCGAAACACAGCGTATTCTTCTTCCAAACTCTGCAGCTGCGGCGGAGGCGAATCTTCCAAGTAATCATACAAATTCAACTGGGAGTCAAAAGAACTTAACTCCTGTTCTGCCTTTTGAATATAAGCAACCAGTGCCTCGCGCCCTTGCCAGCGCTGCATAAACTCACTCACGGCCGAAGGCGGCAGTCCCAGCGAATTGCCTACGAAAAGAATCGGGATCGCCCGATTCGTGGGCAGGGGATGCGGCGAGCTATAATCCGCCATTAATGGAACAAAAAAAGGATGATCGGCACCACGTTTTTGAAAAGAAGGAATCAACCGGCGCTCGATCAAAGCGCTATGTTCAATCGGACTATAGGTAGTATCAAAATAAGCGATGTTCGAAACCACCTGCAGCCAAACCGCCCCGCTCTTCTCCATCAACGCAGGCTCCACCAACTGATGCCCATGATAGCCATAACTCAATACCCATTGCGGCTGCACCTCTTCAAACGCCTGCAGTAATTTCCCTTCCATGCGCCGTCGGTATTCCACCCCGTGGCGTTCGATCAAATAGCGGTTAAAGGGGATCACCGGCGCCTCAATTCCCCGCTGCTTCAGCGCTCGTTGAATCGCACGTATATGCGCTTCTCCCGGGGCTCCCGGCCAACAATCAAGCAAAAGCACCCGCGTGGTAATTTCTTCTTGGTAAGCACGGGCAGCAACCGTTTCGATCACCGATTGCCGAGAGTGAACATAATTACACTTTTCTTCCCGCCATTGCTTCCGAAGACTTTCAATCTCATTCCAACCGTCTTCAGGGGGACAATAGACGGCGGGCTCCTCCAACCTCCAAGGAGAGAAAGGCCGAACCGCCTCAATCACCCCCCGAGTGCTCGGTTCTCCCACCGTGAGAGCCAAACGCCCGCTTTCATAGGCGGCGCGAATATCCAGAAAGGCCAAACATGCCCGCAGCCGGGCGTAAGAGCGCTCCACTACAAAAACCCGCAGCCCCGGATTCTGCACGATCAGAGGCAGCAGTTCCGCCAAAGCATAGCCCAGAGCATTGCCCAGCAATAAAATTACGTTGGCTTCCTCCGCGCGTTGCCGAACTTGTTTTCGGATAGTTTGAATTTCGCTTTCGAGATGATTTTTCCCTAACAGCCACCGGGGAGGCTCCTCTTTCACTCGACAGCGAATAAAACCCGCTTGATTTTGAAACTCCAGCGGCTCATCATGATACTGAGTTTGCAGCCGTTGGCACAAATCCCCATCCATCACTTGCAGGTAGGCAAGATTGCGTTGCAGATTGGGTGTATTGATTTGATCGAGCGATACCCAAGCGGAGGCCAAGAAGCTACCCTTCCCTTACAAAACCGGCATTCGATTTTCACTGAATCGTAATGAAAACCCACACCGAATTCAATTGCCAGAGCTTGGGAGCATCTCTTTCCGTCTTAACGATTTTTCTCCGTGGTAAACATCATCGGGGAGTGGGGAGTCTCAACCAGCGGCAAGGCCGCCACTTGCACCCTAAAAGCCTGCTCTCCGCACTGCGCTTCAATCTCCTTGCCTTCCTCGCGTACTTTACACCGCAGATAACCTAACCCCACGATTTGGCCTAATCTCGGTGATTCGCATACACTGGTGATCTTGCCGACGGTTTTCCCTTCCGCATGCAAGGTGATCTCTTCCTCACACTCCACCTTCTCCGGCAAAAGAAAGCCTGTCAGTTCACGATTGACATGCCCGCGATACTGAAGCCGGGCAACCACTTCTTGGCCGATATAGCAGCCTTTATAGAAGTCCAGCGCGTGATACAGGCAGGCTTCCTGGGGAATGACGCTCTCATCCAATTCCCGTCCCCAGACGGGAATCCCCGTCTCAATACGCAGCCTATCCAACGCCTGCAAGCCCACGGGCTGGGCTCCATGATCCCGCAAGAGGTTCCCTAAAGCCTCGGCCTGTCGGGACTCGACCAGGAGAAAGAAGCCTTGCTCGCCGCTGCAACTTGCTTGAAACAGCCCCACGGGCACGCCTTGAAACGCACTGCACTGATACCCACCATCGTTGGCCGGCAGTTCGCCATCACGAAAGCCGTGCCTCATAATCTCTCTGGCCTTTGGGCCTTGCAAGGCCAATAAAGCAAACTCTTGCTCATAGGTATAAATTTCTAAATCTTCCATAATGTGATACTTATCCAAGTTTTGATCAATCTCGTGGCTATTCTCTCCCCGTGAAATCAGGAGCAAATCCTCCTGCCGCTGGATAACCCAGGCTTCAGCGATGATTTTCCCCTGCTTGGTCAGCATTAAGGAATAATTCCCATGATGAAGCGGCAGGGACTTCACATCGTTGGTGACCATCCCATGAAGAAACTCTTTCCTGTCCGGTCCCCGCAGGCTCAAAAGACTCCAATGCGATAAATCGATTAACCCCGCCTGGCGGCGCACATGCTCATATTCTTGCCGCACATCGCCAAAATGAGCAGGAATCGTCCCTTCTCCACAAGGAGAAAATACCGCCTGTTTTTTTTGATGGGTCGCGAACAAGGGGCTGGCTCTCATTTTCTACCTCCAATGCTAAAATGTCTTACTCTGTATTTTGGCTCCTAACCAACTAACGTTTAAGGGAATTTGGAGAAAAAGCACCTCCCGGTTCGATGGATTGACCGAAATCCAGCGTTTTTGAACGAGAAAATCTCAAATCTGTGGATAAATAAAGCCGATCAGGAACGAAAAGAGGTTTCATCATCGCATCGGTCAATACAAGCATTTCCTCGTTATAGACCAAGAATTATTGAACTTAGGTACAAAAAAAGAGGCCCCTTTCTGGGGATATTCGTAAAATCTTCTTGCAAAATGCTTTTGTAATGGACTGTTTTTTAAGAAGATAGAAGAAGTCTTGGCAAGAAATCTAACCGAGGCCTATTAATTCTATCTAATTGGTTTTTCTTAACTTTTTCAAGTAAATTCAAGGTTCTCTATTTCTCCAAACTATTAAAGTCAATAAATTCAATTTTTTATAAAGAATAAGACAAAAAACAAACAAAAGCGGCTGAAAAAATTTCAATTTTTTTTTGATGGGCTAACAGACTTTCATTAAACCATTTACAGCCTTTTTAATTTCCTTGTTTTAATCGGAAAAAGTGAAAAAGGCATTGCGTGAATACGAAGAGAATGCTAAAAATATCAACAACGAATCACATTCATAAGATTATAAAAATCAAGGCTTTGTTAATAACCTGTGGATAGTCCTGTGGATAAAGGGGATAACTTGTGAATAAGGGATAGAAAAAGGCCCTCCTTTACGACATCCATTTACGAACAACAAAACCTTGAGAAATAAAAAGGAAAGATCGAGAAACTCTATAATTTCCGCAATCTGAATTAACTGAGAGGTCACAATGCGATTGGATCAAGGCTCACTTAGGACCACCGAGTGAGGGAGGGATGGTTTTTTTTGCTCTATTTTGAGCATAAGTCATTGTATGAATTGAACTTTTGGCTCCCATCTAGTGAACTGTTTTACAGTTTGTAAGCATGGGAAGGAGGATTATGGAAAAAATGGTAGTCATGCCCAATGTAATGAACACGGATAACACACGCTCTCTTTGGGAAAAGGCGCAAGAAGCGCTGCGTCATAAACTCACGGAAGATGAATTAGAAGATTGGTTTGAAGATGCACAAGTCCTTGAAAACATAGATGGTAACGTCATACTAGGTATCCCCAGCGGGTACCGCAGGGAATACATCGAAAAGAATTACCATGCCCTGCTAACGGATATATTTTCTGAATTATTGGATTGTATTGTGGATGTAGAAATTCGACTCAGCGGCTCGATGGGGGAAGAGGTGAAGGCACAAGCCCCAAGTTCTTATGCTCCTTCCTACAGCCCAGCCATTACAAGCACAGAAGGATTGCTTGAGTTTGAACCATTAAACGCCAGTTATACTTTTGACAATTTCGTGGTTGGAACATGTAACAAAATGGCGAATGCGGCCGCTCAAGCGGTGGCCGCTGCTCCAGCCCAATCCTACAACCCTCTGTTTGTCTACGGCGGTGTCGGACTGGGAAAAACCCACTTAATGCAGGCGATCGGGAATAAAGTGCAGTATTTACACCCCGCCAAGCGGGTGGTCTATCTCTCGGCGGAACAATTCGTCAACGTCTTTATCGATGCGATTAAGCGCAACGCCCGCCTCTCGTTTCAATCCACCTTCCGTAATGTGGATGTCTTGCTGATCGACGATATTCAATTTCTAGCGGGGAAAGAATCTACCCAGGAAGAATTCTTCCATACGTTTAACGCGCTCCATAACCGCCGCAAACAAATCGTGATTTCCAGCGATCGTCCGCCTAAGGATATCCCCACCATCGAAGACCGCCTCCGCTCACGCTTCGAGTGGGGATTGATCGTAGATATTACCCCTCCCGATTTTGAGATGCGTATGGCGATTTTACGGAAAAAATGTGAAACCGAGGATATGATCATCCCCGATGACATTTTGGAATTTCTCGCCAGTAAAGTGCGTTTTTCCATTCGTGAGTTGGAAGGCGCCCTCGCCAAGATTACCGCCTACGCGAAGTTTTCGAATGAGAATCTCAACGTTGAAACAGTGGGTAAGGTGCTCGGGGAGATCTTCGACCGTCCCACCAAGGAAGTCACGATTGAGAAAATCCAACGAAAAGTCGCAGAATATTTCAGCATCAAACCATCAGATATCATCGGGAAGAACCGTTCGCGTTCGATCGCGCGTCCTAGGCAAATCGCCATGTACCTCAGCCGGAAATTAACCCAGCATTCTTTCCCAGAAATTGGCGCGTTTTTCGGGAACAAAGATCACACCACGGTTCTCTTTGCTTACAACAAAATTGAGAAAGAAATGGAAGCCGAACAAAAATTACGCTCGGTCATGGAACAAATTACCGACACGATCACAAATTTCAAATAGACGCGAAACGGGGTAAAAGGCCCAGGGTGCCGCACTCAGGACGGTTGAGAGTGCGGTATTTTTTTTACTATTTCATTGGAACTTTTGAGGTATAAAGACTTTATTTCATTGTGCTTTTTCTTTATAGTAGTTTTTTATGAGATGGCTAAAATGGGGAACCGACTACAAAAATAAAAAAGAATTGATCTCATGACTGCACACTTTCAATCATTTTTAGAAACTTTATATCCCGAATTTCTCCAAAGTGTTCCGGTGAGCCTTACCAGCGCCTACGGTAAAAAAGCCTGGAGACCTGATCCCTCATACAATGCGCCTGAAACCCCGCAAACTCCGGAAGAAATATTACAAACGATCTCCTCTCTTCCCTCACCCCATCGTTTCCCGGAGAAGAAGAAACCGATCGTGGTGATCTTGGCGGGAGGACAAGGTTCACGCATGAACAGCCAATTCAAACAAAAAGTCTTGGCGCCGATTCAAGGCTGCCCCGCCATCCAACGCACCATGGAGACCTTTCGTTCTTTTGGACTCGATCGTTTTGTTATTATTGTAGGCGCGGGCTATTCTCATGTAGTGAATTGTTTAGGAGTAAACAATCCCAATATCACCTACCTGTTTCAGGAAGCGCAGATGGGCACCGGCCATGCGGGACGCCTGGCCGCCCGCTTTTTACGTTATATGGATTACCCCGACGATGTGATTGTTACTATGGGGGACAAATTTCTCACCCATGCGGGATTGCAAGTGGTTTTAGCCCACCATGACAAACACCACCCTGATTTAACTCTGACTTCGGCCGCCAAAGAAGCCTGGCCGGATTCAGGGCGGGTACTCACCGATGAAGCCAATCGGGTCTACGCGATCATCGAGAAACCGGACATCGTGCAAAAACAATTGGTCTATGATTTTCTTCATTGGGTGAGCGATCCGGTTCCCTGCCATGCCTTTCAGGAACACGCTTTGCGGCTCTGGAACCGTCCCAAGAAGTTGAAGAAAATCCTGGGAGAGTCGTTCTGGGATTTATTGGAAGAAAAAGAGAATGTTTCCAAGCAGGAAGCAATCAAGCATCTCAAGGATCCAGAGCCTGTATTCACTATCCACGAAGAATGGAATCTCACGGCTGCTGAAGTGGAAGAACAATGCGACTTGGTGAACATCTCGCTCTATCTCTTTAAAAACCAAGCCTATTACGCTTCTACAGAGAAACTACAAGCCAACAACGCCCAGGGTGAACTCTATCTAACCGACGCAGTCCATGATCTCGTCACCCATGAGAACCAGCGTCATTATACGGTTTCATGCGTGCGCACTCCTAACGATTATGATGTTATGGGCTTCAACACCTTAGAAGAATTGGAGCAAATCGAGCAGCGCCTGCAACAGCCTATCGCCAAGTAACCCCACGGGGCGAGGTGATGTCACCCCATCACCACTATTGAACCATCTACGCATGGGAAGAGGAGATTCTGACCCGCGAAAGCGCCTTTCCCTTCAAACCCGCGCTTGTCTTCCACAATCGGCTTGCCTTCGCCATTCGAAGTGATGCAATGGATTGTCCCATAGACATCGCCGAGGAAGGTGTTGCCTTGTTGATCACAAATGGGGCCGCTTAATAAATAATCCGCCCCGGTGTCATAGTGATATTGGGGAGAACCACCCGCATCGAGGGCATTTACCTGTCCCTGCATATCGGCAATAATCAAAGAACCGTCTGCCATCAGAGCCGGGGTAGCGGTGACATGCCCCTCAAAACGGCGGATTTCTTCCACCTCGCCATCTTTGCGATTCAAGCAATAGAGGAGGGTTTCTCTGCCCTCGTAAACCATAAACCACAGACGGTTATTCTTCTCATCGATCACGGGCGCGGTGAGTACCGAGAGAACATCCTGATTACGATCGAGTTCGTGGAAATAAGCGGTTTCGGCTTCCCCGTCGGAAGGGTTCACTTGGATTAAAGCAATGCCGCACGGGTCGGTTCGCGACCAGCGCGAACGCAGGGAGTAAATCGTCTCCTCGGCGGCCGCCGAGGCCGCCGCGTAGGGAAAAGACCCCGCATCCCACGTGAACGCCTGCGAGCCATCCTCCAGGTTGAGGGCGGTAAATTTCTCTCCCCAGCTGCTCACGACGACGAGTTTATTTTTAGGCAAGCACAATACATCCGACAAGATGCGGTAATCCCCTTCACTAGGGATTCGCTCTTTCCAATGTTCCTCCCCGTTGGCGGCATTTAGGCAATAGAGCCAGCCGTTTACCGTGGCTATGAGTAAACGAGCGGTCTTCTGGGAGGTCTCGAAATGTACCGCGGGAGTGGCATGGACTCCATCCTCCAAGGTTTTGCGCCACAGCCGAGCCCCTTTGCGGGAAAAAGCCTGCACCAATCCACTCATATCAGCAATAAAGATATTCTGATGCAGATCAGCAACCGGCGACGCGTGAATACGCCCTTTGGCGCGCAATGGCGCCTTCGCTTTTGGCGAGGAAGGAAAAGAAGACTCGACTCTGCTGGTACGTTGATTATCCCCGCCCAAGGTCGTCCAAAAGGATTGTTTAGTTAGCGGCATGATCAAGACCTCGGCCGTTCATAGGTTGGGAGAAAATGAAACCGGGCTTTCTCCAGTCCAATTCCTCCAATTTCCAGATTCGCAACTCGGTTATCCCCGAGTCCCTTTTCTCGCAGCAAATTGAGATAATTAAAGCCATTGGCGAAGGGATGAGTTCGATGTTCGGCTTCGGGATTGAAGCCCATAATCAAGGCACCGGCGGCATCGGTCGAAACGGGATTCGTCCCCGCGAGCAATAATCCCGGATGCGCGACGTTGACCATCGAACGCAGCCACCAGCCTTCAGCACTCTGGATGGTACAAATCCCATCAATAACCGTGAGCGAAGGCGGGAAAGCCATGGATAGGTCAGCGATGCAATGGGGAACGTTATAGCCATGATCGCCTTCCACGGTCTTGCCAACGAAGGTCTCGACAGAGGTTAAGGGTTTGCGTTCGCAGGAATGCATGGTTTTGCCGCGATAGCCGATCGCGTCCTCATCCGGTTCATCCTCAAGATCATTCCCATAGAGGCTGCTAGGCGGCAGGCCAAAGAGATTCTTCAGTCCCAGGGTGATACCGCCGGACACATGGCTTTTCAGCTTGCCCAACGAGACCAGCACATCGGTTTCTGTGTAGGTGCGGTTGACTTCCCAAGCGTTGGCGATAAAGCCGCCCTGGGGGACTTTGACAAGTTCATAATCCTTATATTCGCCTCGGTTGCGGGTGTTGACAAAGCGGGCGCGCCCTTCGGTTTCCTGCTGAAATTCATTCATCTCATAGCCATACTTGCCAAAGGCTTCGTTGTCAGGATCCCGGTAAGGGAGTTGATCACAAAAACGGATTTCCTTGGCGCCATACTCGGCGAGTAAGCTTGCTACCGCCAAGGCGACTTTGGGATGGGTCACCACTGTCATTTCCACCGGCAGACCATGAACATGTTCGGTCGCCACATTCACTAGGTTCACCTTCACGGTCACATATTTGTTTTTGACTAATTTGCGCACGGTTCCCAGTTCATCGAACATAGAAGCGAGTGTGCGGCGAATCTCGGGGTAATCATAACGTTTGCAAAAGCGGACGGTGGATGGAGCCCGAGGGACGGGTTTTTCTTCCTCCGCGATAGAAGAGCGGGACGTGATGAAACCGCTCGAAGCGGCGGCGGCGGCCAAGGCGGTTTGACGCAAGAAATCCCGGCGGGTAAAGACGCCCCAAGGACAATAAGCGGTTTTTGGTTTATGTCTTGAATCGCTCATACGAGCCTCCCTCTCTTTGGTTTCTTAAAAGCGGATCAAGATTCTTGATCCGAGAAGGTGAAGGAATGAGGATCGAAGAAATGCTCGATCTCCATTTTCTCCCGTTTTTGTTCAAGCCATTGTTGAAATTGTTCTTTCCGTTTGTCGTTGATGAGAACTTCTTGAACTTCCTCCTTTGCTTCTTCCAAGGATTGCTCGCGGTCAGTCATCCAAACGATGTGATAGCCTAAATCGGTTTCGATGACATCGCTGACTTCTCCCTCCTGTAAATCGGCGGCGGCGTCCAAAAATTCTTTTTGAATTTTTGGATCCTGGCGTAGCACAAAGCCAAAATCCCCCCCATCCGAGGCGGTGTAGGGATCTTCGGAGTATCTCCGCGCCAAGTCAGCAAAAGTCTCCTCGGGATTCTCCCCAATTTGTTCCCGGATATTCATCGCTTTTTCCTTGGCAGTCCGCCGAGCCGCCGTGCTCTCGTCTTTGCCCGCCTCAATGAAGATGTGGCTGAAGCGAAAACGATTGGGATAGCGGTAATGAGCCAGGTTTTTATAGTAATAATCCTCGATCTCCTGCTCTGTGGGTTCATAATCCGTGCTAAAGAATTTCTCTGATTGCAAAATCTTCAAAGCCAGATGATCGCGGATGGATTTGCGAAACGACTCTTCGTCGAAGCCCATGTTTTGCAGAAATCGTTCATACGCCCCCTGATTTTTGAGGTGCTCTTTCATTTTCACAAATTCGGTTTCTAACTCTTCCTCCGAAGGTTCGATCCCTTCTTCCCGGGCTGCGTCTTTCATAACATAAATATCGATGACGGTGTTGAATAAATTCGGCGCGATTTCCTTGAAGCGTTCCTGCCCTTCTTCTGAATCGAATTTCACACCCGACTTGGAAAGCGCGATCTTGCCCAAGGCTTTCAATTCATCCATATCAATCTCATGATCGTTGACTCGGGCGATGAGGGAGGAATCAGAAGACTCTTCTCCACACGAGATGACAAATAAAGTACTAAGAACAACAAGCAAGGTGGTAAATTGTTTCATCTTTCTCCTTATCCCCTACAATTTCAGTTCGTGAGTGTCTTACAAACGAGTTAATTTCTCTCTATTATACTACAACGATAACGAAAAATATGCGAATCCAAAATCAAGATTACCTATGAACAGCGAGATTTTAGTTTTTCTACCCACGTATAACGAACGAGAAAATTTGCCGGTCTTACTCGAACGACTCTTTTCCATGCCTTACGAGCTCTCGGTCCTCATTGTGGATGATCATTCGCCTGATGGAACGGGTGAGGTTGCCGAGGAACTGGCGAAACAATACGAAGGCAAGGTGCGGGTGATCCATCGCGAGGGGGATCGTGGACGCGGCAAGGCAGGAATCGTAGGATTGTCTGAAGCCGCGCAAACCTCCTGCCGGCTGGTGGTGGAAATGGATGCCGATCTATCCCATGATCCTGAGGATTTACCTCAACTGCTGGAAGCCTCAGAGAACGCCGATCTCGTGATCGGCTCGCGGTATATGCCCGGTGGAGGTACGGAAGAATTCGGGATTTTCCGTTGGCTGAATAGTAAAACCGCGCGCTTTCTTAGTGTGTTGCTTCTCGGATTAAACTATACCGATCCGACCTCGGGGTATCGGGTTTACCGGCGCCAAGCCTTGGAACCTTTGCCTTGGGATAAGATGATTTCCCCGGGTCCATCAATCGTCGAGGAAACCCTGTACTATCTCAAACGCCGCGGTGCGCGTATCATCGAAGTGCCGATCTATTACCGAAAACGCGGAGCGGGCGAAACCAAAATCACTCCGGGAATTATAGTACGATGGATCATGACTTTACTCAGAATACGCAGGTCCGCCGAGAGAGTGCTTCGTTCTTCCTGAGCCAAAGCGTAGCGAAAAAAGCCAAGATTCTGGTGGCCCTGCTCTTGGCGGGATGGGGATTGTATGCGGTTCTCTATGGGTATCACGGAACAAGATTGGTACAATTTCCTTTCGATCAGGACAATAGTGAAGCCTATCTCGTGTATCAGGGGCAGCGTCTCGCGCAGGGAGAAATGCTCTATGCCCCACTCGAGGAAGAACCGTATCTGGTGGATAATTACCCGCCGGTTTATCCCTTGCTGTTGGCGGCAGAATTTATCTTTACAGGGCCCAACTTTCATTGGCCGCGGCTGTTGTCTTTTCTGTCGAGTTTGGGTATTGCCTGTTGTGCGGGGTTCATCACCTATTACTACACGCGAGAGCGGCTAAGCGCGGTTTTCAGCGCGATCGTGTTTTTATCTTTTTATCACGTCTATGATTGGGGAGCTTATGCCCGGGTGGATTCGGTCGGTTGTTTGTTTGCCGTCCTCGGATTGACAGTATTTATATATACAAGAGACTGGCGTATCCCCCTGGGATTATGCCTTCTCGCGCTCTTTACGCGGCAGACTTTCTTCGCAGCCCCGCTGGCTATTTTCTTTTCGCTGTACCCTCAATCGAAAAAACAGGCTATCACTTTTCTCCTCTCTTTGATTCTTCTCTCTCTCATTCTTTTTTCGTTATTATTACTCCTCTCCCAAGGCAGAGCCCTAAACCATTTGATCCTCTATAATCAAAACGAAATCACGGCACAAAACCTTCTCAATTTTCTCCGTCACTGGGTTTTTCTTTACACGATTTTTGGATGCGTTCCTTTGGGAATTCTCTTCGCCCATCGTGAATCCAGAGATTATCCGTATCAGCATGTAACCCCTTTGGCGTGGTTCTCCCTCTTTGCCTTTGGGGAAGCGCTCTTCTCGGGAAAAGTGGGAGCCGCCCCGAATTATTTCTTCTCGCTGGTCACCGCCTCAGCGGCGGGCGTAGGTATTGTTTTTTCTTATATCCTCGAGTATGGAAAAGAAGCCACGAACAGAGGAAAGCACCTGCTCGCAATGGTTTTGATCGCGGGCTTTGTTTTTCAATGGTTCAACACCTGGCATTGGCCTAATACCTCGCAGGCGTTTGCCTATACTCCCACGCGCGAGGATACCCAATCCGGCCGTTATGTGCAGCGAATCTTACAAGAAACGGCAGGACCCGTGCTCTCCGATCTAGCCGGTACGGCCTTAATGGCAGGTCACCCGCCTATCTATGAGCCTTTTATTTGTACGCAACTACATTTACAAGGGTTATGGGATGAAGATACGCTTTTAGCAAGGATACGCGAACGGGAGTTCACCTATGTGGTCTTGCGCTTCGATTTGGAAGAGGAAAATATCGATCGTGAGCGATTTAGTCAAGCAATGATTGACACCTTACGCGAACATTATTCGCTTCAGAGGCAAATTGGCCGATATTATCTTTATCAACCCAAGAAGTAGTCACTTCATACATGGAATGAGAGGACAAGCCGTATGAAACAGCGATTTTCCGAACTACGTAGAGATGCTCACCATGGAGGCTGGGTGCTGTTGACCAACGATCCTGAACGCGAGCAGCTGTTAAACAGCCGAATCGAGGATTGGCCTCTGGATTACTCGAAGGTTTTCGAAAAACCTGAAGCCACCGGAGCGGTTATGCTCTGGAACCATTCTGCCACCTTATCGAATCAAGAAGAGTGCCGGGTGCGGGTCATCGCGAATCGTTTCCCTCTCTACCGGGTGGAAGGCAAGGGGGGACGCGAAGGCTACGGTATTTATGATAAAATGCAGGGACTGGGAGCCCACGAGCTGGTGATTGAAAGCGATAAGCAAGAGGATACACTTCTCAGCATGCATACGGAGCATATTTCCTTTATTCTACGTGCGTATTTAGATCGCCTCAACGATCTGCACAAAGATCAACGCATGCGCTCGTTTTCGATCTTTCGGGAATGGTTTTGTGGTGAAAAGGGAAAGAAGATTCACCCGCATTCGCAAATTATCGCCAACGCGATTATACCCCTTACGCTTAAGAATGAACTGGATGCCGCGCGGGACTATTACAACTTTCGGGAAACCTGTATTTTTTGTGATATGATCCGGCAAGAGAATATGGACGAAGAACGCATCGTGCATGTCACCGATGAATTTATCACCTATTGCCCTTATGCTTCCCGCTTTCCTTTTGAAGTCCATCTTTTCCCCCATCACCATGATGCGGATTTCACGGTGGGCGGCGAAAAACGGCTGCTCGACTTGGCGGAGATGATCAAGGATACCGCCTATCGTTTGGAACAGGCCATCCCGGATTGGCGGATTCTTATGACGATCCACACCGCCCCGGTTTATCCTCCGCGGATGGAGTATATTGCCACGGTTCCGCTCGACTATCATTGGCATATTGAGTTTCTGCCCATTCCTCCGGGTTTCGTCGATTGGTATCTGCGGGTAGGAACCTATGTAGAGACTACGCCTCCGGAAAAAGCGGCGGCGTTTTTGCGTGACATCACCCCGCCAAGCTCATAGATAGGTTCACTTGGATCATGGGTGGAAAAATAGAATGGGAGGAAAGTTCCATGAAGAAAACCATCTCACGACGACATTTTTTATCCGCAATCGGCGCAGGCAGCACCTATATCGCTTTGAACCGCTCACTACACGCCCAAGAAACACGAAAACCTAACGTCATCCTCTGCATGACCGACGATCAAGGCTGGGGTGATATTCATAGTCATGGGAATGGCAAGATTGACACGCCGGTGATGGACTTCCTGGGAGATTCCGGGGCGCGGTTCGAGCGTTTTTATGTGAGTCCGGTATGTGCGCCCACGCGTGCGAGCCTGCTGAGCGGACGTTATCATATGCGTACCGGCAGCCATGGAGTGACTCGGGGCCAGGAAACCATGCGCAGCGAAGAGGTCACCCTCGGGGAAGTCTTTCAGGCGGCGGGATACAAGACCGGCTGCTTTGGGAAGTGGCATAATGGCGCGCATTATCCTTTTCATCCCAACGGGCAGGGTTTTGAAGAATTTTTGGGTTTCTGTGCCGGCCACTGGAATAATTATTTTGATACCCACCTGGATCACAACGGCGAGATGGTGAAAACCGAGGGTTACATTACTGATGTTTTGACTGATGCGGCGCTGGAGTTTATCGATCAAAATCAAGAGCGGCCTTTTTTCTGCTACCTGTCCTATAATGCGCCCCACTCTCCCTGGCAAGTGCCAGACAAATATTTCGATAAATATAAGCAGCGGGGCTTGGATGATAAAACCGCTTGCGCCTACGGAATGTGTGAAAATATTGACGATAACTTAAAGCGCATTGTAGACCGCCTGGAACAATTGGATCTTACTGATGACACCATCCTTCTCTTCCTCACCGATAACGGCCCTAATTCCGACCGTTACAATGGAAACATGAAAGGCCGCAAGGGAAGTACTCATGAGGGTGGCGTGCGGGTACCGCTCTTTGTGCGCTGGCCGGGAACCATTGAGGCGGGAACTGTCGTTGAGCCGATCGCCGCCCATATTGATCTCCTGCCCACGCTGGTTGATCTCTGCGATATTCCCATGCCGGATACACTTCCATTAGATGGCGTAACTCTTGCGCCTTTGCTTCTGGAGCAAGCGGAGGATTGGCCAGAGCGTTTGATCTTCAACCATTGGGGCAATCGGGGAGCAGTGCGCAGTCAACGCTGGCGGGCGGTCTTCGAACGGGGCGAGTGGACACTCTACGACATGGCGAATGATCCTGAACAAAAAGAGAACGTGGCTTCTGAGCATCCTGATCTTTTACAACAATTAAAAAATGCTTATGAGCAATGGTATCAGGAAGTCACGAAGAAAGGCTTCGATCCGATCCCCATCCCGATAGGCCATGAAGAACATCCTGAAGTGGTCATGCCCGGACATGAGGCTTTTCTTCATCCCGAAAAGAATCAGGGCATCCGCTATGATGGGCCTTCTGGCTGGGCGAACGATTGGGTGACTGGATGGACTGATACTGAGGCTTATCCCTATTGGGAAATCGATGTGGTTTGCCCGGGGGAGTATGAAATCACCCTGATGTACATCTGCGCCGAGGAGGATGTCGGTGCAAAAATCCGAGTTGAAGCGGCGGATGCCCAGCTTGAGGGAACTGTCGAGAAAGCGCATGATCCCGAGCCCTTGCCTAGTCCCGATCGCGTCCCGCGGAAGGAAGTGTATGAAAAGGAATGGGCTCCCTTAAAACTAGGGCGCATGCAACTACCGAAGGGAAAGACTCAATTACGCGTGAAAGCCCTGAGCAAGCCCGGCGAAATGGTGATGGATCTTAAAGCAGTGAAAGTCCGCCGCGTGAAGGGGTAAGGAGATCTAAACCCATGAGTAAAAATAAGACCCAATATTTCAGTATGTTCCAGGAAGGGCCTCTGTGCGCAGAGGCGGAGTCAATACAGATCCAATGACTCCCAGGCCAAAAATGCCCATCAAAGGCTTTTCTCCGCAAGGAAATCATAAACAATCCGAATCGGAGAAAGACAAAGAGGAAAGTACAAAATAGGGATCAACGCTTAAAAAGCCCTTAAACCGTTCGGGACCCCCTCCCGAGCGGTTTTTTTTTCGCCTAAGCCACGGTAATCTTGTTGAGATAAATATCATGTTTTCGAGGATTAGGAGAAACAAAGCATCATGAAGTTACGCTCATACTTTTTGCTTATCCCTCTGCTTTTATCATTACACTATACGGCAAGTCTTTTCGCCTTGAGCGATGAGTATCCTGAACAAAAAGAATTGGCCAACCTTAATCAAGCCGCGGACTGGCAGCCCACCCATGATGTCAAACCGCTGACGGATACCGATCAGGGAATCAAGATCGTTTGTACGGGATCGGATCCATACATCCTCACAAACCCGCTGGATTTTTCCGCGAATCAATACTCGGTCATCCAAATGGAGATGAAAGTCACGGCAGGCTCTCAAGCGCAATTGTTTTGGAGCAGCGAACAATCACCGGCTATCACAGAAGATCAAAGTAAGCGCTTCATGGTCGAAGTGGATGGAGAGTTTCATACGTATACTTTGCGCCTGAAAAGCCATGAGCGCTGGGACGGCACCATCAAGCGCTTGCGGTTAGATCCATTGAATACTCAGGGCGAGGTAATCCTGCGTCATTTCCATATTTTCAACTTTGGAGGAGCGGATATAAACGTGGGTCCGTTTAATCCCCAGGCTCCTTTCGTATCACTCGGGGAAACGGTCAAATTAAACGCTACGGTTAGAAATCAGGGAGATGCAAAGGGGGTCGTTGAGTTAAAGATTCTTTCTCCCTCAATCTCCGTTGAGGAATCATTAAAAACCATCACGCTCGAGGCTGAAAGCGAACAATCCCTGCGATGGGAGATTCCAGGGCGAGAAGAAGGCCTGTTTCCGGTGCAATTGGAATGGGAGGAAAAATCCAAAAAAGATAAAGCAGAAACAACGCAGAGAAGGCTCACAACCTTAGTACAAATTTCTAAACTCGATAAACCCCGTGCCACCCTGGAAGCCCGCGACTGGCAAGCCCAATTCTATGCCATCGAAGATGAAATTGGCCCCATTCGCCTGCAAATCAAACAAGAGGATGATTGGAACGATCTGGCTTGGATTCCCCGGGCGGGAAAACTTGTGGTGCAGTGTGAAGATGGGACCGAGCAATGGCTGCCCATTACACCAAAACTGCACAAGAAAACCGAGGGCTCCTATCATCTCCGCTCACGCATCGAGGACCGCGATGGTCGAACGTGGAGTTTTTCGCAAGACCTGGTGCGGCACGACTCCCCCAAGTCGGCCTTGAGTATCCACTCCTCCATTGCCTGCGATCACCCGGCGGAGGTCTTGCACTTTTCCGGACCTGAGCTCTATATCGGGGAAAAAAGTTTTGGACGTGAAAAGGACTTGGCGATCTTTCCCGGGGTGGAATATCTTGATACAGCCGCGGTTTCATCCAGCACCGAAGCCGCCCATCCGCCAGTACGAGATCACTATATGCCCCATCCCTATAAAGTGACGATTCCCCTTATGGCGCTGACTTATGATCACCGGCTGATCTCGATGATGTGGCCACCCAATGCGTCTTGGGCGGAAGGTTATCATAATCCCTCGCCAAAATTCGCGGTTCCTAATCGTTTAGAAAAGCAGGAGAATCATCTCTTGGGCTTATTCGCTCCAAGCGTGCCCGATTATGTCCGGGAGAATCAGGAAATCGCTTACAAGCCCTTCGCATTAGAGAAAGACGAAGCGATGGTGCTTGAAAGTTTTATTTACATAACAGAAAGCAATGATCCCAACGATGCGGTGGATGCTTGGAATGCGTTTTATCATGAAGGGTCACTTCCTGACCCTTTGCCAGAGCCACGCTCCTACCGAGAATCGATTGAGATGAGCCGCGAAGCCTATATGACCACTTGTTGGGATGAAGAAGAGAAAGGCTGGGGACACTGTGTGGGATGGTCGCCGTATCCATCCGGGGGAATGTTGGCGTTATTGAAAATGGATCAATTCTTAGCAGTAACTCCGCCCAACGAGGAACTGGATAACCGAATCCAAACCGTGTATGAGACGATTCTTGATCGCTATGGGGCGAAAGGATTGGGCAACAGCGCGGGATGTCATGTGATGACCTTCGAACCGGCGTTTTTTTGGGGAGTGAGTGATTTTTGGCTATCCTCATGGCATGAAGAAGCCCAACGCCATAAGCAAAACCAAAACGAAGATGGCAGCTGGGGATTCCATATCTATCGGGAACAGCAAGAAGGCTTGGGCGAAGAAGGCGAGGTGGTGTCGGGCACCATCTCGCCCACCGCCATGCGGCTTATGCGCCTGGCCCGCATCACCGCCGATCCGGTTGCTACGCAAACCGGTTTAAAGAGCCTGGAAGCGCTTAACCGTAGAAGCGTGCCGCGCGGGGCCCAGGGGTGGGAGTGTCCTCTGGCTTCGGCGGATATTATGGTATCCGCTCAGGCCGCGCGTGCCAATCTGGACGCTTACCGCATTACCGGGGAGCCGGCCTACCTCGATTATGCCCGCTATTGGGCGCGCACCGGGATTGGGTTTCATTATCTGTGGTATCTCCAAGAGCGTCCTTTGCAAATGTATGCCACGATTCCGATTTTTGGGGCGACTTTCTTTACCCACACGTGGCGCGGGGTACCGGTGCAATGGTGCGGATTGGTTTATGCGTATGCTTTACAGGAACTCGCGGTGTTCGACGAGAGCCACGACTGGCGTAAACTGGCAGAAGGGATTACCACCAGCGCCTTGTATCAACTATTGACCGAAGGCCCCTATGTGGGGACTTTGCCTGATAGTTATGGGGATTACTTTCTCACCGCGCACGGTGCGTATATCAATCCTGAGAATATCATGACCAACCTGCATGCGTTAAAGGGAAACAGTTTCAATATTCGCACGGCGTTTGTCGAAGAGCGAACCCCCGAGGCTACCCGCATTAGCGCGAATGCAGATATCAATGACGTGAAGGCAAAAGATGGCGAGATTGTTTTCAAGGTAGAATCGAAAGAAGGCCGGCTTACGGAAATTCTGATTGCGCCGATGGAAAAGGCGCCCAAACGTGTGCTCAACAATCAGCCATCCCTACCGCAACGAGATTCACTCTTTGAACAGGATTATGGGTGGAAATACGATTCTGAACATAAGGCTTTATTGATTCATGTAAAACATAAAAATGAGAAGGAAGCATTCGTAATTGAAACTGAATAGGTCAAGGAAAACCTATAGAATGAAACTTTGGACTGTGTGAATTTTAGCCTCAGGGAAAACAATTATGTGTGGAATTTGTGGAATCTGTTATTTTGACAAACAACACGAGGTCGATCCTGCTTTGCTGCAAGCGATGACCAATATCATTCAACATCGCGGGCCGGATGATGAAGGTCATCATATAGAAGGCTCGGTAGGATTGGGATCACGTCGTCTTTCGATTGTCGGGCTTGGAGATGGGCATATGCCCATGTGTAGCGAGGATGGGGCGCTTTGGATTGTATACAACGGGGAGCTCTATAATCATCCGGAACTCAAGAAAGAATTGCAGGGGAAAGGATACACCTACCGGACACAGTCCGATACGGAAACCTTTCTTCATTTATACCGCGAATATGGAGAGAGGTTTTTGGAAAAAACCCGGGGTATGTTTGCGGTGGCTTTGTGGGATCGAAACGAGCAGAAGTTGATCCTGAGCCGGGATCGATTGGGGATTAAGCCTTTGTATTATCAGCTCGATCAATCCGGGTTGCGTTTTGGGTCGGAAATAAAATCCATACTATGCGATCCCGATGTTCCCCGGGCGATTGATTTACGAGCGTTAAATTTCTTTCTTGGTTTTTTATCGGCGCCTGCGCCTCATACGATGTTTCGTAATATTTATCAACTCATGCCGGGAGAAATGCTCATTTTGCAGGAAGGGAAAACCCGCTACCGCACGTATTGGGATCCCGCAGAAACGATCCAGCAAAACCGCGCGCGTCCCGTAAATGAAATGGTGGAAGAATTACAAGACCGTATGCGTTTGACTGTACGCGAGCATATGCTTTCTGATGTCCCGGTGGGTGCTTTTCTTTCGGGTGGGATTGATTCCAGCGTCCTGGTGGCGTTGATGCATGAGTTTCTGGGACCAGGATTCAAGACCTTTGCGATTGGATTCGAAGGGCACAAACTCTTTGATGAAACGCCTCATGCGGAAGAAGTCGCCCGTCTTTATCAAACCGATCATTATCAACAAAAGTTGAAACCCAATGATCTATTGAAAGCATTGGACGACATTACCTGGCAGTTGGATGATCCCTTGGCGGATTCCTCTTGTCTCCCGCTTTACTTTGTTTCTAAATTGGCGGCAGAACATGTAAAAGTAGTCCTTTCCGGCGATGGAGGGGATGAAGTGTTTGCGGGATATCGAAAATACCAAGGCGAATATTTCCGAAAATTTTTCTCTTGGGTTCCCGATCATGCCATGCGTTTTATGACAAAAAGAGTCGAAAAGAATTTACCTGAATCCCGTTCGGGGTATTGGATGGATATGTCGCGCCAGGTGAAGAAATTTTTCCGCGGCTTTGATCCCAGCGCTTTTGAACGAAATTTAGGCTGGGCGATTCATTTTGAGGATCAGACCCGGGAGTCGTTATTTCAGTCCGAGGTGTTACGGCAGATCGATTTCGACGCGCCCCGTCGTTATCGCCAGCGTTTATTTAATGAATTGAAAAACGTGGATGAGCTGACGCGCATGTTGTGGGTGGATTTGCGGCATAATTTACCAGCGGATATGTTATGCAAAGTCGACCGGATGTCGATGCTCCATTCGTTAGAAGTGCGGGTGCCATTTCTCGACCATACCTTGGTAGAATTTGCTTTTTCCCTGCCCGATGTGGTGAAATTGCGGGGAAAGAGCTCGAAATGGATTTTAAAAGAAGCGTTTAAGAATAAATTACCAAAATCGATCGTTCATCGGCGAAAGCACGGCTTCGATGTGCCGGTGGGGGAATGGTTTCGGCATGAGTTGCGGGATGTGATTGAGGATGTCTGTTCTGAAGAGACAACAAAGCGCCGGGGGTTATTTGACCCCCGGCGCGTCCGACAGATTATGATGGATCATCAAGACGGGAAGCGAGACAATAATAATCAGTTATGGATACTGCTTAGCCTAGAAATCTGGCAGCGGACATATCTTGATCATCCTCACGGGCTTGTTCCTCGCCCAAGCGTTTCATGGGAATAGCTTTAATAATTCCCAAGCGGTTGACCTTGCCGCTGCTACCCCGCTTCATCTCATCGGTGGTATAGAGAACTTTGGCTAAGATGCGATCTTTGGGATGAAGCGTATTTTGGTTAAATATTTCTTTGTTAACCCCGCGCCTTTTGAACCAGAGGAAGCCGTCGTAGCTATGGTGCCTGAAGGTGAAGCTATTGCCCGTATGGGAGAGGCTGCTCAATTCGATTTCAATCAGGTCACCGGGAGAAACCCGAGGTTCCACGTAAACAATGGGTTCCCACTTTTTCCCATTGTTTAAAGCCGGTCCTGGGATATTGGTGATTTTTACTTTGACCTCGGTACCGACTTCCACATGGCCAACTTGTTTCACAAAGCAGCGATAGCGCTGGCCAAGTGCATCGGATAGGTAAAACCCGGGATTGCCTTCCAGGGTTTTATTATCCTGGCTGCTAGAACGGCGGCGATCCACCACAAATTCGATAGAAGCGTTCAAAAACGTGTTGATATTCACTTCATTGGGTTCAAGATAGTGCATGTTATTTCTTGCTAAGATATCTTGAATCTTGTAGCAAATCTCATGCGTGGGACAACGGTCAGCCCGGTGATTGTGATGCAGAAGGATTTCATGACACATATCATGGACGGACTGATATTCGCCGAAGGAGCGGGCATTTTCGATCCGTTCGACAAAAGTATTTTGTTTTTCATCCGACCAATCGTCGGGTTGTTCCATTTTCTGTTTTAAATAAGCCACATTTTCTTTGGAAAGAATGCTTTTACATTCATCCCTATACTCGTTATAGATTTTATGAGCGAGGGCAACACACCCCTCATTAAATATGTCGAGAATCCGCTCGACATAGAAAAGGACGATCTCGTGTTCCTGTTCTCTGGACCGATTGTAGGGTAAAACCTTGGTATTCATACATCACCTCTTCCGGTTTTTCCCTCCTACCTACATTTTTCAGTGTATATAAAACGAAAGCAATCGCATGATCATTTTGTAAAATCTTGTCATGGCGTTTGTCGTCTTGATTGTTTTTTCTTGTTATTTCTTCTCAAACGAAGAGCACAATACGTATCGGATGAATTCACGATTTGGCTAATTCTTCCTTGTTTTAATACGTGTAAAATGTGTAGAAAATCCTTTCGATTCATTATAGACTCATCTTTTCCTCTTTGGGGAAAAATAGTAAAATCATGACGAATTCGATGAGGAATCTCTATAAAATTATTGTAACTCGCTGAAAGCTGAAACCGGTAAAAAATCATGCTTAAAAAGAATTCCAACGATCTTTGGTCAATCCTTGATATTGCCTTGGAAGAGGAAGGGTGTCCCTTTTGTGGGCAAATGCTCGATAATGGGTTTTGTAAATCGTGTTATAGCCATATGGATAATGCGGTATATCATGTCTGCCGAGAGATGTTGATTAAGAAAGGGAATGTTTCTAACGCGGCAACGGATAAAGAAGCGTATCGTAAACCACGGGAAGTGGCGATATCCGAACTCCTGGATGAATTTCCGTTTACGTTGGCGAAACGTATTCGTAAATTCAATAAATTGCTCAAGACGGAGGGCGTTTGGTTTGCGCATTTGGTGGCGTATACCATGGTAAAAGAGTTACGTAAGGATAAAGATTTCCCGCCGTTAAAACTCATGCATGATGAGATTTATAGTATGGTACGCGATCAGATGTATGAGTTCTTGCGCACCTTTAAAGAGCCGGTTGATGAGGAAACCCGCGAGACGGTTATGAATTTTTATTCTATTCCGAGCGCGGAATTAGATGCGCGTAAGGTGATTCATCAAATGATTAACGAATTAGAGCGCGAAGGGAAAATCAAAATCGACCGGGGGAAATCTCTCTGTTCGAAATGCGGAGATGAAATCGATGCTCCTAAGACGATGTGTGAGACCTGTGAGGAAGAAGAGAAACTGAATGCCCGGATGACCATCTCCTCGGCGGAGATGCCTCCTCTGAGCGCGGGAGAGAAAGAGAAACCTTCCCCACTTCGTCATGGGGGGATGCATGTGCGAAAGGGAAAGTAAGCGGTTACAGGAGCAGAGAAAACCAACGAGCCGGCGGTGAATCTTTTTTGGCAGGTCATTGAAGAAGAACGACCGCCTTTGATTCCAAAACTACAACGAGTTTATAAGGAGGGTGAAGAAGAGGATTACTTTGGCTGATTAACTCGCCACAGCCGCATTCGTTCCTTGCCGTAGGTAAATTCGCGGGCAACCTCCCACCCTTCAGGGGGGCTTTCTTCCAGGTCGTGAATTAAATTAAGATCAACATAGCTAAGCAGCCAGCGTCCCATGGGAATGAGAACCCAATCTGCTTGGAGGGTATCGACGTATTCCAGGAAAGATTCAAGCGATTGTTTTTCGATGTCAGGTTCCCAGATTTGGCGGATGTATTGAATGTGATTTACATCATGTTTTTGTAAATAAAAATGCACCGGTTCGTTGGCCATGGGAGCATAGACAATATCCCCAGGTTGGGCGAGGTTTTTAAGCGTGCGCATGGCTTCGTCATAAGGAAGGTACGATTCTTCCCAGTTGGTGAAGGTGATGTAGGAGCGGTCGCCCATGGCGCGTTGGGTTTTTGGATCCAGCTGCTCACGATCCATGAACAAGCATGTCCATAAGAGAAAGAGGGGTAAGACCCCATAGATGAGGGCTTTGCGTAATCCTAGAGAAAAAATTCCCAGCCATTCCAAAAAGAGCGCGGCAGGGACGATTAAGCCCAGGTAATAGGGGAGCGCCTGGCGGACATTGGCGAAGGTGGCGGACATAACGGTAAGTACAAAATGAGCGCCAACCCAACACATAATCAGTATAAAAATGCGTCGATGGTTTCGCGCGAGTAGAAAGATCAAACCGGCCAGGAAAAGCAAGGCGATAGGCCAGGTTACCCCCTGGGTCAAGGCAGAGAGATTGGTCAACATGCGTTCTAAGGTGGGGAAATGCATGCTGGAGGGGACTTCTTGATTGTATGCGGAGAGTTTCATATAGAGTAAGAAAGTGAGACTGGAAATCGTGCAGGAAAGAATTTCAGGCAAAGGAAAACGACGCACTTGCCCTTTGCGGGGGAAGAGGAAATCATAGGCGGTCATTAGGGCTAAACCGGGGATGAGACTAACCGCAGGATGTTTGTAAAGACATCCCATGACGGTCCATAGGGTGCCGATAATTAAATCGGAATAGCGCTTGGTTTCCATGTAGCGCACATAATGAAAGTAAGAAGCGAGGATAAAAAATAAGGTTCCGCCCTCGATCATGTGAGTATTTCCATAGTGAAAAATGGGGGGAAGAAATAAGTAGAGGATGCATGCCACGCGGGAGGCTTCTCTCCCGCCATAAAGGGCGGTTAATTTATATAAATAGACGGCTCCAGCGTAAAAGAACATTAATTGGATAAAGCGGCCGAGGAATTCTCTTAGGCCAAAAAGGATATATACCGGGATGAGAATCATCTTGGAGATCGGTTGGTAGCGAAAGAGGGTGGATAGATCGCCGAATTGTTGGGGATAGGCTGTCCAGACTAATAAGAAAGCGTAGCCCATGGTGAAGAGAAAGAGAATCAGAAAAGTATAAAGCCAATGTTGGATCGCGAGGTTTATGAGGGTTCGCAGGCGCTGCCAGAGAGAGCGCACGAAAGGGGGGTAAAAAGCCAAAAAGAGTAAAACAATGGCAAGAAGTAAGAACAAAGGGCGGAGAGAAAAACCGACGGCCTCTGAGAGTGAGGTTACGATCGAGTTGGCCACAAGAGCAGGAACCGCAGCATGATCGATCGTATCCAAGCCGGCGAGGATGGGTTTTGGGAGAAACGGGAGATGTAAGATGAAATTGAGGGAAAACAGAGTAGCGAAAAAGAAGCGGTCTTGCAAAGGCTGCGCTTGCTGGGGAGGCTCATCGCGGGCATAATCGGCCAGCCAACGGAACAAAAAACATTGAAAAACAAAGAGGGCGAAGATAGCGGCGCATACCAGAAGGCGCGATTTTTCTAACCCGGGAAGATACCAATTGGGGTAGAGGAGAAAACACAGCCACCAAACCACCATGAAGGAGAATTGGGTGCCGGGCAAGGAAAGGGTTTTGGATTGTTCAGAAGGCAGCATTGTATATATTGTCAAGAGGATTTTTGGGGTAAACTCCGTAAAACATACATATCGATAATCGTATCAAGATTGGCGACTTGAAAGATTTTAGCAATTTTTTCGGTTACGAGAATGCGTAAGGAGCCATTATCGGCTCTAACTTCTTTCCAGACTTTGACGATCGATGCTAATCCCAGACTATTGATAAACTCCAATTGTTGTAGGTCTAAGACAATCATGGGTTTTTCTTTTTCTTCGATTTTTCCCATCAGGTTCGTTTCAAAATCGCCGGAGGAGGTCGCATCTAAGGAACCGGCGACTGAAACGTATAAGGATGAATTCATATCAAATTGAAAACGTTCAGACAAGATCTTCACTCCATGAAAATTTCGCGTATGAATTTCTCGGATAGTATATCCCGAGTTGATTTTGTTTGGCTAGGTGGAGAAGAGGTTAAAAAGTGACCTGTCCCCCTTCATGAAAAAATACACTATTATTATAAGATATCTTAATGTTTGGATATTGTCTAAGTCATATGAAGGTATTGTTTTCAATGTATCAAAAAGGACTCAAATACAGGATGACCCCACAAAGAGAATCTAATACTTCGAAGGAACAAGAAAAATGAAACAAACGATTATGTTTATGCTTTTATTCCTTGTAAGCGTTTCAGTGAAAGCCGAAGAGATGATTTATCATGGCGATAAAGCCTTGCATCGCGGGGTGTATGAGATCAAGGTCCAAACAAACCGTGGCATCGACGATCCTTATCTTGATCTCCACTTTCAGGTGGAATTTACGCGTCCTGATGGTACGAAAACTACCGCTGAGGGTTTTTATGACGGGTACCGGACGTATAAAGCGCGGGCGTATTGTGATACGCAAGGGACTTGGAATTATGAAGTTCGATCTAATCTCGAGGCTTTGGAGGGTATCCGGGGTACGTTTGAGGTGATTCCATCGGAACTGCCTGGGAAGTTACGCATTCATCCCGAGGATTCCCGGCAATTTGCGTATGATAACGGAGAGTGGTTTTTGCATATTGGGGATACCGGATATCGGTTTGTGGTGCAGTCGGAGCCAAAGTGGCAAGAATATATCGATCAAGCCGCGGAAGCCGGATTTACGAAAATACGTACCTGGTTTGCGCAATCCCGAAGTACGGTGGAAGCGTTATATACGCCGGAGCGGGAAAGGTTGGTTTTAAATTATTGGCAAGAAATCGAAAAACGTTTGCTTTATTGTTTGGAGCATTATCCCCATATCCTAGTGCAGTTGATTCCTTATGCGGAAGATACGCAAGAGTTGATTCGTTATGGGCAAGGGGATCGGCTATCGCAGTTTATTGCCGGTTATGCGCAAGCCCGCTGGTCGTCTTTCCCGAATATCTACTGGGAAATTTCCAATGATCGTGAAATAGTGGAGGAAGAAGATTTAAGTCAATTAAGCGGACGTGAAATTAGCCGGCACGTGATTGATCAAATTGGCATGGATATGAAGAAACGCGAGCCCTGGGGGACGCTTATTACCAATCAGCAAAACCGGTTTGCGGGGTATTCTTTTGTGGATGCGTCCTGGTCTGACATGATTACGCTAGAGGATATTGATGAGGCGGCGGGGGAGTTGGTTTTGGAGTATCGGGAAAAGGGGAATGATCCGGTGGTGCTGGATGAAGACCGATATGAAATGTATCGCGATCCGGCCAATGCGCGTTATTATTTCCGGCGCTTGATGTGGGCGAACTTACTCTCGGGAGGTCATGCAACGTATGGTGGGTTAAGGACTTATGAAGCCTATGACGGTGGGCTGGTGCGAGGCGTGCAGGGGTACTACGACGCCAATCGCAAGGGGGTGTTATCTCAGGGAGCGCATGATTTTAAGCATATACACACGTTCTTTGAGGAGAGCAACCTTACATTGGCAGGGATGAGACCCGCGGATGAGCGGGTAGGAGGCGAGCCTAAGCGGGCGAAGTGTATTCATGATGAGCAAAATTATATTATTTATTTGCCGAATCCGGATGGGGAAGATGTACGCAGTGATAACCCGCGGATCGATGGATTTAAGCAGGAAGTGGAACTGCCTGCGGGGGATTATCAACTAAGGTGGTTTAATCCGCGCAGGGGGAGGTGGGTTGAAGGGAAGCAGATAACGGTTGAGGGAGCCTATACCTTGGAGAACCCTACTCCGGAGGTTGCGAGAACGGGAGTCAAGGACTGGATCGCTTGGCTGGAGAAGCGAGATTAGGTGTATATTTTGGAGAGAGAGAAGGTTGGTGTTGTGTAGTATCATTTTGATGCGGTTCACTTGGAGTATTGAAAAATTTTATTTTATTGTTCTGGTCTTATTGTAATATAAAACTATAATAAAAAAGGCTCATCACGAAAGTGAGTACTTTTTTTGGGGAAAACGCCTTGGGGATGTGTTTCGCTTGTCTCCGCGCGGCCTTAAGGGCCGCTTGCTCCGAAAGCCGCTCCACACAAGCCCCTTCGGCGTTGTGGTTCGATTCATGTACATTGAAAATAACCATGGTTTTCACTTTAGAATCATGTTCTGTTTTCTTTTCAATGGATCAAAAAGTACTCAAATCCAGGATGAACCATAAAAAAGGTGTTATTCACGTTAACAACACCTGCTTTAGGACTTTTTAGCCTTATGAAAATTTGTTGGTAAAATTCAATGTTTCGAATGAAAAGTTTTAGTATTCTGTTCACAAAAAATATAGCATTATTCCTTGTTTTGTTATTCCTGGGTTTGATGGTGGTTTATATTTTGGACAAGGAAATGAAAAGCAAGGCTTTGGAAGATGCGCGGCAGAAGGCGAGGCTTTTGTTAGACCGTAATTTGGCCACTCACACATATTTTACTGAAGTCTTGAAGCCTAATGTGCTGGAGTGGAGTGAATCCTTTCGGGATGAGGAATATTTTGATCCCACATGGATGTCATCCACCTATGCGATTCGAAAGATGGATCAGTATTTTAAAGAATATTCAGAAGAGGGATATTATTATAAAGAATGTGCGATCAATGCCCGCAGTCCGGAGAATGAAGCGGATATCTATGAAAAACAATTTTTGAGGGAGTTACAATCCGCCCCTGATCTTGAGGAAAAGACAGAGGTGCGAAAGATCGATGGAGCGCTGCAATATGTGGTCATGCGGCGGGGGGAAACTCTCGAACAATCCTGTTTGATGTGTCATAGTGAACCTGAGGCGGCGCCTCGGGAGTTGGTAGCGCGGTATGGGGATGAGCGGAGTTTTCATCGCGATGTGGGAGAGGTGGCCTCAGCCATATCGATACGCATTCCGTTGGAGCAAGCCTATGCCCAGGTGGAGGCATTTACGTGGCGGTTAACCGTTTATATGGTGGGAATATTATTAATTCTGTTTGGTGCTCAATATTTAATTAGCCGGCATTTGATCTATTATCCCCTCAAGGTGTTGAGAAAAAAATCGCAGGAAATATCGAGTGATCAAAGGAAAATCGGGGAAACGATTGATTTGAGGCAGGGGCGTGAATGGGTAGAACTTTCGAATGCTTTTAATCAAATGTCGCTGAATTTGCGGAATCAAATGGATCAGCAAGAGGAGATGATTACCAAGCGTACGGAGAATTTAGTCCAAGCGAATGAGAAGTTGGGGCATGAGGTGGAGGAACGGAAGCGAATTGAAGGGGAACAAAAAGAATTAATTCAAGAATTACAAGAAGCGCTAGAGAAAGTGAAGCGGCTTAGCGGTTTGATACCCATCTGTTCCTCATGTAAAAAAATACGGGACGACAAGGGGTATTGGAATCAGTTGGAAGAATATATACGAGATCATTCGGATGCCGATTTCACCCACAGTATATGTGAAGAATGCGCTAAGAAATATTTTCCCGGGAGTTAGAAGTTGAGTTAAGTTTCTTCTGGGGCTTCGCCATACTGTTTTTCGAAACCTCGAAAAACAACCGCCACCCGTTGGCCGCGATCATCATTCGTAATCCGCAGGACCTTGCCGTGATAGATGGCGGGGAAGGCTTCGGGTTCGTCGCACCACATTTCTTTGAGTTCAAGATCCATAAAGAGGGCGATGCGGATGGTGTCATCGACCTGGAGTTCATCATCAGTGTAAAAAGCGAGGCCGCCGACCAAGACGGGACCGATATCCTCGGTCATGGCTTCTTTCCATTCTCCTTCGTCGAAAGATTCACCTTCATCCAAGCTGTAAATAAAGGGAATACGGACCGTTTCCCGTTCGAAGACTCGGCGTTCTTTATTTTTGTTCATTCTACGTCACCCTCACAGTGTTTTTTTAATCAAAGTATCAAAATAGAGTCTAAAAAGTGAGCCTCGAGTTAATCCAGAGGGGGTAAGACATCCATGGGATCCATGGCATTGCCTAATTCACGAACTTCGAAATGTAAAACCCCGCTTTCTTTGACCGAGGGACGGCCGGTATTGCCAATACGGCCGATGAGTTCACCGCGTTCGATTTCTTGTCCCACCTCAACAGCGGTTTCGTTAAGATGAGCGTAAAAGGTGCGCATGCCTTTGTTATTGCGGGTGCCATGGTACAAGATGATGTGGTTGCCGTAGCTGCTGCCCAGTTCGTCGGTGACCGAACCCACCAGTTGGATTTCGCCATGGGCGGCGGCATAAACGGGAGTCCCGATTTCAGCGCCGAGATCGATGCCAGCGTTATAGTTGGTCATTGAGGAGCTGAAAGACCGGAGGACGCGGAAATTATCTTTGAGGGGCCATTGGAATTTTAGTTCCCCGACACGTTCAATTTTGCGGGGAAACTCCACCTCTTCTCCTTCGGGTTCAGGTTGAGTTTGGGATTCTTGTGATTTTGAAACTTGTTCTTGCGGGGTTGTTTTTTCTTCTTGGTCTTGAGGTTCTTCTTGGTCTACTTGATCTATTTGCGTGATTTCTTGCTTTTGTTCTTCTTGATCCTCTTGTTCGGTTTGGACAACGGTTTGAGTTTCGTCAGGGAGATCTTGTTCATCTGCTTCTTGATTGTCTTTCTCGTAAGAGACAATTTGTTGCTGGACGCGGGGCTCCTTTTTTTCATCCTGATAGGCAGGAATAGGACTTTCCGTCTTCACCGTGAATTTAGGAATATCAACATCCTTGACTTCCATGCCCCGAGGGATCCAAATTTCTTGGCCGGCTCGGAGTTTTTTCGCATCAGGGATGTTGTTAACGCGTTGCAATTCGTCGACGGTCACTCCATATTCCTTGTAGGCATTGGCGATGGCAATGAGAGTTTCCCCGGGGGCGACCCAGTGATATAACCCATCTCGTCTCTCCTTCTTTACTTTGTCCACATTGACGACCCGTAATTCTTGGGCACCCGGAATAAACAAGCGAGTCCCCGGTTGGGGATTCACATCGGTTTGCAGATTATTCACGCGACGAATGCGCTGTGATGTAACATCATAGGTTTCAGCGATCGCATCGATGGTATCTCCTTCATGGACGGTGTGCATGACTCCATCCATGACAGGAACATCGTACGAAGTCGCCATGAAATTCGGAGTCGTGCAGGCTGTAAACAATAAAGGAAAGAGAATAAAGACAAAGAGAGATTGATAGTTCATCATTCATAAACCTCACCTTCAGGAAATGAAAATTGAAACCGGAGTCGTGGAGATGCCACCCCCTTGTCTACTAATAGGGGATTGTTAACCCGAGAGAATACCGGAACGCATGGAATCATCCTACGGCACTCTACATTCTTACGTTTCTCCCGATGTGAGGGCAACATCCTCAACCCGAAAATAATTACATAATTTCTTGTATAATCTACAAGGTAGTTTCAATACAATCTACCGCTTAAGAACATTTTTGGATTCAAAAATAAAATCAAAAATCCAAAGGTCATGTTTTTTTCATACATACAATTCGATAATATTCAAAACAATCCTCAATCTCAAGTTGAGTAAAGCCAGTTTTATTGCCTGCCTGCCGCCACATGGCCGGACTCCACCATTGCTCGGATAAATCTTCGCGCGAGGTTAAAAACACGACGCGGCCTTCATCACGTAATAAATGAGACACCTGTTGAATCACATCGATGCGCTCTTCAGAAGAGAGAATGACCAACATGAAGCTGGTCACGATTGTATCAAAAATTCCCGGTCGAAAGGGAAGGTAACGGCAATCGGCGTTGATGAGTAAGGCGGAAGATTGGTCACGTAATTTCTTCTTCGCTTGTTGGAGCATGCGAATGGATAAATCCAAGCCAAGGATGTTGTCCGCTTGTGGAGCGATGCGTTTTGCTAAAACCCCGGTGCCGCAGCCTAGGTCTAATACGGTTCCCCCTGTGGGGATGTACTTTTCAACGAGATGGTTCGCCGCATTTTGGTACTCGTGGATAGGCTTGGTATAAAGCCAATCATAAAAACGACCAATTAAATTATAAAAAGCCCGTGAACGACGGAGAGAAGCATTGGAAAGATTCTTCCCCGCCAGTCGAAAGACTAACTCACCCCATCTTTTCCTTAATGTTTTTTTATGCATTGTGTAAGATTGTGAACTCTTTTTTCGAAGATAATATCTTATGTCATTATAAGAGACGACTCGTGTTTCAAGGAGGGATGGGAAAGAGTTGGAGTAGAAATGGGGGGAGGTATTTTTGTTTTTTTTTGTCTGAATCAGGATGGCCAGGATGGAAGGATGGATAGGATAACGGCATGGAGGGAGGCCTGCCCCGGGAAGGGGCAGGCCTTTGGGTTAGTGATCGCACATGTTGGAGGAGGTTTCGAGAGAATTATTGATGTAGTGAGTAACGATGGTTTCGGGGGGATCGTTGGAGGCGCCGACGATGACTTGGATGCCTTTTTGTTGAAAAAGGCGTTGGGCCCGCTGTCCCATGCCCCCGGAAATGATGACATCCGCTCCCAGGTCGTGCAGCCATTGGGGTAATAGGCCAGGTTCATGCGGGGGCGGGGTGTGCTGGGATTGGCTACGGATAGACTTTGTGTTTTCATCCACCTCGTACAAAGAGAAATACTCACAATGACCAAAATGAGCCGATAATTTTTCATCAACAACGGGTATGGCAATCTTCATTTTATCTGCTCTCCTTATGATTGATTATGTTTGTCCATAATTTTTTGATATCATCCGCTGAACCATTGTGTTGGAATTCGATGAGGGTTCTCTGCTCTCTTTGGGCGGCATCGAATGCAGGATCATAACGAATGCGGCCGGCAAAATGTAAATATACGTTTTGGGCTTTTTCTTCGATTTGCTGGGAAAGCTCGGGATTGATATCCCACTTGTTTATGCAAACAAAGGTTTTGAGGTTGAGTTGATGGGTAAGTTTCGCGACCCGCTCTAAATCATGGATCCCGCTGCGGGTGGGCTCGGCGACAATGAGAACTAAATCGGTATCGGTGATGGAAGCGATGACAGGGCAACCAATGCCGGGAGAACCATCAATGAGAAGCCAATCGCTTTGCTGCTGTTGGGCGAGTTTTTTTGCTTCATTACGAACTAAGGTGACTAGTTTTCCCGAGTTTTCTTCGGCGACACCTAATTTGGCATGAACCATGGATCCAAGGCGGGTTTCTGATTGATACCATTCACCATTGATGGCTGGTTTGAATTCAATGGCATGTTCTGCACAAAACCAGGCACACACACCACACCCATCGCATTGGACAGGATTGATTCGAAAGGTTTTGTCGACCATGCCATTACCTGGGCCGTCGTAGTAAATGGCATCGAAGCGGCAGATCTCTTCACATTTGCCACACGCGGTGCAATGTCCAGGTAAAATCCGAGCGATGGAGCCGCCAGAAAAGTTTTGTTTGAATTGAATTTGTGGTGAAAGGAGCAAATGCATATCGGCGGCATCCACATCACAATCCGCAATAACGACCTTTTGTACTAATGCAGCGAGAGAAGCGGCAATGGAAGTTTTGCCGGTTCCACCTTTACCACTGATCACAACCAATTCTTTCATATTGTCATACCCTTTGTTTGACCGACCTCAGTTTCAATTGATTTATAAATATCCAAAAACAGTTTTGTATATTCTGGGAAGATAGAACAGAGTAATTCACCCCGGGAATAGGCTTCAGCAATAGGGCGTTGGTGTGGAATTTGGGCTAAGATTGGAATTTGCATGCGATTGCAATAATCAAGCAAGTCGCTGTATTCCACATCGGCTTTGTTGAGAACCACGCCAAAAGGTAATTTTATTTCACGAACCATCTCGATTGCCAGTTTCAAATCGTGGAAGCTGAAGGGGGTGGGTTCGGCGACAAGGAGGACATAATCAGAATCGAGTATGGTTTCAATGACGGGGCATGAGGTCCCGGGGGGAGCGTCAAAGATGGAGACCTCGGTCAGAGGGGCTTTTTTCTTCAATTCACGGAGTACAGGGGTGGGCATGACTTCACCAATGTTTAAGACTCCTTGGGTGAATTGAAGGGAGCCTGCGTGTCCAAATTCGATGACCCCCATGGGACGAAAAGATTCTGAGATTGCCTTTTGGGGGCAGACCAACCAACACCCGCCGCACGAATGACATAATTCAGGGAAAGTAAGCACTTGTTGTCCAACGCAAACGATGGCGCTGTAGGCGCAAATGTGGCCGCAGAGCCCGCATAAGGTGCACTGTTCTTGATTAACGGAGGGAACGGTGATGCCCACGGTTTCTCGACTTTCACGGGTGGGATTGAGAAAGAGGTGCCCGTTGGGCTCTTCAACGTCGCAATCCACATAGGATGTTGGAAGGCCTTGTTGGGATAGAGCAAAGGCGAGATTGGTCGCGATGGTGGTTTTGCCGGTACCACCTTTTCCACTAGCAATTGATATTTTCATCGATCGAAAGTCCCTTGGGTTGATCCGTGAGTAAGAATACATTAATCAGCGATTGCGTCCACGGCCGCCGCCAGCACCACCGCCTTGGCCTTGGCCTCGACCTCGTCCCTGACCACGGCCGCCGCCTTGGCCGCGTCCGCCTCCACCCCCGGCACCTCGACCTTGGCCTTTCCCTCGGCCCATACCCGAGGCGGGGAAACCTGTATTCGGTGTACTTAAATTTGGGTCGGGAGAAGGATTTACGTTATTGGCCATGCCGGTATGGGAATCGACGTTGGGGCCCTGGGCGGAAGAAAAATGATTGAGTTGATACTGTTCGAGCACAGCGCGGATGGGGCCGCCGGCACCGGTAATGACGTTGATCCCAGCAGCGGAGAGGGTTTGGTGGGCGTTGGGGCCGCAGTTGCCGGTAATGACGGTATCGACTCCTTTTTCGGAAAGGAGGGAGGCGGTTTGGATCCCGGCGCCGCTGGAAGCGGAGAGATTGGGATTTTCCATGACATCGAATTCGAAGTTATCAGGATTGACGATGAGAAGGTAGGCGCAGCGGCCAAAGCGAGGATCCACATCGGAATCTAAAGTTGGTTGTTGTGCAGTTATCGCGATACTCATAGTATTCTCCAAAAAAATGGCTAGGGTGAATGGGATGATGGGAGGAACCCTAGCCAAACATAGTGTTAGTTTATTTTGCTTGTTCGCTTTCCAATTCTGAGATGCGTTTTTTTACTCCATCCAGAGCGTCCTCGAGATATTCCGCCTGGCCTTTGAGTTCATCGAGTTCTTGGTTTTTGCTCATAGCCCAATTTGGGGGGGCTTGGGCGGGTGCCGCCGCGGGAGGGGTGTATCCATGGGGCGGCATCCCGGCCATAGCACGCTGCCAACCGGTTAAGCCGGTGGCGTAATACCAATTACGCCAACCACGGCCACCGCCGAACATACCACCCCGGCCACGGCCGCGGCCAAAGCCAGGACCGAAGGCCGGGTTCATGTAACCCGGGGCGGAGTAGCCTGCGCAGAAACCTGCGGCACGACCGGTCATGGGTCCCATGCCTAAGGGTCCTCTTCTGTCTCCTCCTGGCATCATCATCACCTCACTTTCTTAGAATGATATCTTTTTATGGTTGTTGAATCGTAGCTGGAGAACGATTCATGGTTAAAATCATGTCACCGACTTGGCAGCCAATGTGCCGAGCGATGACAGGACATTTGGCTTTCAATATGAAAAGAATTTTTCTGTTGAGATCGCTTAAGGTTTCATAGTTTCCTTGGCCTTTGGCCATGATGAGATCGGCGTTGTTGAAATGGTGTAAAAACTCGTCTGAGCATTCTTCAAGAAGGATGCCGGGGGCATCGGAGCCGGTATCAATCACATGCACGAGAGAGGTTAAGCCGGTTTCTTCAGCGTCGAAGCGGGTGGCATCGTTTAAGACGGGAAAGCCTCGTACGGCGACCGTGATTTTATCTTTGGGTAGACGTTCGATCAGTAAGCGATCAAAGACAATTTCACCGGCATTATCGGCGATGTAGAGAATGCTATGGGCTTGGCTGATGGATTTCAGTATTTCTTTATGGTCCCAGTAAAAAGGATCGACAAGAGCCTGATCGATTCCTTTTTGGATATCGGCGCGATGAATATGCGAATTAGTGCCGAGATCGATGATGTTGCCCGCGATGGCTAAGCGAAAAGCAGTTTCCAGTTCGATCGATTCATCTGTATCGTCGATGATGGAGCGTAATCCCTGGTAGAGGGAAAGGACTTCCTGATTGGATTGGCGTTTTGTTTCTTCGTAGGGATCAGAAACTCCGGTTTTTTTACGAATAAGGCGATGAATTTTTTGTCCCATGCGGGGCGGCGGTTCGTTTAGATCCATTTGACTGGCTTCAAGCAAAATGGTGCGCAGGACACTTTCTTGGATGCTTTCATCGTCAGTGATGCGGCGAATGGCATCCAAGGTTTGGCGCATGAAACATGGTATACAGTCAAGATAAGATTTCATATTATACCCAACGTCCTTCTACGCTTGCTTTGTTTACAGAATTTAATTGACTGGTTTTAAATTTCGTAACGGCTTCGTTGACGGTACCGGCTGGCATGGTGTACATATCGATATTATCTGCTTGTAAAGTTGAAAAGGCTTTAGGGCCGAGGTTGCCGCTAATGACAGCCTTTACGCCGAGATCAATGAGAGTACTGGCGGTTTGGATCCCAGCGCCTTGGGTGGCATTCTTGTTTTGGTCATTATCATGGCATGTAAATTCGTCTGTTTCTGTGTCGACGATGATGAAGTACGATGCGCGTCCAAATCGAGGATCGATTGGACTATCCAAGTGTTTCCCTTGGGAACTAATAGCGATTTTCACGTAATGGATCCTTTCCTTTCTTTTTTCTAAACCGATTGCGAATTCTTCTTTTTTTACAACAGCCGGGCATCAAGAAGTAATCGGTAAAAATACGTTTGGAGCAATAGGCTTCGAATACCTCGTTTACATTTCCGCACACTTGGGAAATGACTTGAATCCCGCGTGAAACGATCTCATCTTCCAGAGGTTTGGAAATAGCCCCACAGATAAGCACATCAACTTCGATGCGAATGAGACATTCGACCCGGTGGAAGAAGTCAAGTCCTTCGACTAAGTATTCCACCTGTTTAATTTGATCTTCTCCTGTATCTGTGAAGACCAATAAACGCCGGGCGGTATCGAATACGGGCGATACCCTATGGTTCCAAACCGGGATTGATACTTTCATGTTAGGGTAGGTATACAGGAAACGTGCCAAATTTGGGAATTGAGAACAATCTTTTATAAAAATAATAGATTCAAGCATTTTTGTTTGAGGGGACAGAGATTAGCGAAAAGACAGACTTGCAAAAGGAGAGTAAATAGGGATAAAGAGGATCGCATTATGCAATACTATTATTTGCGATGGCGGCCGTCCATATCAGGGAGATCGAGGTTTAGTTCTTTAATTTTGCGGAACAACGTACTGGGGTGGATACCCAGGGCTTTGGCAGCGGCGGTGCGATTGCCGTGATGTTGACGAATGGAATTCATGATATGGAAAGATTCCATATCGCGAAGTGACATGGGTTTTGTGGAGGGAGTGGAGGGAGTGAGGGATTGGGGGAGAATGTTGGAGGGGAGGTGTTGGATTTCGAGGGTGCCGGTGCTGCATAAAACGACGGAATGGGCGATAATATTTTCCAATTCACGGACATTGCCAGGGAATTCGTAATCCATCAGTGTGGCCATGACGGAGTCGGAGACGCCGGAGATTTCTTTGGATTCTAAACGGCTGTATTTGGAGACGAAATGTTGGATCAATTGAGGGATATCTTCTTTGCGTTCGCGCAAGGGGGGAATATCGATTTTGATGACATTAATACGGTAGTATAAATCATCACGAAAGACCCCTTGTTGAACAAGTTGGGAAAGGTCCTTGTTGGAAGCGGTGATGATGCGGACGTCCACTTGGACTGAGTCGGTGGAGCCCAGCGGTTCGAAGGTTTGATCTTGGAGAACGCGGAGAAGGCGCGTCTGCATGGCGGGGGAGATATCGCCAATTTCATCGAGGAAAATAGACCCGCGGTGGGCGAGAGAAAAGCGTCCGGCTTTATTGTGTTTTGCGTCGGTAAAGGCGCCGGCTTTGTAGCCAAACAGTTCCGATTCCAGTAAAGAATCGGGCAAGGCGGCACAGTTAACCGCGACGAAAGGATATTTGGCGCGGGGGGAGATATTATGGATGGCGCGGGCGAAGAGTTCTTTGCCGGTGCCGCTTTCGCCGCTGAGGAGAACGGCGACGTTGCTTTGGGAGATATGGGGGAGAATTTCGAAGATGTTTTGCATGGAGGGGCTGCGGCCGAGAATATCCATGAAGGAGTATTGTTTGGTGAGTTCTTTTTTTAATTCTTCTACTTGGCTGACATCCCGGAAGGTTTCTACGCCGCCAATGATGTTACCTTCTTCATCTTTGAGGATGGCGGTAGAAATGCTGATGGGGATTTTTTCGCCTTTGGTGTTCACGACAAAGATGGTTTTATTCACAATGGATTGGCCGGAGCGCATGGTTTCACTTAGGGCGCATTGGCTTTCGCAGATGCTGGAGCGAAAGACTTCGCAGCAGGGGCGACCGATGGCCTCATCCCGGGGAATACCAAGAATTTCTTCGGCTGCGCGGTTAAAGCTGGTGATTTTCCATTCGTGATCGACGGTAAACACGCCATCGGCGATGGAGTCGAGAATGATATCAAAGTCTGTATGGTGATTATTTTGAAGATGGAGATTCATGAGAGTAATGTTCATTTAGTGAAAGTAAAGGATTCGAGATCATCACGAAAGTGAGTCCTTTTTTGGGAGCACACGCCTGGGGGATGTGTTCCGCTTGTCTTCGCGCGGCCTTAAGGGCCGCTTGCTCCGAAAGCCGCTTCACACAATCTCCTTCGGCGTTTTGATTCGATTCATTAGGATTGAAAAAAAGTCATAGGTCTCGCTATGGCATCATGTCATGTTTCCTTTTCAATGTATCAAAAAGTACTCAAAAACAGGATGAACCAGGTATCGTAAGATATTATACCACAAGAAGAAGAAAATGCGGGAAAAAGGGAAAAAAAGTCTTGTCATGTCGATTTGTGGGTTGGTTTATGTTAGATTAGAAAGGATTTAGGAGAGGTTAATTCATTCGATTTAATCAATGGAAGGAAGAGGCTAAGAAATGTCGAAGATAAACCGCCGTCAATTTTCGAAGCAAAGCGCGATGTTGAGTGCCGCCGCGGTCTACAGTGCGGTACCAAGTATGAAGGCTGCGGGAGCGAATGAGAAGATCAATCTGGGATTCATTGGTTTGGGGGGACGAGGGAGTTTTCATTTGCGTCAATTACAGGATTTTGAGGATGTTAACATCGTATCTTTGAGCGATGCGTATCGGCCCCATATTGAGCAAAATGCGGAACGTCTTGGGCATTCTGTGCAAAAGACTCAGGATTTTCGCGAGGTGTTGGAGAATAAAGAGGTGGATGCGGTGGTAATTTCCTCGACCGATCATTGGCATGCACTGCAGGCGATCATGGCTTGTCAAGCGGGGAAAGATGTTTATGTGGAAAAACCCATGTGTCATACGATAGAGGAAGGCAAACGATTGATGGAGGCGGCTGATTATTATAACCGTGTGGTTACGGTGGGGCAACAACAGCGGAGTATGGATCAATTTCAGCGAGCGGTGGAAATGGTGCGCCGGGGGAAATTGGGGAAGATTACTTCGGCTTATTGCATTAATGTTTGGCCTATCACCGGCTATTTGAGCGGTGGACCGGAGGGGATTGGGCATAAAGAAGATGAGCCGGTGCCGGAAGGGTTGGATTATGATATATGGCTGGGCCCAGCGCCAAAGCGTCCTTTTAATCCCAATCGATTTTTGCGAAATTTCTATTTCTTTTTGGATTATTCGGGAGGAATGATCATCGCCTGGGGGGTGCATCTGTTTGATATTGTGATGTGGGCGATGGGAGCCGAAATGAATTCGGTGGCGACGATTGGGGGGAAGTATGCCCATGAGGATATGCGAGATACACCCGATACGGCAGAGGTGTTATTCGATACGCCGAATTATACGTTTTCTTATACGCTACGGCATGGGAATGGCTTTCCCTGTGATCCGGAAGAAGCGGGTATTGATCATGGGGTGTATTTCTATGGGGATCAAGGGACGGTCTTGGTGAACCGGCGACATGCGAAGTTTTACCCCGAGCCTGATTTGGAGGAAGTGGAAACGATTCCCAGTGGTGGCGGGGATGTACCGCATAAGAGGAATTTTCTGGACTGCGTGCGTTCGCGGGAAGAGACGGCGTGTACGCCAGTGGAGGGCTATGAAGCCAATTTGCCGGGGCTATTGGCGTTGATTTCATGGCGCGTGGGGCGTGAGATTCAATGGGATGGAAGCAAAGGTGAGATTGTCGGTGATGAAGAAGCGCGGAATTTGCAAAGCCGGGAATATCGTGATCCTTGGCAGCTTCCAAAAATAGGAACGTAATTTATCCTTTCGTAATAGAAAGTATTTTGAGGAGGCTTTATGTGGCTACGCTATAGTTCATTGATTGCGATTTTCATACTCATGGCAACTCCTGCTGGAGTTGGCGAAGAGGAACCCATCTCATGGAAAGAAATGCTGCGGCAGCCGAGTGAGTGGTATGCCTCGGAAGAAGCGGTTCGAATCGGGGATAATCTTCTGTTGTTTCAGCGCGCGAGTGGGGGATGGCCGAAGAACACCGATATGACACGACCTCTCTCGGAAGAGGAGAAAGAGAGATTACGAGAGCGGAAGTCGCGTAAAGATTCAACGCTAGATAATGGGGCGACCCATACGGAGATGGGTTATCTCGCCCGGGTGTACAGCGTGACGGGGCTCGAGCGTTTTCGTGAAGGATTTAGGCGAGGGTTGGAGTACTTGTTGGAAGCGCAGTATGAGAATGGAGGCTTTCCTCAGTTTTATCCCTTGCGGGGTGGATACTCGGATCACATTACCTTTAATGACAATGCGATGATTGGGGCGTTGACGGTACTGCGGAAAGTGGCGCGAGAAGAAGAAAATTATACGTTTGTGGATGAAGAACGACGGGTAAAAGCAGAAAAGGCGTTAGAGAAAGGGATTGAGTGCATCCTGGATTGTCAAATTGAAGTGGATGAGAAATTGACGGTTTGGTGTGCCCAGCATCATCGAGAGACGCTTAAGCCGGAAGGGGCGCGTTCGTATGAGCATCCCTCGCTTAGTGGGAGTGAAAGTGTGGGTGTCGTGGGTTTTCTAATGGGGATGGAGCCTCCGACAGAACGCGTGAAGAAAGCGATAGAAAGCGCGGTAGAATGGTTCAAAGGTCCAGCGAAGATCGAAGGAATACGCAAGGAACGGGTGGAAGTCGAGCCCTGGGAGGATCTTCAGGGAAGAGAGCGGACGGATGATATTATTATTGTGAAGGATCCGGAGGCACCGACCCTGTGGGCGCGATTTTATGAAATAGAGACTAACCGTCCCATTTTTAGCGCCCGTGATGGGGTTGTTCGTTATGATATCGCGGAGATAACGCCGGAGCGGCGAATGGGGTATGGCTGGTATGGGGGCTATGCACGCCAGTTGCTGGAAAAGGATTATCCGAGATGGAAAGAGAAATGGGGCGAAGAGAGTCAAAAATAAGGGGCTCGACAACTTGCTTCTGTATCATAGGTTATGGAATAATGGGAAGTTCCTTTAAGTTTTTTTTATTTATGCACTGAAAAAAGTCAAAGGTCTCGCTTAGAATCATGTCATGTTTGCTTTTCAATGTATCAAAAAGAACTCAAATACAGGATGAACCAAAAAAATGACACGCATTCTCATCATTGAAGACGAACCGGATATGCGGCGGGGATTACAAGACAATCTTGAGTATGAAGGCTATGAAACCGTCGCCACGGGCAATGGGAATGAGGGATTGCGTTTGGCACTGAAAGAACGATTCGATTTAATCATACTTGATTTGATGCTGCCGGGGAAGGATGGGATTGAAGTATGCCAGCATTTACGAACGTCCAATTGCACCACGCCAATTATTATGCTGACGGCTCGTGGAGGGGAAGCCGATAAGGTGGGCGGTTTAGAGACGGGGGCGGATGATTATATCACGAAGCCGTTTAATCTGCGGGAGCTGATGGCGCGGATCAACGCGATTTTGCGGCGCACTCAACAAGAGCGGGATAGCCTTCATGAGTATAAGTTTGATGATGTGGTGATTGATTTTGATTCCTATACTGCAACGAAGGGGGGAAAGCCGATCGAGTTTTCTCCCCGTGAATTTGAGATGCTTCGTCTTTTTATTGAGCATGAGAATGAGATCGTAACGCGTGAACAGTTCTTACAGCAAGTGTGGGGCTATTCCCATTTTCCTGCGACGCGGACGGTGGATAATCATATCGTGAAGTTGCGGCAAAAGTTAGAAGACGATCCCGAGAATCCGAAGCATATTATCACGGTGCATCGGATGGGGTATAAATTCATTCAGGGAGAATGAGGCTCCACTTCATCTTCTTTTCCAGCGCACGCCGTCGGGGCGGTCTTCGAGAAGAATTCCCTGGGCGGCTAATTGATCGCGGATAGCATCGGCCGTGGTAAAGTCTCTTTGTTTACGGGCTTGTTGACGTTCCTCGATTAAGCGTTCGATCTCATGATCCAACATTCCTTCATCCTCTTCTTGAACAATGCCAAAGACAGAATCGATTTGATCCAGGGCCTGCAAGACCTTTTGGGCTTGGGCTTGGGGGATGGCGGTTTGGTCGAAGAGTTTGTTGCTATCCCGGATGAAATCGAAGAGGGCGGCCACGGCGCGGGGGGTATCGAGGTCATCATCCATGTGTTTTTCAAAGCGAGATAGCATGGTGGAGAGGGATTCATCCACTTGTGGAGAAGGAGAAGCCGCTTCGTCTTTATCGATCCATTCTTTTACCCGGGCGCGGAAGTCCATGATCCGTGACCAGGCGGAATGGGCGGCATGTAAAGCTTCCATGGTAAGATTCACAGGAGTGCGGTAATGGCTGGTTGCAATGAAATAGCGTATAGTCATGGGGTGGAAGCCTTTGGCGAGGAGGTCGCGGAGGGTAAAAAAGTTACCCTTGGACTTGGACATTTTTTCGCCTTCGACTAAGAGATGGCGGCAATGGAGCCAGTAGTTAACAAATTTTTTGCCAGTATGGGCTTCGCTTTGGGCGATTTCATTTTCGTGATGGGGAAAAATGTTATCTTCACCGCCGCAGTGGATATCGAGCTGATCGCCGAGATAGTACATGGACATGGCAGAGCATTCAATGTGCCAGCCTGGGCGGCCGCGGCCAAGGGGGGTATCCCAGGCATGTTCATTTTCGCGATGGGCTTTCCAGAGGACGAAGTCGCGGGCGTCTTCTTTGTCATATTCGTCGGCATCGATGCGGGCGCCGACTTTCACTTGATCGGGGCGGATGCCAGAGAGGCGGCCGTAGTCTTTGAAGTTGGAGATTTTGTAATAGATGGAGCCATCTTTTTCGTAGGTATATCCCTTTTGCTGAAGATCCTGGATAATTTCCACCATTTTGGGGATAAAGTCGGTTGCATTGGGATAATGGTCGGCTCGTTCAATATTGAGAGTATCGAGATCTTCGAAAAAGGCTTGGCGGTAGGGTTTTACATATTCAAAAATCGAAATCCCCCGTTGATTGGCTTCGCGGATGATTTTATCTTCGACGTCGGTGATATTCATAACTTGGTTGACTTGGTAGCCTTTGTATTTTAAATAACGGCGTAAGACGTCCTCGAATAAATAAGCGCGAAAGTTACCGATATGGGCATAGTCGTAGACCGTAGGGCCACAGGTATAGAGTTTAACGAGGCCGGGTTCGAGCGGTTCGAAGATATCTTTGCGAAGGCTTTCAGTATTGTAAAAACGTAATTGAGAGGTGTGTTCTGTCATCGATTCTGTTTTGACCCTTTCAAGTGAAGTATTCATCGAGATAACATCATCCATTTATTATAAGTGCGAGGGATGGATATACAAACCATGGCTAAGGGGTGGATAGAAAGAAGGCCGCGCAAGGCGGCCTTCATGGGTGGGGGGATAGGAAGTGTTTTGATTATTGTAGCATCCATTCTCCTACATCTGTAATTTCGGAAGAGAAAATCATCGTGCCCAAAGAGCCATAATTTAGGCGTTCACCGGGTACGATATCATAGGCATAAGGGCCTTCGATGTGATCATCATTCGCGATTTCTTCGGGAGTCCAAATGGCGGCGTCTTCGGGCGTAAAACCTTGGAGTTTTTTGGTCACAGGGAACCAGTATTGTAACTCAAAGCCATCATCCCGATCGGCGTGTTGATCATCCTCATCGACGGCAATTTGGTAGCCGGCTTCATATTCATTATCAAATATAATTTCTTTGGTTTCACCCCAAGGGGCTTCGGCTTCAGGATCTTCGAAAACCCGTTTGTTGATACGCGCTTCTAAAGCCCATCCCTGATCGGTTTCTTCGCCGACAGCCCAGATATCACCATCAGGGCCAAAGGTCCAATCGACTTCGGTAGCAAAAATTTCTTCATCGCGAAAGCGTTCGTAGGTGTCTTCGGTGACATGGGAGAATTTTCCGTTGCAGGTAAAGTACATGTGACCGCCGTAATCGAAGGCTTCGCCGTTAAAACCGGCGTCCAATTGCCAAAAAGCGGGATCGATAACCAATTCTAGTGAGTCATCCGCCCAAAATTGAGCGGGATCGGTTTGATCTTGGTTCACGACATCGTCAATAACATCGACACCGACGTAAAGATTCTCATCATCATGAGCAAACCAGAAGGTGAAGGTAGAATCTTCTTCGCCATCCCACTGCCTGGTGTCCGGCCAGTTAAGGATCCAGCCATGTTCCATAGGGATGATAGTTTTTCCTTCGAAGCCGCCATATTCGGCATCGGAGGGTTCGGCGTCCAATTGAACTGAACCAAGTGGAACTTTGGGAACAACGATGGTGGTTTCTTCCGGATCATTCCAGGGGCCATCGGCATTGGGGTCGAATGTTGTAATATCCTGAGTGTAGCCCAAGGAAAGGCAACAAGAACAAACGAAGCAAATTAAGAAAAAAGCATTTCTTTTTTTCATAAGAATACCTCCCCAAACCTAATCCTTTTGTGAAAAACTACTTGTCCATTTTGGGTTCTGTTATTTGGAATAAGTGTTGGTTATCCCCCCTTTCCTAAAAATAAACAAGATGATCAGAACATGCTCTTTTCCATTAATAACATAACAGAAAATACATTACAAGAAGAAAATTAGTGGCTTACTACGAAAGTGAATACTTTTTTTGGAGATAACGCCTCGGGGATGAGTTCCGCTTGTCTCCGCGCGGCCTTAAGGGCCGCTTGCTACGAAAGCCGCTTCACACAAGCCCCTTCGGCGTTTTGGTTCTATTCATTGAGTTCTAAAAAAGTCATAGGTCTTGCTATAGAATTATGTCATGCTTTCTTTTCGATGTGTCAAAAAAGAGACAAATTACATGAGCAAAATTGATGGTCACCATTCACGGATTTGGATATTGCGAAATTCGACCCATTTTCCTTCCTCGGTGTGAGAATCTTGTAAGCCGATATATCCTTTCATGGGTTTATTGTGGATGGCATCGTGGGTATCCATGCGGGCGTTCACGGTTTGAACGCCATCAATGAAGATGATAACGCGTTCTTGTTTGCAAATAATTTTGCATTGGTGCCAGACTTCAGGGGATTCATCCGGCCGTTGTTGGACGGGGACGAGTCCATAGAGAGAGCCGGTACAATGTAGTTCATCGCGCGGGGGCTGCTCATTTGAGAGTTGGCATTCAAAGCCGGTTTCCCAGGGTTGGCCATCTTCTTGGCAGCGGAAGAAGACTCCGCTGTTACCTTCTGGGGAGAGCCGGTATTCAAGTTGTAAGACAAAATCCCCGTACTGTTTTTCGGAGCGGAGCCAGTCGCCGGATTGGCCGCCTTCGCTCCGAATGACACCATCGAGGACTTGGAAGCCTTCGGGATTGCCCATGACCACCCAATGGCGCAGGGATTTGCCATCGAACAGGGATTCATATTCGGGCTGAATATCATCATATTCCATACTTTTTTCCCAGAATTTCATCCAGGAACAGGAAGTGAAAAAGAGAGGTAATAAACAATAAAGACAGAGACGTTTCAACATAAGTATAGATTCCTCCTAGAGTCGTTAGGGGTATTATAGCATAGGGTGATGGGATCAAAGAGAAACAAGGATCAGGGCATGGAGGCGATAGGGAGACCTCCATGTTTAGGATGATCGAGAATCATACCCAATTGCTGCATACGATGGGCGAAGGTATGATTTTTGTGAAATTGACGCTGGACATAGTCAACCCATTCTTGGCAAAAGCGAGGTTTATGGAGGTAAACTTGAACGGCTTCCAGCATCAATTCGGGAGTGGAGAATTCGGGGGACCAGGGGAAGGATTCTAATTGGAAGACATTATCCTGGTCCACTTGGGGCCAATCGAAATATTCCTGACGAATCTTAGTGGAGAGCATAAACCCACCGGTCATCGGGATGAGGAAATCGCGCTGAGTGGGGGCGACAAACCCTTGTAAGCTGCGTAAGTTGAGGTTGATTTTTACGGAGGCCAAGAGATGGGGGTATTCGTGGAAGGGATCGAGAGGGCCTTGGAAGAGGGATTCGAGGTTTTCATTTTTTAGCAGAGGGCGCCACACCTCATTGCCGTAAAGTTTTAAGCCCAAGGGAGCCAATTGTTTTATGAATTGCATACGATAGATGCGATTGGTGAGAGCGTAGAGGTAGTAGAGCAAAGGGCCATTGAGGGTTAATTCTTTCCCCTCGGCGATGGGATTTTGTGCGACGAGGCGTATAAAGTCGGTTTGGAGATTTTCTAGACGTTTTTCGGCAATGCGGTCGAGATAATCTCGGACAAAGGGTTGAATTTGATTACGCATGGAAGTGATATCCATCACCGCCCCGACATAAGCGAGGGGAGCCTCGTATTCTTGCCGGTATTCCACGGAGAGGTTGGAAGGTGCGGCCACGGGGAGAAAGATGATGTTCTTAGCGCTGCGGGAGCGAGCGCCGGAAATGAATTTCGGGTCGGCTGCGAGGACGATTTCATCGGGATCGAAAGGTTCGTCGCCCATGAGGAGGGGATCGTCAAAGAGCCAAATCCAAAAGGAACAATCCAGGTTTTCTTTTTTTAAGCCCAATTGGGATAAGAAAAGAGAGGCGGGATGGTTGGCGAGGAAAACCACATGGGGATTAAATTGCAGTAAATCTTCGCGCATTTTGGAGACGGCATCTTGTTCGGAGGGATTGAAGGAATAGAGGCGCACATTTTTTCCATTTTCCTTCAATCCCTCCACCACACCACGCATCATCGCTCGTGCGCCGTAAGAACGAGGATCGTCAAAGAGCCAGAAGCGTTTGGAGGAAAACCACATTATTATAATTTATCTCGATCTCGTTTTTGAATCTCTTGGAGTAATTGTTTTAATTCTTGTACTTTTTCCGGTTTTTCATCGGCAAGATCCTTTTTCTCATGGGGATCTTTTTCGATGTGATAGAGTTCGACGCGATCGCCGTTTCGGTTTTGGATTAATTTCCAGCCATGCTGGCGCACGGCCAACATGCCGCCCGTATTCCAATACATGCTGCGTGAGGGGAATTCGTCTTTCTCTTTTTTGAGGTAGGGCCAAAAGTTAATGCCATCCCATTCTTTTAGTTTTTCTTCCCCGCCGCAGAGGGAACAAAGGGTTGGCATCCAATCCACGCAGTGGATGGGCATATCGAAGGTGCGAGGTTTGAGTTTTCCTTTCCAGTTGATTAAACCGGGAACGCGGATACCGCCTTCGTAGACTTGGCCTTTCCAACCGCGGAGAGGAGCATTGTCGCCAAGGACGGTGTGGGGTTTATCGGCGTATTGGCCATGGTATTGTTGATCATTACTCCATCCTTTTTGGCCGCCATTATCGCTGACGAAGACGATGAGGGTATCTTCCCGCTGTCCGGTACGATCCAAGGCTTCGACAATTTGGCCAATCCCTTGATCCATGTGGGAGATACTTGCGTTGTACCATCGGCGTGATTCCGATTCAACATCGGAATAGAGGGATTCCCATTTTTCGGGTTCGCTTAAGGGGTAATGGGGAACGCTGTAAGATACATAGAGGAAGAAGGGTTCATCCTGTTTCTCTTCGATAACGCGTACGGCTTCGTCGCTGATGAGATCGGTGGCATGCCCGAGTTCGAAGATGTATTCATCGTTGCGATGCCAGGATTTGACCCCGGTTTTGTATAAGTGAGAATAGGGATCGATCTGGCCGTGGAAGTAGCCATACGAGGACTCGAAGCCGTAGCGGGTGGGGGTCCATTTGGGGGGCGAGCCTACATGCCATTTGCCGGAGATGGCGGTGTGGTAGCCTTCATCTCGTATAGCGTTGGCGAGGGTCAGCGTATCATCCCGGAAGATTTTGCCGTAATCGGGGCCGGTAACTCCAAAACGGCTGGGGTATTGTCCGGTTAGAATACCCACCCGGGTGGGGGTACAGGTGGGGGTTGCGTAGTGATGGGTGAAGGTAACGCCTTCTTTGGCGAGTTGGTCGATATGGGGTGTAATCATGGAAGGATTGTTGTAACCGACATCGTTCCATCCCATATCATCGGCGATGATAAAGACCACGTTGGGGGTTTTCGAATCTTGGCCTTGAGCTGTGGCCATAGGTTTCGCCCAGGCGGACCAGGCCGCCAGGAATCCCGCTTGACTCGTTATACGCAAAAACTCTCTTCGTTTCATGATCAACCTCGCATTCTATTCGTTTAACGAACCGATTGTATAAATATAAGGATCATCACGAAAGTGAGTACTTTTTTGGGAGAAAACGCCTTGGGGATGGGTTCCGCTTGCTCCAAAAGCCGCTCCACACAAGCCCCTTCGGTGTTTTGGTTCGATTCACTAGGATTGAAAAACAGAGGCCTCGCGATCGAATCATGTCATGTTTTCTTTTCAAGGCATTAAAAAGTACTCAAATACAGGATGAACCAAATTTAATCCACGAAAGAAAATCCAACCTTAAAAAAGAGATCAGGACAGGTTGCCTACGGCGTTGAATTCTCTCAAGGGTAGATTTTCTCTTCTTTTTTACCATAGATGCCTTATGCTTGTCAAAATATAAAAGCATTCTAGGGGGTAGAAGTTTTGGTAGAAAAGCCTTTTCGTTCCATTTTGCCCCAGCCTTTAACGCGAAAGAGTTTAGAAAGCATGCCTTTAAAGCGCCAATATTGATTTAATTGGCGGTAGCCGAAATTTTCGAGGACGGCGAGATAAAAGAGTTGAATTAAATCACGAAACTTGGGATAGCGTTGAAAAGCGATTTCTTCGAGCGCGACAGCAGCGATAGAGAGGGTGATGCCGAATCGGTGTAATAGCCGCCGGCGTCGACGACGACGGAGCGCTTGAATAAGCCAAAAGCGCCGGAGATGATCATGATGGAGCGAATTGCATACCAGCCCACGCGGCCGGTTAAGAAGGCGCGAAGATATTCAAGCACTTGAAAGCGTGCGAGGAGATTTGTGGGGAGATTGATCTTGGTGACCATCCCGGCTTTGATTTCACAATCGTTGACAATGCGAATAATCCCGCCTGCGGCGACGGTTTGTTGGTTTTCCAAGAAGGGGCGTACGACGCGGATCAGGGCATCGCGTTCGACGTCGCGGGAATGGAGACGTTGTTTGAGAACCGGAAGATAGGGTTTGGCTAGACGTTGAATGAGTTGGTATTCCTCTCCTCGGAGGATGCGCGCATGTTTTAATAAAAAATCAATGAAATAGAGAGAATCCTGGGGCTGGACTTGGTTGTGCAATTCTTCTTCGGAAGCATCGCCTGCTAATACATCCAGCAAGGTTTCTTTCCAACGGGATTGTAATTGATTCCGGATTCGTTCATGACGGTTATTGCGAAAACGGAAGAGAAAAGTAAGAAAGGTGAAGAAAAGGGACAAGAATAAGAGAAAAAGGATGGATAAGATCAAGATCCCTAGCAAGCGATCTTGAAGGGAGGACGGATTAACGAGGGGATCCAAAAAGGAATTCATTGATTGCCAGAGTTCCATTATATCTCTACGTATTTTTGAGTAAGCGATGTACGCGTGCCATTAATTCTGTGGGAGAAAAAGGTTTGAGAATGTAGTCATTGGCGCCAAGATCGAAGCCACGCTGAATATCTTTTTCACTGCCCATGCTGGTGAGCATGATGATGGGTAAATCCATATAGGCAGGAACGTTGCGGATGCGGGAAAGCAATTCGAAGCCACTCATCACCGGAACATTGGCATCCAAGATCGCCAAGGAAACGCTTTCATTGCAAATCGCCTCGTAAGCGCTGCGGCCATCAGAAAAAGTCATCACATCGAAATGAGAACGCATAAGGCGGTGTTCAATTAACATGGCGGTTGATTCGTCATCTTCCAGCAAAAGAATTTCTTTAGGGATGGCTTTTACATCATCTTGAGAGGAGAAGACGCGGTTACGTCCATGGGCTTTTGCATGGAATAAATAGGTATCCGCTTGTTCCATGACATCTTTGATCGATTGTCCTTGGGAGACGAAGACAACGCCGGCGGAAAAGGTGATGGGGACCGGGTCGCCTTGGGGAACCTGGATGGGTTTATGGCGGAGAGAGGTGAGTGCTTGGACTAACCTTTGTTGGGCTTGAGCGGGCATGGTATCGGGAAAGAGAGCGGCAAAGGCGGCGCCATCCCATCTCGCGAGAGTGCAGGACTCGTCGAGGTGTTCTTGTAAGGTTTGGGAGGTCAGGAGGATGGATTGCTGGCCAAAGGAATCGCCATATTTCTTTTTGAAAGATTCGTGGCGATCTAAGTTGATCAAGCCTACGCTGAATAGTTGGAAGTACGAATAGCCTTCCCCAAGGCTTCATTGTATTTACGTTTGAAGCCAGCTCGACTCGGGAGGCCGGTTAATTTATCCATTTGGGGTTTTTGTTTGATATCGGCGGCTCGTTGAAGTTTGGAAGAGACCGCGTTGGCGAGGTTTTTTAGATCAAAGGGTTTGCGAATGAACTCATCCGCTCCTAAGGCGTAGCATTCGCTTTCAGCCTGAGTACCAATTTGTGCAGAAACCACGAAGATGGGAACGTTGGCGGTTCGAGGGCGTTCGCGGAGTTCGATGAGCAAGTTCCGTCCATCGGTATCGGGTAAGAACAAATCGAGGAGAATTAAGGAGACATCGTGATCATCCAAGATTTCTCTGGCAAGTTCGCAGGTCTCGGCGATGAAGATTTCCCGGTAGGGGGCTTTTAGCGTGAGAGCGATTAATTGGGCGGTATCGGGCGCATCTTCAATGATGAGAATTTTAAACTTTTGTTTTTCATCAGCAATCGATAAGGTGTTGAGAACTTGTAAAAGTTCATTCAATGTAGAGGCCATATGCTGATCTTGGGCTTCTTCGACTTCTTGCGCTTTCTTGCAGATGTCAGGGAAGCCATATTCCTCGCACGAGATGCGAAGTGCACGGGCAATGCGTCTGATGGAGGCATAGGTTTGGGTGCCCGGTTGAGAGAGTTCACGTTGGATAGATTCAAGAGCATAGATCTTGCTGGGAAGCCCTTGAAGGAAAAAGTTTTGTAAATCATCGAATCTGGTATTCATACTTTGTTTTTTCTTTTGATCAAATGATGGAATTTTATTTCACCAGCGATACATGAGCGTGGAGGATACGCCATGGCGGCTCCAGGTTGATTCTATATCGAAGAGTTCATATCCAAGAGAGAAGCCGATTTTCTCATTAAAATAATGTTGAAGTTTGAAGCCCAGGGTTGCGGTGTTCCGTTTTTCGAGAATAGGGCCAACGGCGACGGTAACCAGTTCTTCGCCGTAACCTCCCGAAAGTTCAAGGAAACTGTCAGGGGTGTAGTAGTAGCGGCCTAAGAGGGCGTAGGAGAAGAGTTCATTGTTGAATTCGGGGCTGAGGAAAATGTTGCCGCGGAGGTAGAAATCGCCGAGATATTTTCCCAAGGAGAGGCCATAGATATCGACGGTATTGTTGCTGAATTTCATGACGCGGGCGTTGAGTGATGTTTCCCATGATTCGGCAAAACCTTGGAACAGTTCAAGGCGGTAATCGGTTTTGGCGAGAAACTCGGTATTCCGGGCGGCTTGAAAGCGGAAGTTGCCATAGGCTTCTTGCCAGAGGTCGAAGTAGGTATCGAGTTGAAGTGCGTCATCACGGTCGGAAAAATGATGGTGCTGAAGCCATTCGAGGGCGATGGAGCCGTGGGGGAATTCGCGGATCAGGCGGGTGGAATATTCGTGCCAATCGCTTAAGTCATCGGAGAGGGAATGGAAATTGTAGCCTAAGCGAACTTCCCAATAGCCACTTTTAGGTAAAGGCTCCGTTTGGCGCAATGACTCGAGTTGTTCAGGGTCGGCTCCTTTTTGTTCGGCGAATTGTAATTCATCTTCTCGTTTTTGGGGTTGGTTTTGCTGTTTATAGATGGCGGCACGTTGCAAGTGGGGTTTTGGATCTTGGGGTTGCTGTAGGCTGTATTGATGGTAGAGGTCAAGGGCTTCATCGTAGCGTTCTGTCCATTGATAAACATTGGCTAAGGCTAAGTAGGCGTCGGTATAGTTTGGGGTCTGGTTGATGACGCAGCGTAGATCCTTTTCGGACGCTTCGTATTTATTTTGCCAAGAGCGCACAAGGCCGCGGAGCAACAATACATCGACATCATTCGGTTCATTTTCCAACATAATCGGTGAAGAGTTCTTCGGCTTGTTCCCATTGGCCAGAATAGGCTAGGGCTCGTCCTAAACCAAGTTGGGCAGGATACGGAGAGGGATCTTCTTGTAAAATGGATTGGTATATATCTATAGCCGCTTCATAGTTTTGTTGTTGTACGTGTAGATTGGCTTGATCGAGCTGATTTGGCGTCTGGTTGATCAAACAGAGCGTGATCGCGATGAGAAGCGTCATTTCCTAGTCTCCCATGAGAAGATGTAATTTCATCATTGTAGTCCATATATAAAGGGAAGCCGAGGTTCCATGCCATTTTTTTTGATTATTCGACAAGGGTGTATTTTTTTGAGATAAACGACTCGGGGATGAGTTCCGCTTGTCTCCGCGCGGTCTTAAGGGTTGCTTGGTACAAAAAGCGTTCTACACAAGTCCCTTCGGCGTTTTGGTTCGATTCATGTAAATTGAAAATAACCATGGTTCTCACTTTAGAAGCATGCTCTGTTTTCTTTTCAATGTATCAAAAAGGACTCAAATACTGGATGAACTTTTTTCATTTTTTTTGGAAAATGGGTTGTATAAATCTATACAAAAGAATGAATTATTATTATTTTTTATTATATCGATTAAATCTTTTTTAGATGGAGGTTGTATTATGAGAATGAGATTATTTGTGGTATTCGCTTTTCTTTTGGCGCCGATGATGGTTCAAGCGCAGCTGTTTGAACCGGGGAATGTGATCTTTGCTGATCCTTTTTATTCGCCTGATGGTCAAATTGTTGAGTTGAACATCGACGGAAACGAGGCGGAAGTGATCAACGTGATTCGTTGGGACTTAGAAGACACCGATCGTCGGCGTGCTTTAGGGTTAGATGTGGATCCCGAAGGGGTAGTCTGGGTAGGAATTACGGCAGTATTTGAGCCGGATCCAGAGAATGAATATCCCGATGGGATTGGAGAAATGTTGCGGATTGATAGTGAAGGCAATCAGCAGTTATTCATGGCGGATATTATAAAGATTACCCATTTGGCCGCGATTGGACCGGGGGAAGTGGTCGTGAATAGTAATGTGGATGATCAAGATGTTGCCTGGCGTTATAAAATTGCAGATGGTGACATCACAGAGTGGAGCGATTATGTTAAAGGCGGTCATGGGGAAGCATTGTTGCTGCCGGATGGCCGGTTGTTGATGGGAGATGCAAATAATCCCGGGATTCATGTGTATGACAAAGAAGAAGGAGGAGAGCCTACGGGGGTCTTTTATAATGATGACCGGGTGGTACGTTCTTTGACTTATAATGATGAAATTGGTTCGGTGGTAGCCTCTTTGGGGGATCAATCCACGTTAGTACGAATTAGCCTGGATGGTGAATTGGAAGAAGAGTACAACGCGGTGGAAGACGGATTTACAGGAATATGGGGAATCGCCCAGATCCCGGGAACCACGAATTTCGTAGTGGGGAATCATGATGTGCCGGAGCTCCTCAATAAGTTTGGGGTATTTGATGCTACGGATTTAAACGCAGGGCCTCGCATTATCGATATCACATCGGGTTTTGAACAAGCCGGTTTGGAGGCGGATGCGAGTTTTCGTTCTTTCTTCAATATGGCGGTCGTACCGGGGGGAGAATTTCCCTCGGATGTGAGTGAATGGGCAATATATTAAGGCTCATCACGAAAGTGAGTCCTTTTTTTGGGAAAACGCCTTGGGGATGTGTTTCGCTTGTCTCCGCGCGGCCTTAAGGGCCGCTTGCTCCGAAAGCCGCTCCACACAGGCCCCTTCGGCGTTTTGGTACGATTCATGTAAATTGAAAATAACCATGGTTCTCACTTTAGAATCATGTTCTGTTTTCTTTTCAATGTATCAAAAAGGACTCAAATACAGGATGAACCTATATTAAATTGTGAAGAGATACGCAGAGAGGGTGGTCTGAAAAAGGCCACCCTCTTTTTTTCATTGCAAAGTATAGTTAGGACCGAAATTCAAAGTTTTAGGAAAGGACCACTTTCTCGATTTTTTCTTTCGTCCACTGGACGGCCTGCCAATCTTGTTTTTTGATTTCTTCTGCATTCAGGCCTCTTTTGTCGCTACGCATACCCGATTCAATGCCCCAAAAGCCGGAATAGCCGGTTTCTTTGGAGATCGTCAATAATTGTTCTAAGTCATAGTTTGGATGAGTACCATCCGGCTGCCAGCCGGCTTTGACGGAGACGCCTTTGGCATAGGGCATTGCCTGTTTTACGCATTCGTACACATCATGTTCTTCGGTGGGGGTAAAATTGCCATAATCCGGCAACAGGCCAAAATGCGGGCTATCAATTTTCTTCGCCAGATCAGGAAGCCAGGTGGGATGGGATGACAAGCCGCCGTGATTTTCAATGAGAATATTGATCTCAAATTCTTTGGCGTAGTCAATCAACTCGCTGAAGGATTCGGCGGCACGTTCGAGAGCCTCGGGATCTTCTTCTGGGGTATTGCCGCCCCCGTGGGCGTTGCAGCGGATGGCGTGGCAGCCCAAGTAAGCGGCAATATCCACCCATTTTCGATGGTTGATCACCGCTTGTTTGCGTTCCTTTTGATCCTGGGCGACCATAGCGCCTTCGAGATCGACCATGATTAAAACATTTTGAACGCCGTAATCGTTGGCGGCTTTGTTGAGCTGATTCAGATAGTTGGCGGTGGGGACTTCAAAAAATTGGTTGACATACTCGATGCCGTCGATGTCAAAATCCTCGCGGCAAATGCGGGGGATATCGGTTAGTTTCCAAACCCCGGCACGAAAACTGTTGACAAGAGACCAGGTGGCTAATGAAATCGCATCTTGGTCTGGGATCGGATAGCTCAAGGCATTGGGTACCGTCATTTTGGCAACTCCCATTCCTGCGCTCACAGTGATCGCCTGTTTCATGAAACCTCTTCTTGTTACATCACTCATTTCTCTTCTCCTATAAGGTAAATTTAAAAAGGCTCTTTTTGGACCATAATCGCATCGACGAAGATGGCGGCGGTGGAAGAATTGATGCGTTCCATGTTGGTTAAAATCAAATCACGATTGAGGTGTTCGGGATCTTCGAAATCCTCAATGCGTGACAAGAATTCTTCATACGAAAAGGGGCCGGGATCAATATTTGAATTGGGATTTTGTTCTTTTTGTTTTTCAATGCCTCTTTTGACTTGTTGCAAGGGATCGAAGTAGTTTATGGCATATTTGTATTGTTGGGAGTCTTCTTCCATATCACGCCATGAATTGATTTCAGCAGCCATGACTTTGGTCATGTAAGAACATTCTTTGGGTGACATTTCCATTTGGCGTAATTGTTGAGATTGATTGAGGCCAATTTCGGCGATTTGATTGGGGACATTAATGACATTGCGGATAAATTCAATAAAAGAGAATTCTTTCTGAGCCTCTTCTTGAATCATGGATAGAAGCCAATCAAATTCTTCTTCGGCGGTTTCGATGGTTTGATCGCGGATGTTCAGGAATTGGTTAAAACGTTCTTCTTCGAACGGTTGGATGGATTCTGGGGTTTCATAAGGAAAATCTTGTTCGAGTTGATCGAATTTTTCATTGGCTTCTCGCAGCCGGTTTTGGACATCGTCAACATATTGTTTGATGAAGTATCCAGAAATGATGACAACAATCAACAGGAGGACCGCGACGGAGAGACACCCTCCGCAGCCTACCCATATCCATTTATTTTTAGCCATGTTTGCAAACCTCGTTTTAGCAATAAGCTATAATGTATCATCAATCAGAATCGAAGCAAAGATGATAGGGGGGCAATAGATGATAAACCGATTCGTATCAATGTTAAATTCCCAAAAGTTCAAAACATTTGGGCACGATGGTATCAGGGGGATCGGATAAATGCATAATGTGGGATGCAGACCAAGGGCGATGGCGTTGGGGATTTGTGGGGCCGAAGAAGGCTATGGAGGGGATATTTAAGGCGCCGGCGAGTTGCAAAGGGCCGGTATCGCCTCCGATTACGAGAGCGGCAGAGCGGATTAATTCGATCATTTCAGGGATTGAGGTTTTTAAGGCGATTAGAGTGGACTTTTGATGTTTTTCAGAGATGAGGGTGTTTGTGATTTCTTCATAGCCGGGAGTATTAAGAATGACGTTGGGGATATTGTGTTTCTCGAAAGCGTCGATAAGGGAATGGTAGGATTGTAGAGGCCACTCTTTTTCTTGGCGACCGCAAAAGGGAACGATCAGGACATACTTTTGATGATTGAAATTAACCTGCTGCAGCCAGGTATCGATGGAGGATTTGGCTTCATGAGGGATGGGCAGTGAAAAATCAGGGGTATCGGTATGGATATCCAAGGCGGAGAGTAAATGCAGATTTCGCAGAACAATATGCTGTTGATGGGGTAAAGGAGGGATGGTGATGTTGTTGAACCAGGGGCTGATTTCTTTGGCTTCACCCTTGCCGTGGCCAATTCGCTTGGGGGTCTTGGAGAGCCAGGCGATGACTGAACTTTTTGTATTGCTTTGAATGTCGAGGGCGAGATCGTAGGTTCGGTCTTGGAGCTGACGGCGGAAATGAGTTAAGCCTTGTATTTTTTGGGGTAGAGGCAGTTTTTTAAGTTTTTTTCGGGGGAATAAAACAATCTCATTAAGGCCGGGTAAAGATTGAATGAGAGGGGCGTTGTTTTCTTGGATGACCCATGTGATATGGGCATGGGGAAACTGTTTTCGAAGGGCATGGTATACAGGGAGGGCACAGACACAATCGCCGAGGGCGGAGAGACGGACGAGGAGGATG
>CAYQOX010000023.1:0-70236 GCA_964419335.1 uncultured bacterium | reverse complement strand
GCTCGAAGCCCCCAGCAATAAGGTGGGGGTTCCGTCTAACTGCCAATAAAAGGCATTCTTTGTATAAACCTCAATCTTTGGGCTTTCCTTGTCATTGGATTGAGCTGTGCCGATCACACAAAAAGACCATATCGTAAAAAACAGAAATACAAATTGCATTCGTCTATTCCGATTCATAATCTAAGGTTCCTCCTAACCGTAATACACTTATCGCGGATATATTATTACGAAATCAGTTTATTGTCTACTTCCCGGTTTTTTAAAAATTCAGGGAGGCATCATACAGCAGCAAAATCCAATCGTGATGCTTTCCGAAGTTGCCTGGCTGCTCGAATTCCATCCTTCAGTTAGTCTGTCCGAACAAAGTCATCGCCTTTTTTGATATAATGGCCGGGAGGGCCAATCGCTTATCGCAATCGCCTTAAATTAACCAGCCAGTCTTCGCCTTCATTCGGCGGGGTCAATCCGCGGCCGTTCGAGGTGGCGCCGCCGTCGTGCCATACGGCTTTCTTCTACATTTCCCTCATTTTCTAAAACTTTTTTGGTGACTTGCTCGACAATTCCAACTCGGTCCCGACCTGTTAATGTAACCATGAGTTTTTTTCGCATTTGTGCTTCTCCACGAAAGTATATTTTTAATGCAGGTGAGGAACCTGCATAACAAACTACAGTATATTATTTTTTTACCCTCTCGGGTCGGCGGCTGCCTTCGTACCCGGGAGGATTGATGTGAATTGTTGGTATTGCTTGCTGAAAACGCCTTACCGGTTAATTTGAATAATATCGCCTGTGCCTTTCGCAGGGGTGTAGATGTAATCTGTGAGTTCTGAAAGGGTTTCTCCCTCGTAGCTGCGCTCATCAAAATCGATATCCCCGTCGGGGCCATTCGAAACGAGAATAAACCAGTTTTCGCCGTCGGTATGATAACGGAAACTTTGATCATCAGGATTAAAGGGGTCTTTGGGGATAGAGGAAAGATAGGTGATCGGTTTATTCAAAAAGAGGGTTTTGCCGTTTTTTTCGAGGAAGGCACGATCAACCGTGCGCTCTCCTTCTGGTGGGGTGGGGTATTCATCGTTATCAATATAAAACATTTCCAAAGCGGTATCCATGGATTTCATAAGGGATTTGGTTTCACTTATGGTACTACGATTAGCCACTTTATTCCGGGCTTCATTTAAGTCTTTTCCTTCAACCAACTGCTTTAATTCTTCTTGCAATTGAGATCGTAAGGAGGGGAGAAAACCAACGTGTACGGCTTGTACGGTGCCCTCTTTTCCAATGATCACCGTTTGGGGGATGCCACGTACTTGATACTGATTACCAACCTCGCCATTCCGATCTAAAGCGACCTCAACATTTAAGTTTTCTTCATTCAAAAAGGCTTGGATTTCGTCTGGCGTTTCTCGCACATTAATTGCAGTGAGTATGACATCTTGATCCTTAAATTCATCCGCTACGGATTCAAGGATAGGCATCGCTTGACGGCAGGGACCACACCATGTCGCCCAAAAGTCGAGAATTATGACTTTTTCTCCTAGATGATCTTCCAGATTAAAGGTGGAATTATCGAGCTTATCGAGAGTGAAAGTAGGAGCGGATTTTCCTACCATAGGATGGGAAGTTTCTTCTCCATTCGGGGGATTGATCGATTGGCTTGTCTGTTGCTGGATTGCTTCTTGTAAATCGTCGACTTTTTTAAAGCCCTCGGGGGGCTCATACGCAAACGTAGCGTCTGTAAATGTGGGGTTGGTATCCCACTTTTTGTAATCGAGGCTCATCTCGACTTTCATGTCCGGCATATTGGGAACTTGCTGGCGGGTTTTGGCCATGGCTTTTTCCATATCCGGGATAATTTTACGTACTAAAGGATGGTCTCCGGCTTGAATGTAAAGGATCCAATCGATTTCTTCGCTCTTAAATTGAATACGATGGCATTCCACGTCATCCACCGTTTCGCGATCCATATAAGTTACGGCTTCCACATTATCGAGAAAGTTTTGGATCGAATTGTCTTTCAACAAAAAATCGGTAAACATAACTTGTGGGGATCGCTTGGCTTCTTCAGGGATATTTTCGAAGGGAAAGGTAGAAAGTTCGTTAAGAGAGGCTGGTTTTTCTTTCTCCACATAAATATTGAGTGGGTCGATGGATCGATACAAGTGGCTTCCATCCGTGACCAAGGTATTGCCGCCAAGCCCTCCTTGAGAACGAATTGCGACTTTGTTGGGACGTTGGATGGCAACGGAAATCTCTGAACTTATGTTATTCTGATTTCCAAGTGCTTCTATATTCATTTCAATGTCCATATCCAATTGAAAGGATTGAATGTCGTCGAGATAGTTCGAAGCCTGGTTTAACACTTCTTTCGCTTTGGGATCGATATTGTTTTCCTCGGCGGCATTGAGCCAGGGAGAAAAAAATAGAGATGCAATGATGAGCCAACTCCATACATATTTTTTATTCTTTGTTTCCATTATACTTCTCCTCATGTATAATTTTCATTACGATTATACCGTATTCGAATGAGTTCTTATACGATATCTTAACTCGGGTCCAATGGATAGTATCTAATATGAAGTTTCTCATGGTATTTTAACCTTTTCTCATTGTATAACCAGGATGAAATTGAGAGAGAAGATTAAATTAGAAAATGAAACGAATTTTGTTTTTTCTTTTTGGGGCTTTTCTGATTTGTTCTGTGTCCATGGCAGAGGTATGGAAAGTGAGTCATGCCTGGGATTTGGAATGGGAAAAAAAGTATGTCCAATGGATCGAAGACGAAGTTACGATCGATTTGATGAAGTCAGCGGATATAGCGGTGGATTGTGCGGATTTATGTTATTTTGTGCGAGCGATTTTTGCCCGGAATCATGGTTTGCCTTTCATGGCGAGTGATGCCTACGGCAACCAAATAAGTCACGCGTTAGATTCATGGAACCGTTTGCCTGTCGATCCAGTTTGGTATAAAGATCGGCGTTTTCATGCTTTTCTCATTCGCTTGCGCGATCATGTTTCCACCAAGTCTTTTCCCCATAATACTTATCCCGTAAAGTTATGTGCAGAAACGGTTCAGCCAGGCTTAATGATCTATGAGAATCTCATTGCGAGTCATGCATGTTTTGTTGGACGGGTGAGACCTGAGAATCTTATTCCTGTGATTTATTTTGAGGCCTCGGTTCCCATGCGGGTCTCTTTCAAAAAGACGACGATATTGGGAGTTTATATCTATCCTCCTGAGGTTCCTAAAGAGCATAGTGGAATTGTGCGCTGGAATTGGCCTCGGGAAAAGAATGGCCGTTGGACCCAGGTGGCCGACGAGGAAATGCCGTATTATTCCTTGGAACTTTATGAGGAAGATTATCCCTATCGGCAGTCTTTAAGTAAGCCTTTAAATCAAATCGCCAAAAGTGCTTCAAAAGCAGAGCGGATGAGCCTATCGGATTATATTCAAGAATTGGTTACTATCTTTGAGGAAGAGGTTGAGTATCGGGCCCAGATTGTGCGTGAAGCCCAATCCATTTTGGAAAAGAACCCCGAAGATTTCCAGTCTGATGGCTTTGATTATGAATATAACACAGAATCGCGGGATGACCGTTTATTTAAACTCATTCGTCAGATTTGGCATGCGGTCAACGAATATGAGATTCCCCGACGGCGATTGTTTCAAGCGATGCAGAGTATTTTTATCTCTATCTCTCCCTCTCTCCCTGATGTGAACTTATACTATTTGTTTATTACGGTGGATAATCGTTGGATTCATTCGGATGCTTATGCGCGTGTCGAAAAACGCTGGGGAATGCAGTGGGATCAAGAGAAAAAACAGTGGATTTTTAATAAAGAGCATACGATTGAAGATTTATTACCGCGTTATGATATGGTAACAAGCAAACCCATTATGCACGAGAATTATGTTGAATTCGATGATGAGAGTTAATGGTTTTTTGTTGATGGGGTTACTCTTGGTTGTTCATGTTGGTCTAGTTGGGTCTCCCTCTTATGGGGATGTGTGGATCGTGGAAAAAGAATGGTCTCTTCGGGAGGAACACGCTTACACGCGTTGGATAGAGAATGAAGTCCATGAAGATTTAATTGTTCCTCTAAGGAAAAAAGCCGATTGTGCCGATCTTGCCTATGCTTTTAGGGCGATTTATGCACGCAAAGAGGGTCTTCCTTTTCTTGCCCATGATAAAGATGGAAAAAAGTACGGACATTTTTCGACTGACTGGGATCATTTGCCTTCACACAGGCAATGGGAAAGGGACGAGCGCTTTCAAGAGTTTATGGGCGACTTATTTCGCGACGTAGTTAGCACTCGGACACTTCATTATGACACCTATCCGATTGCGATCACTCCGGAATCCCTGTGCCCCGGGGTTATGATCTATGAAGATTTGGTGGCCGCACACGTAGTTACCATTGCGCGAATTCGCAAAGATACGGTTGTTCCTATTGCTTATTTTGAATCTTTTATGCCGGGAAGAAGGATTATTCAAGTTAATCATAATAATGGTGTTCATCTTTATGGGCCGGATATTGAAACTCACCACAGCGGAGTCGTTTATTGGAAAACACCCGTGGAAGTCGATGGAGAGTGGGTGTATTTACCTGAAAAAGAAATGCCGTGGTACTCTCGCGAGCAATATGATCCAGAATTTCCTTTTCGCAACAAAATTGGGAAGTATCTCAACCGGCTTGCTTATGAACAACTCCATGAAGAGCCGTTTGATAAAACTCGGATTGTTGAACAGAAAGCACGCGAATTGATTGATTTCTTTGTCCAACGGGTCAATGCTCTCGAACACGCTCGTCATACCTTACATCGGTTGAAAGCCAAACAACCATCTTCCTCCCTGGTTAACCAATATACAACATCCAGCATGGATCAGGAATTGCATGAGTTTTTAGATCGACTTTGGCTTATGTTTGGGGGCTATGGAATTTCTCGAGCGTTCTTTGAGAAAGAATTGGAGCGCTATGCTATCCGGGTGGATCAAGAATACCCAGCGGTTGAGTCGACACTTCTTTTAGAGGCTTTTATGGCGCGCCGTTATTCCTCCGATCCTTTCGATCCGTTGGAAGTGCGCTGGGGGATTACTTTTGATATACAAAAAACGCAATGGAAATTACGTCCCGAATAATCAAATTATGTTAATTATGTATGAACACATAGAGAGAGGGAAATATGGATCGACGAACTTTCTTATCGACAGCTTCTACGGGAGCCCTTTTGGGAGGAGTCCTTTTTAATTCTTCATTGAAAGAAGCCGACGCTGGAGGATTTGGAGATGAACTCCAGGCTGATCTTGTGATTATTGGAGCAGGGGTTGGTGGATGCGCGGCGGCTTTAGCTGCACTGCGGAATGGGTTGTCGGTCATTATGACTGAGCCCACCGACTGGATTGGCGGGCAGTTGACTCAACAAGGAGTGCCGCCAGATGAGAATCCTTGGATTGAAACCTTTGGCGGGACGAAAAGTTATCTTTCTTTTCGCAATAAAGTCCGTGAGTATTATCGGCGCCATTATCCCCTCACTCCTGAAGCTCGGCACAATGAAGAATTAAACCCCGGTCAGGGGTCGGTATCACGTTTGTGCCATGAACCGCGAATATCCTTGGCGGTGTTGCAGAACGAATTGGCTCCTTATATCAGCAATCGTCAATGCATTCTTTTGCTGAATCATGCAGCCTCGGCGGCCGAAGTCGATGGCGATCGGGTCAAATCGGTGTTAGTGCATTCGCAGGAAGGGGAGGCGCTTGTTTTAAGAGCGCCCTACTTTTTTGATGCGACAGAAATGGGTGAGTTGCTTCCTTTGACGGGCACTGAGTATGTGACAGGTTTTGAATCGCAAAAAGAAACAGAAGAGAAGCATGCCCCATCGGAAGCCCAGCCTCATAACATGCAGGCCTTCACGTGGTGTTTTGCCATGGATTATATGCCTGATGAAGACCATACCATTGAGAAGCCTCGGGACTATGATTTTTGGCGTTCTTATGTGCCGGATGTAGAACCGGAATGGCCGGGAAAACTACTTGATTGGACTTATTCCCACCCGGTTACTCTGGAGCCGCGTACTTTGTATTGTGATCCCATTCGCGAGAGCCAAAATGAATATGGAGGTTTTTGGCGCTATCGACGGATCGCCTATAAGAAGCATTTTGCGGAAGGTTTTTATCCAAGCGATATTACTCTTGTCAATTGGCCGCAGAATGATTTTATGCTGGGCAATTTGTGCGAAGTGTCGGAAGAGGAGTATCAGCGCAATCTGGATCGTGCCATGCAATTAAGCTACTCGTTGCTTTATTGGATGCAGACCGAGGCGCCTCGTGAAGACGGGGGAACCGGTTGGCCGGGCTTACGTTTGCGTGGTGATTTATTAGGGACTCGTCATGGATTGGCTAAGTTCCCCTATATTCGGGAATCTCGCCGGATTCGGGCTGAGTTTACGGTGGTAGAGCATCATGTGGGGACAGAGGCTCGAATGGAAATCACTGGAAAGAGCAAAGAAGAAGTGCAGGCCGAATCCTTTTCCGATTCGGTAGGCATTGGCAGTTATCGTATCGATCTTCATCCAAGCACCGGGGGAGATAATTACATCGACATTAGTTGCCTCCCTTTTCAAATCCCCTTGGGGGCGTTCATTCCACAGCGTATGGAAAACCTCATCCCGGTATGTAAAAATCTTGGCGTAACTCATATCACCAATGGTTGTTATCGTTTGCATCCGGTGGAATGGAATATAGGAGAAGCGGCAGGGATGTTGGTTGCCCAAGCGATAAAGCAAAAAGAGACGCCACGTGGGATTCGAAATACCGAAAAACGCTTACGAGACTTTCAATCCTGGCTACGTAATCAAGGCATCCCCACGGCGTGGCCGCGTGTGTGGCCGCGGTAGTATCTTATTATTTTTTATTGGTGTTCAAAGAGTGGGGTGCATTCTATTAAAAATTTTAGCGGAATGGGATTTCATCCTTAAAACATCGGATGCTAAAAATATATTATCATGGTAACTCTATTAATTACGGTTATTGTTCTCTCGCTCGGCATTTCCTTTTTGTGTTCATTAATGGAAGCGGCTTTGCTTACCGCCCCGTTAAGTTATGCTCAGTCGATGGCGGATCAAGGCAAACGTATGGGAAAGCTCCTCTTGAATTTTAAGCGTGATGTGAGTTCTCCCATCTCTGCCATCCTTATTCTTAACACCATTTCCCATACGGTAGGTGCGGCTGTCTCAGGGGCCTTGGTAGATAAGATCTATGGAGAGCAAATGCTCTTGTGGTTTTCTTTAATTTTTACTTTGCTGATTCTCTATTTCAGTGAAATTATTCCTAAACAATTAGGGGCTGTCTTTTATCGCTCCGCCTCGCTTTTGATTTCTCAGCCTTTAGCCTGGATGATCAGAATGTTTTATCCCATGATCGTTACGACTAACTGGGTATCGAACTTGATCAAAAATGTTTCCAACGATGCAAGTGTTTCGGTTCAAGAAATCCTTTCTCTTGCCAAAATTGGCGGAAGAGAGGGAGTATTGGATACCCTGGAAAGTTCCGTGATCCGTAATATTATCCTGCTTGATCGGGTATCGGTTTCGAAAGTTTTAACCCCGCGGCCGGTGGTGTTTGTTCTTTCAGAAGATACCTGTTTGAAGGATATCAAAGATTCCGTTTTAGAGTGGAACCAAACCAGAATTCCGTTGCATGAAAAAGAAAATCCCGATGTGGTTAAGGGCTATATCCATCAGCGCGATGTATTTCGTTCTATGTTACAAGGGGAAGAAGAGTTGAGGGTTTCCGAACTAATGCGTCCTATTAAAATCGTTCCCGAAACCACTTCGTTGGATAAACTTTTTGTAACCATGATAGAAACCCGTGATCCGATTTATGCCGTGGTAGATGAATATGGGGTCTTTAAAGGGCTGGTGACGATGGAGGATATTATTGAAGAAATTGTGGGGAAAGAAATTGTGGACGAATACGATATCGTGAGCGACTTACAAGCGTATGCCAAAGCCCTTTATCATCAGAAGAAAAAACAAGGGTACTATTAATCGCTCATTTTTATGAAGATTTTTTCGCAACATTTTGTATAATTCATACCATAAAAATAATTCAAACTTTCTACCTATTTGTCCTTGTCGCTTTCTCACTATAATGAAGACTGTTTTTAAACCTTGAATTCATCCAGGACAAGACAATGAAAAAGAAAGTTATGCGGATGATTGCCCGCCTCAATATAGGCGGGCCGGCGATTCATGTCATTTTGCTCACATCCATGCTCAATTCTGAGCGTTATGAATCAATTCTTGTTACTGGCAAAGAAGGTCCAAAAGAGGGGAATATGCTATCCCTCGCCCGGGAAAAAGGGGTGGAACCGCTCATGGTTCCTAGCCTGGGAAGGGAATTGCATCCTTTGCGGGATCTTATCACTTTATGGAAATTGTATTGGCTAATACGGCGTGAGAAGCCGGATATTGTTCATACCCATACGGCGAAGGCAGGGACTGTGGGGCGTTTGGCGGCTTGGTTGGCTGGGGTGCCGGTGATCATACACACTTTTCATGGGCATGTGTTGCATGGGTATTTTAGTTCCTGGAAAAATTCGTTTTTTCGCTCGATCGAACGTTTTCTTGCCCGGCGCTGTTCCCGGGTGATCACAGTGAGTGAGTGCTGCCGTCAGGATCTCTTACGGTATAATATAGGCACTGATGAATCGTTGCGAACGATTTATCTCGGATTAGAGCTGGAAAAGTTTCGGCTTCCCGATGAGGAAGAAGTGCGTCAAATCGTACGTCAGCAATATGAGATCCCCCAAGAGGCTTTTGTGGTCGGGATCGTGGCGCGTTTAGTTCCTATAAAGCGGCATGAAGTGTTATTTCAGGCCGTTCCCAAAGTACTGCGTGAATACCCCGAAACTTACTTTGTTATTGTGGGCGATGGCGAGTTACGCGAATCGTTGGAGCAACTCGCGCAGCGGTTAAATATTGCTCATTGCTGTATTTTCTGTGGATTTCGTAATGATCCCGAGCGCGTGTATGCGGCATTTGATCTTACGGTCCTAACCTCCGGCAATGAAGGATTGCCGGTGACGGTCATTGAGTCACTTGCCTCAGGGAAGGCGGTGGTGGCTACTGAGGTAGGTGGGGTTCCCGAACTTATTGAAGAAGGGAAAAACGGATACATTGTAGAAAAGGAAAATCCTGATTCTGTCGCAGATGGGATTATCAAAGCCGTCGCGGATCCTGAAAAGACCAAAACCATGGGGAAAAACGCTCAGGATGAAACGATACGCAAGTTTTCTTCTCAACGCCTAATGGAGGAGATCGATTCACTCTACCAAGAGGTTTCAATAAAGACGGCATCACAAAAGTAAGAGCAGATATCACAAAGTGAATTTTGGCAATACTCTCATTAGCCGTTATACTTTCTTTAACTCCATTCAATTAACACGGTTGGTTTTATGATTGTCTTACAAAATGCTCAACTTCGAGTCGGTGGTAATTTATTATTTTCAGAGTTGTCTTGGCGCATCGATATGGGAGACCGTATCGGTTTGGTTGGACCTAACGGCTCTGGGAAAACCTCCTTGCTGCGTGTGATTGTGGGGGAATATACGCTCGAAGAGGGAGAGCGCGAGATCGCTAAAAATTTGAAGATTGGCTATCTCCCGCAGGATAGTACTGAATTGCCGCGCGAGCGGGTTTGTGATGTGTTATGGCAGGCTTTTGATTCGTTAAATCATATGGAAGATCAAATGCGCCAAGCCATGAGGGTAATCGAATCGACTTCTACCGAGGATCCCAAGTACGAGCGTGAGGTGAAACGTTATGGTGTATTGGAAGAAAAATTCCGCCACGGGGGGGGATACAGCCGCGAGTCGGAAGCAAAGAAAATTATGACCGGCTTGGGATTTTCTCATGAGGATTGGGAACGGCCGGTGGCTGAATTCAGCGGGGGCTGGCGCATGCGGGTGCTTTTAGCGAAGCTCTTGCTTGAAAAGCCCGATATTCTTCTGCTCGACGAACCGACGAACCATTTGGATCCTGAGTCCCTGGCTTGGTTTGAGCAATATTTGATGAACAGCGAAGCGGGTCTAGTGATTGTCAGTCACGATCGTTATTTCCTTGATCGTCTAACGACCGAGATCGCAGAAATTGACATGGGGAAATTTCGCTTGTTCAAAGGTAATTATTCCGCATACAAGGTCAAAAAAGAGGAATTGCGGCAACAACTGCTTGCCCAAAAAAAGAACCAAGACCGTGAAATAGCCCATTTAGAATCGTTTATCGAACGTTTTCGTGCGAAAAATACGAAGGCTTCCCAAGCCCAATCCCGAATTAAACGTTTGGAAAAAATGGAGCGTATTGAAATTGAAAGTGATAGCAGTACGGTTGCGATTCCGATGCCGGAAGTGCCGCGCAGCGGAAAAGAAGTGTTTTGGCTCAAAGAGGTGGGGCATTGTTATGGTCCGGTGCGGGCTTTACATAAACTCAATGCCACCGTATTTCGCGGTGATCGGATCGCGGTCTGGGGAGCCAACGGAGCAGGGAAGAGCACCTTGCTTTCGCTTATGGCTCATGAGATGGAACCGACCGAGGGTGAAGTCAAATGGGGGTACAATGTTTCCCCGGCGTTTTTCTCGCAGCACCATGCGGAGTTGCAGGATTCTCCCAATTCCTTGATCGATGAACTTTCCAATGTCGCGCCCCCTGAAATGCAATCTCGGCTTCGGGATATGCTGGGTGCGTTTCTCTTTCGGGGAGATGATGTCTTCAAGAAAGTCGCGGTATGCAGCGGAGGAGAAAAAAGCCGGCTTGCCTTGGCAAAGTTGTTAATCCGTCCTATCAATGTGTTGATTATGGACGAACCCCTCAATCACTTAGATATTTCCACTGTGGAAATATTGGAAGATGCGCTGAAGCAATTCGCTGGGACGATCATCTATGTTTCTCACGATCGCTTTTTTGTCGAACGGCTATCCAACCAGGTGTGGGAGATGGATCGTGGATATTTACGTATCTATAAAGGGACATTCTCCGATTATCAGTATGCGAAACAGTATCAAGAAGCCCAACAAGAGGATATCGGATCTCCGGAAGAAACCTCCGAAGAATCTAATAATAAGCGCAATGATCGTAAAGAACAAAAGCGCCGTGAGGCAGAAGAGCGTAATCGCATAAACCGGCTCCGACGTGAGCAAGAGAAAAAATGCGAAGCCATTGAAAAGCAGATTCATGAGATGGAAGCGGAGATCGAAGAGATTGAGGCCAAGTTAGCCTCGGGTGAATTGATTCGTTCTCCCAATGAAATGTCCAAAGTGAACAAACGCTATAAAACCCTCCTCAAGAATAAAGAAAAACTCTATACCCAATGGGAGAAAATGGTGGAGTCGATCGAAGAAGTGGGGTGAGAGGTTACGCATCATCTTCCCATTCAGAATGAGTGACAAGCGCCTCACAAACCGCTATTATCTTTTTCCCCTTAGTCATCGAATGCGCTTTATTGGGTTTTGATGGGGCATGTATTATTTTATTTTTACTAATATTTTCCACGTGTATTTCTCGCAAAAAAAAATCAATTCACATTTTTGCCCATAGGGTTATCATAGGGATTGGAAGAGTCATTCGTTGTGGTGGGGAGGTCAAGGTGTATACTCATCGCAGCGAGTATGGCTCTTTTTTAAGTTTGGGTCCCAATCGTAAAAATCCGAGCGCCATCGTAAAAACACGATTTTAGTCAGGTATTTCTCGTGATCGAGTAAAAGAATCGATCCTTTTTATATTTTTATAACTATCTGATATAACTTTACTTAAAAAGTAAAAGGTGAGAGCGATCTTAATTGGCAATCTATTTGCTAGATATTCATAAAAGAAATATCATTCACCGAAAAAAGAAGGTGGAAGAAGAATGAAGCAAGCGCCAGGGACTCTTGGAAAACGATACGGCGAATTACTACGTTCATTACAGCTGGTCGATTCGGATGAGCTGAATCGTGCGGTGGCGATGCAAGAGAAAACAGGGAAAAATCTGGATACGATTCTCGTTGAAAATGATATTGTTCCCGAGGATCATATCCTGGAAACTCTATCGCATCATTTGGGCGTAGAAACCGTTGATGTGGCGGGAAGAAAACTTACTCCGGAAATATTGCGTCAAATTCCGATACGTTTTGTGCATCGATATAACATCTTACCGATTGAACGTCAAGGCGATACTCTTCGTATTGCCACGGCCGATCCCTTGAATTTTCATGCTCTCGATGATTTGCGGCTATTGCTGAAATGCGATGTAGAGCCTCTACTCGCACCCAGTGATGATATAAAAAATGCGATCAAGCAATATTACGGGATCGGAGCGGATACGGTTGAAGGGATGATGGAAGATGATGGTGAAGAGGAAGAGGAAATTCTCGAAAAAGATAATATTGAGGAACTCAGCGAAGATGCTTCCATTATCCGATTTGTGAACCAGATCATGACCGAAGCCGTCAATGACCGGGCGACCGATATTCACTTCGAACCTTTTGAGGATGAACTCCGCATTCGTTATCGTATTGACGGTTTGCTGTATGAAGCCGCGATTCCTCCCAACATCCGTCGTTATCAGGCTGCGGTGATTTCCCGTATTAAAATCATGGCTGATATGAATATCGCTGAGCGGCGTTTGCCCCAGGACGGGCGTATCAATATTAAAAGTGGGAATATGGAGTTTGACCTTCGTGTTTCCACGGTACCCACCCCTTATGGAGAGAGTATTGTGATTCGTATTCTCAACCGTGGGGATACGATCTTCGAATTACCAAAACTGGGTTTCGATGAATATTCTTTGAGTAGATTCAAAAATATTATTAATAAACCGCACGGGATTATTCTTGTTACGGGGCCCACGGGCAGTGGGAAAACCACGACCCTGTATGCTACCTTGTCTCAGTTGAACAAGATGGATGTCAAGATTCTCACTATCGAAGAGCCGATTGAATACCATTTGCATGGGATTGTGCAGGTTCAAGTGAATACCAAGATTGGATTGAAGTTCGCCAATGTGTTACGGTCTTTCTTGCGTCAGGACCCGGATATTATTCTCGTCGGAGAAACCCGTGACCATGAAACCGCTGAAATCGCGATCCAATCCGCACTGACGGGGCACTTGGTTTTTACGACGCTCCACACCAACGACGCGCCTGGAGCCATTACCCGTTTGATTGATATGGGGGTAGAGCCCTATCTTGTCTCTTCTTCCATTATTGGCGTAGTGGCACAGCGCTTGATGCGTCGAATCTGTCCTTATTGCAAAGAAGAATATGAACCAGAGCATGATATTCTTAAAGGCCTTGGGCTGACGGGGCCTGAATATGAAGGGATGAAATATTATCGCGGCCGCGGTTGTGAAGAATGTAAGTTCCTTGGGTACCGTGGACGGACTGCGATTTATGAAATTATGGATATGAATGAGGAACTACGCGAACTGACAGTGCAACGGGTGGCGGCGAGTCGAATTAAACAGCAAGCGTTAACCGATGGAATGAGAACCTTGCGGATGTGTGCCTTAGAGAAGGTGCAAAAGGGCGAATCTACAGTAGAAGAATTGATTCGAGTAACTCAGGAGTGGTAAAAGGCAAACGATGAAATTTCAGTACAAAGCCAAAAAGTTATCGGGAGAAGTGATTGAAGGAGAACTTGAAGCGGATAATCAACGTTTGGTGATTAACAAGCTTCAAAAAATGCAGGTCTTTCCCATCTCTGTGAAAGAAATGGGCGGCGGAAAAGGCTTGAATGCTGAGGTTTCTTTCAATTCGATTCGCCGGGTGACGGGGAAAGATGTGACGACCTTCAGCCGCCAATTGAGCGATTTGCTTCGCGCGGGATTACCCTTAGTTCGCTGCATGGATGTTATCAGTCAGCAAACGGCTAATCCGCGATTGGCTGAAGTGATTAGAAACGTCAATTCAGAAGTTTCTGGAGGAACGGCTTTGTCAGATGCCTTGGCCAAGCATCCCCGCATCTTCAATAAACTCTATTGCAGCATGGTGCATGCGGGAGAAGTGGGTGGGATGTTGGATGCGGTTATGGAACGTCTAGCCGGTTTTTTAGAAAATGAACAAGAAACCCGGAGCAAAATTATCTCCTCGTTGACTTATCCCGGTTTTATGGTCGTGGTTTGCATCTTTGTTATTATTATCTTGTTTACAGTCGTTGTTCCCAATTTCATGGTGATGTTTGAAGAATCCGATGTTGAACTCCCTCTTTCGACTCAAATGTTAATGATGGTGAGTGAATTGGTGTCGGGATATTGGTGGGTATTCCTTATTGGTTTGATTTTTTTCGGGTTTTCGTTCTTTCGATATATTAAAACAGAAGCCGGAGGCATGCAGTTTGATAAATTTAAATTATCGCTTCCTCTGATTGGAGATTTGATTCAAAAACGTGAGATTGCCAAGTTTTCTCGTACATTGGGAACCCTTCTCGCTAACGGTGTGACTATTTTAAAGGCATTGTCAATCACCGAAAAAGTCGTAATTAACCGGGTGTTAAAGAAGGAAGTCGAATTGTTTGCTGACTATATAAAAGAAGGGGCGAAACTTTCCGATCGTATGGAAGCCTCGGAAATCTTTCCACCGGTCGCGGTGAATATGGTATCTGTCGGTGAAGAAACGGGAAACCTAGAAACAACCTTGCAACGGGTGGCCGATACATTTGAAACGGAAACTGAACGCGTGATTAAAGCCCTGACGACGATTATCGAGCCGGTGATGATAGTCTTTATGGCGCTCATCGTTGGATTTATTGTTTTTGCCATGATTATGCCAATTTTTACGATTAGTCAGGGGATGTAATATAATATTTTAATGAAAGATCGGTAACACGATCCTAACATAACAACGTAAAGGAGGTTGCCTCATGCAATCCAGAAACAACGAAAAAGCATTTACACTCGTCGAATTGCTCTTGGTTGTAACGATTATTGGGATTTTAGCGGGTGCCGTTTTGGTGAACTTTAGTGGTCGTGCAGATGAAGCCAAAAAGACTCGTGCCCGTAACGATATCGCTACCTTGAGTACGGCTCTGGGTATGTATGATCTTACGATTGGCGGTTATCCAACCACAGAACAGGGGCTACAGGCATTGGTCGAGGATCCCGGTGTTGAAGGTTGGACAAAGCCCTTCTTGACTCGCAAGATCATTAAGGATCCATGGGGAAATGAATACCGTTATCAGTATCCCGGTACCCGTGGTATTGAGTATGATCTTTATTCTGTCGGTCCTGATGGGCAAGAAGGAACCGAGGACGATATCGGTAATTGGGACGAAGAATAAGAAGCGATCGCGCGAGAGACAAACTCGAAAGAACGAGGAATCGAGTATTTATGCATGCGTTTCGAGAAAAGCAGGGGGGATTTACTTTAATCGAGCTCAGTCTTGTCGTATTGCTGCTGGCTTTGATTACGGTTATTGGTCTCCCCAGTTTTACGCAAATTTACGAACGCTCTGAAATGCGCCAAGCGGCATCGGACTTCATAGGGGCTATCCGCTATGCGCAGCAACGGGCTGTTATGGAGAGAATCCCTATACGCCTCTATGTGGATGTAGAGGAGCAAACGTACTGGGTTCCTGTGGAAGAGCCTAAAGAACGCCGGCATTACCGTTCACGCCGGCGTCATCCGCGACGTCATCCGCGGGCATCTTCAAGTAACAGAAGGCGTCGTGTGAATGAGGTCAAGGAAATACATTCTTCCTTGCCCAAGGGCTACATTTTTGAGTTTGTTTACAAAGTCGCTGAAGATAACGAAATTCGAAGAGGAGAAGGGGAGTTTACGTTTTATCCTGAGGGCTCCGCCGATGCCGCTTATTTCACGATTCTTCGTTTGGCCAAAAAAGAAGAGGACGAGCGAAGAATCTTCATCAAGATTGTTCCCACCACCGGGCGAGTTGAGAATATGACAGGCCAGACCGAAGAAGAGGGGTCCGACTTCTATCGAGGCTATTATGAAAGTCCATCGTTCCGATAGTGATACAAGAAGCATACTTTGGTCTTTTCCCTTTACACGAAAGGGGCGCTGCACCTTGAGTGCCTTTGTCATGCTTGAAGTGCTCATGTCCATGACAATCTTGGCTATCGCGGGGACTGTCTTGATGAGGTCCATTATGAATTCGATGAATGCTTCTAAAATGGTTCATCAGACGACAAAGGCTGTTTATCTTACGCAAGCGAAACTGCATGAATTCGAATTAAGTTATCATGGGCAAATGCGGGAGGAAGCCTCAACAGGTGAATTTCGTGGAAATTATAGGCCTATGGGAGAGCCGAATTTTAATTGGGTCGCTACCGTAGAAGCCGACCCTCGGCGCAAAGCGTACATTATAGAAGTATGGACAATTTGGGGAGAGGAGCAACGAGGACGAGGCCGACGCTATCGTTCTTATAATAATCGATCCGATAGTTTTAAGTTGAAAACCTTAGTTCCTATGGGCAGTTATAATGAAGATCTTGTTTTTGGTACCCAACCCGGACGCCGGGGAAATAGTCGTCAACAAGGAAGCCGATCCAGACGAGGCCGACGATGATGCGTGAAATCCGCTCGTTTAAACAAGGATTTACTTTAGTCGAGATGCTCTTGGGTATGACCATCTTGGCTTTGGTGCTTGGCAGCGTGTTTGCGGCTATGCAGGCAGGCATGGATGCTTTCGAACGTGGACAACGCGCGATGGAACTTTATCAAAATGGACGTATTGGGTTACGTCAAGTCTCTGAGGAACTACGATTTGCCTTGGCGGCGGATGCTTTTTGGCGACCCGAGGATTCCATCGAGTTTTACGATCCAGATCAAATGCACTTTATTCTCGAAGAATCTCAAAGAGAAATGATTCGAGAACATGATCCCGGTGCCATTCGTTTTCGTGGCAAAAAAAATTCGGTTTTGTTTGTGCGTAAGAAATATCAGATGGGATTGAATCCACCTTTCGATTTGCAGGAATGCCGTCTTCATGTGGAGGATGGTCGTTTAGTCTTGGATATCCTTCGTTCTTTGTTATCTGTCAAACAGGCTTCTTGGTTCTTTGCCTCTTTATTTGATACCAATCTAGCCGGGACTGTGATTTCTGATCAAGGACAGCCCATCCGTTATCGCGAGGTCTCTCCTGAAGAACCTATGCCCTTGACGGAGTTTATTGGCAGTTACGGGCGGCTTGAGCGTCGTCATGTTATCGCGGAGGGAATTGACTCGATTTCTTTTCGCTATTCACGCGGAGAGCGGTGGCAATCTTCTTGGGATTCACAAAAAATCATATCGGAAAATCTAATCTCTCCACAAAGTCCCAACTTTGATCCTCACAAAGATGTTCGTCTGCGGGAGATTGGATTACCAGCGATTGTGCAAATTACGCTGGAATTAGAGAACGGCGAAATATTGACCACGGCTTCTGATATTCCCGCAGGAAATCAGCAAAGGGGGCCTGAATTTTTTGAGCGGGGAGATGGAGGAAGCGTACGGCAGCCCAATGAGGGTGCTCCTCCCCGTGAAACCGGTTCGGCTGCCCCAGCGCCTGCAGGACAACGGGCTGCTCCTCGGAATCCAGGTAATCCATTACCGCAACTCCAAAGGAGCCAATAACATGAGAAACATAAAAGAAAACCAGCAAGGGATTGTGCTCGTTATTACCTTATGGGTGATTGTAGTTTTGTCCATCGTTGCCCTGTCTTATGTCAAGCAAGTGCGTATGGAGATAAAAATGGTTGGTTTTCAACGGGATGTTACGGTGGTCGAAGAACTCGCCAAAGTGGGGTTACGTCAAGCGGTGATCTTATTGCAAGAAGATAAAATAAAAGATAGTGGAGAAGATCGGTTTTCAACTGTATTTTCGTTTAAAGAGGATGATGTCTTCTCCTATGACGGTGGGAATGAAGCGTGGGCTGAAGGCGAAGTCGATAACGATAATTTGTATATTGATTTTCCCTTCTATGAGGCGGGAGAGAAGGTTGGCTATTATTATGTAACTGTAGAAGATGAGTCCGCCAAATTCCCCATTAATAATATGAAAACCAATATCGAGCAAATTGCCCGCCTTATTGAACTCACGGGAGTGGAAGAAGATGAGGCCATGCATTTAGCGGGAGCCTTGATTGATTGGCGGGATCGTGATTCGGTGGTGACGGATACCGGTGAGAGCAGTTTTGGCCGTGATGGAAGTGATGAGGTGGCGTATTATAATCCTCGCCAACGCCGATCTCGCAACGAGGTGGAAATCCCGGAAGTGATGATTAAAAACGCACCTCTTGAAACCGTGGATGAGCTCCTGTTGATTCCGGGGATGACGCCTGAAATTGTTTTTGGCACGATCGATCCGAACGAACAACAATCACGGGGGCGATTTGGACGGCGTCATTTGCGAAAAGGAGAATATCTTGGGTTGGCGAATTTTCTCACGGTGTATACAAATCGCATTAATTTAAACACAGTTAAACCCGAGGTCTTCGAAGCGATTCTTTATCCCACATTAGGCGATAGTGCCGAAAGTTTAGCGTTGGAATGGGCGGATTATCGCGATGGACGCGATGGGATTATTTATACGGCGGATGATCATGTATTGAAAACCATTGATAATTCGGACATGGATGATATGCACTTTACCGAGGTCAATGGTTTTACAGAAGATATTATGAAATTTTTGACCGAAAGTTATGCTTCCATCTCTTCCAATAAATTCACTGTGACATGTATGGCGGAATATGAAGGGATTCAAAAAGGGTATCGCGCTATCGTGGCGAGGACTTACATCCCGTGGGATCGTCTTCCTGTTTTCGGGGTGGATACGTTTGAATTGAGCGACTTACAGCAATCAAGAGCTCATATACGCTTTATTGAACCGCTTTATAATGTTCGAGAACAGATTGAGAAGTTAAGTTAGAACTTTTTACATCGCTGGCATTGGATTTTGGTTTTGAGAGTTAAAAACAATTAGGATTTAAGATAACTATGGCACGCGCGAGAAGACAACGACAAAGAACGACCGCATCCCCAAAAACGCAAGCGAAAACCACCCAAAACCAGCAGAAAAAATTGGGGCGGGGAAAACGCTTTTCAACGGGTATTGATATTGGCTCATTCTCTGTGAAGATTATCACGATGGCGGGGGATGATTTGAATAATATTGATATTCGGAAAGTTACGGTTGTGCCCCTTTCTGACCCCGAGGGTGCCGAGTATCCCGAAGAAAAACTTAACCGTCAAAAAGAGGCTTTAAAAGAAGCGGTCAAAACGCATGGCAAACTCGAAGGTCGAGTGGTTTTAGGTTTTCCCCGGGATTTGGTTACCATTCGTTATTTGACTTTGCCGTCCTCCGATATCGAGGAATTAAGAGAAATGCTTCTTTTTGATGTAGAGCGTCATGTGCCTTTTCCTATGGAGGATTTAGTCATTTCCTTTAAGGTTATTGAACGGATTAGTGATCATGAATCCCGCATCATGATGGTGTGTGTACTTCGGCGTGAAATTAAACCCTACATGGACATGTGCAATGAACTCAATATCGAGGTAGAAACCATTGATGTGGATATCTTCTCTGCATGTGCCGCTTATGAACGGATGATTCCGCCTGAAGAGACCGTGGCAATTGCAGATTTTGGGCGCTCTAGCGTAAAACTGGGAATTCTTCATCAAGGGGTGATCTTATTTAGCCGAAGTTTGCCAGTCAACGAAAATCGCCTCTTAAAAGGTTTTAATGGGGCTAAAAGTTGGAACGATTTACAAGGAAGGATAACGGCTTCGGGAGCTTTACATCCCCATGAGCAGGAGCATTTTTCCCAATGGGTAGATCATCTCAGCATGGAATTACTGCGTTCGGTAAGCGCGTTTGGCAGCGAGCATGAAGGATTAAAGATCAATCGCATGATCCTTTGCGGGGGGGCAGGGTATTTCCCGGCGGGGCCGCCCCGAGGAATGAATCTGCGTATTAAAACCAATGCCACCATAGAAACACCGCTTAATGGTGAACTCCCGGCCAGCGATCAATACAAGGGGACCGAGATGTCCACGCCTGTGGGATTGGCTTTGCGGGGGTTGGATAAGCCCGAGAATGGTGTCAACTTGTTGCCAGATGAATTTGTACAAAACCGAGAGGCTCGGCAGCGTTCGACTTTTCGTAAAAACATAGCCTTGTTTGTTTTTCTTATCTTTACATTGTTGGCGGGAGCGGGATTTCTTGCTTGGCACCAAAAATACAAAGAGTCTTCGAAAATGCGTGTGTTTTATAACGATCTTGCGCAGGATACCAATGCGCTCAACACCATGCGCTCCAAGATTAATAACGTCGATGAGTATCTCGATAAGGATCAATCCGTTCTTGTTATTCTTCGTAATATAATGAACTTATTTCAAGGACGGGAAGTTTATATCAGCAATATTACTTTTACCAAACGGCAATCGTTGGAAATCAATGGTCAAGTACCCAATGAGGATGCTTTTCTCGCGCTTTTAGACGAGTTGGGTTCTGCCCTGGGTGATTCGATTCGAATTACGCATAACACCAATTCGAAGGAATTGGAGCTTGGTTCGGCTTCAAAAAAAGAGGTGCTTGAATTTAACATGACTTGTCGTTTGGACTGGGAAGATAAAAGATCACGACGTTAAGAAATAGAGGTTCATAATGTTTAAAACCAAAAGTGAAAAATATTTATTTGTTATTACACTGTTGCTTGCTCTTGGTTTTGGTGGCATCTATGCTTATCGTAGCTTGGGTGAAACCTGGTTGGTCCTTAACGATGATTTGACCGATACGTCGGATAAAATCGAACAACTACTTGATGTCCAAAGTGAAGCCATCGAAATCAAAGCCAAATTTGATGAAATGGAAGAAGAATTAAAACTCCCTGGGAGTGATACTCAGCAGGAAATTGCGATTCGACAAACATTGTCTGAAATCTTTGAAAAAACAGGGATTAAAGGACAACGAATTCAACCCAAGCAGCATCAAACTGAAGATGACTTTAAAATCATCACTTACCAAATTGATGATATTGAGTGCACTCCATTACAGCTGGGTCAACTTCTGTATTCCATTGAAAGAAAATCGAAAGTCATGGAAGTCGATTTTCTTCGTATTGACAACCAAATGCATGATAACGGCAGCATGGGGATGAATCGCCGGAATGTGGGAAATAATCCTAATGCTGATACCAGTTTGTTGATGGTCGATATGCACATATCCCGTTTGATTGAATATCGTGAAGGAGAGGCTCCCGAGGATAGGGAAACATCATGAAACAGAATCAAATCATTCTAACGTATACGATTCTATTGCTTACACTCATTGGTTCTTCTGTGGTTTTGGCATTTCAAATTCGGGATTATATGAATAATCGCGATTATGATCCGACTGCCAAATATCAAAATCAAGTTGTGAATCCTGATGATGTGATCGAGCAACGGAATGAAGAAGCCATCATCGATCAGCGGGAAAACAACTTGACGTTTAGTAAAACCAAGGCCTTTGTTGCGCTTGCGAAATGGAAAGCTAAACCGACTCCGACTCCTAAACCCGAACCAACGCCCACGCCGGTGGTTCCAGGGAAAAATTGGAAGATTGTTATGGCGATGGGGAATATGGTGATATTACGTAATCATAAGAATGAAGATTTTACGAAAAAAGTCGGTGAAGTTTGTTCAGATCCCGTGAATGGGGATTTCAAGATTCTTTCTGTTGAGTCAAAGGGTTTTGACGATCAACGAGTTAAGATTCAACATGTCGCTAGCGGGACCACAGGGTATATAACCACGATGGTTCAATGACATAAGCAATTTTATCATTTCATCAAGGCCTAATTGAGAAGGGGGATGGTTTCGCGTGAATCATTCAATATCAAGACTATCTGTATATTTACTACTGTATATCGCGATTGGGACTGGAGTTTGTTTCGCTCAACAACAAAATTTACCTCGCCCAACACCCGCCAATGCCAATCAACAAGAAGCCCCACAGCAAGGGGCTCAACCTCAACAAGAAGGTGACTCCCAGCAAGAGGCTGAAGCCGAAGCCGCACAAACAGGTCGTGGACGAGGTCCCAATCTGGATGCGACCATTCCGGGAACTGTCGCTGCCCGTAATAATGATTTGACTCAAATTCTTCAATTTGTAGGGCAACAAGCCGGGGTTGAGATTATCACGGATAGTGGAATTAACCAAAAGGTGACTTTTAGTTTGGAACGGCCAACCCTTCGCGAGGTATTAGAAACCGTCCTTCCTTCCAATGGGTTGGATTATATGGTGCTTGAGAGTGGAGTGATCCGGGTGGGGGATGCACAAACCATCGCTCAAGAAAAAGCGGTTCCAGTTGATTTGATGCGTTATACTTTTCGTCCGGTTTACAAGAATATAGAAGAGGTCCAAGCCGCTTTTGAAAATTTGCTCAGTTCTGATGGGCGTCTTATTACCGACTACGATACGGGGCAACTTATTGTAGAAGATATTCCCGAAGTCATTGAAGACATGAGGCAAATGCTTCAACGGTTGGATGTGGAAACGCAAACGCGGGTTTTTCGTATTCGTTATGCCAATGCCCAGGAAATCGCCGATCAATTGATGGGGGTTGTTAATACGGTTGAAGGGGAACTTTTTATTGATTATCGTAATAACCAGATCATTATTACCGATACTCCTGAACGTTTGGATCGTGCCCAGGCCATTATTGAGCAGTTGGATCGGGCGATCGAACCGGCTATTATTCCCCTTTCTTTCGCACTGCCCGAGGATGTTCTCCCTTTGATCGAAGGGTTTCTTACGGAATATGGTTATTTGGATTTTGATCCACGGACGAACCGTATCATTATTTGGGATATTCCTTCGGTTGTGGAACAGGCCGTTCAATTAATCAAGCAAATCGATATACCTACGCAACAAATTTGGATCGAAGCCGATATTGTGCAAATCAATAACGATAAATCTTTCTCTTTAGGAACTTCCGCTGATTTTGGCAGCGATATCGGTGAAGGCGGCAATCCTGCCGCCCCGAATACTGGTAGTGCCACTACTTTCTTTTCTTTTAATCCTTTCTTATCGACATCCGGTAGTGGTTTAACTCTTCTGGATGTGCGTGAAGGAAACTATCGGCTCCAAGTCGAGGCGATGGTAGAAAAGAAAGTGGCCGAGATTATTGCGAGTCCTCGCTTGTTGGTGCAAGATGGTGGGATTGGTTCTTTCGTCCTTGGTTCACAAGAACCTTTTGCCACCCGGCAGCAGGGATATTACGGGAGTGGTTATAGTTCTGGGGATTATTTTACCCAGCAATTCCGGGATGTGGGTACGAAGATCGATTTGGAAGTGTACTCATCAGAATCGGGATATATTGAAATGTTCATTGGGATGGAAGATACCCGCAGCCGTCGGGTTCAGCTTTCGAATCTCGGAGAGGGATTAGCGGTTGATGGCTCTTTTATCAACACGCAAGCGACGGTAAAAAGTGGAAGAACTGTTGTCTTGGGTGGCATTATAAACCGGACAATGAATAAAAGCCACTCTGGGGTTCCTATTCTTAGTAGTATTCCTGTCGTTGGCAATCTATTTAAAAACCGAAGTGATTCCAGCAGCAAACAAAAATTGCTTGTATTTATTACGCCACGTATTGTTAATATTGATGATCCTTACGAGTTTGCCATGGTGGACAATGTTGAACGAGTGAGAGAATTACAAGAACGTGGGGCGACGGGGTTCGCTGAAACCCAAGTGGATGATGCCCTCTTGGATTGGAGTGACGAGGAAGAACACGAACGGGAAGCCATCGAAAGAGCTTTGGAGCGTCTGGAAGATGAAGGTGTTTCTGCCAACGCAACTTCCCATAATATGCAACCCGGGATGATGGAATCAAAGAGCCTGCGTGAACGCGTAAATAATAGCGGGCGTTCTTCGAACTCTAACCAAACAAACCGTCGTACGAATCAAGAAGAAGGAGTTATTCGCACCTACTCGAACGACGACTCATTTTAATCTCGATAAAAAATCGTTTTCTTGCTTGGGAAAGCTTCCACCGTTCGAAAGAAAGGGTTGGGTATGGAGAAGGTCTATTATTTTGCCTATAACCATCACATGGATTCGGAGGAATTACGCGGTCATCATATAAACATCTATGCGACCGAATCCGCCATCCTGAAGGGCTATCAATTAGTATTCAATGTAATGCGTGATGAACTGATGCGGATGGAACGGCAAGGTTTACCCAATATTATGCCATCGGCAAACTCTCAAGTAGAAGGGGTTTTGTATACGATGGATGAAAGCGATTTGGAGAAACTGGATGAACTCTATGAGGTTTCTTCTTTACGTTATTATCGAAAACAAGTAAAACTATACAACGCAAGTGGAAAGCGTATTCTGGCTTTCACTTATGCGGGATGGCCGGATGTTACCTCTCGGGGGCTGTTACCTTCTGCAAAGGATATTCGGCAGTTGATCCGCGCCGCCTCTCATCATCCTGTCTCGGATTATTTTCTTCATTGGTTAAAAAACCATCCCACCGTGGGGTAACTATGCATTCCATTCTTACATGGTAGCGATATAAGGTAAGTTTCTGTATTTCTCTTGGTAATCCAACCCGTAGCCTACAACAAATACATTGGGAATATGAAAGCCGCAGTAATCAATCGGAGGGACTTCCACTTCTCGATCCCGGTCTTTCACAAGTAGAACACAAGATTTGAGAGAACGAGGGACCTGTTCCTGACATCGTTTCCATGCGTAGGAAAAACTCGCCCCCGTATCCAATATGTCTTCGATAAGCAAAACATGACGATCCTTTAAGGAAGGGAAGGGTAAAGAATATTCACGAACTTTGCTGATGGGTTTTTTTTCTCCGGCATAGCTGGATAGATAGAGAAAGGCGAGTTCGAGATCCATTTGCAGTTCTTTCATTAAATCCACAAGAAACACGACACCCCCTTTTAAGACAGTGACCAAGATCACCTCTTCATGCGTATAACTTTGGTTAATTTCCCGAGCGAGTTGGTGAATGCGTTGAGTAAGATCTTCCCGTTGGATTAAGATGTGTTTCTCTTCCATGAATCAAACCTGATTCTAAAAATACTTAGGGTTCTTCGGTCGCTGAAGGAATATCCATGGGAGGTGTTTGTTCTGGAAGATTTCCTTCTTCGGCTTGGTTGATCTGCTGAATCAACTGTTGTACTTTTGGTTGGTTGGTATCGATCAAAAGAGATTGATTCAAGAATTTGCGTGCCAGTAAAATTTGTCCTTTCCGGGCATAGAGGGTCGCTAACAGGTTGTAAAGTGTTGGATTGTGGATTTGAATGTCATTTTGGGAAAGTTTTTCTTCCACTTCCAAGGCTTGAGCCAAGGCTTCATCTTCACGTTGCGCCGCAAAAAGCATTTCTGCATATTGCACCTTATGCCAGGGGATGGAGTTTGGCGCCGCAATCGCACGAGTAAAGGCGCTTTCTGATTCACCAAAGTTTAACAGAATCATCTCAGTTCTTCCCATCAGCGACCAAACCTGGGCATCATTGGGACGTTCTTCCACTAATTGTTGCGCCAATGATTTCGCTTTTTCTGCATTCCCCAAAAGCAAATAACATTCCGCCATTTGATGAAGGGTTTCGCTTGATTGTTGATCCTGATCTTCCAAGTTTTGAAGAATTTCTTTGGCTTCATCGATGCGATTTTGCCGAATTAAGCTTAAAGCCAATGCGGCTTTCGCTGCGCTGGAGGATTCATCTAAAGAGATGGCTGCACGAAAACACCCTTCAGCCTGTTGCCAATGGCGTAAATGGGAATGAAGAATACCGTATAACCATTGCCCGCGTGCGGTTTGTTGTGTCTGTTCATTGAGACGATTAAAAAACTGCAGGCTTTCTTCAACATGGCCATTCTCAAGATGTAATTCGGAAGCCAGCAAGAGAAGGTTATCTTCATTGGGTGCATAGTTCAAAGCTCTTTGGGTAATGCGTAAGGCTTCATTGATATTTCTACGCATGTGTTCTACGGCAGCGAGATTGTACAACAGATCGGTGTTTTTAGGAAATTCGGTCAAGGCTTTTTTTAAAGTGGATATCGCTTCATCATACTTTTTTTGTTCAACCAAAGGCTCAATATCAAGAGTTTCTACTTGGGGTTCGGGATCGTTACAAGATTGAAGCACGAGGAACCCTACCGAAAAAAAGAATATCCAAAGTATGTTGAGAATGGGTCGAATTGGTTTTGATCTCATAGGTTTTTTACTTGTTCGTCTATATTAAGATTGTGAGAATCGTTTCATTATAACGTTAAATTCTATTTATGAGAGCGCTACCTGAGCACAAAATAAATTTACCCTAGTCGAGGAGGCTCCATCAACCTTTGTTATTACTTAGAAGGCTAAAAGTACGAAAAAAACGATAGCCAAACAATGAGGAACGTCTGAAACGTTGGGTAAGTTAGTCTTAGGTTTCTTGATTATACTTGATCTACAAGCATCCTCTATTTATTTGAATCGTAAAGGCCTTGTATCTTAAATACGATTGATTCATGGAGTTCGTTATCCAAGAAATAATCCCGTCCATTTTCCCTGGATGCGAACGAGAATACAATTGTATCAATGAACGCATTTGGTGGAATAGATACGATGGAATTAATTCAATCCAATCTATTGAAAAAAGTGACTTCAATACGTCATGGTTTTTTTGGCCCAGGGACTACGGGCTCTTCGTTGGATAATTTTAGTTTTAATCAAGGTGAGTATCGAGAGGTGCAGCGTGCACGACAAACCGCGTGTTCACAAATTGGGATAAACAGTCAAGACTTAACCCATGTGTATCAAGTCCATGGGACGCGGATATGGAAAGTGACTTTCTCTTTATTTAAGGAAAGCCGCCGCAATGGGAAAGGACAGCTCGGTGAGGGCGATGCACTTATCACGGATTGTTCTCATATTCCTCTCGCGATTCTGGTGGCTGATTGTCTCCCGATATTCATCGCCCATAGAACCGGTCAATGTATTGGCATTGTTCATGCCGGATGGAGGGGAACTTTGAAGGGGATTGCATCTGCGGCGGTACATCGTATGGTGGAAGAATTTACGGTGGATCCAGAGGAACTTTTGGTTTGGATTGGACCGGGAATTTGCGGTGAAACCTTTGAAATTGGGGAAGAGGTTTGGAGCCCTTTTTATCGCAAGTGGGGGCATATTGGCGAGGCTTTTTTGCCTCAAACCCGGACTCTTGATCTCAAAAGAATTAATGCTTATCAATTGGAAAAAATGGGTGTAAAATCCCACTGGATTGAGATATCATCTGAAAGTACCTATAAAGACCACCGATTTTTTTCCTACCGTCGGGATGGCGCGGGAGTCGGCCATAATATGGCCGTCATCCAAAAAGGTTAGATAAAAATATCGGCGTAACAACTTGGGAGTAATGAGACAGGGGGGTCTATGCAAAACAAATCAGAAATTATCCTTAACGGTATATTTGAAGAAGAAGTGACTCGCTATTATCACATATGTTTTTATACCGATGCAGAGGGCCCTAATCTGGATAATCCGGATCATTTTATTTTTGTACCCAAACCGGTATGCCGCATTGTCGATGAAAACACAGTGGCGATCCTGGAATGGTACGTGAAAAAGAAGAAATTAACAGCCTTTATTCGCGGCCGTGGTATACGCAAATCGGCGCTTCGTAGAAATAAGCCCTCAATGCAACGACAAAAACCGATGGGCGTTTTTCGTCGTTCGACAATGTAGAAAAGCCATTAGTTGGAGGATAGAAAGCGTTTTTTCATTTCATCGGTGTGATCTTTGCGGATAAGAAAAATCAATCGGTAGCCATACCAAAACCAATCCTCAGGGGCTCTCTCGATGGCTTCTTCAAAGGGCACATAATGTTCGATTATATACTCACGAAAGCCGGGTAAAAAATCCAAGCGGCTGCGTTCATCCGGGTTGAGTTCTGCCAATTCTCGTAAGTCGCGGGCACGGAGATCGACCAGAAGTAAGGATGGCTTGTACTCTCGTAAATCCTGCATAAATTCTTCTTTTTGCCAGTCCTTAAGAGCCTTGCGCAGTTTGGGTTTCCATATTGGGGAGTAATGATAATAGCGTGAGCCTGCATAGCGTTTTGCGAAGAAATAGACGGAGTTAGGGCGTTGTCCCAAGAGTAAAATGCGATCTTCGGGCGAGGTGATCTGCTGTGCAGCTTCGGCGACGCTTTGTTGCATCGCGTACATCCGCTCTTTTGTACTGACTTCCTCAAGGATGAATCGATAGTCCGAAATATAATTACGCAAGCCGGTGTATGCGGGATACAATGTCATAATTGCGAGAATCAAGGTGGCCAATGAAAAAAGGAGATTCTTATAGTTCAATGCCTTGATTTGCTTTATTCTCTGTTCAATCCCATCAAAGAAAAACGTTAGCAAAAAGGCGAAAGTGACTGCTCCTTGAACAAAATAATGACTGTAGTATTCCCCACTCAGAGTGATGGAAAAGAGATCCCCGACAAAAACAAGCAGTAATGGAAGGAGCAACCAACGCACTTCTTGACGCTGCCAAATCATGGCGATGAAAGCGAGCAAAGGCGTATATAGATAAGGACCGGTGGAGAAAATGGATTCCTTGAAAATGGAATAAATTTCATTCCAAGTATGATCTGGACGTTCACCGACATAGGAGAAATTGGATAAGTAGCTCGCTTCGAGATAGGACCACCAGCAGCCTTGCAGCAGGAAATAGGATGAGATGATGATTTCAGGAAGGATCATCCCAAGGCAAAAAGTTACAATCGCACCGCTGCCGGTTCTCCAGAAAATCTGCTTACGTAACATGGAATACCCCAACCCACCTATGGGAAAGAGCGATTCAAAGACGTAGGTTTGTCGAAATTGTATCGCCAACCCTAGTGCGATTCCTGAGTAAAGCGCGTTGCGCCAAAGTTTTCCTTTTGGCCGCGTTATTAACCAATAACTGAGAATGACCCAGAAGAGGGCACATTCTTCCGTGAGACCTCCGGAGCGAATCGTATAAAAGTAACTGGTATAGAGGATGAAAAATGCAATCCCAAGGAAAGAAGCGCTGCGGTGAAAGAAACGCCGTAATAAAGCATACAATAATACAGCGCAGGCGGTTAACCACAATAGCAGATGAAGTTTGACCGCCCATAAAGAAAAAGGAAATAAACGTAAGGGCAGAGAATGAAAGAAGAATATCCCCGGTGGTTTATGATCCCAGAAGTCGCGGTAAGGGACTTCTCCACCCGCCCAAGCCTGTCCTGCATATAAGAAAAGACCATCATCGTGCACAAGATAGCCAAGGAAGGTGTGGGAGCGTAAACCTAGATAGGCGATGAATACCACAAGGCTTAAAGTGAGATAGAGAGTGAGCCGGTCTCTTGGTCGTGAGGTGGTTTCAGTGGAGATCATTGTTTTATCTCCTGAGGGTTGGAGGCCTCAGGGAGCGTGGGTTGGATGGTTTCTGGGGGAAATTGTTTTCGCTTGAGGATCCAATACCCAATGCTTCCACAGAGAAACATGGTGAAGCTGATCACTTGGGAGGTCGAAAAAGGGCCGTATTCACCTCGGGGATCTCCCCGATAAAATTCAATCACGAAACGTCCCACGCCATAAATCATTAAATAGCACATGGCTAATTGCCCTCGAAAGGTCTGCTTAGATCGTATCCAAAGGAGAATTCCAAAATGGGCGAAGTTGAACAGAGAATGATATATTTGGGTAGGATAAACGGGCAACGAGGCTTTCGCCGATTGGGAGATTAAACCATGATAGAGGTGTTCGTAAAACGCGGGGGAGCCATGAGGAAATTGTACCCCGTATTCCGGTCCGCACACTTTGCCGTAACAACATCCAAATAGGGTGCATCCAATACGGCCAATTCCTTGTGCCAGTGCCAAATAGGGAGCGAATAAGTCAGAGACTCCGTTAATTGAATAGCCTTGTTTTTTAGTGTAAATGGAGATACAAATTACTGCACCTACAAAGCCGCCCAAAAAAATAAAACCTTCCCGGGAAAAGAGTATCTTCCAAGGGTACTTAAGATAAAATTCCCAATCCACGATTATATGTAACAATCGGGCGAAGAGAAAAGCGCAGATCACGGTGATCATTAAAATGTTTTGGATGAATTCTTCTCGATAGCCGAGTTTCACTCCGCGCCGCATTGACAAAAGCCACAGAGTGGCGAAGGCACAAGCGATAAGAAAGCCATAGGTGGTGATTTGGAAACCGTTGATTTCAATCAGTGTGGGATACATGAGTGGATTCCTCGACAACGGAAGAGGACGATTCTTTTTCCTCTGTAATGTGTTCTTTCTCGACTCTTTTCCATTCTCCAAAAAAGATTTTACCGAATAGGAGAACCTCGCCTATGGTTAGCGCTGAATCCGCGATATTAAACGTAGGCCAATGGTATCCGAAGAGATTATAGAAATCGATAAAATCGATAACATAGCCACTATAGAGGCGATTAAGGATATTGCCTAAGGCTCCACCGATTAATAAACCGAAAATCGCGATGAACCATCGATCCATAAAATTGGCTGCAAATTGTTGGTAAATGATAACGATTAAAACAATGAATGCGATGGGAGTTAGGATATGCAATAAATATCCCTGATCTTGCATTAAGCCAAAAGCAATTCCGGTGTTTTCACCATACGCAAAGCGGAAGAAATTAGGAATGATCTCAATCGGATGTTCGTATTTTAAGACTTTTACAGCCCATCGTTTTGTTAAGATATCCAAGCTTAAAACAGACAAGGCGATTCCTGTAATCCACAGGAACGCTTGACGGTTTGAAAATCGCTTTTTATTCATAATGAATAATTTTTCCTTCGCTTTTTTAGAGGAATTATAGCCCTGAAGAATAGGTTTGTTGAGTTGTTTTCAGTGTTGTAATAAAACAAAAGGGATTGGAGTTGTTCCCATATCCCTTCTGTTTCTTTTCTTTTTTCATTAAGAATAGAACTTAAGTGGTTACGTGCTGGTCCTTCTCCAGCACATCTTTACACCTTGGACACACTTCGAAGCCATCCGTGTTGACTTTTTCATGATAATGCCAGCAGCGGGGACATTTTTCTCCTAGGGCTTTTTGGACTCCAATGGTGAGTCCAGGAATCACTGTGCTTTTGTATTGATTGTCAGTCTCCACCGTACCTAAATGGGCTTGGGAAACAATACACACACTGGTCAAATCATTGCCGAGGGATTCATGGAGCATATCCTGAATGGTTTGTTTCCACTCTTCGTTTGAAGTTTCGAGAAGGACGCAACAATCGAGGGGATGTCCGATCACGCCTTCTTTACGGGCGGTTTCGATGGAACGAATCACTTCACCCCGGAGAAGAAAGCGTTTTTCCCATTGGTGCATAAGGTCTTTGTCCACGGGAGGGACCTTTTTATCCAAAGCGAAGTAGAAAACACTTTCTTCTTGGACTAAGTTCATTTCATGCAAAAGAGTCCAAATCTCTTCGCTGGTAAAGGACAAGATAGGAGCACTGCATGCGGTTAATTCCACGACGATATCGGCTAAGGTCGATTGGGCTGATTTCCGTTCCAGACTATGGGTGGAGGAACAGTAAAGCCGGTCTTTAATAATATCTAAATAGATCGCGCTCAAATCTACGCTGCAGAAATTATTTAAATCGTAGAAAATGCGGTGAAAATCATAACGTTCATACGATTCGATAATTCGTTTTTTGCATTCATACCATCGGTACATGATCCATCGATCCAAGGAAAGACGTTCATCAACCTTAATCCATTCACTTGGTTCATACTTGTTCAAGTTACCCAAGAGAAAGCGGGCTGTATTTCGTATACGACGATACGATTCTGTAATTCGTTTAAGAATTTCATTCGAATAGGTAACATCGCCACGAAAATCTTCAGCCGCCACCCAGAGGCGGATAATATCGGCCCCTGTGGTTTTCAAAAGGTCATCGAGTAGGACAAAATTGCCTAAACTTTTGGATAATTTTCTTCCTTTTTCGTCAACGGTAAAACCGTGAGTCAATACGGATTGATAAGGCGTTCCATACCCCGCACCCACGGCGGTCACCAGAGAGGATTGGAACCAGCCGCGATGCTGATCACTGCCTTCTAAATACATGTCGACGGGGTAGAGTTCTTCATCATTGGCCATCACCGCATGATGGCTGACCCCTGAATCGAACCAAACGTCAAGGATATCCGGCTCCAAAGTGATATCCTCAAGGTTGGTGCCTTCAGGGAGAATATCATTCAGTCTTTTAACTCGTTTTAATTCATTTTTGTTTTGCAAAGCTCGAAACCAAAAATCGCTTCCTTCTTTTTCTACGATATCCGCGACTTCGTAAATAAACTCAGCGTCAATGATGGCTTTTTCTTGGCCTTGGATATAGATCGCAGGGATGGGTACCCCCCAGGTACGCTGGCGTGAGATGCACCATTCCTGCCGGTTTTCCACCATGCCGCGAATACGTTGTCGCCCCCAGGATGGAATCCATTTCACATTGTCGATTTCTTGCAGCAAGGTTTCGCGTAAATTGTCTTGTTCCAGTGAAATGAACCATTGCTGGGTTGCACGGAAGATAATTGGTTTCTTGCTGCGCCAACAATGGGGATAAGAGTGTGTGTATTTTTCATGATGAACAAGAAGATGGTTTTCTTGTAATTTCTCTAAAATGACATCATTAGCATCTTCGACATGCATGCTTTGGCAAACCGGGGATTGTTCTGTGAATTTTCCCGCTTCATCCACGGGGGAGAAGACTTCCAGGTTATATTCCAGCCCAATTAAATAGTCTTCATGACCATGGCCGGGTGCGGTATGAACAGCCCCGGTCCCTTGTTCCAAGGTGACATGGGTTCCGCAGATCAAGGGCACGCTATCGTCAGAAAAGGGAGGTTTCAACACCACTTCCATGTTGACGAGTTCCTGCCCGGTAAAGGTGCCAATCGGTTTGCCTGTCGCCTGTAAACCGGTTTCTTCTAGAAATCGGGATACCAAATCTTTCGCAACTAATACATATTCATTCTCTAATGGAATGAACGTATACATATAATTGGGATGCAGGCATACAGCACGATTCGCGGGCAGCGTCCAGGGTGTGGTTGTCCAAATGATTATGTTGACATTTTTGTTTTTCTCTAACTCTTCAACATTCTTTTTTATTCTTTCGAGTGATTCTTCTCGTACTGGAAAGCGAACAAAGATCGAACTTGAGGTATGCTCATCGTATTCGACTTCGGCCTCAGCCAATGCGGTTTGTAAATAACTGTCCCAATAAACGGGCTTTAATCCCTGATAAACATAGCCTTTTTTGACAAAATGGGCAAACTGTCTTAACTCTTCGGCTTCATATTTAGGATTTAGAGTCAGGTAGGGACGTTCCCATTCGCCAATGATTCCCAGTCGTTTAAAGCTGATGCGGTGTTTTTCCACAAAGGATAGGGCGTATTCAGTGCATTTTTTTCGTAACTCAAGCGCTTCTAATTTTTCGGTAGGACTTTGATTTTTCCCTTTATTCATCTCTTGGGTTACATTCAGTTCAATGGGAAGCCCATGGCAATCCCACCCGGGGCGATAGTGGATGTTGTACCCAAGCAAGATTTTTGATTTGACCACCATATCTTTTAAGATTTTGTTCAATCCTGTGCCCAAATGGATCCCACCGTTGGCATAGGGGGGGCCATCATGAAGAACAAAAAGAGGATTACCTTGACGTAATTCCCGAATTTTGTGGTAAATATTAGGTTCATTCCATTTCTCCACGAAATTCGGTTCGCGTTTGGCTAGATTGGCTCGCATGGGAAAATTGGTTTTTGGAAGGTGAAGTGTTTCGCGATAGTCCATTTTGCCCCTGACTTAATAAAGTTTAGAATGAGATTTTTTGGTCTTATATAAAATGTATAGGGCAAGCCGTTGGCTAGTCTATATGGAAACAAACGGTTGCCGAGAAGAAATATTTGGTTGGTTCTACCAAACAAACCAAACAAGAGAAGTATTTTACTTGGAATTCTTCATCCTATCAAGGAATTAAAGAATGGTTTATCTATCCGCTAAAATATTCCAAGATCGACAAATCTTCATGCAAATGAAAACCTATAACAAGGCTCAAGATTTTATTGGTTTTTAATTGACATTGATATAAATTTTATGGGAAAATCATATCAATCTTTTGAATTGGGGAGACGATCATGAGAAAAGGTTTTACCTTGATCGAATTATTAATCGTAGTAGCGATTATTGGGATTTTGGCGGCCATCGCAGTACCCAACTTTTTAAATGCTCAAGTACGGGCAAAACTGGCGCGATGTCAATCCGATATGCGCACGATCTTACAGGCAGTGGAACAATTGCGCATGGATACAGGTTATCTCCCCCTTGATGGATGGGATGATGATACTCAAGAAGGGCGGGATATCTTAAAAAATGTGTTTAACGATGTGGGAAATTTTCCCGAAGGTATCCGCAAAAAAACCGATTATCTCGCGGTGCTAACCAGCCCAGTTCCTTATTTAAGTTCAGTTCCTATTGATCCTTTTATAGGAAAACATATGGATATCACCGATGTAGGATTTGGTAGTCCCACCGATACCTACACGTATGCGGATTTTGATCCTAATATTCCAGGTACAGGATCAAACAACAATAATATGAATATCGCGGCTCTTGAACTCCCCTTTTGTGAAGTCATTGGAATTCGACCTATGCAGCGAGGCGAATATGCTTTGGTCGGTTTAGGACCGGATGGTTATGCCGGATCAGAGAGTGGAAATCGGGGGATTCCTTATGATGCTTCCAATGGATTGAATAGCATCGGCGATATTTTTATGCGAAGCGGGGGTGGAATCAACCGTTGATCAGCCTGGATTCGAATGCTCGTTGTTTTACTATTGTAGATTAAGTTTTAAGTTGTAAATCTGATAAAAACAAATTGAAAGGTTTATTAATGAAGGAATACAAGAAGCGCATACTCTCTGCTGGCAAGTCACGTCGTGAATTTTTGCGCAATGGATTGCATGGGGTTCTCGCAGCCGGATTATGGCCGGGTGCAATCGCAGCGCAGGCTTTTGACGAAAAAGGGGATGATCTACAGTATGTCATTATCAATGATACCCATTATCGCGATGAACGTTGTGGGGAATATTTAACAAAGGCGGTGAAATGGATCAAATCACGCCACGAGAAACTGGATTTTTGCCTTGTCGCTGGGGATCTCGCTACCGATGGAAAAGAACATGAACTAAAACCATTTCGTGAAATTATGGAGGCTATGCCATGTCCTGTTTACGTGGTCCCGGGGAACCATGACTTTGATGGAGAGTCGTGCGGGGTGTACGAAGAGATTTTTCCCAACTCTCGGAATTATGTAAAGCACGTGAAGGGGTGGACTCTATTGGGATTGGATTCATGTGATGGTCCCCGTTATAAAGATACTCAAATTCAAGAAGATAGCCTGAAATGGTTAAGAAAGACAATTGATGAGAATGATTCTAAAAAGCCTATGATTGTTTTTACTCATTTTCCCATGGGTGAAGAGACACCGATGCGGCCTAAAAATGCCGATGAAGTTTTAAACTTATTGGTGGATTGTAATGTGAAAGCGATTTATAGCGGGCATTTTCATGGATTTACATTGAAGCGGTGGAATGAGATTCCACTCACCACCAACCGTTGCCTCTCTTATAGTCGAGGAAATCATGATGGAAGTGAGGAAAAGGGATATTTTATTTGTAAGGTAAAAGAGGGGGAAATTACTCGCAAATTTATTGAATTTTTAGGATGAGATTTTTTTTGAGGAAATAGGTCATTTATAAATTTAATTAAATCAGGCAGATTAAAAGGTTAAGGAAAAAAATACAAATTCTTCTAAAGTTTCGGGTTTATCTGCCGATAGTAAAAGACGAAGAAGGAGAAATACTCATTCTTGAATCCTTCAGGTGCGAAGGGTGAGAACTCTGAGAGGTTCTTGGTTGAATGGGTTAAAAAAAGAGGGTCAAACCACTTCACCCGTCTTGTGAAAAGGCCTCGGAAACCTTGCAATTGAGAGGGGTGAAAAGCAATTTAACCCAGGAAATCAAAAGAACGTACAGGGTTTGTTTTACCCTTGTTCTATGTTCTTATTTATCGGCAATTTTGAGCCAAACTTGAGTTGAAAGATCAAATTACACCGTATCCCGTGCGAGGGGATACGGTTTTTTATTGTTTATCTCTCGAAGATTGATTTTATATTAACTTTTCTTCCAACAGAAAAAGTCAAGAAAAATTTTATTTAAGGTTTTCTTTAATCTGCCGAAAATAATATACGAACACGCCAAAATTTTTTTTTGGGTAAATAAAAAATGAATTAGGCGTTTGCTTTGAGTCTCGTGGGCGGATAAAAAAAAAGGTTAAACCACTTCACCCGTCATGAAAAAGGCCTCGGAAACCTTGCAATTTATGAGGGGTGAAAAGCGATCTAACCCAGGATGACAAGAGAATGTGCAGGGTTTTCTCTGTCATATCATATCTGTCCCTAATCTTCGGCAAATCGCTTGAAAAACTTAAGTTTAATGTACGATTCTTTATGAAATTTTTATAAAGGAGGTGATAGATCTCTATCGAATGACTGGAAGGGAAAAACCACTTCACCCGTCATGAAAAAGGCCTCGGAAACCTTGCAACGGAGTAAGTAAGAGAGGGGGATTTTCCTCCCTGATTTTTCCTTCCAAAAACATTGGCTAATAAGAATCGATACTCTCGAAGAATCGATTCAACAGTTTGCCTCCGCATGCGGTCGTGGGGGTAAAAGGTTGAGCGATTCCCATTCGGGAGATGAGAGGAAAGATGTGCACTGAACACGCATGCATGGGATGCTATGCGTGAATCCCCTCAAGGAGGAAAATCATGGGAATCACTCGTATTAATACAAATATATCTGCAATCACAACCCAGAGAAACATGAGCCAAATCGGTGGCAATTTAGAGAAAGCCATCGAACGCCTCTCCTCTGGTTTGCGTATCAACCGAGCGGCGGATGACGCAGCGGGATTTAGTGTGGCAAACCGCTTACGCTCACAGACGCAGGGATTGAATCAAGCGGTTACGAACGCTCAAGATGGTATTAACTTGATTAACGTTGCCGAAGGATCGTTGGAAGAAACCACCAACCGTTTAAACCGTATCCGTCAATTATCACTGCAAGCGGCCAACACCGGGACCAATGATTTCAAAGCGCGTTCTGCCATTCAGGACGAAGTGTTTCAGAGTATTGACGAAATCACTCGAATCGCCAATACCACTTTGTTTGGCAGTAACCATTTACTGAATGGAGATTTCTCCATTAAATCGGAGTTTAAAGAAGGTCAACCTGATTACGGTTTTGATATTGATGCCTCTCCTGTGGCTAGCTCGCTGGACAGCGGGACGGCTTTTTTAAATATCCGACTCAACCAAATTGGGCATGCTCAAGTAGTGGCTGGTGATCAAGCCGGGGGACAGCAGATCGTCAATACAGGGATCAGTAATCAAACCGATGTAGCTGTTTCTTTAGCCGCTTTTACAGATCAGCGTTCGTTTGGCGGAAATGCTCTAACTACCGGGTCCGATGTTTCTGGTGATGACTTCTTCTTTAATGGAGTATCGGTTTCGGGAGCAGGAGATGACGTGCTTGTCTTTGAAGGCGTATTGGCGGATGGAGTGACCAAGTTTACCGGATCATTAACCATCGGTGATAGCACGACCATTGGGACATCAGCCGGTGCCTCCTCAACCAATCCCCCCGATGTTGTGGCGGCGGTTAATCGGGCGATCGATGAAGCCGAAAAGAACCTGTTTGGAGTGAATACCACAGGCAGTGTACCCACGGCTTATCGTACTACCGTTACCCTGGCGAGTGAAACGGGAGATAACCGGGGGCGTTTGTTAATGATCGGCGAAGGGAATCATATCAATCAATCCAACATCAATCTATCTTTGTTCCGGAGTGGCGATCTCGTAACCAACGCCAATGGTGTAACACGCTCCGGAGCGATCGGAGCGGATTCGGCGCTTTCCGGAGGTGGCCAAGTAGGGAATGCAGTAACAGCGATCACCGGTTCAACATTTCAAGAAGGACAATTCAACATCACCGTGAAAGATGTGCAAGAGGCCCAACAACGGAAGGTTACCAGTACGATCGCGTTTCTGGATGGTAATGGAACACGGTTGGATCGTTCCACCACTTTAGGTGCGACAAATGCTTCTAATACGGTCGTGTTGAACGGCTCTTTTGTGGGAAGTAATTACACAGGCGGACAGACCCTTCGCGATGATGATATGATTGTACTGACAGGAACGAACGCGGACGGGAGTACCTTTGAAGGACGCTTCACTTACGTCAATCCTGATGATGACACTGAGTTGCAGGAGGTAGATACAAGTTTTAACGACTTTAAGTTTGCCACGATTTCCGGTTTGATTCAGGAACTGAATTTCCGTACGCGGAATTATGAGTCAGGTACGGCTACGAATGGTGACCAAACACGCTTCGATGATGCGATCTTCACGTATACACCCGGAGGGGCACTCCAACTTATTGATGATGTAGGGCGTTCTGATTCAAAAATGAATTTCACGCTCACCTTCCAAAATAGTGATTCCTCAACTCCAACGGAATATTTCACCTTACAAGATGATGCAGAACTAACTCAGGAAGGATATGCCGAACAGGCCACTTTCCAAATCGATGGAGGGGAAGAAGTTCGAGCCGAAGCAGGTGACGTGATCACCCTTAAAGGACAGGAATCCACGATCGAAGGGGTGCCTACGCCTCAGGTTACTTTACGGGTAGGTAGTGGATTTACGAGTGGTAATGACAAATTCGAGAATGTACCCAACGAATATGTCGGTACATTAAACGGAGGTGCTGGGGTCACCTTTTCACCCGGTGAGCAGGATGTGGTGTTCTTTACGCCCAGTACGAGTAGTAAGACAGCGAATTTTGTTACAGTGGACTTTGATTCGTTTGTTAATGTAACTTCCAGTGGTACCGCAGAAGATACAGGCATCACAACCGTAATTTCAACTGTAAATACTGGACTTAACTTTCAAATTGGGGCGTTCAGTGATCAAAACATCCAGTTTTCTATAGGTGATTTAAAAGCGGATAACCTCGGTTTTGGCCGAAATAGTGGTAGAACGGTTCAGGATATTGATGTGACGTCCTTAGAAGGCGCGAATGAGGCGATAAAAATCGTGGATGAAGCCTTGGATCAGGTGAACCGTACTCGTTCGATTCTCGGTGCGGCTACGAACCGGTTAGAATCTACTGTATCGAGTTTGAGTGTGGCTTCGGAAAACTTAACGGCGTCTGAATCTCGGATTCGGGATGCTGACATTGCTGAAGAAACCTCGAAGTTTACACTCAATCAAGTCTTGTTACAGGCGGGAACTTCTGTTTTAGCCCAAGCCAACTTCCAGAGCCAGACATTCTTGCAGCTTCTCGGCTAGGAGAAGAGTTGGAACGCGTGGGCAGAGGCGATGCTTCTGCCCACGTTATTCTGAACTACAATCTTTTTTGTCTTTTAAGGTCTTCAACATCTTTGTAAGCTCAGGAATAAGGTTTTGTATTTCTTTCTTGAGAATTTCTACTGTAGTTCCTGCTTTTGGGAAATCTTCTCTTTTTGCATACTCATCTAATTCGGCCGCTATCTCGAAAGCGACTTCTGCGGAAAAGTTGCTCAATAAACCTTTGAGGGTATGAGCTGCGTAGTGAAGCTCCTTGCACTTCTTGTTAAGTATTCCTTTCTCGATCTCTTGCATAAGGTGTGGGTATTGTTCGAAAAACAGGTCACTGATTTGTTGCAATAACTTGTAATCATATTCCACCCGATCCAAAAGTTCCTTGGAGTTCAAAATCTGTTTTCTTGTTGTGCTGGGGGCCACTTCGTTTTCATCATGAGAAATTCGTTCGAGTAAATTGTGGATTGTTTTTAGTATGAGATCAGCTCGGATTGGTTTTTGAATATAATCATCCATCCCTGCTTCTAGGCAACGTTCTTGATCTCCTTTCATGGCGTAGGCGGTCATGGCTACGATTGGGAGGTGAGTTCTCGTCTCTTTTTCTATCTCTCGGATTTTTTGGGTTGTTGTAATTCCATCCATGATGGGCATTTGAATGTCCATGAGGACTAGATCAAAGGGTTCTGTACGAATGCATTCGAGGGCTTCTTCTCCATTGTGGGCAAGGCGATAAGTATGACCCCGTTTCTCTAAGATTTGGCGAATTAAGGTAAGATTAATTTCATTATCCTCGACGATGAGAATGTGATAACGTGTTTCCGGCTCAGGTTCAATCTCTCTCGTAGGGGGCCAATGTGGGGTGTCGAAAGGCTGATCGATAAGACCCATATGACGGATATGATCGAGGAGCTCATAGGGATTGAACGGTTTTATTAAAATCGAACAATAATCATAATGACCAAGAAACTCGGCTGTTCGTTTTTCTAAATTATTGCTCAAAAGAATCATTGGAAGCTCTTCGAATCTCTCATGAGATTTCATTGCTTCTAAGAGGGTAAATCCATCCAGGTTGGGTATATGATGATCAATCAGCACGGCGGAGAAGGCTTGTTTCTCCTGATTAGTGGGTTTGAGCCGGCTTAGGGCCGCTTCTTTTCCATCGACAAACTCGGAATGGATTCCCCATTCGTTAAACTGAGATTGTAATAGCATGCGTAGGGTCGGGCTTTGGGTTATTACGAGAAGCGAAATAGGTTTCAAATTTTCAGGTACAGAATAGGAGGTTTGCAGAGTATTCCGATGAGGGGATTTCAAGTGTATGCTAAATTGGAATTTACTCCCCAAGCCGCCGGAGGCAGAAGCCGGCCGCTCTTTCCAGGGACTTTCTACCCAAATTGTCCCATCCATGAGTTGCACCAATTGTGAGCAAATCGCCAAGCCTAATCCTGTGCCGCCGAATTGGCGAGTGGTTGATGTATCCGCTTGTTCAAACGCGTTGAAAATCAGATTTTGTTTTTCTTGTGTAATACCCATACCTGTATCGCAGATTGAGAACAAAAGAGTTGCCTCGGAGTTCCTTTGAGAATCAAGTTCAACGCGCAATAGGATTTCCCCTTCTTGAGTAAATTTGATCGAATTCCCAACGAGGTTGATCATGATTTGGCGTAACCGTCCCGGGTCGCCAACGACATACAGTGGGAGTTGAGGATCCAGCATCACATGGAGTTCAAGGTTTTTTTGGTGTGCTTGCATGGATAACCCATTCGCGGTTTCAAAGATCATATCGATGAAGTTGAACTCAATAGGGTGGAACTCCAACTTGCCGGCTTCAATTTTGGAGAAATCTAAGATGTCGTTGAGGATGGTCAGGAGTGATTCAGAAGATTGCTTCACCAGTTCCAAGTAATGATGCTGTTCGGTATTGAGTTGAGTTTGGAAGAGCAAATCGGTTAAACCGATGATGCCATTTAAGGGGGTGCGAATTTCATGACTCACATTTGCAAGAAATTCGCTCTTAGCTTTATTTGCGGCTTCGGAAGCGATTTTTGCCCTAATTAATTCTTCTTCCGATTTTTTATGTTGCGTGATATCTCGAATGACTCCAGTATATATAATATGGTCACCGAATGGCATTTCGCCGATGGTGGTTTCCATACAGAAGAAGGTCCCCTCTTTACGCCAAGCAAGTCCCTCGGTGCTGAAACCAAATTTTTGATAAGGATCGCGGGCGACCATGCATAATTCTTTATGGCGCATAAAAGCAATCGAAGGCATAATACGTTCGATATTCTCTCCCAGAATTTCATCTTGGGTGTAGCCGAACATCGATTCCGCCGCCGGGTTTACAGTTTCAATGATGCCATCATCACTGAAGGTCAGAATTCCGTCCACCGCAGTGCGCAGGATAGAGCGCATTTTGGCTTCGCTTTCACGGAGTGCATCCTCTGCCATTTTGCGTTCGGTGATATCCAGCGAGTATTCGATGATCATTTGCACTTCGTTCTGATCATCGAAAATCGGGTATCCATGGACTTCGTAATAACGGGGGCGTCCTTCTTGATTAAAATGAATGTGATCTGTTTCTATGGGGGTTTTTGTTTTTCGAATTTGTTCAATGGGACTTAGCATCTCAGGGTCTTGCCCGAGCATATTGTGATCGTGGGACAGCAAGTAACAAGGTTGAAGACCTTCTGGATTGTTTCCTCCAGCGGCGGGATTGGCAATTTTGATCGAATGATCTTTCGCATCGATAACAAAGAAGGGATGGGTTAAGGATTTAATTGTATTTTCCAGAAGTTCTTTTTGTTCTTTAATTTGTTGTTCGGCTTTCCGTAAATCGGTGATGTTTTCCATTACCACGAGGATTTCATTGCTGTATTGTTGTCCATGCATCATTTTGGTCATGGAAACCAAAAAATAGATGGGCTTATTTTCTTGCTGAAAGGTGGTATAAAATTTATCTTGGGTGTGGCCTTTTTGGATCATCTTTTCAATGTTGGATGAAATGACTGGATCCGGAAAAAAGGTATCGATGTTTTCACCGGTTAAGTTGGACTGGTTGTAGTGGCTAGGAAGATTCGGAAGAATTTGAAAGAGTAGGTCAAGGAAAGCAGAATTGCTCGAGATAATCTTTTTGTTTTCGTTCAGTACGACCAATGCCGAGGGAATGTTTTCATTGATATGTTCAGCAAACTCTTTCATGATCAAAAGAGTATGCTTATTGGCTTGGTTATAGGTATCGATTGCCAATTGCATATCGAGGGAAAAAACTTTTTGGAGTGATTGAACCGCAGCCTTTGCCTCTAAGGGATTTTCTTGGTAATGGGTAATAACATATTGGGTAACAAGTGAGATGATTTTATTGTAGGCCGCAATGTAGAGACTGGGTTTAACACCGATGAACTCGTGAGCTAATCCTACGCTGATACGGTGGTTAAGATACTCATCATCATATTCTCCCGAAAACAGGGTAAGGAAATAATAGTGAAGGCTTTTTTTTATGCGATTCAACGTTTCCGTGTTGGTAATAAATCCCTGGGTCTCTTTATAAGAGAGAAGATGGTAGATGAAAGTGTCAATTAATTCAGGGATAATCTTTTGCAGAGGGATGCGAAGTTGACGAATGCGTTGTAGGTCATCTTCCTGCAAATCAAGAAATTTCAATCGACGCTTGAAATCTTTGGTATCGATTCCAATGTTTTGTATGGCTTTATAAGGTTGGTTCATAATTCCCATCCAACAATGAATGACGATTTGGGAAACAAGTATATCCATTTTGTATGATTGTCTATGGACAGGATACATGCCTAGCGAAGGCAGGGCAATCTCGGATACGGGTTCTATCTGGCTTATATCAATGGGAATTAAAAAATGGACGGTCTTCTAAGGTTCGATTCTCGGAATTCTCGGAATTCTCGTTTTGTTTTAATACCGAAATGATTTTATGCATGAGGTTGTGCGAATCAAGCGGCTTAAGTAAATAGTCATTGACCTGCAGACGGATGCTTTCTGAAACCATTTGCCGGTGTGATTCTCCTGTGAGTATGATTACGGGGATATGTTGGAGTTGGTGATTGTTGCGAATTTCGTTTGTAGCCTGTAAACCATTCATCCCGGGGAGATGAATGTCCATGAGAATGATATCGGGTTGATGTTTCTCTAATTGGGGAAGAGCTTGTTCAGCATCTTTAAAAGAAAAAACTTGGAAACCTCGTTTTTGGAGATAAGCGTTGATCAATTGCAATGTGGTTTCTTCATCATCAATGATGACTGCTTTGAGGGCGTGTTGATTTAAGTATTTTTGGGCTTCTTCTTCCTGATCAAAAAAGTGGATTTGGTTTGAGTATTGAAATTTCTTAAGAAACGTATTCCCAAATGCGTTTTCATTAACCAAGGCTATTCGATAGTTGGCTTCGGCAAGATCTTCCAGCATTTCACCCAAAATCGCATATCCCATCGTAGGCAATTTTCCTGAGTGAGAGAAATCTAGAAGCATGTGAAGAAAATGATGTGATTGCTCTCTTAGGGTATCGCGAAAGCGGATAAGAGTAGAAAGATCCGGGGTATTGTTTAAGCGTAAGGTTATGGTATACCCATTTTCTTCACTTTCCCAACTTGTTGACCGTGAGGAAGTTGTTTTTTGGTAACTGGCTGGGGTTCCCTCGTGTGTGGGATGTTCAAATTGGATGCCATAACTATCCATGCCTTCTTTGCGTACCACGGTTCCGCTTATAACATGGGGATGGTGGACAATTTTATCAGGGGTGGGGAGATCATCCGTTTCTTCGTCTTTGATTGGACATGCATAAATGTGTTCTTCAATAAGTAATTCGCCAAATACTTTTAGTAGAGCTCCGCTTTGACTTATGTTATGCATCGTAGCAAGGAAAGAGGACAATTTCACATCTGTGGTAATCGCATAATATTCGAAAACATTTCTACGATTGCTGCGAGGTATTTTCATCATGGTTCACCGACAACACAACTGGCACTTCTAAATAAGGGTAAGTACTTTAGATGAAGGTGCTTTTTGGTTGAAAAGGATAGATAAACTCATTTTACTTATTTTATGAAAAAATGGGAATATAGAGGACACCATATGAATCACATTTGTTTTTCTGGAAGTGAATTCGAAGTGCCCCCCCACGTTTTTTCTTGGTTATTCGCTTTATTTGCCTTACTGTACTCCTAGACAGAATCCCAAGAATCCCGTAGAAAAGAAGTGAATCTAACGCGATAATAATGAAAGCCGATTCAAGGTTATTAAAGAATGGAGGAACAGATATGGTTCGTTCGATCAAACGTCGTTCATTTTTGAAATCCGCTGCGATTGCAAGTTCCGCCCTGTCCATGCCTGCCGTCCATGTTCGGGCTCAGGGGAAGAAGTACAAAACCGCCGTTATTGGTGCCGGTTGGTGGGGGATGAATATTTGTACCTATGCGATGTTATCAGGAGAATGTACGATCGTGGCTCTATGCGATGTTGACCAGCGTCAATTAACGAAGGCCGATGAGATCGTGAAAGAATATTCCAGCGATAACCCCAAGCATTACATGGATTATCGCGAAATGTTGAAAAAAGAAAAGCCCGAGATTGTGATCGTGGCGACTCCCGATCATTGGCATGCCTTGCCCACCATTGAGGCGGTGCAATCCGGGGCGCATGTGTATGTGGAGAAACCTATTTGTCATACGATTGAGGAAGGCTTAGCCATGGTCCAGGCAGCACGGGAAGCGGATCGAAAAGTGCAAATAGGAACTCATCGCCGGGTGGGTGTGCACAATAAATCTGCGATGGAATTCTTGAAGAGTGGGAAACTAGGAAAGGTTTCCAATGTAAAAGCCTTCGTTATTTATGGAGGAGGATCTGGTGAAGCGGTAGCCAATGAACCCATTCCTGAAGGTCTGGATTGGGATATGTGGTGTGGTCCCGCGCCTTATCGTCCTTATAATCCTAGACTTCATCCCAAAGGATTCCGCCAGTTTTTGGATTATGCGAATGGGACTTTGGGGGATTGGGGAATTCACTGGCTGGATCAAATATTATGGTGGACAGAAGAAGAATACCCCAAAACCGTTTATTCCACCGGTGGGCGTCATGTGAAAACAGATATGACCGATGCGCCGGATACCCAGATCGCAACTTATGAGTTTGATACGTTTACCTGTTATTGGGAACACCGTCTCTGTGCCCCCATGAAACCGGGAGAAAGCAACGTCGGTGTGAATTTCTATGGCACCGAGGGGATTTTCTATCTCGGCTGGCGGGATGGTTGGACCTTTTATCCGCGTGGTAAAGGTAATGAGATCATCCATGAAGACGCTGTCTTCGATAATCAGTACACAGGTGACTCAGAAAATATCAAGGGGTTGTGGAGCAACCTGTTGGATTGCATTAAAAATGATAAAATGCCGGTTTGTGATATTGAGATCGGTTACCGGGCGACACTGATGAGTTTGCTTGGAATGTTATCCTTGAAGATTGGGCGTTCTGTGCGATGGGATCCGCAAAAGCAACTGGCGGTGCGTTGGGATTCTCAGAAGAATGATTGGCGATTGGATAGCGAAGCCAATCAACAATTGGTACGCAAATATCGCGATCCGTGGGAGTATCCTAAGATTTCTAGAAGATAGATAACGGTTAGCATAGTACGTTCTTGGTAGAACGATAAAGGCGCCAAGGGGAATGAGTTTTCGAGATTTCTCTTGGCGCCTAAACATATATATGAAAAATATTTTTGATAGAAATAATAGTGAATTGCTCACATTGGATGGAATAAACTATAATTTGGGTAGAAGATGCTAAGATGATTTAGGATGAAGTCATTACCACCCGTACAACGCACAAAGCACAACTCTATAGGGTTGTGCTTTGCGTTTGGAGATAACCACGTACGAAAAAAATGCTAACGTATTAATTCTCAAGATCGGTCGAAGAACCGGGGAAAACGAGCAAACCAGCTTTCCTCTTTTTCAGGTTCTTCTTTGTACACCTCAATATCATCTAGTTCGTTGTCATGTTGCATATGTTCGAATTCTTTTTCCCATTCAGCAAGGAAGGAATCATCTTTTGGTTCTGAAGGTTGTGCTTCAGAAGAAAAGGACTTGAAAGATTGTTCTAACTTATGGTTGTTGTATGTACGATAATCATAATTAAAATAACAGCGCATACAAACCACAGTAGTAGACGGTCTCCCACAAATGATGCAACAACTCCTGGTTTCCTTCTCATTAGGCATTGTAACGCACCTCAACGTTATAATTGGTGGTTCAATACCTCAACCCATCATTCATCCGCTTCACCCCCCCACGAATGAGTTACACACGGAATCAACAAATTGAATACGTCTTTCATTATCGGAAGGAAAAATCTGGACTTTACCTCTCTTTAAAATTAATTTCCTTCACTTTCCGTTCTTATCAGAATACATCCTACCTCATAAGGATGTAAAGTACCGAATATCGCTATTCCATTATTCTCTGACACTGTTTCCCATGCTTTGAGGTTCCATACATTTTTGGCGGTTGCGGTGTTTTCGGAGAAAAGCAATTTCCCTGAGAGTGTATGGGGGGAGGAGTTAAACAATGTGATGATCCTTTCATTTTTGCTGAAGAAAGCATTCGCATAAAGACCCGGTTGAAGCGTAGGTATAAAAGGTTTCACCTTTGTTGAGGTGAAAAAGTCTGCGTATGCATGCCATCTCGAGTAAACCTGTTGCGTGAACTCACGAAACTCGCGGCTGTACCAGGATTGCGCTTGGCCTTTGAGCCATAATCCCTGGCCATAAAAGAACGCCAGTTTAGCCTGTATCGCGGGTATGGATCGTGGCAGTAAACCCGGATGGGGATAGGTAAAGATTTTTTGATGGGGAAAAGCAAAACGAACCAAGTTTATAGGAAGGACATAAGGATAACTGGGGCGATGAAAGGATGTATCTAAGCTTCCATGAATAAATTGGGCGGTTTGCTCATTGGGGGGATGTTCCGTCAGAATCGCGGGTGGATGAGTTTGTTCCTTCGCTTGTTGACTCAGTTCCTGAAGTAGAGCATGCTCACCCTGTAAAGCGGAAAGAACTTGGTTGTCCCGATACGAGGTGTATTGTTGATCTGCCCAACCTATATGATTAAGCAGCACCGCATGGGCATGGGCTTGACTTGCAGATTGTAAGATGGAGTGAACAAGATAATCCCGCCATTCTGATTGATTTGGATCCATAAAAATTTCGTGGCTATCAGGCCATGATTTCATTTCTCCATGTTCGTCGTGAATCGCCCAGTTTTCTGCATTGTCTTTGATTAAGGGAATTCGAGAATCCGCCAAATACCCTTCATATGAAAGTGCTATCGGGATTTCGAGCTCGTTTAAATCCTGTTTGGGATGAGAAGTGTAGTTTCCGTAAAAACCAAGTTCGGGTGAATAAGCCCAGCCAGCAAGATGAAAGAAGTCCAAGCCACCGAAATGCTTTGGAGTAGATTGAAATATCGGCTGAAAATCATATTTTTTGTTTTCTTGATGGATTAGACCGGTTCCACCATAAAGATAATCCTGATAGACGAGAAAAGTGGATAGAAATGAAGCAGGGAATTCTTTATCCTGTGGAATGGTTTTTTTGTGAGTTTGAAAGGGGACGTGCCAATCTCCGCTATGGAATTGAAGAACCGTAGGGGGAGAATGGAATTCTTTTTTTGAATTAAGGGTAATAGGATGGGAGGCGCCGTATTCTATGCCCAGCCAGGACCCCCCTTCTCGTTTTTTATAGCGATACCGTTGGGGGAGAAGTGGCTCTCCAAATGTGTGTAGTGCGAACCCAAGGGTGTGTTCGGGAGAATAAAGATCGAAGAAGCGTAAAGGGAAAGTGCCAGAATAATCCTCATCCAAGCGAATCGGTTTTGTCCCCCAAATTGCGGGGTGTTGTGGATAGAGATACACATCATTACTCGCTTGGTTATTCAGACGAAGCCGACGCAAATCAGGAAAAAGGAGACGAAAGGTGTGGGGGGTATAACCGGTATTTTGAATCTGCAACTGCCAATGCAATTCATCCCCCGTAGTGGCTTGAATCGAAAGAGAGGCGCGTAAAGGGTATTCTTCATCGCGTGGATGAAGGGAAAATTTTACTCCGCGCTGGATCATTCTATAATCGCTCGCGACCCAATCCAGGGAGGATGTTTTCTCTAAACCGCTGACGAGAGAGAAAGCCGGCACGGCTTCTTCCAATAGTTCTATATCACCCACTTTATGACGTAGGGATTGGATCGCTACTCCAGGTTCTGTATCGAGTTCTACCCGATAGAAAGTATTCTCGATTACAAAGTGTTTATTGTTTTCAATTTTGAGCTCCGGTGGAGAGGTTGATTCTTCAATAGAAGGACAAGAGAGGCTCGCAGGCAGCGTCGGCAAGGAAGGATCAATCATTTTGGTTCCACGATTTATGGTGACCCCGGCAACCAAAATTTGCCCATACGACATCTTCTCTTCAACTTGGATAGAACGTAGTTCCTTCTCTTGATTCACGGGAATTTGATAAACGGCGAGTTCGCCGGATTCAATCTGGTACTTTTCTTTTTCAATGTGATAAGGGAAGGATTTGTCTATACTACCGTCGGCATATGTTTTCGTTATAACACACTGATCGGGATTATTGATATTTTCACGCTCGTGAAATTCAAACGGTTTGTCATTCCCCACAAGTTGCGAGGTCATGAGCAGGTAGATTTCACTGCATGATGAATCATTGACTTCAAAAGCAAGGTGATCTCGCTGACTCATTGAGGTAATTTGATAAGCGGAGGTTGCAGCTGTTTGGAATGGAATCTCTGCGACAAGGCTATGATCCTCCGTTGTTTTATCCAAGGGGAGCGTTTGATAACGGGCGAAATCGACGTTTTCGATTTGATTAAATGGAAACAAGGGACGCGGTTTTTGCTCGGGTATGTGAAAGGAAAGGTCGAGAATTTCTAGAATGCCGATTCCTGGACCGCTGTGTACGGTGAGGATGATTTGATCGAGGCAAGGATACGGGAAATCTTCCAGAGAAACCTCGATTTCATGAATCGTATCATCCTGGGTATGATGGGTTGCGGGTTGAATCGTGTGATAGGCGGCGGGCGGTCGGTCATGAAGGCGTGAATTCCAAGGGCCAACCGGCTGAATTTGCAATCGTAAGAGCGGTTCGTCACTTTTTTCCAAACCACGTGTACGATAACGCATTTTCAGCTGTGAATAGCGGTAGACCCAAATAGGCTCCGTGGTAAGTCTCCATTGTGCGGTGCTGTCGGATATCAAAAATGCATTGAGGCGATTGTTCTTGAGCGAGAGGTTGCCTTGCCCTTGTATGAGTTGCCAATCTTCGTCTTGGCAAGCCTTCAAACTCCACCCCTGAGACCATGGATCACATTCAGCTTCAAATAAAACATACCAGGGGAGAACTAAAAGAATAAAGAAAAGCCGAACCCAAGGCATAAGGCTGTCCCCTTGAATAAGCCGCGGTAATCAAGTTGCTTCTGATGTTTGCCAAGAATAAATGCCTTTTACCCGGTAAGGTAAATGAGGAATGACGTAAGGGCCTTCCGGAATGACTAAAATCTTGGCATTGGCTCCATGTTGCTTTAAGGCTTGTTGAATTCCATCTTCTATTGTGGGGATCGGTGTAATAAGAAAATCGCGTAGGTCTTCCTCGCTGATCCCATCACAGCGGTAAAGCATGTTACACCGATGGAAAGCGTTGACCATTTCTTGAATCATCCATTGATCTTTGGCCACATAATTTGGCCCCATCGTGATTTCGTAGAAGTCCATAGGGTCTTCCAGGCGGCGTAAAAGGTCGATAAATTCCTTACTCCCGGCGCCTTCAGCGTTTTTGGCGGCAAGGATGACGGTGCCCCCTTCTTTGACTACATTGAGGCAACCTACCAGGCCCTTGATGGATTGATAAAGGGTGTTATCAAGGGGATAGCCGCTGCCGGTGGTAAGGACAATATCGACAGGTTCTTCGATTTGAACCATGGCACAGCGTTTAATTAAGCCGCAAGCTTGTTCGTGAGCGGCTTCAAGATCACCAGCAAAAACCCCGGTTACATTGCGTTCTTCATCCAGAGTCACATTGAGGATGAAATCAACGCCGACTTGACGTGCGACTTCCACGGCACCTTCATGCAATGGATTGTTTTTCAACCGTCCGTTGCAAGTTTCATCTTGTTGAATCATGCGGTAGCCATGCATGAACTTCATGGTTTCCAACGCTGAGATGCCCGGCAGGATGGCTTTGCGTCCTCCCGAAAACCCCGCCATCAGGTGAAGTTCTACCAGGCCAGTGAGTATTTTGAGATCCGCTTGGAGATAATGTTTATTAATATAAACCGGGATGCCAGAATCGGTGGTGCCTAAATACTCCGTTGCCTCGGGATCTTCAGAATAATGATTGACAATGTGGTAGTTCTCAGCGATAGGTTGTCCTACGAGTTCAATCAATTCATCGCCCAGGTTGGGGCGATGAATCCCAGTGGCAATAAGAATCGTGATTTTGTTACGTGGGATCCCTGCTTTTTCGAGGGTTTGCAACAGGGGTGGCAGGATTAGTTTATTGGGCACTGGACGGGTTATATCTGATATTACGATCACGGCCGATGAACGTCCCTCGGCAATTGCGGATAAAGGTTGGGATTCGATCGGATTGGCGATGGCATCCCAAACGTTCTTCTCAGGGTCAGGCAGCGCTTGGGCTTGATTCATACGTACAATCCCTGCGAGATTCTCGTCAGGCACTTGGGCTATGAGTCCTTCTTTTCCATAAGCGAGTTTTATGTCCATTGAATTCACTCCCTGCTTTACAATCTTTTGTATAACACGTGTTTTTTCAAACCATAATACCGAAGGTGTAGTTCGAAGTGATCTACCTTGTAATGACAATAAAAAATGGGTGTCAAAGATATCACTTCCTCAGGAGAATCCCAGAGCATCATTTATGAAAAGATTATCATTTTCATTAAAGAATGGCAATGAAATCGATTTCAATCTTGCAACTGAGATTCCAGAGCTTCAGCGCGTTGTTCATGCTTAATGGCTTCCTCTTCACGTTCTGCTTTACGCAATAGTTCCGCGAGATCTCGGTGATGGCCGGGATAAACGGGATTGAGTTCTACCACCCGCTTTTTCGCTTGGATTGCTTTTGTGAGGTTCTTTTGTCGAAGATGAATTTCCACTAAAAGTTCATGGGCATCCAAATCTTCCTGCAACTCAATCGAACGCCTTAGCGATTCTTTCGCTTTTGCATGCCAACCTTGGTTGGCATATTGTGAGCCTAGCGCATGATGAATCGAGGGATTGTATGGGTCATATTGCTTCGCGCGGGTGAGGAAGGGAAGGGCATCCATACCTCGATGTTCGTATCCCAAGCGCAGGTGAACGCTGCCATAGTATTGTCGGTAATGGTCGACGGCAATAAGGAGAAGTGGAATCAGCAGAGCGATTTTGAACCATCGTATCGATTTTCGTTTGATGACACGGTGTGTTTTTTTGTAAGAGACAAAATAAGAAGCGAGGCAAACGACCATCAATGAGCTAACCGGTAGATGAAAGGGAAAACTGGAAAGTGAATGGATCCCTGCTACCCATATCCCTAGATAAGCGCCCCAGCTCATCCAAACTTCGTCATGAGTTGCTTTTAGTTGGCGATATGTGATGCGTTGCCAAGCAAGTAACAACCAAAATAAAATGAAAACCCCGAAGGGACCCACTTCGGCGGCGGTTTCTAGTATTTGGAAGTGCGGTTGGTCTACGGGGACTACCCAAGAGCGGTCGTGCGCATGGTTTTGGATTTCGTAATTCATACCCTGATAGTGTTCGTGAACGGTTAGATAATTTCCGAAGCCAATCCCTGTAAGAGGTCTCTCGTTGATCATGAGGCGGGTGGTTTTCCAATTAAATTTCCTGGCTCCTATCCCGGAATACCAAGCAGGGGATTGTTTCGCTTCGACGTAGAGTGATTGCCTATGGCTGTTGTAGGGATTATCCAAAAGATACCAGGCGAGACTGCTGATGATGACGAAAAGCACTAAAAACAGCCTTCCCCAAGCCATTTGAACTTTTTTATCGATGCGCAAAGTGGTAATCAACCCGATTACACCCGCACCGAGTAACCCGGTAGCCGCGCCTACGCTGAAAGTTACAGTGATGCAAGTGGTTATGGAGAGAATACACAGTAAGAAAAATCCAGTTGCAATGTGTGTTTTCCAAGTAGTTTTTGTTATCTTACGCAAGGTATATGCAATGATCACGGGCAGCACGATCGCAAGATATCCGGCGAGAAAATTGGGATTCCCTAATGTGGCTACGATGCCAAAACGCCAGTCGCCTTTCCCCCCGCTCAATTGGGCGAAGTCGACCCCATAGTCTTGCAAATGGGCGTATAGAGAAATAATCAGGGCGGGAATCGTAATGACATAAACCATGACTCGTACCGATATCCATTGCCACATGCGGCGAAAACTATAAAAAAGAAGAAGAAACATGAGCAAATGTGATAAGGCACGAAACTGAATAAAAGTTCGATAGTGAAGGAGGATCGAGACTAATGATACAAGAAATAAGGCGGCTAAGGGATAGTCTAAATTCGATGGTTTATAGCGTGTGCTTTTTGGATCAACGGCAATCAAGAGCCACCAAAGCAAAAGGAGGCCCGCCAGCCAAAAATACTTGGGTAGCAAGTAGGAATCCACGGTTTGGGTGGAGATCAAGACAGGGGTAATGAGCAGGATTAAAACGCTGAATCCTTTTTCCCATGAGGCGTAATTAATTTCTTGTGTCATCAACCATCCTTATTCTATTGGGCGTTGGCTTATTCTATATAAAAAACCGCTGGGAGTGTACATCCGATAATCACGGGGGATGTATCGGGTATCGATCTGGATCGGTCCCACTTCTTCCACCTTTGTACGTGAATACCATGAGGGGGGAAGGCGCTGGGTTGTGACCAGAATGGAAGTAGTTTCCAAATTTGGCATGATGATCGTTTGCCACACATTCTCCAGCCAAGCCTCGCGGGTAGGCATCATACGATCGCCACGTAATTCTAACGGATGTTTCAATTCTGTGTTGATTTGCTCTCGATACCAATCATACATCAAAAATCCTGCTCCAATAATAATGTTGTTTTGGCCGCGTTGTTCAACATGTTTTTGGTAGAGGAGCGGAAAATATTCATTATCGGCAGTGGGTTCCCACAAGCCGGTGAGTATAATCTCTCCGGATTTCGCGTGTTTCCAGATTTCTTGAGCGTATTGTTGTGCGGAAGAGTCCCAGCGGTAGCGATAACGATCAATGAGGGAGGAAATCGTCAAGGGATATATTCCTCGTCCTTGTGCAGTAGGTTCTTGATAATCAATCCATAAAGGCGTAATGCACACTGCCGCGAGAATAATACGAGTTAGCCATTGCTGCCGTGTATTCATTTGGAACGAGAACATAATTTTAATGATCGATGCCATGCCCAAGGCCAAGGGGTAAACAAGTAGAATTAAAGCGGGTAAAAGAAACACATGACGATCGCCGGTGATATAGACCATATAGAAACTTTGATAGATTCCGTAAAGCAATACAAGGTAGAGCGCCATCCCCCGTTGTCGTCGTGCTAGTGTATATAAGCCATACACAATCATGATCGCCGCCGGTCCATAAAGCAAAAGAGGGATGCTATAGGCTGAGATAACCTGCAAGAAGGATAAATTGGATAACGCGCGACCAAGGCCTTCCTGCAAAATGCGGCTGAATTGTCCACCGTTAATTAACTCCATGGCTCGGCTGAGGGAGTCAGGATTAAACCAGTTTATTGGTGGATCTACGCGCGCGCGCAGAGGAAAATAAAGCCAAAAGAGCAGGGGAGGGAAAAGGGCACTTAAATAACGCACGAATTGTTTGGCGGTTATGGATTGTACGGGAGAGGGACATTGAAGGAGTGATTTGATTTTTTGGGATTGATGAAGCAAAAGAAACAAAAGGGTCAAAACGATTAAAAATAAGGCTAAACGGTGGTGAATGATATGGAGCCCAAAGAGAAAAAACAAAGCCGGTAAAAATTTCTGTGGATTTTCAAGGGAACGATGGAAATAATAGAGGGTCATAAGAAATAAGAGAGCGAAGAGCGTATAGACTTCGGCAATAAGGCTTTGCGACCATACGGTAGAGGTGAGCGCAAATGCGATCGTACTTACACATCCTGCAAACAAAACGGTCTTTCGTTCATATCCTTGTCGAATGAGGGATTCATACAGCCATAAAAAAAGTATCGCGCACGCTGCTGCTGAGCAGAATACAGAGAATAAATGAGCTCGAAAGATTACACTACCTATGGGGATGCATTGAAACATATGGACGGCAAGCATATAGAAGGGATAACCGGTCGGATGCGGTATGCCTAATACCCAAGCGGAACCCGCTAACTCAGGGGAATCTCCCCAGGTTTGCCCCATTGGCATCGCGGAGAGAAAGAGAATGAAGAGACAACCGCTGAGAAGCAAAGCGGCTTTGGTTTGCAATTGGATTGGGCGAAGTGAGGCTCGTTTTTTCATGGCAATCTTTTTCCTTGCCACGATTGTGCTTTGTTCCTCACTGCTTGGCAACCTCAATGGGCAACTAGGTGATTATCCCGTAGGAGATAAAGGAACCAATTTGTGGAATCTGTGGTGGGTATTTTATTCGGTTTTTCAAGAAGGACAGTCCCCCCTGTACAGTGATATGATTTTTTACCCCTGGGGATGTGACCTTCGCTATCATACACTTTCTGTAGCGAATGGAATCATCGCGTCTCCCATGACATGGCTTTTGGGTCCCTCGATGGCCTACAATATTTTATTTCTGCTTTGGACTTGGTTGACAGGGGTCGGAGCGGCCTTATGGGGACGTTCGCTGGGATTAAGGCTTTTTGGTGCAGGATTACTGGGTATTATTGCTTCTTTTAGTCCCTACCGATGGAATCATCTTGAACATCTTAATCTCTTTTCTACCGCCTGGATGTTTTTTGCCTTTTATGCTTTCGAAAAATGGATGGACGATCAGCGCTGGCGTAATGGGGTGTATTTTACTCTAATATGGTTTCTAGCAGGATTGACCGATTGGTATTACGGATTGTTTGTTGCAATTTATGCATTTGTGCGTTTCTTCCTTTCGGCTTGGGAATGGTGGGATAAAAAAAAGATTCTTAACCTTGGGATCCAATGTGCTCTCGCCTGTTTCGCCATGGGGATTCTAGTATGGTTTTATTTTTCTCCTTCCCGTACTTCTTCTTTTCAAGAAGTCTATGTTGATCCTGTAGACCTTAAGTATTCAATCTATTGGTCGATGGATCTTATGTCTATTTTTTTTCCTCCTTGGCTGGTGCACTGGATCCCATGGTTCGATGTACCGAAGGAAAAAGAATTTTTTATTCATCCGGGTATGGTGCTCTTCGTAGGAACATGGTTCTTTATTCTTTGGGGGTGGTTAAAAGGCCGTACATGTTGTTGGAAGTGGCGGGCTTTGGTTCTTCTCGCCGTAGTTTTTCTGCTCTTATCACTGGGACCCATGTTGAAGGTCAATGAGGATCTTCCAACAATTTTGGGATTTCCTTTGGTGCTTCCAGCGATTGTTTTTGAGGGCCTTCCGGCTTTGACTGTGCTGCGCGTTTTTGCTCGATTTTCTTATGTAGGATTTCTGGCATTAATCGCGGTGGGAATCATGGGAATGGAACGTTCGCCTTGGTATTCACGGAGGAGAACGAAAATAGGCCTTCTTGTATTTCTCCTTCCCATTTTTCTCTTAGAAACTGGGTGGAAGCCACTACCCGTCTTCCAGTTTGATCCCCACTCCGAGCGATTCGCAGGCAATGCAGAGACTGTGCTCGTCTTGCCTTACACGCCTTCACCGCGGAGTGGAATGCATATGTATTACCAGACTTTTCATCAAAAGCCGATTTATGTTGTTGAATTTTCACGACTGAGGCGCTACAAGCAACAATACTTGACAGCTTATCCCATTCTTCCGTATTTAAATCAAGTTACTTTACCCGAGATGAATCGTGAAAGTACACTAGAAATAGAAGGGATGGAGTTGTGTAAAGAATTATATAAACTGGGTCGATGTAAGATTATATTTGAAGGGGAGTTTGTCCATGAAGAACGACGAAAACAAATGATTTCGGAAATACAACGTATTCAAGATCAATGTTCACAATTTCAAGGGGAATTATGGCTTAATATCAAAGAAAAAAAATAACAAAAAAGCCTAATCTTTACAAGAAAAAGTAAAATGCTTTCAAATCGGCCCGTACTTTGCTTGACAGAACTGACAAATGATTTACTATAATTATTATATGAGTTCCGCAGGAAGCATAAAAATGAAATACGATATAGCGGATCTCTGCGGACAAAAACGGCGATTGCGTGCTGTTATCCACCCTATACCTTTCAGACTCTCTGAATTGACTAAACGTAGCGTTTTAGCTGCACAAGAGGAAAGCGGATCTTGTTTAACCGAACTGTAATCTTATATAGTCTTCTTCTCATTATCATCATTCTTGTCGTTTTCAATATCCAAACGGAGAAGCCGGCCAAATTTGACCTGAGCGAATTCATGGATACGTTGGAAGGCAAGAGCAATTATCGTTTGCTGGAAGCAGAAATTTATCCCACCAAAATAACCGGCTATCGGGTAGAAAAAGGGCAATCGGCTGAGGAGAAGCAACCCTTTGAAGTGACGATTTCTTCAGCGGAATTAAGCGCTAAGGTGTGGGAACGTATTGATGAATACCATGAAAATAATGAAGGATTTGTTTATCGGGGACAAACAGACAGCAACTGGATGTTCACCATTATGACCAGTCTGTTGCCGATTTTGCTGATAATCGGTATTTGGTTTTTTATCTTGCGGCAAATGCAGGTCGGTGGAAGCAAGGCCATGTCCTTTGGCAAAAGTCGGGCTCGGTTAAATAGCGAAACCCAGGATAAAGTATACTTTTCCAATGTGGCGGGCTGTGATGAGGCCAAAGAAGAACTGCACGAAGTGGTCGAGTTTCTTAAGGATCCTCATAAGTTCCAAAAACTGGGGGGGAAAATCCCGCATGGGGTGTTGCTGCATGGCCCTCCAGGGACAGGCAAAACTCTTCTCGCGCGGGCGGTTGCGGGGGAAGCGAACGTACCTTTCTTTAGCATCAGCGGTTCCGACTTTGTGGAAATGTTTGTCGGCGTCGGGGCTTCACGGGTGCGAGATTTATTTGAGCAAGGAAAAAAACACTCTCCATGCATTATCTTTATGGATGAAATAGATGCTGTTGGCCGTCAGCGGTTTGCCGGGGTTGGCGGTGGTCATGATGAACGCGAACAAACTTTGAATCAGTTGCTAGTCGAGATGGATGGTTTTAATACGAATGAGGAAGTGATTCTAATCGCGGCCACCAACCGGCCTGATGTTCTCGATCCTGCCTTGTTGCGTCCAGGACGTTTTGACCGCCAGGTGATTATCGATCTTCCTGATTTGAACGGTCGCGAAGGGATTCTTAAAGTCCATACAAAGAATGTCGTTCTAGATAAAGATGTGGACATGAACATATTGGCGCGGCGTACACCGGGATTTTCAGGAGCCGATCTCTATAACACTGTGAATGAAGCGGCGCTGCTTGCTGCTCGTAAAAACAAAGATTGTGTTCAGATGGAAGATTTTGAAGAAGCCATCGAACGAGTTACGGCGGGCCCTGAACGGAAAAGCCGTGCGATTACGGATAAAGAAAAGAAAATCGTTGCCTTTCATGAAGCGGGACACGCCTTAGTGAGCATCGATCTTGATGATATCGATCCCGTGCATAAAGTCTCTATTTTACCCCGTGGGCGGGCTCTCGGTTATACCATGCACCTCCCCTTAGAGGACCGCTACTTGACCACCCGTAATGAGTTGATGGCACGGATGGTGACCCTGCTGGGTGGGCGTGTAGCCGAAGATATTATCTTTGGCGATGTGACCACGGGTGCCCAAAATGATTTGGAGCATGTTACAGATATTGCTCATAAAATGGTGTGTAAGTTTGGTATGAGCGATAAGCTGGGACCTCTTACCTTTGGGGTGAATGAAAATCAAGTTTTCTTAGGACGTGATCTCAACAAAGACCGTGAGTACAGCGAAGAAATCGCTTTCGAAATTGATAAGGAAGTTCGTCAGATTGTAGACGAATGTTATCATCGTGCGAAGAATATTTTGGAAGAGAATAGCGATTGCCTAGACGGCTTGGCTCAAGCCTTGTTAGAACACGAAGTTCTTTCTGCGGATGAAGTGAAAGAGTTAATTTCAAAAACCAAGGCCAAACGTAATGATGCGGAGGGGGATGGTGTTTTATCATCCAGTGAGGAAGGAACCTCACAAGAAACTCCTGCCGGAGAACTTGCTCAGGAAGATGAAACGAAAGTCTCCGAGACCGCAAATACTCCGGAGAATCCTTCTTCTTCCTAGGATTTTTATGTTCTGGACTTCGCATTAATCTTCCTTTTGGTGTAAATGGTTGTACGTCGTTGGAAGTTGGATCCACTTCTTTTCAACGTTCTCTCGCTGAATGTCACTTACCATAATTTACTTGTTCCTATGGTGTTGATAAATAAGAAACATACGCTCAAAGTTTTTGATGATTGGGAGCGGTACTATGAAGCGGGGATGGAAATGCCGTAATACTTCTTTCATTTGCGGTGAAAAAACCCTCATCATGGGGGTTTTGAATGTAACGCCCGACTCTTTTAGCGATGGAGCTTCCTATTATGATACTGAGGATGCAATTCATCGCGCCTATGAAATCATTGACGAAGGTGCAGATATTCTTGACATTGGAGGCGAATCTTCTCGTCCGGGGGCTGAGCCTGTGTCAGAAGAAGAAGAGTTACGCCGTGTGATTCCCGTCATTGAGGAAGTCTTTCCAGAATCTTCCATCGTTATTTCTGTTGATACTGTAAAATATGACGTGGCAAAGCAGGCCTTAGAGGCAGGTGCCTCGATCGTGAATGATATCAGCGGGTTGCAGCGGGATCCGCGGCTAGCAGAACTTTGTGCCGAATGGGAAGCGGGGTATGTGTTGATGCACATGCGTGGGACGCCCCAGACTATGCAGGAAATGACGAATTACGTTGATATTGTGACCGAAATTCGCGAATATTTTGAACGACAGATTGATTTGGCTTTGAATTTAGGGGTGAAGGAAGAGCAGATTGTATTGGATCCTGGAATTGGCTTTGGCAAAACACCTGAACAGAATTTATCTATTCTGCAACATTTAGACAAAATTCGTTGGTATGGGTTTCCTCTTTTGGTCGGGGTTTCGCGCAAATCGTTTATTGGAAAAGTGACAGGTAGGGAAGCGCATAATAGGCTTATGGGGAGTGCTGGGGCGGTGGCCGCGAGTGTATTGAGAGGGGCTGATATCGTACGGGTGCACGATATTATTGCCATGCGAGATGTAGTACGAGTGGTCGATGCAATTAAAACAGAATCGATTTTCTAAATAGAGGCTTTGGTGCCAGATACGACTTATTTCTCTTAAAGCGAAATAAGAAGAAAGAAGTATTAACTTTTGATAAAATAGGTTCTTTCGGTTTGCCCGATATTTCGAATTATTTTTTCATTTCACCATAAACGGTGAAGCCATCTTCTTTTTGTTTCCGTGTTGAGTATTGAGGTGTTAATCATAATTGATGATTGGATCATAGGATAGAACGGCTCCATGTGGATAAAAATCTTCGGGCAAGATGCCACAATCACATTACTTGAGATATTCATCTTATGGTGGATGATATATCTTGTTCTAAAGGCTGTACGTGGAACCCGGGCCATGCAGGTGTTTCAGTTTATGATTCTGCTGATCATCTGCTCCTATGTTTGTAAATATTTCAACCTGGTTACCTTGTATTGGGTTTTGAGTTCTCTCTTGTTGCCATGTTTTATTGGGTTGGTCATTTTGTACGCTCCAGAATTCCGCCGCGCGGTGTCAGAAATGACCCGCAGCCGATTGTTTCGGCGTTCTAAAAACCTTCAGGATCCCATTTTTTCTGAAGTGATTCAAGCGGTTGAAGTCTTAGCGAAACGGCATATAGGAGCCTTGATCGTTTTCGAACGTAGTACCAGTCTGCAGGGATTTATTGATACCGGGGTTAGTATGGATTCTGAGGTTTCCTCGGAGTTGTTGGTTTCTATCTTTTCTCCTCTTACTCCCCTTCATGATGGAGCGGTGATTATCCGGGATGGTCGTATCGCGGCGGCTGCGTGTTTGTTACCTCTGAGCGAACGGGAAAAAATCGATACGCGCTATGGAACTCGGCACATGGCGGCCTTGGGATTGGCGGAGGAAACCGATGCGGTGGTGGTGATCATTTCGGAAGAAACCGGCTCGGTTTCGCTTGCGATTAACGCGACCATTACACGCGCGATTGATATAGATAAGTTTCCACGGGTACTTCCCAACGTTGTAAGTAAAGGACGAAGTGCTTCATGATCAAATGGCTCACCAATAATTTGGAACTAAAATTAATTGCTTTGTTATTGGCGGTGGGGTTAGTATGGATTAAAGGGCAGGAACGCATTAATCCACTGACCTTAAACGATGTTTCCGTTATGGTGGAAAATATGCCGCGCAATTTATATCTTCCCGAATCGTGGATTCCCCCCGAAGTATCTCTTACCCTCCATGGTCCAAAGAATATTTTAGAATTACTGCGCCCCGAGGTAACGCGTTTTCGTATTGATTTGTCGAAAGTTAAATTACCAGAACCGAATGAACCGGTGAATTTGTTGTTAACGGAAGATATGTTTCAAACCAATCTAGAAGAGCGTGACCAGCTTCGAATTTCTGTTGTGGAAGCATCCATAACTCCAAGTCAAATAACGCTAGTGATTAAACCTTGGAATTTGGAAGAAGAGCCCCCTGAGGTCGATGTCACCAACACGGATCAAGTGCTCATTCCACTCTTACGTGCGCAAAAACATGTGGAAGTGATTGTCCCCAGCCGGGGAGTATTAACGCATGATCAAGAATTAGATGAAATTGTGGTTGATCCCCCGTCTATCGTGATGACGGGGGATCGGGCTGCTTTAAGCCGGATTGAATCTGTATCGACAGAGGTGTTGGATTTGAATTTAATCGAAGAAGACACTCCACCTTTCTTTTTACCTATACAAGAAGAAGGGAGAGATGTTCGTCCTGTGCGTGATGACATTCGCGGGGTAACGGTTACCATAAAAATGCAATAATATGGAGAAGAGAAATAGATTTCTCATAAATAACCGGGTTGTATGAATGTAAAAACAACCGAAAAGAACTTTGGTTTAATTGGGAGAACCGCTCATGGTGAAACTCTCTGTAAATATTGATCATATTGCTACCTTAAGGCAATCAAGGAATACCTCCTACCCGGATCCAGTGGATGGTGCGGTGTTGGCCCAGATGGGGGGCGCCGATGGAATTACGGTTCATCCCCGGGAAGATCGGCGTCATATACAAGATCGTGATGTGATGTTGCTGAAAGAGGTGTTGCAAGTTCCTCTGACGCTGGAAATGGCCTTGACGGATGAGATGGTCGATTTAGCCCTGAAGGTGCAGCCGCATGCTTGTACTTTGGTTCCAGAGTTACGTGAGGAACGCACGACGGAGAGTGGGTTAAAAGTTGTGGGTCGTGAATCCAAGTTGCGTGGAAATATTCAAAAATTGCTGGATGCTAGGATCGTAGTGAGTATATTTATTGATGCAGTGAAGGATGAAATTACCGCCGCGCATTCACTAGGCGCACAGTATGTAGAAATTCATACGGGACCGTATGCTCTCGCCCGGAACAAGAAAGAGGAAAAGCAAGAGTTTGATATTGTCATCAATGCTTTGCAACATGCGTACAATTTAGGTTTACGAGGTAATGTGGGGCATGGTTTGCATTATCGTAACACTTTTGCTTTGGCCGCTTCCCCTTTGGTTGACTGGATTCATACAGGGCATAGTATAGTATCTCATGCGGTTATGGTTGGTATGGAACGTGCCGTACATGAAATGAAAGAGATCTTGTGGCGCGCGGAGAAAACGAGTCGTTAGTACAATGGTGTTGTCAGTAAAAATGAAAGATCGAGCGAAAGTCTTGCCGTCGTTGTTATCTGCACCTTTTATGAACCTTGGTGAAGTGCTTCTTAAATTAGAAAAGGCTGGGGCAGATCTATTTCACTTTGATGTTATGGATGGGCACTTTGTCCCCAATCTCACCATGGGGCCGTTGTTGATTGAGAGCATTCAACCTTATTTAAAAAGCCAATTTGATGTCCATCTGATGGTCGATAATCCCGATGATCATATTCGGTGGTTTGATTTTGATAGTGTTCGAAGTCTTTCCATTCATGTGGAAACAAAAATGAATGTCCGCGATGTTTTGAGCATGATTCGGGGGCGCGGGAAAATGCCGGGGATTGTCCTTAATCCCGCTACGGATGTGCACGATGTGGATATATTTTTGGAGCAAGTGGATCTGGTCTTGGTTATGACGGTGCATCCTGGTTTTGGAGGACAGACGCTTCTTCCTGAGGTTTTGCCCAAGATTCAATGGTTGAGGGAGCGGCGTGAAGAATGTGGAATGGATTACGCGATTCAGGTTGATGGAGGGGTTAATGTGGATACCATTCGTTTGGTACGCCAAGCGGGTGCAGATGAGATCGTCATGGGGCACGCGATCTTTGATCAGCCCGATCCTGTTGCTGCTTATCACCAATTAAACCACATGATTAAGGAATATCGACCCTTACCCGTGGTGTGAAGCGTATTGCCAAAGCGAAAGCCCAGCGTGATGACACGCATCCGTTTGATTCATTCTCCCTATATCCTCTTATTCTATCGATCATTTTTAAGAGAATTTCTTTACAGCATATTGATTTACTCAATATTACATTACAATATATACTTCCAATAGGATCTTTCTTTGCGCCAAAGGAGAATAGGAAAGCATGATTCCCCGTCGATGAAAGCCACTATCCATGAAATAGGGAGATGTGAATCTAGGTGACCGAGAATAAGAAAGAGCAAATCACTCAATATATTAAAAATCTTGAGCAAAAAGTGAAAAAGTACCATGTCATGCTCAAGAAGCGGGATGAAGAAATTGCCGAGCTGCGTAATAAACTTACAACATTAGTGCAAGAGCGGAAAACCTATAACACAAACAAAAAGAAACTAAAAATTCAAGCCTCGGGTGGTGAATCGAATCAGGCTAGCGAAGCTGCTTCATCCAAAGAAGATCAAACTCCAAAAAAGCCCATCGAGATGCCAGAAGGTCAACTCCCCCCAAAGCCTTCCATGAATTTTGAAGCGGGGAAATTCTTGAGCGCGGTTTTGGAGGGAGAAGAAGAAGCCGATGAAGTAAAGTACCTGTTGGAGAAACTCGAAAATTGCGAACAAGAGGAGCGTCGTCCCACCCTTAAATCGTTAACCCGTCTGCATTGGAAAATGACAAACAAAATGGCTTTCCGTTTACTCGGGGAAGGCCTTCCCTGGGAAAAGCGATTGTTTATGCGTTATGGCATGTTGGATGATAAGTTGATGAAAGACCGCATGGATGTTTGGGAGGTGCTTTATAGAGACAAGAGCCAGCCCGAAGATAGCGGGATTTATTTCATCGATGAATGGTTTGAGGAAATCGCCCGTGGACGCTTGAAATTTAGCACCATCGATGAAATGGCGCTTGATGGGGCGAAACCCAATCTAGATGCACGGGGCGAGGAAGCCTTGCGCTATGAGCTAACCAGCGTACCTCAAATGCAGCGCATGTGTGTGGGACCGCGTGCCAACGAAGTAACCATTTTAATGCAGGAGTACTGTTCGCCGGGACGTGATAATCCAATCGTGAATCGGGATTGGTTAAAAAAAGCCGTGAAGCACGTGGAAAAATGTGATTGCCAAATCTTCCAAAAAAAATATAAGGGGGAAGAGGTTTATTTGCCACCTTTATTTATCATTTGCCCCGGATATGGTCAACGTGCAGGATGTTGGGAGCCTTGGAGTCCGGGTAAAAAAGGACGCTCTAAACCCCGTATTTGTATTTGTGCGTTTCCTCCCCGTTCCAGTATGAAAACCCTTTTGATGGGAATGTCCGACCTGCGTTGGGAATACGCCAAAGAAGACGCGATGCATTACTGGATGTCGGAGGGATTAACCGGTAAATGGTTGGGCTTATTTTCTACCAAGGAGCAGCGGAAGGATTTGAAAGGCTATTTCCAAGAGAACTATTTCCTTTGGGTCGCCTATGAATCACGCCGCATACCCAAAATGGAAAGAAAATTCAGGGAATTCTTTTGGTATAATATCCCCTTTAGTGATGAGGTTAAGCAAACGTTAAAGGGCGGAGGGTTGTTTGCTCGTTTGATTGAATTGGAAGAAGCGAAGAAAAAGCGTGAGGAAGAAGAACGTCAGGAAATGGAACGCATCAAAGCCGAACGAGAAGCCCGGAAAGCCACCCGTAAAGCCAAACTAGAAGGAAGGGCTTAGTATGGAACTCTATTTTATTCGCCATGCGATTGCCGTGGATCGAATGGATCCAAACGTGAAAAGCGATGAAGAACGATGGTTGACCGAAGAAGGAATAAAGAAGATGGAAAAGGCGGCAAAAGGATTTCACCGCATCGTCGACCGTCTTGACTTAATTTATACCAGTCCCTATGTTCGGGCGCGGGAGACAGCCGAAATTGTTGCCAAAGAATTTAAGAAGACCAAGATGGAAACGATTGAGGATTTAGCCCCGGGTGTGCATTTTGATATGATTGCCGAGCGAGCAGGGAAGCATGCACTCGAATCCAGTCTGGCTTTTGTCGGTCATGAACCGGATATGAGCTCTTTGGCGTCTATCTTATTGACAGGGACCGCGCGTTCTGGTTTCGAGATGAAAAAAGGGGCTATTTGTTGCATCAGCGTGGAGGAGAAACCCGATCGCGGCAATGGGATATTGCAATGGCTGCTCCAACCGAAAATACTTCGTAAGCTTGCCTCATAGGATTGGCATCTTGAATGACTGCGGAAGAGGTTTCGGCTAGGGACCTACGAGTTTATGGAAATCACATCATTGCTTGTACGAAATTTTCGGATGATTCCAGAGATTCAACTTGATTTATCTTCCGGAATCCAGCTGTTTTTGGGGGCCAATGCCCAAGGTAAAACAAGTCTTATTGAAGCGATTCACTATCTTTCAACTTCCACCTCACATCGAACACGTAAAGAGAATGAACTCATTCGTTGGAATCAGGAAACAGCCTACTTGCGTGGTGACGTTTTGCAACAGGATGGGGAGAGCCTTCGCATTGAGTGCGGTTTGGAAAAGCAGCGTAAAGTCATTAAGGTGAATGGGAATACTCTCGAGCGGGTCGGTGATCTTTATGGATGTTTGCGTACTGTTTTGTTTGCGCCGGAGGATTTAGAAATCGTAGCCGGCAGCCCCCAAGAGCGCCGCCGCTTTTTAGATATGGCCATCGCTCAGCTTGATCGTTCCTATATTCCACTTTTACAAAAATATCGGCGGGTATTGCGGCAGCGCAATCAGATATTGAAATATATACAGGCCAAACCGCGTGAATCAGCCTCCCCGGAATTGGCCGCGTGGGATGAGCCTTTCGTAGAACTGGCGGCAGAAATTATGTTGACACGTCATCAGACGCTGTGTGAACTTTCGCCTTTGGTCGAGAAGGATTATGGCTTCCTTGCTCAGGAAGGCCCTTTGAATATCACCTATTCCATCCGAGTTGAAGATGATCCTGAATCGTTAAAGAAAAAAATGCGAGAGAGGCTCGAACATTCGCGTGCTGCGGAACGCGAACGCGGAATAACCCAAATTGGGCCGCATCGCGATGATCTTATTTTTCAACTGGAAGGACATAATCTTTCGCAATTTGGTTCCCAGGGGCAGAAGCGCACAGCGGCTCTGGCGTTGCGCTTGGCAGAAGCCAAATTTGCCTACAAAAAAGTGGGCGACCGGCCGATACTCTTAATTGACGATGTTGTGTATGAGATGGATAATAAACGGCGTGCGCGGTTTTGGGAGGCCCTTGATATGCAAGGGCAGCTCATCGTAACCGCTACTGGAAGAGAATATCTCGGTGTGGATTTACGACCCAGCCGGACATTTCAGGTGAACAATGGAGAAATACATTCTGATTGAACGCGACGGTGTGATCAATGTACAGCAGGATCAGCCGGTTGTTACCAGGGAGCAATTCGTAATGCTGCCTTTTGTGACTGAGGCGTTTTATTCCATGGCGCAAAACGGGTACAAACCTATCATTGTGACCAAGCAGCAGCCCCTCCAGGATAAGATGATGGATCAGGGTACGCTGGATGATATTCATCATTCCATGAAGCAAATCATTCACGAAGCCGGTGGGGCGATCGAGGATATTCTGGTATGTCCCAGCCTTTATGCGGATTGGGAGCGCTGTGCTTATCCGAAGCCAGGGTTATTGCAAATTGCTGCGGCCAAGCACGGTTTTGAACCCAAGAATACGTACTTTCTCTGCGACCGTTTGGAGTGCCTGCAAGCGGGATGGAATTTGGGAATGAAAACCGTCTTTGTGAAAAGCGGTAAACCTTTTAAAACCGTTAAATTCCTTCGTCAATCTGAACAACAACCTGAGATGATCAAACGCGATATCCTCTCGGCCGTGGTTAGTATTTTTGAGATGGGGAAAAACGCGGCCATAGGCTGAATAAATGAGGCTGAGATTCTATCTATAAGCAGCCCCCTATGAAGAAAACCAGCGTGAGCGGGCGACCACGATTTCGCTCTGATCGCTATGACGAACAAGGCGGTGAAGAAAGAGATCACCCTTCCTTTGTGTTTGCGAGATGAGCCGATCGCCATACAAGGCTTCTTTGCGAAAGGCGATTTCAAGTGCCTGTAATGAGCGCGCGCCCGTGATCTTTTCCGGCAGCGATTCAAAACACCATTCCGCATAGAAGGCATTGTTGACATGGTTCAGTGAATCCAAGTGTCCGCGCAATACTGGAACTTCGATTTCACGATCCGCGTGATTTATGGATGGCAAGGGCTCGAATGGATCCTGGATCATACGTTCTTGTCGAATGCCATACCCTTCCAACTGCTCGGAAGAAAGACGAACGGGACGGCGCTTTTTGGTATCGATCATAACCCATTGTGAAGTGGCGGCCCCAAATGTATGTTCATCATTGGCGAGAGAAAACTCACGTAATGCGTAAATAGATTCCGTACCATACGACCAAGTGTGGATGGTGACTTCCTCTTCCCACGCGGGGATGCGTTCCAATTGCAGATGCAGACGCGTCAATACCCATACCTTCCCTTGGCGAAGCTGCTTAGAAAAGGTATCTCCCGCTTGGTTTGAGTGTCCCACAGCGGCTTCTTGTAAATAATGAAGCAGGGGGCGAATTTTAATTCTTTGCTCAGGGCCAATGTCACATGAGTTGACATAGACACAATGGCTGAAAGAGTTTACTATGTTCATACATATGGACCTGGATATAATTCTAAAGTTGAATAAAGATAATAGAATCTATTGTGACCTAAATCTTGCCTTAGGGGAATAGTTTCGGAGGAAACGGTGACACCAAGAGAACGAGTATTGACAACCATTCAACAGCAAGAGCCCGATAAAATGCCGATCGATTGCGGATCCATGCGCTCGACCGGGATCATGGCTATGGCTTATGCTGATCTCAAACGCGAATTGGGAATCGAGCAAGGGCGGATTCGTGTATATGATTTTTTTCAGCAGTTGGCGGAAATCGAAAAGCCGATTTTGGATCTATTTGAAGTCGACGTCGTCGATATTGTGAATACCTCCCTGTGCTCGGATGGTCGGGAGTGGCAGCCCTTCCGGTTGCCTGATGGAACCATGGCCGAGGCGCCGCCCGAGATCGAGTTTGAATCCGACGGCGAGGGAGGGTATCGCATTTGTGATGAGGAAGGGAACGTGACCCATCGCATGCCGGAGGGATGTCTTTATTTCGAAACCGTCCAACCGCCTTTAGGATCTGAACGCAAGGACGTGGAGGCCTACAATATTCCGTTATTCACAGAGGAGGAATTGCAGCGGATGCATCATCAAGCCAAGACCTTGTACGAGACCACGGATTATGCGCTCATGGGGGGGTTTGGCGGGAATATTCTTGAAGCAGGGCAAATGTTGCGTGGTTGGGGCAATTTCATGATGGATCTGGGTGATGATGATGGATTTGCCCAGGCTTTGATTGATCACTTTGTGGATATTCATTTGCAAAACCTTGATCGCTATCTCGAAGCGGTGGGAGATTATATTCAGTTGATTCAAATGGGGGATGACCTGGGAACTCAGAGTGCCCCCCAAATGAGCGAAAAAACATACGAGAAATTTATCCATCCAGCGCATAAAAAAATCTATCTCCGAGCGAAAGAACGTTGTCCTCATATTAAGGTCTTTTTCCATTGTTGCGGTTCTTGTTCTTGCTATATCCCTTATATGCTGAAGGAAGGTGTGGATGTTTTGAATCCTGTACAAATCACCGCCGCGCATATGGAACCCAACGATTTAAAAAATACTTTCGGCGATCAGATCACCTATTGGGGTGGTGGATGCGACACGCAGCATATTCTCCCCAAGAGTTCACCGGATGAAGTAAAAAAGCACGCGCAGGATCTCATCCGAATCTTCGCGCCCGGCGGAGGATACGTCTTTACTTCGATTCACAACGTACAGGCGCATGTACCGCCAAAAAATGTGATCGCTATGTACGAAGCGGCCAAAGAAATGCGAGATTATCCGATTGGTTGAGCAGAATGAAAAGAAGTACTCAATATAAACTCCATTCGCTTATAGGTGTGTTGGAATCGATCCCCATGAAACCATAAAAGTATGATTTGTGAGGTAAGTCAGAACGCATTGTCTTTAGAACGATATCGGATATACCATCATTATCGAAATCGCGGACCAATTCGGGTTGATCGAAATACATAATATCATCGGTCCAACTCGTCACTTCGGGGGTATATTCTTGAATTAATTGGGGAGATGTTGGTTCGTTGGGCTCGATTTTGTAAATATAAAATGTTTTTGGTTGAGGATTGTCTCGATCCAAATTGTCATAAACAATGCAGATTGGATAAGATTCATTTGTCGTCTCGTTATTATATTCAAACAGGTGGGATTGACTACCTTGCAAATGTTTGCCGGGAATACTTACGGGAAGGGCTTGATAGGAGGCTTCATTGTATGAAAGTTGTTCTCTTTGCAAAGCTATGTAAGCAATATCGCTTTCCGTTTCACTTTCGACACCCATGAATAAATCATAGCCGTTCATTCCGGGGATGACATTTGAAACGCCAACTATATCATCTGGAATGTTAACCTGGTATTTTTGCGGTTCTCTTAACCATATATGCCACTGTCCCTCATATTCAAAGAAAATATCATCCAAATCAAAATACTCATCTTGATCGATGTTTCCGACCCAAAAGAATGACGGCACACCCGGTAAGTCTAATGTCGCGGAAGGGAAAATTTCTTCGGTTGATTTGCTAAGATAATTAAATGGATCATTAACGAAAAATAACTTTGTTTGTTCACCTTTACTTGCTATGATCAAAATATGGTCCCGATCTACATCGTTATCGTTCAAACTAAAATGCAGACCTAATGTACCATAACCTAATTCTATGTGATGGACTTTATCAAATAGCGTTTCATTTTCTTGATCTCTTGGGACGATTTGAAAAGTCGTAATATAGTAGCGGTCTTGAATTGCAAGCACAGGATCATCAATATAACGAAATA
>CAYQOX010000022.1:0-70990 GCA_964419335.1 uncultured bacterium | reverse complement strand
AGCGGCCCTTAAGGCCGCGCGGAGACAAGCGGAACACATCCCCGAGGCGTTTGTCTAAAAAAAGTACTCACTTTCGTGATGAGCCACAATTTGGAGGCATAATCATGAATAGATTGATAAAACAAAACTTTCGGGGCTTGCTGTGGTTATTGACATGCTGCTTGGCAACAACTTTTATCTCCTGTGAACATTCACATGAGAGCTCTTCGGTGCAATCCATTCGGGATAAGGATTTTGGAGAGTATTCCATCACGGTGTACCCCATTTCTGTAGCCAATTCCACCCGAAAAGATGTCGCAGAAGTCGTAGGCTTGCTCCTAGAAAAAGGGGGCATACAACACATCGAAATCGCATCGCAGAGCCTTGAGGGACATTCAGAATCATCCATGGAAGAAACAGGTCAACAATTTGCTAACTTGGTCAAAGAAAGTGAATTCCATACGGATCATCATGCGTTCGGAGAGTTTTTGGGCTCACCCCAAGAAGGAGTGAAAGAAGTGCGTACTTACCTCTGCGATGGAAAAGGCCATTTGCTTTGGATGGATCGGCAAACCCCGGATGACCGCGATTTTAAAAAGATTAAAGCGAAAGATCCCATGACATGCTGTGTGTTAATGGCAACACGCTTGCAAAAGAAACTAGATCTCAAAAATCCTATGCGAAAGAAGGCTCCGAAAGGGAAGATGCATCAACGGTGGATGGAAAAATCGAAAATCCCTGATGAAGAAGAAAGGAATGCGATGAAAGATCGATTACAAGCATTGAAAAAGCAAGAGAAACAAACCGTCCTTGTCTTTCCGATACGCAGAGAAAATAAGTATGACGCTAAAGCAGCGCAAATATTGGCGAATAAAATAGAAGAACAAGATTTATTCAAAACAAATGTCATCGAAAATATTGAACCATTTGATATTCAAGCAAGTTCCAATGAGCAGCTCGTGTTATGGGATTTAGCCAGAAAATTCAAAGACTATTTACAAAACGAATACAAGCCTGTGAATTACAGTTTAATCGCAGATTACATGATCGGCAAAGAAGAAACTCACGCAGTCCATTTTATATTATGCGATGCTCAAGGAGAGTGGGTTATTGTCGATTATCAAAATAGTCATCATCGTGATTTTAAGCGCATGGCTCCACGCAATGAGGACGATTGCCACCAACTCGTTCTGCGTAGACTGAAACACGTTATGAATTAAGATGAGGAATCCTTACGCTGAAAGCAATAAAGCGTCGCCATGTAAGTGGAGCGATTTAAACGCAATACCGGAGCCTGCTCAAATTCTTCTTCTAGAAAAAGTCGTAACGGCTCTAAATGAGGATCACGTTCGACAAAAATCTGACGTGCATGCTTTCCATACATTACGCAATAATCCACCGGCAATTGCCGCCAATAATCCACCGTTTGCTCCATTTCTTTAAGCGTAAGATAGTAACGTCCAGCCGTGCTCATAAAAGGAGGAATGAGAATCTTTTCTCCATTGCGAATGGCAGGAGGAACTTGCTTATCTGTAAGCAAATAAAATGTGCTATTGGCCAAACATAGAAGATAAGGTGTCGTACACCGCCGCTTAATTTGCGCCGCTAAAGCACGCTCATCTTGTAGAGTGATATTGGGGTAGTTCCAATTGGCTCGCGGCCAATAGGGAACCGTTAATAAGAAGACAAGAAGTAGAGATATCCAAGAAGTTTGATAATAACGCCAAGAAAAACGATTTACACACGCATTCAGAATCACAAAACCACCATACCCGGTGATGAGCGCACACGCAGGAACAATGGCCAGGATGTAATGCTTCCACACGTGGCTTAAACCATAAATATTCATCACAAATTCAAGTGAAAACCACGCACAGAGTACTAATCCCAACCGGTCTCGCTTGAACGCCAAGGCAATGACTCCCACAATCACTCCCCACCACATCAAGGGATTCCAATGCATAAAGGCCCGAAATGTGATCCATCGATCATGCAACGTAAAATCAAAAGCCTTCCACATGGCGAGATTTCCCCACCAAATATCGTATAGAAAATGATCTACAGCCCCGATAGAGACCAGCATCATCAAAAGCATCAAAGGAAGAGAGAGTAATCCTGCAAAGTAAAAGATAAAATCCCATTTCTTTATTTCATCTCGCTTTATAAACAACAAGAGAGCCACCACGGGCAGGAGGATAACACTGGTTTGTTTATTGAGCAAACAAACCGCCGCGAGTCCCCCCGCCAACAGAAAGAAAAACGTCTGTTTCTTTCGCAAAGCAAAGAGCGTCATTCCCAATGCGCATGCGGAAAGAATCGGGGCTAAAGTGGATACATGGAGATACTTCGCCCAAATGATCGTGAGCGGGTCAAAAGCATAGAATCCCGCCGCCAACAAACCAACATGCTCGGTCACCCAAGTGCGCCCTATATAATAAACGGCAACAATACTCGCCATGCTCAACCCGAGGATAAATAGACGTATAGGAATGATTGGGGTGTCAAAAAAAACAAAAAAAGGAAGAGCAATCACACTAACCAGCGGCGTCTTGTTTAGATGAATATCACGATATGGCCAATGGCCGTCAAGCCATTCCCGACCATGCAAGATATAAAACCCTTCATCCACATTGGTTCCGTTGAATAGGGTCCAACATCGCATAAATAAAGCGACAAAGAGAAGAATCCCTAATGGGAGCCAAGACAGGAGAGTCTCTTTCTTAAGCATCTACGATTTCCCTTGCACACGGAACGCTTCCTGATTGGGCAATTCGATCTGGTCTGCTTCATAATCTAATATATTTTGTGGAACGTTGGTGTTAAAACGAGAATCATAAAGATGACATGCGATGGTACGGTCTTCAACCTGTTGTAATGAGGGTTCCACATGATCACAGGGGGCAAAACGAAAAGGACAACGCGTATGAAAATGACATCCCGAAGGTGGGTCAATGGGACTGGGAACATCCCCGGCAAGTAATCTTTTTTCTTTCTTCTGATGGGGATCCGCTATCGGTATCGCCTCCAACAACGCCCGGGTGTAGGGATGTTTGGGCGTATTAAATAGAGCATTCGTTTCAGCCAACTCCACCACTTTCCCCAAATACATGATCGCAACTCGATCACTAATATGACGCACAACAGAAAGATCATGAGCAATGAACAAATAACTGAGACCAAACTCCTCTTTGAGATTCATCATCAAGTTAATAATTTGCGCCTGAATAGATACATCGAGAGCCGATACCGGTTCATCGGCAATAATCAACTTTGGATTCACGCTCAATCCCCGGGCTATCCCAATGCGCTGCCGTTGGCCACCTGAAAATTCATGGGGATAACGAGATAAATGCTCTTCTCCCAAACCAACCGATTCCATCAACTCAATGCAACGTTTGCGCCGCTGATCATGGGTGCCATACAAACTAAAAACTTTCATCGGTTCACTCAAGGTGCTGCCTACTTTAAGTCGGGGATTGAGAGAAGAATAAGGATCCTGAAAGATGATCTGCATTTCTTGCCGATAACGACGCATTTGCGATGGGTTTAATTCTAGAAGATTCGGTGAATCTTTGTAATGCACTTCACCGGAGGTCGCATCTAATAAGCGTAATATCAACCGACCAACGGTTGTTTTCCCACAACCACTTTCACCCGCCAGCCCCAGCGTTTCTCCTTCATCAATCGTGAAAGAGACTCCATCCACCGCTTTAACATAATTAACCACGCGATTGAGAATTCCTTTACGTATAGGGAAATGCTTAATGAGATTATTGACTGTCAATAATGGTTTTTTCTTCACAATAGACGATCCGTACCAACTCGGTTCAACAGGATATTTATGGGATTATTCATAGTAACGAACAGCCATAACTTGTTCAATCCCCGTTTGTTCGCATACTCAATGATTTATTCTACTTATAAAGACAAATAGTAAGAGGATTAGCCAAAAGCCTCTGGCAAACGATAATAGATCATATTAGAAGGATATAATCATGCTCAAGTAAATGCGCAAAGAAAGAGGGAGATGAAACACCATAGACAAACCCATGGTCTAAATGAGCGTATTTCCAAACCTCCCAATGATGATTATACTTTTAACAAAGCCTCCTTACCTATAAGAAAGAGGCTTTATTATCCTTCTTGGATCAGGAAATAAGCAATGAAACGATTTCACTCGCTACGCATAACCCCTATTCTCATCGGCATGAGCCTTTTTTGTTCTACATTAGCCAGTATAGCTCAACCCTCCTCTCCACTGGATATTCAACCCATAGATTCAAAAGTTGCTCAATTGTATTTCGTTATGCTCGACCGCGATCTCACTTCTTACATCAATCATTTTAATCCGCGTACGGGATTGCTTGAACAAGAAGAATCCCAAACCAACGATCAACAATCCCCCTCGTTTTCGAATATGTTGGAAGAAAATAACGATCCCTTAAGCCAAAATTTGGATACTAAAATGATCATGCAAACCGCGTTTTTTGCGAATGCTTTAAGCATGGCCTATAGTCAACCTTTTTCACAATACCATCAACAAGCCTCTATCGTTGAACACATTCAAAGAATTTTTCAAACGTTCGAAAAATTACAGACTCCCCAAGGCGGCTTGTTCCTTCCTCCCAACCGAAAAACCGGAAAAGTAGGATCGCATTACATCGCGATGATTTATGAAGCATTGATCCATTCTTATCATGCGATTGAAGATTCCCTTGATGATACAGAAAGAAATAACTATGAAGCCTTTTTGCAAAAAGGCTTGCAATTTTTAAAAAACCGTCCCATCCGCCAAGTTTCTCATGAAGGGATGGTTTGGACCGGGGTGATGGCCTTGGCCTATCAATTCACAGACGACGAAACCTATTTGCAGGAAGCCCAAGAAGCAATGAAATGGCTCCAATCGGCCATCGGCGATTCGGGAGAACTACTCATCCCAGGCGTGTTGAATACTCGCCATTCCACTTTATTCCTCCAGTATCTTTTTTTATACCGACTCATGAGCGGCGATGAGAGCATCGACGAATGGTTCCCAGATTCCTTATTATGGTACTCCCGTATGTTCTCTTATCGCACTCTTCCCCTCACAGATATCACTATCATTCCCATGCACGCCCAAGGTGCCCATGCCGCCAATATGCTGGGAGCTTTGGCCTACTACGGAAGAACCCATACGGAACTCAACCAGGTGGCGATGCGCTATCTGGAAACATTAATGGAATTCCCGCCTGGTTATGTTCTTGCTTTTGGTTGTAACTCCTTTCTTCGAGGATCCATGTACCAAGAACGCCCGGAAACATTGCATGAAATCCCTCACGAGCCCTATGCAAAACTGTATGGCAACGATGACGCCCTTTATTATCTCGTAGGACGCAATTACCAAACCGCTGTGGTTCTAAAAAATACCTTCCCCCGAAAAGGAATGCAAACGTGGTCCTACCAAGGACAATCCCCTCTCCTCTTTCCTACCCGAACTCTCAAAACCCATGCGCTTGGCATAGGTTACGATACCCATCAAATGGACATCCCCATCCATGAAAAGGAGGACGCCTATGGTCTTACTTCCCTCAGGCAATCACTGGATACCCTGATGTATCAACAAAATGAGTTATTCACCGGATATGTCTTTAGCCAAGATGCGACAGTGCAAATCTATCATCAAAAACCCGGCTTTTCTGTCGTGGATTTTGTCATGAATCGTTCCGCCAATGCTGTAATAGACGCAACCAGCAGCCAATCTATTACCTTCAAAGACTCCAACGCCAAATTAATACTACCTTCTGTTGCTCCTGTAGTCGAAGAATCCCAAAATGTCACAATTCAACGGATTCAATTCGAGAACGAATTTGCCTGGTTTACCTATGCGGGTCATCAAACAAAAAGTGTTGTTCAACCGGTAGGAAGTGGTCTGGTTCTTGTCCACATTAAAGAAGAGGAAGAAACACATAACGTTCTTCTTAATCTATCGAATGAGCATTTCTCCACCCAAGCTAATTTCCCCGGAACAAGTATACCCATCCCCGATATGTCACCCCTGGAGGCTAAACTGATACGGAATCCCTAACAAATTAAACGAGGTAAATAATTCTGCATTAACCGTATTCTCCCCTTTCGATTAAGGTATAATAAATCATCGGAGGAAATGATGAATTACAAAGAACCGGCATATCCTAAGTACTATACTTTGTGCCTGAACATCGAAAAAAAATCCTGCGTTGTATTTGGGGGCGGCGAAGTGGCACGCCGAAAAGCGGCTTCACTTATCGATAGTGGAGCAAAAGTAACGGTCGTCAGTCCAACTCTGGATCCTGTATTGGACTATATGTCCTTCCAAAAAGAAATTACATGGTTGGACCGTAAATTTGAACCCTCTGATCTCCAAGGAGCGTATTTAGTTATTGCCGCCACCGATGACCGGAAAGTCAACAAACAAATCGGCGAACTCTGTGCTCAAAAAAAGATCCATTGCAATGTCGTGGATGCCCCTGAAGAAGGAGACTTCATCGTACCAACCACTATCGAACGTGGCCCTTTAACCATTGCGATCAATACCTCGGGTATCAGTCCTACCCTCTCTGCCAGCATCCGACAAGAAATTGAAATGGCCTATGGCGAAGAATATGGACTTTTTCTTGAACTGATGGCTTTATTGCGCCCTGTCGTTCAAGAAGAGTTCCCTTCCGCCCAAGAACGACGTAATATTTTCGATAAAATGGTCTCTTCACGAGCCATTTCACTTCTTCGCAATGGGATGACCGAAGAAGCCAAAAAAGAATTGGAAAACATCATGCGAGAGGGAAAATATAATTCGGATTCATCACAAGGTTCACTGCCGATTATAGATTCAAAAAAATGAAACAAGGGCTCCTTCTTTCTTTCATCTGCTTTTTATTCTGTATCTTTCTAGCTTGTTCGGATCAACCCGCTCCAAACCAGGAAATTGAACAATACCGGGTAGAAATTGGAAACCAAGAATATGATTACAAAGAGCAGATGCTCTATCTTCTTTTGGCCTTGCAGGTTTACCGATTGCACGTTGGTTCTTTTCCGTCTGAGGACGACAATTTGCATGCTCTAATTGCCAAGCCAGAAATAATAGAAACCACAGGGGAGTGGGACGGCCCCTATATCGAGGACGAAAAAGTCTTGCAAGATCCCTGGGGACAAGATTTTTCCTACCGCCTGGAAGATGACGGTACGGTAGATTTACGAAGCTTAGGGCCTGATGGAGTTCGCAGCGAAGATGATCTCATCGCAAAAGACTTATTTGAAAATATCTATAAAGAGCTAGATAAATTAGACCAATTTGGGCCCGTTCCAGTTCCACGCGATCAATAAATGATCAAAAATAAGGGGGACACAACCTGAGCCCCCCTCATTTCCTATATTTCCTTCCATTTAACTCTTCGGCGGGGTGCTGCGTACGATTTCTTTTTCAGGATCGAAGTACAACACTCGCCCTTGTCGATACGATTCAACCGACATCCCAATGGTAACCATCGTTTTGTAGGCAGTGTCCGCGTCCAACACCGGTTTTTCACGCGTTTTCACACATTGCAAAAAGTTGGACATGTGATCCGGACGGTCATCTTTGGTTTCGATTTTTATTTCTGTCTTACCCCATTTTTCCTTGAATTCCTCTTCGTAAGGATCCTGGGCTGTGACGGTGATGTGGGGCGTATGACCTTCAAACTTCCCATGTTCAACCATCACAATGGTTCCTTCATGGCCGCGAATCAATCCCGGGATATGAGTATTATTCGCCATGCTAGAACTGAGGACCACCTGATGCTCACCAGGATATTCTGCCATCAAACCAAAGGTATCAGGCACTTCGCGGCTGTCTTTGAATACATAGATCCCGCCTGAAGCCATGACACGGTACGGGAATTGGGGTTGAGGCCAGCATATGTTGAGAGGGGCCATCACGTGGTAGAATAAATCAGTAGCGATCCCTCCAGAATAATCCCAGAATTTACGGAAACGGAAAAATCGGTCGGGACTCCATTCTCGGGGGGGCGCCGTTCCAAGCCACATATCCCAATCGATATAATCTTCCCCTTTCGCATCAGGACCGGCATCTTCATCAATCGACCAGTTCCATTCACCTCCTTTACTGTTCCGGTGATAGGATCCTTGGCTCATAATGAGTTTCCCGATCATCCCGTCTTCAATCGCCTTCTTGGCATTCCACCATTGATCACTGGAAGTCGTTTGACTCCCAACCTGCAACACACAACCGGTTTCTTTTTGTACCTGGCAAACTTCCTTCGCCTCTGGAATCGTGTGCGTCATAGGCTTTTCCAGATAGACATCTTTACCTTTTTTCATCGCATCAATGGCAATAGGTGCGTGCCAGTGATCCGGCGTAGCAATAATTACGGCATCAATATCATCGCGCTCCAAAAGTTCACGATAGTCGCCGGTGCAATCCCGCTCATTCTCAGGATCCAGACCGGCGGCTTTAGCCGCATCCTTGCGACGACGCACATAGACATCGCAAACGGCGACAATCTCGGCTTCCTCTTTCCCTCGGGCCCACCGCAGCAAATGGCTTCCGCGACCGCCTACACCAATCACCGCGATATGAATCTTGTCATTGGTTCCTTCTTGAGCCAATGCCCGGTATTCGAACGCACTTAATCCTGCGGCTACACCAATACCGGTGGTTTTCATAAAATTTCTTCGGGATGTAGATTTGTCTGGCATTATACTACTCTCCAATACTTATATTATTGATATAATAGAACACAAACATGATACTCTCCATTTCCCTTGAAACAAAAGGGCTAATGGTACAACGATAACTTTTTCTTTTTTCCTTTTTCCACCAAGTAGCAGTGCAAGCAAAGCATTTTTTAGAGAGGAATAGATTCAAATTTTAATTATGAAACGAAGATTTTTTGTTCATAATGTATCTTTATTCGCTACAGGGCTGCTAGGAGGCTTCGCCTCGGCTAATAACAATAATCCTATGGCCACTTTATCTGAAAGAGAACTCGTTGGAATAGACCGTCCCACACTTTATGGAAAAGGCTTCAATCTTCGCAAAGAGGCCGCCCAAGCATTGAATGCCATGATCAAACAAGCGGCCAAAGAAGGCCTCCATATCTATTCGGCTTCCAGCTATCGAAGTTTTGAACGCCAACGGCTCATCTGGAACCGAAAATTCCGCTCTATGCATCATTCAAACAAAACTTCTGAAGAGAAAGTACGTGAGATACTCACGTATTCCAGTTTGCCTGGTTCTTCTCGCCATCACTGGGGAACGGATGCCGATCTCATTGATCTTGCCAAACCACAACCCGAAGATGTATTACTGCCTAAGCATTTTAAACATAATGGCGTATTTCATGATTTATACTGTTGGCTGAAAGAAAACGCTCCGCATTTTGATTTTTACGAAGCCTACCCGAACGATGAAAAGCGCACCGGCTATAACTATGAACCTTGGCATTGGAGTTATGCCCCCTTAGCGGTACCCTTTACAGAACAATTTATGAAGATTGATTTACGCCAATATATTAACGTTCCCCAAATGGAAGGCCGAGAAGTCTTCACCGTATCCTTTGTTGAACAGTTTAAACAAGAATGGGGATTGGGGATCAATCCCGATCTCATTCCAAAATCATATCAAACATCCAAACCATAGAGAGGAGAAATTCTTATGCAACGCACACTCATTTTATTCTTATTATCCGTAGTCTGCTTTCTTCCTGCTTTCAGCCAAGAAGAAGCACAACCCATTCAGGATGCAACCGATGTGCAAGAGCCTTCACTCAGTGAAGTTTTTGAAGAACTCGGCTTGAAACTCACCCCTGAGGATGAAATCCTGGTTGAAGGGCCAACCCAAGGCTTATTCATGAAAACCAAAAAGTACGTCGATTATTTAGCCATCGCAAAATATTCCTTTGGCAAAGAAGATGACATATCCAAAGTTCGTGCTGGCATGTATCTCTTCACCTCGAAACCTACTTTACAATTGTTATTTGAATGCGGCCCTGAAGCCGGAGACCAAACTCGCATCACTGGACTTCCCGCTTCTCCCAAAGGACGTACCCGTTTCGATCCCGGCAATCTACCATTCGGGTTTTACGTGCAAAGTGCAAATTTCAATCCCGAATTTTCCCCCAAAGGAGAAACCGTATATACGCAAAATGAGCGTAACAAAAATGTAGAACGTTTCGGAGACGATCTCCACAAAGCACATATTTACCCCTATAAAACCAAATACGGAGAGGTTCCCAATTGGTATGTGATCTGCTGGGAATTTTCTACGAACAACGATAATCAGGACCTCATCACCCTTGTAAGAGGAGTCAAACTAATTAATTCCTCAGAAACAGAAAAGCAACCGGAGGGAGAAATTCAAACCACACCTCTGATCACCTTACGCTAGATAAAAAAGTGAGGGTGGCCGAAAAAGGTCACCCTCACTTTATCGAAGTCTCAAAAAAAAAGTGTATTATGCCACCAAGTCCATAATGGCATCTTTGACAATCGCTTGGGTCAAAGGGACCTTGAAAGCATTGTCTTCCAGGGGCTGCGCACCTTCCAAAGCGGCCTCGGCCGCTTTGCCCGCGAGTTCCTCCGTAACACTCTCACCTTCGAGAATCGCTTCGGCATTCTTGACCCGCCATGGTTTTGGAGCCACCCCGCCTAAGACAATCCGGGCTTTTCTACAACGTTCGCCATCCAAGTCCATTGCCACCGCCGCGGCCGACAACGCCCAATCATAACTCTCTTTTTCACGAAATTTAATATACCGACTTTTCATGTTCGTTTTAGGAATTTCCACTTCCGTAATGATTTCATTGGGTTTCAATACATTTTCGCGCGTAAGATTCCCTTCGCTGGGAAGAATAAAAAATTCTTCAATCGGAAGCGTTCGTTCTCCCTCAGGACCTAAAAGATGCAAATTTGCATCCAAAGTAATCAAGGGCGGTGCACAATCGGATGGATGGACAATATAACTCGGTCCTCCCCCGAGAATAGCGTTATATTTGTTTCGTCCAGAAACCGAATAACAAACATGCCCGCCTTTCTTCAAACAAGGATATTCCTCTTCACGATAATACCAACAACGGGGACGTTGGCACAAATTCCCGCCCATGGTTCCCACATTGCGTATTTGAGGTGAACCGACCACCGAGGCAGCATCCGATAAACCCGTGAAGTGAGTACGAATCGTACCATTCGCAGCAATATCAGCGATGGTCGCCATGGCACCAATCCGCAAAGCATCCCCATCCATTTTGATATAGTTTAAATCATCTAATCCACCCAAATTGATGACGGTTTCCGGCTCGACTAAATGATTCTTTAATTCACCAATGACGTCCAATCCCCCGGCAAGAACCATGGCTTGATTGTAATCCTCTTTAAGATTGGATATGACATCCTTTCTAGAAGCAGCGTTAATATATTGGAATTTCTTCATGATTGATTATCCCTCCTTCTCTTGTAGGGCAGCCAAAACTTTATCGGGTGTCATGGGAAGATCATTAACAGGCACCCCAATCGCATTCCCCACCGCACATCCAATCGCCGCCGCCGTGGGGATATGGGGAGGCTCGCCCAATCCTTTCGCACTCGCGTTATTTACAGGATCATATACATTAACAATAATGGGCTCGATCTCTGGCATTTCTTGCGGACCCAGCACCTTGTACTCTTCAAGATTAGGGTTGATTTGGCGTCCCAGCATGTTGTCCATAACACGATCTTCCAACAAAGCGAAGCTTACCCCTTGAATAACCCCGCCGCAGATTTGGCTTTCCGCCTGCTTCGGAGCCATCATAACCCCAGAATCTTGCACAGCCACGATTTTCTCAACCTTCACGCGGCCGGTGGCCGTATCCACAACCACCTCAGCAAATTGCGCCCCCCGGGGTGGAGTCCCAATATCCATCCCTTCGATCTCGGGACGTTGAATATGCTCTCCCGTAGTCGTTAGGGTGCCATTGCGAATCATCGAAGCCGCTTTTTCCCAAGTCATTTTTTTATTCGAATCGCTCTTGCAAGTAACCATCCCCCGATCGCTCTCGATATCATCCACCTCGGTCTTCCACTTCTGAGCGACTTTTTCGAATAGTTTGCGTTTGGCTTTATAACAAGCACTGCGCACAGCCGGGGCGGTCGTGGGCGTGGTGGTACTTCCCCCACTGGCGGGACCTTCTAAACCAAGCTGAGTATCCCCGATGGAGACTTTGATTTGATCGATATCTGTACCCAATGTTTCTGCCGCAACAGAAGCCATCATCGTCCGATGTCCAGTGCCTAAATCCTGAGTGCAATTAGCCACTTCAGCGCTGCCATCCGGGTATAAGGTACAACGAACCACGGCTCCACCCGGGCGTCCAGAATAACCCCAGTACGTTACCGCACAACCTACGCCTCTACGAAAACGTCCATTTTCGCTACCAGGCTTCTTGTACTTCGTATCCCAGCCGAAACGTTCTGCCCCGACTTCAAACTCGTGTTTCCGTGCATCGAGTGCCGAGGGCGTGACGTTTTTTAAACGCAAGGCGAGTGGGTTCATATCAAGTTTTTGCGCTAAACCATCCAATGCCATTTCCATACCAAAGGAACCTTGTGGATGTCCCGGTGCCCGAAAAGCGCGGCTGGAACCGGCATTAATACGCACATTGTTTTCCTCTATGCGAATATTGGGACAATCATAATAGGACATAAAAGGCGATGCGACACTAGCACGGCCGGTATGGCCTACAACATTGCTTGATTGTAAATAAACCGCAGTGAGAGTCCCATTTTTTTTGGCCCCGAGTTTCACATACATCTTGGCGGCCGGTTTATTACCGCACATGACAATATCAACATAGCGATCAACCATAAACCATACCGGTCGCCCTGTCTCTTTTGTCATTTTGGCCGCCATAATACCGAATTCTTCTGGACCAAACTTTGAGCCGAATCCACCTCCCATATATTGGGTAATAACTCGTGTCTTGTTTTCAGGCGTATCCGTAGCGCGTGCCATCCCTCGCTGCACACTCAAAATCCCTTGCGTAGAATGCCAAACGGTTAATTCTCCGTCTTTCCATTCAGCCACGCAGCCATGGGATTCCAAACAAGTATGAGGCGTGACCTGAGTGGAGTATTCTCCTTCATGAATCACGTCAGCTTCTTGAAAACCCTGATCGACATCACCTCGTTCACGAGGACGACCACTATCCACATTCCCGCCCTTGTGAACCCGAGGAGAAGTATCGTCCATGGCTTCCTCACCATCCACCACAAACGACAAGACTTTATAATCTACTTCAAATTGCCGTGCAGCATCGCGGGCTTGCTGAATTGTCTCAGCGGCCACCGCCCCAATAATCCATCCCGCAAAGCGAGCGGTATTCAATCCATCCGCCACCATCACGGCCTTAACACCAGGCATCTTTTCCGCCGCAGAAGTATCCACACTATTAATCTTGGCATGGGCATGGGGACAAGTAACAAGAACCGCATAAAGCATATCGGGACGACGGATATCGGATGAATATTTTGCCTTCCCGGTGACTTTATCGACCGCATCGAGCCTGAGCACTTCTCCATCGCGAACGATATCGAAGTGATGATTTTTATCCCACATCCCAGGTTCATCTTCAGGAACCTGATATTCAACTTCTTTTGTAAGGCCCTCATGACCAATCTCGGCTGTTATTTTTTTCGCCATGGTCTTATCCTCCTATCTTCTTCTTAGCCAGTTCCGCGGCTTCAAAGATTTGCGTATATGTCCCGCATCGGCATAGATTCCCTGAAATGCCTTCCTTGACTTCCTCCAACGAAGCCGCAGGATTCTCCTTATATACCGCCGCCATCGACATAACAAATCCTGGAGTACAATAACCACACTGCAAAGCATCCGCTTCAACAAAGGCTTCCTGCACTGGATGAAGGTTTTCACCTTCAGCCAATCCTTCAACCGTGGTTATCTTTTTTCCTTGCGCCTGCATTGCCAGCATCATACAGGCGTATACGATCTTCCCATCGATATCCACCGTGCATCCACCACAATTGCCGCTATCACAAATTAATTTCGGCCCTGTTATATCCAAGCGATTTCGCAATACTTCCAACAATGTTTCCCGCGGTTCCGCTTTCACATTGTATGTTTCTCCATTTATGTTGAGCTTCAGCGGGACCTGATCAGGACCCAATACATTCGCATCTTCTTCGGCTTGCGCTTCTTTTTCGACCGCCACTCCAGAAGTCACCGCAGAAGCGGTGATGACACTGGTGCTTACTCCCTTCATGAATAAGCGGCGAGAAAAAGCTCGTCGTTTGTTCTGTTTCCCCACATTCTCTTCAGACATGGGTCTCTCCTTTCCTACAATTTAATTTGTATCATCTTTGGCTTCGATTTTTCCACGATGAAACGTATTCCATAATCTCGATGTAATAACACAGTGGGTGTGATTGACGAAGATGAGGACACATTAATAATAATCCAAAATTTACATGGATCCAAAGATTATCGTTTTGAGTTTAGTCAAATTGACAATATTAATCAACATTAATATTGCTTAATTGTTTTTTCAATTACTGGAAGATTTGCCACATCATATCGGAAGGAAAAAATGAGGGAAAGAAGAAATGGTCCTACGGGGATTCGAACCCCGGTTTCCAAGATGAGAGCCTGGCGTCCTAACCCCTAGACGATAGGACCACTTTTTTTAATCGTAATCGGGCTGCCTAAGAGTGTCAAGTAATAAATCTTGTTCTAATCCAATTGGATTTTTGGAGCAACAAATCGGGGATACGCACGACTTCCGGCACGATGTACTCTCAATAATATGACTCGGCCTTGACTGCCATTTTCTCGTAATTGATCATAAATATTCTGTAACACTTCTTCAAATTCTTCTTCATTCGTCACCGGTTTATTATTAACATCATCAATCACATCATCCACTTGAATCCCACGCTCGCTTGCAGGACCTCCTGGAGCAACCTGAGTTACAATGACACCCTTTAACTCATCCTCATAGCCTTTTTCTTCCGCCAATTCGGGGGTCAAAGTATCAATCTTCATTCCCAGAAGTTGCGAGATCAAATCCTCATCGGAAATCGGAGTAGGTTGAGGAGATTGAGACAAAAATTCTGAGGGATCGGGACGTTCAGCCAGTGTAAGTTCAATCACCTTTCGTTCTCCATCACGCATAACGACAAGATTTACAGGGGTTCCAACGGGGGTCTGAGTTACCATAAGAACCAAAGCTCCACTATCCCGGATTTTTTTACCATCAAATTCTATAATTAAGTCGCCTTCTTTGATTCCCGCTTCCTCGGCAGGGGTTTTAGGTCGCACCTTATTGACAATAGCCCCATAGGTAACCCCATATTCTTGTTTGTACCAATCTTCGGCCTCAGAATTTTGCAGGCTTTCCATCTCCACCCCTATATAGCCCCGGCGTACACGACCGAATTCTTGCAAACTTTCAATCACCGTTTTGGCCAAACTGGAAGGTATGGCAAAGCCAATCCCTAGATTAGCCGGGATCCCCCCCGAGGTTTGAATCGCGTTATTAATACCAACAATTTCACCCTCCAAATTAATCAACGGACCACCACTATTTCCTGGGTTAATGGCCGCTGTGGTTTGGATATAATTCTTGATCGAGAAACGACTTCCACCGATCGGAACATCTGTACTCGTCCGACCTTTGGCACTCACAATCCCCTGACTAACAGATTGACTCAAGCCAAAAGGATTACCAATCGCCAATACCCAGTCTCCTACTTGCAATTGTTCCGAATCGCCCAAGGTGGCATAGGGGAAAGTCCCCTCCCCTTCAAGTTGAATCAAGGCAATATCAGTTTCTTCATCAATCGCCTTCACTTTAGCGGTATAAGTTTCATCATTATCGAGGGTAACACTTAATATTTCTGCTTCCTTAACCACATGCACGTTCGTCACAATTTCACCTTCAGGAGAAATAATCACTCCCGAACCTTGCCATGTGCGCTTAAATTGTTCCATAGGATCGGGGAGCATATCTTCTTTGAAAAAATATTTAAATATTTCTGGCAAATCAGGTATATCCTCCCCATTGGGTTGTTCAATGGTGGTTTCTTTTTCCGCGCTTATGCTCACTACGGCAGGCTGAACTTCTTCAATCGCATTTCGAAAAGCGGTCGCCAAAATCTTAGCGGGATTTTCAACGTCTTTTTGCGAATGCGTAGGCATCGCCACGCTTAAAGCCATCAATGACACAACAATGAGACTAAACCTCGTTCTTATTTTCATTCAAGTAACCTCCTACTCTCCCTTCACAAAATCTAACCCTAGAAACACATGCCAATCAATATGCAACCTACCTTGAATACCTTCATCATAGCATGATCAGCTGACTGTTTCTTAATTTTTTGCTTTCGTCTTTGCTTTCGTCTTTTTTCTTTTGGCAGAAGCTCTTTTGACTTTCGGTTTTGAATCCATTAAACACTCTTCCAAAACCTGATCAATGTTATCTACAAAAGTATAATTTAAATCCCTAACGATTGATGAATCCACCTCATCTAAATCTTTTTCGTTCCGTGCAGGCAAAATGACATACTCAATCCCAGCCCGATGCGCGGCAAGAATTTTTTCTTTGATCCCACCTACAGGCAAAATGAGACCCGATAACGTAATTTCTCCCGTCATCGCCAAGTCATTACGAATGGGAACATTCATGGCTGCGGATGCGACAGCAACGGCAATGGTAATCCCTGCCGAGGGTCCATCCTTAGGTACTGCGCCAGCAGGGACGTGTAAGTGAAGCTCATGCTCAGTAAAAAATTCCTTATTGATCCCTAACTTATCGGTCCGAGAGCGAATCAACGAAACCGCCGCACGAGCCGATTCTTTCATAACCTCACCAAGTTTTCCTGTCAGCAAAATCCCCTTTCCTCCAGGAGTGGGAAGGGCTTCCACAAAAAGAATCTCGCCTCCGACCGCCGTCCAAGCCAACCCAGTAGCCACACCCGGACGCGTGGTACGACGTTTCACCTCCTCAAAATACCGTTCACTGCCAAGATAATCACGAATACGATCGATCGTAATCGTGTGTTTTTTCCACTTATTCTTTACTTTTTGTACTGCGATCTTTCGGCAGATGGAATGGATTTCACGCTCGAGATTCCGAACCCCTGCTTCTCGCGTATACCCATGAATCAAAAATGGAAGCGCTCCTTTACCAAAAGAGACATCGGTCTTATTCAATCCATTATCTTGCACCGCTCGAGGAACCAGATAACGTTTGGCGATTTCCTCTTTTTCCTGGGTCGTATACCCCGCAAGGCGAAGTTCCTCCATCCGATCCCGCAGCGCTGGCTGAATCCGGTCGGGAGTGTTCGCCGTTGCTATAAATACAACTTGCGATAGATCGATATCTAACTCCATATAATGATCGCGGAAAGTATGGTTTTGTTCGGGATCTAATACTTCCAACAACGCCGAAGAAGGATCTCCGCGAACATCAGCACCCACTTTATCTATCTCGTCCAACATAAAAACAGGATTGATAGTCCCCGCACGGCGTATATGCTGAACAATCGTACCCGGCAGAGCCCCAATATACGTACGTCGATGCCCTCGAATCTCGGCCTCATCACGCACTCCTCCAAGGGATAAACGAACAAAATTTCTTCCCAACGCTTTCGCAATGGATTGTCCTAAAGAAGTCTTTCCCACACCGGGAGGTCCAACAAAACAGAGAATCGGCCCTTTAATCTCAGGATTCATCTTTCGAACAGCAAGATATTCTAAAATACGGTCCTTAATTTGTTTTAGATCATAATGATCATCATTTAATATTTTTTCAGATTGTCTAATATCTAATTTATCCTGCGTCGCTTCTTTCCAAGGAAATTCCGTAAGCCATTCGATGTAATTACGAGCCATGGGGTACTCGGGTGAATTAGGATTCATACGATCAAGACGAGTAATTTCCTTTTCCGCTTTTTCTTTTACTGATTTGGGCAAGTCTTTTTCACGAATGGTTTGGCGTAGTTCATCAATTTCAACCTTTTCATCTTCAGTCTCGCCTAGCTCCTTTTTAATCGCTTGAAGCTGCTCCCGTAAGTAATATTCGCGCTCCGTTTTACTGATCTTGGATTGAATCTCTTCTTGGATTTTTCCACCCAAATTAATGATTTCTAATTCCCGCACCACCTCTTTTAATGTCATTTTTAATTTTTGTTCAGCAGAAGGGGCTTCATAAATTTCTTGCATTCGATGCACATCGGTTCGAGTCAATCCAAGAACCATATAACAAAGCCGGTGAGGATTTTGTAAAGAAGAGGGCAACCCCTGCAATTCATCCGGTATCATAGGGGCTCTTTGAATCAACATTTCTGCCGTCTCGGCTACCTGATGCATCACCGCTTCAATTTGCTTAGAAGATTCTTTCTCTTCTTCGATCACTTCCACCTTGGCCCAAGGCAATCCCTCACGTTGGCGAATGGAAAGTAATCGTACTTTAACCACACCACGCACGACCACCTGGGTCATTTCTTCTGCCCCGCGCATCATCCGTAAAATTTGAGCCACGGTTCCTACTTCATATAAATGTTGAAAAGAACGAGAAGATTTTTTAGGTTCTTTTTTTATAGCCACCGCCGCAAACAGTCGGTTGCTCTTTGCGGCCAATTCAATAGCATTAATCGCATCCTCACTGGTTACCGCTAATGGCGCCGCAGCACCGGGAAATAATAAGGCATTATTCAAAGGAACAACGGGCAGCCATTCAGGAATCTGAACATCATCCGTTTTCTCTTGCATCACTTGACTCATTACTCTCTCCCTTTCAAATCATGCTTGCGTACACAGATCTTTAACATTCCATTATGGTATTCCGCCTGAATCTTACTCACATCAATAGCATTCGGTAAAATGATGGTTTTTTGAAATGGCATGAACTGGATTTCTAATTGGTGATATTGAATGATAGACTCATCGGTTTGCAGTTTGCGCTCTCCACTAAGTATAAGCCGCCTATCCACTGCATGAAGTTGCACCGACTCTTCATCCAACCCTGCGGCTTCAACCAATATCACCAAATCTTCTTCCGTTTCAAAAATATCCATATTCGGATTCCACGTATGTGAGATTTCTTGATCATCATAATATTGGAACTCAAACACACTCTTGGATTGCCCCATACGCTCTTCGGTTACAAATAACGATTGTTTTGATTTTCGAATCATACGAACCATGGATCATTACCCCACTTCATTCGGGATCATGTGATTAAAGCTAGCGAGTATACCCGCAATCGGCAATGGCTTCATAACAATTCCCTTCTCGCCCCATTCATGCTTAAATTAAACAAAATCTACAGGTTGGGAGAATACATCGATGAAATCATTTTCCTTTTCTCTAACGTTCAGCCTCATCATGATAGTAAACCCTCTTTTTACTTCAAGCACCGAATTAATCCCTTTTCCCTTGCCTTGGGATGATGCCTCGCCCAGCATTACCAACGTAAGCCATCTCCTGGATAAACCCGCAGGGAAACACGGTTTCATTCAAGTCGAAGAAGGTCACTTCGTAGATGGAAGAGGAAAGCGTTTTCGTATTTTAGGCGTGAATATGTCATTCAATGGCAATTTCCCTTCTCACCAACAAGCAGAACACGTAGCCGCCCGCTTAGCTAAATATGGTGTAAATTGTGTGCGTCATCATCATATGGATACCGCCCGCGCCCCACGTGGTCTATGGAAATCAGGAACTCCAGAGAAACAAGAACTGGATGAAGAAAACCTGGACCGACTTGATTATTTTATTTACCAGCTAAAACAACACGGTATCTATTCCGATATCAATCTAAAAGTGGGACGGGAAACGGTTTCGGCCGATGAGATCCTCTATCCCGATCGACTCCCTACCTATGATAAAGGACCCGATCACTATTTTCCACGTCTGATTGATCTCCAAAAAAATTATGCCCGTGATCTCTTACTACATTATAATCCCTACACCAAAACCCGTTATGCCGATGAACCTTGTATTGCCCTGATTGAAATTAATAACGAAAGTGGTTTAGCGAATAAATGGAGTAGTTACGAATTGGATGATCTCCCTTCCCTCTACCATGAACCACTACAAAACGATTGGAACCTGTTCTTACAAGATCAATATGATTCTGACCAACAATTACAAGAAGCATGGACACCCAAGTTTGAAGGCTCTGACGAAGAAATGCTCGCTTCGAATTTAAACCGATGGGTCTTTCAAGAAATTGAAGAAGCCGCAGGAACCAAAGAAATCGTCGAGCAAGGCCCCGAAAACGAACCCGCTTTAAAAATCACCACAGAAAAAATAGGGCGAGAATCCTGGCATATTCAAACTTTTTACCCCAATCTTCATTTCAAAAAAGGCAGACTTTATAAAGTCACACTTTGGCTGAAATCAGATTCCACCCGCGACATTCGTGTCAGCATCAAGATGGATCATAGCCCGTGGCAAAACCTCGATCAATCAAAAAGTGTAGAAGTTCTCCCCCGTTGGAAAGAATACGAATTCACTTTTTCCCCTAATCAAGAAGATCAAAACGCAAGACTCCAATTATCCAACCTCGCAGATGAAACCGGGGACTTGTTTATCGCTCGCCCCAGCATCATCGAAATGGGTCCCCAAGGCTTAAACCCGGATGAATCACTCGAAAAAGAAAATATTGCATGGGTCTCACGTGAACAATTCGCCCAACGTTCCCAAGGAACGAGACGCGATTGGATTGAATTCATCGTCACCCGCGAAACCGCCTACTACGAGGAAATGAAACGCTACATCCAAGACGAACTGGGCGCCCAATCTCTCGTCGTCGGTACCCAATTGGGTTTTGGAACCTTTCTCTCCCAATTGGCGAACGATGTTATCGACATCCACGGCTATTGGCAGCATCCTCGCTTTCCCAACAACCCATGGGATGCCGAAGATTGGTACGTCCCCAATCTCTCCATTCTTAATGCAGAAGATCATACGCTGGAAAAATTGATGAAATCAAAAATCGAAGGTTATCCCTACATCGTTTCGGAATACAATCATCCCGCACCGAATACCTACTCTTCAGAAGGTGCTCCGTTACTCGCCTCTTATGCTGCTTTTCATGATTGGGACGGCATCTTCCTCTATTCCTATAGCCATAGCACAGACTATGAGAATAAATCCATCAATAGTTTCTTTGATATTTACGGCCATACTCCCAAAATGCTGACGCTACCCTTCGTCGCGAACCTTTTCCTCCGAGGTGATGTACAAAGCGGAAAAACCCCATTCATCGAAACGGTAAGCTATAAGAACTACTTGGATCGGCTCACAGACCACAACGGCAGTTCTTGGTACCATCCATTTGATGACACAGATATTCCTGCCCGGGTTTTGTATACCTATCCCACCCGGCTACGCTTTGGAGAAAATCCCGAACCAAGCCAACAACCCGAGATCCCCCGCTCGGGTCGGAAACTCGAATCTGAAACAAAAGAAATTCTCTGGAACAAGGAAAATCCAGAGGCCTGCTTCTTCACCTTGCGTTCCCCATGGAGCAAAGGCTTTATTGGATTGACTCCTGATCAATCCATTGACCTGCATCATGGCGTAACCCTCTCCGTAGGTGAAACAAAACAAGGCTGGGCTAACGTGTTGCTATCTTTCATGAAAGAAAGTCAACAAGGAACTTCTTGGCTGCTCACCGCAACAGGCTATGCCGAAAACAAAGGCATGGTTTGGAACGAGGAACATAACTCCGTAGGCCGTCAATGGGGTTCGGGTCCCCCCATGGTGGAACCAATCCCCCTCACGTTGACCTTCGACCTTCATGAAAATGAATTGGAAGCAATGAATCATTCTACAATAACAATTTATTCATTGGATGAACGAGGACATCGTAAAGAGAAACTCACAGATCCAATCGAAAAGAAGAATCAAAGTATCATCATTGATCTCACTGAAGAACAACCCTCTTTGTGGTACGAAATCTGTTTTGAAAATACCAAAGTAAGCCAAAGCGGCATCTATGAACACTAACCCGTATTACTCTGTGACTTGTTCAGAAAGACGAATGTAATACTGCTTGATCGCTTCGCGGAAAGGATACGGAATACTTTCTTCCGGAGGACGCTCGACCGCCTGACGAACCTTCTCTTTGGATGAAAGAGAAACATCATCCTCGGGTTGGCTCCCTTCGGTGCCGGTTTCGGCCACTTCTTCTTTCCGTTCCTTTCCGTATTCATCCTTTTCTTGCGAGGTTCCCGCTTCTAACATCCGTGTGAGAATACGTTGTTGCTTTTCATCCACTTCTTCGTCGTTTTCGCCTTCCTCCAACAAATCTTCCACGTCTCGCATTTCATCGTAGATACCCTGTAACTGATTTTTCAGTTGCCGCTGATGGCGATATTGGCGCATCATTTCTTCGATTTGTTCTCGAATTTGCTGTTGTCGTTGAGCCATTTGTTTCAGCTGCTCAATCATCTCTTCCCCTTCTTCCCCCATCTCGCGCAATTCCTGGAGCATTTGCTGGAGGTTCTGTTGTTGGGAAATCATCTGCTGCATCTGTTCTTGCATACTCTCGGAGGAATTCATTTGTTGCTGCATGGTTTGTAAATCCTGGAGCATCTGATAAATAGCATCATTTAACGTCATCAAAGACTGGCGAGTTTCATGCAGGCCAACCCATTTTACTCCTTTTCCGGCTTCAACCGCCCGCCGCAGCAACGAATCACTGGTGCGGAGTTTTCTTTCCACTTCACGGTTCAAGAAAGGATTTTCTTGCGCGAGTTCGTTCCATCGATCATAAACCCGCTGTATCTCCCGAGAAAAAACCTTCGCTTTTCGCAGGGCAATTGAGGCTTGGCTTTGTCCCTGAGGCGACTCCGTCAATTCTTCCATTTGTTGAGACAAATACAGTCCTTGATCCATGAGACGCCGCATAGCCACTGTATCCATCTCTAATTCCATACCGCCCATATTCATCGAATCTTGCTGCATCTGTTCTGACATCTGCTGGAGTTGCTGCTGAGCATTCTGTTGATGTTGCCGTGCTTGCTGAGTTTGCTCTTGTCGCAGGTTTTGTTCAGCTTGCTCCATTTCTTCTTGCAATCCTTGCTGCTGGGATTGTTCAATCATTTCCTGCAATTGCTGCGAAATCTGAGGGTTCGATTCTTCCAAATTTTCTCGCATGCGCTCCATTTGTTCCATCATGTTTCCCGTATCTTTATTTAGCGTATCCTGCCGTTCAGCCATGATGGATTCTTCTTCTTGGAGAGATTCTTTCTCCGCTTGCAAGTCTTCTAACTTTTTCTCTAGCTCATCTAATTTTTCTTCCAATTCTTCAGAAGGATTTTTCTCGGCTTCTTCCTGGGTATTTTCGAACTCCTCTTGGACTTCTTGCCTCTCTCTTTCCAGCGCTTCTTTTTCTTGTTGTAATTGTTCGGTTTCACGCTGCAAATGATCCTGGCGCTCAGCCAGTTCCGTTGACATCTCACGCAATCCCTCAAATTGACGTGACTTATAAGTATTTTCCAACATAGATAAGGTGCGATCCAGTTGCGAATTAAAATCCTTGACTGAAAAATCCAAATCCTGGAGTTGCTCTTTGGTGATTTCTTGGTTCATTTGCTCCAGAGTTTGCTCAAATTGCTGCATCATCCGCTTGCTGTCTTCATCCAAGAGTTCTTGATATAACTGTTGGATTTTCTGAATCTTTTCCACTGTCTCAGAGGTAAATCCTTGTTTTTCCTTTTCTTCCTCAGAAAGTTCTTGTTGCGCGGATTCTTCATATTTTTTTAACTCTTCTTCAATCTTTCGTGCCTCTTGAACAAGTTCCTCCTGACGCTCTTTTAAAGATTCCATCTTTTGTCTCTCCATCCATAGGGAATCTTCATCATCTTCCTCAGAAGAAGAGCGGTCTTTTTTCCTCTCAATATCTTCAATGGTTTCTTCCACATCGTGGGTTATATCTTTTTGCTTTTGCACAGTATCGCTCAGTTGCTCGACTTGCTTTTCTTCCGATGCCTGCCATTGATCAAGTAAATCGGTAAGCGAGGGATAACGAACCGTATATGTTTTAGAACGCCCTTTTTTGGGTCCATTTAAATGATCCTCATCCCAGGCTTCCATATAAAAAGTCACCTGATCACCCGGGAAAAGCTCCATCGGTTCTAAATCCCATTCGCGAGAAAGATAAAACTCTGTGGCCGCCCCCACCTCTTCCGCCGTCTCTGGGGTATAAGCCCAAATAAACTCTTCCTTGCGTGTATCTTCATTGTCATTAATCTCGGAATAAAAATAGATGCGATGGATTGCGTAATCGTCACGAAATCGTGCCTGTACCTTTTGTTTCATCATCTCCGGAATATCGCTGACTTCCTCTTCCGGATACATAATATCCACCGTGGGCGTCGCATCCTCTACCGTAGTTACTCGATATTTCCTACTCGATGCGGAAAGATCATATTGGTCTCGCAATCGAAATGAAAAATCCCCTGACTCTTCTGCAACCCAGGATGCCTTCAGATTACGACCGTTCACTTTCGCTTCCTGCGTCACCCCGTTAACCACCAAGTGAGCCGTATCCAATGGAGTAGAAGCGGTCGCATTGACCACCACCTCGCTGCCATACAATACCGATAAGGGACGCAATGTGGAAACCGTTTCCGGGGGACGATTGGTATATTCTGGCAATGTGATTGCAATTTGACCCTCTACCAAGGAGGGGGGATCTAGCGGGACCACTTCCCCTTGATTGGATAAGATATTCTCTACCGAAAAATAGTAATTAAATGCCCGATGAATCGCTGGTATTTGAAAAGTAAGAGTGTCTCTGCTTCCATCGGCCGAAATGGTCTTCCATCCCGAAGGCTGATTAATGTGAATATAAACATCACCTTCTCCTAGAAGCCGATCGCTCGTCGCTGTCAAGGTAGCCGGTTTACCTCGCTCTACTTGGAGTTCCTCAGGCACACGCAAATGAGGCGCTTCTTCTGTCACCCCTCTTACGAGCAAAGCTTGCGCAATCTTCTGGCCGCCTTGGATTACCCGTTCCGAATGATTCCAAAGAAAGAATAGCGACGCCAAGGCAATCGCCGCAAAAGTCGTAAAAGCAATGAGTGGACCTCGTAGGCTTGTCTTCTCCAAACGCTCCCGAATAAAATGGCTTAACCAATGATCTTCTGCATGCAATAATTCTTCGGAATATCCCAAGCGTCCAATTTCATCCGGCTGCTTTTCGGTATATACCAAAAGGGAACTACGGTTAGCCACATCAGGTTGGCTCTCTTCCCAACGATGAAAAAAGGTCGAAATGCGAATCCCTTTTCCGTACCAATGCTGCAAGTAGCGTATCCAGATAAAAACAATTACGACAACCAACCCGGTCGCAAATACATTGATCCCAACATCGCCCAATGAAAAGACTTCTACCGCTAAATAAAGCACCTGAAATCCCAGGATCAGGCTTAGGAATGCGATAAAAATAAATTCGATGAGATGAAAGGCAATATGGCGGCGATAAAGACGGTGTATATGACGGAGACTTTCCCAATGATTTGTATGATCTACCATAAGATATCCATCTAAAACTTAAAAATTTCTTTTCTCATACGCTTAGAAAACAATCGGCTGAAATTACGAAATATCAACAGCAAAATCTATTTTGTTCATTATATCCTAAAACTCTATCCCACAAAACGTATTTTAACAGAGTTCAGTAACTCCAGATCCAACAATCACATTACTCGGAGGATTCGAGTTCTTCTCCTGTTTCCTTCGATTCATCTTCATCCGATTCCTCATTGGTTTGTTCTTCGTTATTTAACTCACCAAGATATAAAAATCGCTGAATCAGATTAATAAAGCCAGTCCAGGTATTCCCTTCCCCTTTGACTTTATCCATTTCACGTTCCAACGCGGCTTCTTGCGCATCCATATTTTCAATGAAATGAAGCAAGTTAGCTTCCAAGGTCATAGGCAGTACAGGAGAACGTTCAGTATCACCATGATGAGAAAGGATAATATGGAGAAGTTGGCGTCGTTTCTCCTCGGGAAAATCCGGTATCTGGCTCATGAGTTTTTCTGCCATTTGAGTCCCGAGATAAATATGGCCTAGAAGACGACCTTCAGTACTATAATCGATGCGATAATCGTAGACCAACTCAATACACTTCCCCGCATCATGAAACACCGCTCCGGTCATCAGTAAGTCTTTATTAACCCGGAGATAATGTGAACCAATCTGTTGGCACAATTTCACCACACTCACCGTGTGTTCTAAAAGTCCATGAATATAAGGATGATGCCAGAGCTTCGCCGCAGGAGCGTGGCTAAACTTTGGCCAACTTTCCTCATCATTACGAAAAGCATAAAGCAATACCCGATAATGTTCATCTGTCACATCTTGTAAAATCTGGTCAAACTCTGTAACCAACTCTTCATACCTACGCGGAGAGGCCGGCAAAAAATCCCGTGAATCCAGATCCTCTGGACACTCCACACGACGAATACTTTTCAACGTAATTTGCGGTTCATTCTGATAAGTATTTACCTTGCCCGTAGCACTCACCAGGCAGCCTTCCTTAACCTCCTTTTGAGCAACCTCGGCTCCATTCCATAAAACCGCGGAAATCTTACCGCTCTGGTCGGCCAATCGTAAATTAAGAAATTTCCCGCGATCATACTCCCGCAAGGTCATTCGGGTAACCACAAAATAAGTATCTACCGAATCGCCAATTTGCAAATCGGTAACATAAATCTTTCTAGGAGTTTCAACTTCAGGAGTCTCTTGTTCCTTTTTTTCACCTTCCATCCCTGAAGGGATTTTCTTGCTCTCATCTTCTTGAGTAAATAAATCCATCACTCTTTTCCTTTACGTATTTCGGCTGTCGCGCTCCATTGAAGAATGTAACCAAGACCGAGCAAGATCAACCCATGCAGTGTAAAAATGATATATTCACGCAACACCCATTTTTGAGGATTAAGAATATAACAGGGAGAGAGACTCATAAAAAACGTTTTCCATTTTTCTTCCATGAAAATAACATTTTGAGCACCTCCCATTCTAGGCAAAATCACAAAGAAAAACATCGTCCCTAATATCGTGAGAAGGTACGGCAAAAACGCATGAAACATCACCACGGTAAAGGTTTTATGTCCCGGATTAGATTTTTGATGAGGTGAAGTTTTGCTGGAATAAAGAACACCGATCGAAGTGTAAAAGAATAAACAAATTACGATAAAACAAAGAGTATAAACCATAGGCCAAAATTCATAATTTTTAATGGGCACCCCAGCCATTAGTGTAAAACACCAATTGACCAAATAATATACGATAGAAAAAGCCACGATGGGTAGTGCGGCTTGCCGAAAATGTGCCAACCTCTTCCCTCGAATGATGGCGATCGAAGGTATCGTTGTGGTTCGCAGCACCGGCCAAGTAGCACGCCGGTGTTCACTATAAATGCTTTGACTCGCCGGTATATGCGAAAACAAAAGCGTAATCGTCATACACACCACACCGGTGACGATACGCACATGAATAAAATCCCCTTTAAAGTCGTGGGGGTAGCTGAACCATAAAAACGAAGTTATAGCAACAGCAATCAATCCGCTGAAAGATATGACCGTCCAATCATGGGTGGAAATTTTTCGGTTGTAAGCCAAGCTTTCTTTCTCAAAAATTATTTTTTTGTAAGAAGAGGAAAACCCATCAAAAGTAAGCCAGCCCCGTTTCTTCTTTCCCTCCACGGGGTTCTTTTTACCCTTTCGGCGAAAAGCAAACAAGTTTCGCATCGAATATTGATTCGTAAAAAAGGGGCTAAAGTAATGAAACAGAAGGCTGGTAAAGGCTAGCAACCCCATCGACAAAAGAAGATTAAGAATCAAAGACAAATACCCTGGAGTCTGGGATAAGTTTTGTAATAATGGGTTACTAGATAATGTGGGTATGGATTGGGACATCACCGACGAATATAAAAATGTGATGGCCACAAAGGGATTAAATAATAATTCTATCCCAAATCGATTTTGCAAAGTGACATTATGCCCATAAAAATTTTGAAGAATTAACCACCAAGCGACTCGTATCACATAAGGACCTAACAGAAAAACGAGCATAAACCAAACCGCCACCCGCCCGGCCGAGGCTGAAGTCTTCGAAAAAAGAGAGACCATAATTCCAGTCGACACCGCAAGCCCATAAAAACCAAGAATCACCGCGAGCGATTGCTTCATATCCGAGGGCGACAAGCCACCAATGACCATACAAATGGACAAAAAAGGGAGTATGACGATTAGGTAATTTAAACTTGTAATGAAATTGGCAACAAATTTCCCCCAAATAATTGAAAAAGAATGTATGGGGGTCGTGAGCAACAATTCCAGTGTGTCCTCTTCTCGTTCTCCAACAATGGAAGAAGCCGAAGTGATAGCCAAGGGAAAAGCCACGAGACAGAGAATATATACGATCGGAAAAAAAATATCACGACCGCTAAATTGAGTAAGATCTCGACTATGTACCCCGGCATAATAATTAAAACAAAAAAAGGCCAATGCCACGATGAGCACCAACCCAAGAGAAACAAAACCACGCGGCAATCGCAAGGCATGAATTAACTCACGAAGAATAATAGGATTGGTATTTATACACCTCATTCTATTTTCACTTTCCCCAAACAAATTTCATAATACTATAGATTATTCCATAAAATCTGATATGTCTGGAGATAAGAGAAGAAAACCGAATAAGCCACTCGAAATAAACGCAAAAAGGCTTGAACTCATGATCTTTTTCCAAAATCATAGAAACATTATGATGCATCATCCGTTTATTCAGGATATCAATAATCAATTCCAGGAGGTTTAAAACCATGCGTTATTTAACTCGATTTATTCTTTCCTTTTTTACCGCAAGTCTTTTTACTGCTTTTGGTTACAGCGCCATAGAAAAAGATGATTTACTGGAACGCCTAAAAAAAGACCATCCACGCTTAATCATCACCAAGGAACGTATAACAGAACTCAAGAATCTCATAAGAAACGATGAGAAGGCCCAAAATATTTATGAAAAATTGAAGCAAGATGTGGATAAGATCATGGATGCCGAGCCGGTGGAATATAAAATTGTCGGCCCCCGCCTCTTATCCCAAAGCCGCCGCTGTCTGGATCGGGTCTACAAACTAGCCTTAATCTATTTGCTCGATGATCGAGTAAAATATTTGGATCGCGCTCGCAAAGAACTTTATGCCGCCGCTGACTTTCCCGACTGGAACCCTTCCCATTTCTTAGACACAGCAGAAATGACACATGCCTTCGCCATAGGCTATGACTGGCTCTATGATGATCTTTCTGTCACAGATCGTAAAACGTTTCGGGTCGCCATGAAAACCAAAGGGCTTCGTCCCTTCCTCGATGGGCTAGAGGATGAGGCTTGGTGGTCTAAATCCCAGCACAATTGGAACCAAGTGTGTTACGGCGGGATTTCCATAGGCGCCCTCGCATTAATGGATGAAGCCGAAGACATGACGGTTCCTATCATCCAAAACGCGGTGGACAATATCAAACTAGCCTTGCAGCATTACGCTCCCGATGGCGGTTGGAACGAAGGTCCGGGCTACTGGCATTATGCAACCCGGTATACGGTCTATTTCTTCTCCGCTCTGAATACAGCCCTAGGAACTGATTTTGAACTATCCGAGATGGAAGGTTTAGACAACACCGGTCTATTCCGACTCCATTTTACCGGCCCTACAGGACAAACGTTCAATTACGCTGATGCCGGTAGCCGCGCTGGTGGAGCCGAAGAACTCTACTGGCTGGCTGAACGCTATGACTTGCCTGTCTTAGCGTGGGAAGAACGACAGTACATCAACCGGGCGAATGCGCTTGATCTGGTATGGTATTCTTCTAAGGGAAAAGGTCCTGCCCAGGAAGACATTCCCCTTGATGCCCTCTTTAAAGGGGTCAATGTCGCCTTTTTCCGCAGTGCTTGGAATGATCCAAACGCCCTCTTCGTAGGCTTCAAAGGTGGAGACAACAAAGCCAATCACAGCCATCTTGATTTAGGCAGTTTTGTCTTGGATGCAGAAGGAAAGCGCTGGGTTGTTGATCTTGGCCCCGATAACTACAATCTTCCAGGCTACTTCGGAGACAAACGCTGGTCCTATTTCCGCCTAAATACCCAAAGCCATAACACCTTGGTTATCAACGAGGAAAATCAAGACCCCAAAGCCGAAGCCCCCATCACTCATTATGATTCCAACAAAGATTGGACCTATGCCATTGCTGACCTTACCGAAGCATATAAACCCAATGTGGAAAAAGTTGAACGCGGAGTGGGTATAGCTCAACGCAAACATGTGGTAGTACAAGATGAAGTCCATGCGGAAGAACCGGTTGATGTGAAATGGCAAATCGTCACACCGGCCGAGATCGAGATTCAAGAACAAACTTGTATCCTCTCGATTGATGATAAACGCCTTAAAATTCAAATCTTAAATCCCAAAGATGCACATTTTTCCGTAGAATCGGCCAATCCTCCAGAACCTCAAAGACAACAACCAGAAATGTCAAAACTTGTCATTACATTGCCTGAAAAAGTAGAAAACTACAACCTCTTTACCGTTTTTACTCCCTTTAAAGAAGGAGAGGAACCTGAACCCTATGTCCGCGCAGCCGGCCCCTTAAAATACTGGAAATAACATGATCAATACGTAACTCAAATAAAATATACGAACGATCAGGCTTCCCCCGAACATTGTACAAGTAATATGTTCGGGGGATTTTTATATCGATAGAATTAAATCTAAGTAAAACAGATAGATAAATTCAAAATAAAAGGGGTTTAAAATTATTAAATTTCCGTTAGGATTATTAATACCGACTTTTGTGACACTTTTTTTTGAATGCGTTATATTACTTAAAGATATCCGTTTTTCGTATTTCTAATTGGTAAAACAATCATACTTGGAAACAAATGAAAAACTTATGAGAAACGATTTTATCGTGATTGATACAAACCAAGTCGATCAACCAACGGTTTTGCGCAATGAAGTATTGCACTATATCAACAAGTATGACCGTGACCCTGTTCATTCGAAACACGTGTGTAAACTCGCTTTAAGCCTATTTGATCAATTAAAACATTTGCATCTTTGCGGAGAACAAGAACGCCTTTGGCTTGAATGCGCTGCCTACCTCCATGATATTGGTTATGCCGTAAGCAGGCAAAAGCATCATAAGCATTCCATGCGAATGATCTTAGGGGCGAATTTGCCATCCATGAGTGAGCGCGACAAACGCATCATCGCAAACGTTGCGCGCTATCATCGAAAAGGAAGTCCCAAGAAAAAGCACCATGAATTTATGTTGCTTAGCGAGGAAGATCAATATAACATCCAAAAACTCGCTTCTTTGTTGCGCATTGCCGACGCGTTAGATCGCTCACATCAAGCCAACGTAAAAGAAGTAAATTGTGAAAATGGAACCGATACATTGACACTTCACCTAATCGGAGAAGGGTCATTCAAAGAAGCACGGCTTGCGATTGAAAAGAAAAAGAATTTGTTTGTACGAACTTTTGGTATGTACATTCAACTATCCTCAAATCAAACGCAAGAAGAGCAATCTACAGACGTAGTTTTCCCTGCAACTTCAAAATCATATAAATAACCCCGGTTAACGCAGTAAGTCCAACAAGACGCACTAAATTCATAAAAGATCGTGGGTTATGAGCTTTATTCCGCATACTTTTTCTTTTCTCTTTTCATTATAGAGATATAAACATTATATTAAATTTCTTTTTAATGTAAATCTTACCCTACCAGCCCCCTCGAAGCGCGTCAATATGGCGCATTTTTTGTACCCATGAGCATCCCCTACCCCCGATTCATCTTTAAACAAACAATTACATCTCAAATAAAATAAAATACTTATATCATATTATTCATTTTGGCCTCTTTTTTGTAAATAAACTTATTAATGAAAAAACATTTTAAGAAGGAGGTAAAGTCAGGTTGCGATACGATCTCTACGCGTAAGCGAAGGAAGAAAGACGGCTAAAACTTGATAAAATTAAGGTGGTTGAGTACAGCCAACGAGGTTTAAAAAATAAAAATTTCCTCTTAAGCGAAGATTCAAATTTAACGACTATCTATTCCATGATAAAATAAAAGCCGTCCTTTCTCAAAGTAGGTTGATGGATTAAAAACTATATCTTTTTAGAATTGAGTGCCAAGATGGTATTGAAAGTTCCCAATTATTACGTTGTACTGGGAATTCAGCGAAGTGCGAGTGCGGATGAAGTGCGTAAAGCATTTCGCCGCATGGCCCAAAAATACCATCCAGACATCAACCGCCTTCCTTACGCTGAGGAACGCTTCAAACAAATCAATGAAGCGTACGAAGTTCTAAGTGACCCGGAAAAGCGCAAAAAATATGACCGAGAAGCCTATCCGTTTCACACAACGGATAAAAACACGCATCGCAAGCCCAACGAATCTTTCCGTTCTTCAGAACAAAATAACAACGGGGCTTTCGAACGAGAAGAACATTCGGGACGATTCAGTAAGTTTTTTGAATCGTTTTTCAACAGCGCCAAAAAAGCACGTGATTCATTTTTTGCCCGGGCTTATGCCCATCCCCAACGTGGGAGTGATCTTGTCGCTGAATTAGAAGTCACGCTAGAAGAATTATACCATGGAGAGATCAAACATTTTGAACTTCTAATAAACCACAAGAACCGCTTGGGAAAAATGGTCGTCAAGAAAAAAAAATACGAACTAAAAATCCCCCCGGGCACCCGAGATGGGACATGCATCCGTCTTCGGGGACAAGGCAACAACGGGCAAAAAGGTGGGTCCGCCGGTGATTTATTCATCAAGATCAATCTTCTCTCACATCCTCATATCACTGTGAAAGAATACGATCTTCTTGTGGATATGCCGGTCGCTCCTTATGAAGCGGCGCTCGGTTCATGGGTGCAAGTTCCCACGTTGGCAGGCTCGATGTCAATTCGCTTGCCCGCGGGAACCAGTTCAGGAAAGCGAATGCGGCTGCGAGGCAAAGGGCTTCCAAAAAAGAACGGCACCCACGGAGATCTATATATAAACTTTGTGATTGCCATTCCTACTCGTTTGACTGATTCAGAACGACGTATTTATCAAGCACTCGCCCGGGTCTCTAAAATGAATCCACGAAACGAATCGTAATCTGATTTCCTCTCGAAGAATAAAAAACATTTTAATCATAAAAAAGAACAATTTCAAAAAAGTGAGGTACAATTATGGATCCAAATAAATTAACCTTAAAATCCCAAGAAGCGCTAAATGACGCGCAAACCAAAGCCTTACGTTATGGCCATGTTGAAGTAGATGTGGAGCATTTACTGCTTGCTTTATTAGAACAGCCTGAGGGACTAATTCCTCGACTGCTGTCTAAAATGAATGTTCAAGTAGAATCCATTAAGCAAAAAATAACGAATGAGATTGAGCGTCGCCCCCGGATGAGTGGACAGGGCGTTGAAGCGGGGAAAATCTATATCTCCAACCGCTTATCCAATGTACTCATTAAAGCAGAAGATGAGGCTAAACGATTAAAAGATGAATATGTCAGTGTGGAACATTTAATGCTGGCCATCATCAACGAAGGAACTCACCAATTCACCAGCCAAACCTTGGCCAGCTCCGGTATTACCGCGGATCGCTTTCTCCAAGCGTTAACCGATGTCCGCGGGAAACAGCGCGTCACCAGTTCGACCCCAGAAACCACCTACGAAGCCTTGGAACGTTATGGCCAAGACCTCGTGGGTGCCGTAGAACAAGGCAAACTGGATCCGGTCATCGGCCGCGATGGTGAAATCCGCCGGGTTATCCGCATTCTGTCTCGAAAAACGAAAAATAATCCAGTCCTTATCGGAGACCCAGGTGTTGGAAAAACAGCCATCGTGGAAGGCTTAGCCCATCGTATCGTACGCGGCGATGTCCCTGAGGGATTAAAAAATAAGCGAATTTTTGCTCTCGATATGGGCGCCCTCGTCGCCGGGGCAAAATACCGCGGTGAATTCGAGGAACGCCTCAAAGCCGTGCTCAATGAAATCAAAGAAAGCGAAGGGCAAATCCTTCTCTTCATCGACGAATTACACACCATCGTCGGTGCAGGCAATGTGGAAGGAGCCGTCGATGCTGGCAACATGCTTAAACCGATGCTCGCTCGGGGCGAACTCCATTGCATTGGCGCAACCACCTTGGATGAATACCGCAAACACATCGAAAAAGACGCTGCTCTAGAACGCCGTTTTCAACCGATCTTGATCGATGAACCCACCGTGGAAGACACCGTCTCGATCCTCCGCGGATTACGTGAACGTTTTGAGGTTCATCACGGTGTGGCGATACAAGATAACGCCTTGGTAGCCGCCGCGGTTTTATCCAACCGTTACATTACGGACCGCTTCTTACCGGATAAAGCCATTGATTTAATCGACGAAGCCTGTGCTATGATCCGCACCGAGATCGACTCCATGCCTTCTGAATTGGATGAAGTCACTCGGCGAGTCATGCAATTGGAAATTGAAGAACAAGCCTTGAGCAAAGAGAAAGATAAAGCCAGTAAAGAACGCTTGAAAAATCTACAAAAAGAACTGGCCGATCTTCGGGCCAAATCCGATAGTATGAAAGCCCAGTGGGAAGCGGAAAAAGAAACGCTGCAAAATATCAATTCCCTCCGTAAAGAAATTGAAGACGTCAAACAAGAAATCGAACGTGCAGAGCGTAACTATGACCTCAGTCGAGCCGCCGAATTGCGGCATGGAAAATTGCCCGAATTACAAAAAACTCTAAAAGAGTATGAGGAATCACTCGAACAAAAACAGGAACAGTATCGATTCTTGCGGGATTTTGTCTCGCAAGAAGAAGTTGGCGAAATTGTCTCCCGTTGGACCGGCATTCCCGTAACCCGCTTGGTCGAGGGAGAAAAAGAGAAACTCCTACGCTTAGACAAAGTACTCCATCAGCGGGTGATTGGACAAGACGAAGCGGTACAAGCCGTGGCCGATGCAGTCTTGCGCGCACGTTCAGGGATCAAGGATCCACGGCGTCCTATCGGATCGTTTATCTTCCTTGGCCCCACGGGTGTGGGAAAAACCGAACTCGCAAAAACATTGGCCGCTTCCCTCTTCGACACGGAAGAAAATATGATACGTATCGACATGTCGGAGTATATGGAAAAGCACACGGTTGCGCGTCTCATCGGTGCACCGCCCGGCTATGTCGGATATGAAGAAGGTGGCCAATTAACCGAGCAAGTTCGGCGTAAACCTTACAGCGTCATCCTCTTCGATGAATTCGAAAAAGCCCATCATGATGTATTTAACGTATTACTGCAAATCCTCGATGATGGACGCTTGACCGATGCGAAAGGCCGTACCGTCGATTTTAAGAACACCGTCATCATTATGACATCAAACATCGGTTCGCACTTCCTCATGGAAGGAATTGATGATCAAGGAAACATCAAAGAGGAGGCCCGCACCAACGTCATGCGTGAATTACGAGCCCATTGCTTGCCTGAATTCCTTAACCGGGTTGATGATATTGTCCTCTTCAAGACCTTGCGTCTGGAAGAAATGGAGCAAATCGTCGATCTTATGCTTGAAGATCTGCGCAAGCGTTTGGCCGATCGTCGCATGACCTTAGATATGACCCATGCCGCCAAAGAGAATTTTGCTCTTCGCGGCTACGATCCCAATTTTGGGGCGCGGCCGCTGCGACGCTTGTTACAAAAAGAGATGGAAACCAAATTGGGGCGAGCGATGATCGCTGGTGATATTATGGATGGCGCCAAAATCACGGTCGACATGCAAAATGACGAAATCGTGATCACCCACGAGAACCCCCAAGAGGATAACATCGCTGAGGCGGTATAAAATTACGTGCCCTAATAACACACGCAAAAAGGGGGTTGCTCAAACAAGTGAGCAACCCCTTCCTTTATCAAAATGGTTCTTCCTGTATTTGAGTACATCTTAAGGAAAACAGGACATGATTCTACAGTGAGAACCCTGGCTCTTTTCAATGGATCTGAATCGAACCAAAACGCTGAAGGGGCTTGTGTGGAACGGCTTTCGGTGCAAGCGGCCCTTCAGGACGCGCGGAGATAAGCAGAACCCATCCCCGAGGTGTTTGTCCAAAAAAATACTCACTTTCTTGATGAGCCATAAAAATAATCATTGATATTGGATTATAGGGATTCAAACTCTCTGTTTCTCATGACGATCAAATCGTGATGGTTTCCCGCCCCACCCATACGGCATTCCAAAATCTCGAAATAGCGGGACCATTCTCGCAAAGTATATTCCTTCGTTTGAAATACACTGCGGTAATACCCTGGCGGCGCCACCTCTCCAATGCGTGGGTCTCGAATCTCATCATGAATCCCATCACGAAGCTCTTCGTTAAGTTTCCCCTGCAATAGATTAGGCAAAGCCGCAAACTCTCCCTGCACCGTCACAAAAAGGTAACCTCCCGGGCGGCTAATACGCTGTAGTTCTTCCAACCACTGAAATTGAAGTTCACGGCTCAAGTGAGTAAAAACCGAAAAAGAAATGATTAAATCAAATTGCTGGGCTTCATATTCTGTTGGCGGATAGAGAGGACTCACACAAAACGAGGCACGCGGTAAATGTTCCTGACACCAAGCGATCGCTTCTTCATCAATATCACACCCATAAATCTTCGGAATAAGACTGAAACGCTCAAAGAAACTAATAATACGCCCGCAACCGCAGCCCCAATCAAGAAGCGAATTCACTTCGCCCACTTTCGTATACTGCTCAATAAGTTGGCAAAACTCGTAATAATTCTTGACGCCTTTCAGCATATAAAATGTTGGAATGTCACAGCCATCTACCCGGCGAATTAAATCGACTGGTGGACAGGGAACACATTCCATCAAATCACTTCGGTAAAATGTCTCTAAGCGACCAACAATTTTCTTATTACGATATCCCACGATTTGCAATTCTGTGAAATCATGCAATAAATCATTTGGCAATTCCCAGGCAAAACGAAAACCGCTATTTTTCGCATGCTCCAAAAAAGAAAAACTTTGCGCTACATCCGGACGTTCCATCCTCTCGACTTCACATACCGCTTCACCTGCGATCCACAATTCCATTCGTTCAATAGGAGTCGAGGGAATAAGTATCCACCCATGCCCATAAAGACAGTTCTCTTTAACTTCGAGGGACTCAAAATAGCCACGGGTTAAATGCAGCAGGGCTTCGGTACTTAATCCTCTTTCACAGGCAACATTCTTTGCCAAACCATACCTTTTACGGAGGATGCTTCGAATAGAAGTGGGAACGAAATATTTCAGGAACTCTATCATGATAAATAAACATCAATTTTTCAATATAGACATGGGCGGAACCTTTTGGGTCCCGCCCATGCACTATAGACATAATTCCCTGAAAAGAAAATCCCGTTATTGCGTTTGCGTCCGATTACGGATGAAGATTTTTCCATACGATTCTCGATGCGCCTGAGTCCCGCATTCTTTTTCTAAGGTAATATGCTTTTTTTTACTTTCCCTTTCTCCAGAAATATACGGAAGAAAAGGCTGCCATTTCAAAGCGTTCACTGTACGTCTATAGGCTCGTTTTAAACCGTAGCGCCAGGACGCCCCCGGGATTATGCACATTAGAACTAAGAGAAATAAAATTCCCCAAAACAGAACTCCATTTCCTCTCATGATAGCCACCTCCTACTGTTGAAGTTTGGCCTTTCACTTCTTATTGTACAATAGAAAATAGGCTATGACTATTATTTTTTTGAAGGAAAAAAACTCTCTTTACGCAGAGACGGCTTCATTTACAATAACAATTAAATCTTGCTTAAGGAGGCCAAGAAATGATTCACTCACCGGTGTATCGTTGCCCCAAGTGTAAACAAGAACTTCCTGAAGGACGGAACACTCCCACATTTCCTTTTTGCAGTAAACGATGTAAAATGATCGATCTTGGAAACTGGTTGTCAGGAGAATATCACATCAGTGAACCTCTTACCAAAGAAGAATCTGAAAGATTGGCTGACTCCGAATCTGAATGGAGTTGAACTGCTAGCTGCCCTGCTCAGCGGATTGGTATGGAGCCTCGCCTATCCCCCATTGGAAGTCTCTTTTCTTATTTGGATCGCTCTGATTCCTTTTTTGCTCCAGATTCAACCAGGCTGGAAGGTACAAAATTTTTGGCTGGGATTCTGCACCGGCTTTACCTTTTACCTGTTACATCTCTATTGGTTATGGCATGCCTCCTTTCCTGGGATGGTAGCGTTGGTTTTCTTCCTTTCTTTTGTCTTCGCTTTGCAAACGCTTCTTTTTGGCAAACTTCTCACCTTCCCTTTTTTCCTTCCCTTGGCTGCGCTTTTGTGGTTTGTGATTGAATACCTACGTTCGCTGGGATGGTTATCTTTTTCCTGGGGATACTTAGGTCACGCGCTTTATGCCTGGGAAGGAGCAAGACTCATGACTCCGTATATTGGTGTGTATGGCCTTTCTTTTTTTGTAGCGGGAATCAACCTCTGCCTTGCCGTGTTGGTCAAACGCTACTTTGAACAAAAAATTCGCTGGTGGGTTTCACTCCCTTCCCTTCCTATTCGGCAAACAATCTATACCTTGACCTCCTTTGGGGCTCTCTTTTTTTGTCTTATGCTCTTTTCCTACTGGAGCGCCCCCCACTATGAAACAACCACCCCCTTCCGGGTTGCCCTTATCCAAGGAGGGTTTCATCAAAATCAGAAAGAATCCGCATCCACGGATGACATGGTCAACCGCTGCCTTTCTCTTTCGCAACAAGCCTTAGAAGATAAACCGGACCTCATTATATGGCCGGAAAGCACCATCCCACGACCTTTGAACTATGATCAAGATTTGCTGGATATGGTTTTGTCTTTTGTGAACCAAGCCGATACAGAATTACTTTTAGGCACTGTGCATGGGAAATATGAAAAGGGTGAGGGATGGGATTTTTGGAACCGAGCCGCGCTTCTTTCTCCAGGCATGGAGGTTTCTGTCGAGAATATGGAAGTGAAAATACCTAATTTACAGTGGTATCACAAAGTTCACCTGGTACCCTATGGGGAATGGATCCCTTTAGGTCAATATTGGCCCTTTTACCATATTGAAACTCTGATCGAAGAAGCGGGAGCGGGATTGTTTCAACGAGGGAAAGAAATAACCTTGTTTGAAACCCGTAAAGGGATCACTTTCTCTGTGGCTATTTGTTTTGAATCGACCCTCACTCGACAGATGCACAAGGCTAGCCAAGAGGCCGATTTCCTTGTCAATATCACCAACGATGCCTGGTTTAAAACTTCTCCCGGCTTAAAGCAACATTTTATTCAAAGTGTTTTCCGCGCCGCAGAAAATCGGCGTTATTTGGCTCGTGCCGCGAATACCGGCATTACCGGGGTCATCGATCCACGTGGGAATATTGTCAAAACCATTCCTCCCCAAAAACCAGGTTTTTGTGTCTATGAATTACAACTTCCCAATTCCTAAACTTCCAGAAAAAACAAAACCCTCGTATCTACGAATCTATCCTAAGGCATACATACTCGCCACCTATGGCTTAGAACATAAGTTTCTGGAGTTTTCCAAACAAAAGAGCTGAAAGGGTTCGATTCATATTAAGCCCTAGTAGAATAATAGACAACCTTATCAAATAAGTAAATTAAATTCGTGGAGGCCTTTTTTCATGGGTTACGTAATCACAGAATTATTAGGAGATGGTATTGGGCCAGAATTAAGCCGGGCGGTTCATACGTTTTGTAAACAAATGCCGATTGAAGTGGAATTTCTTCCCGTAGATTTAAGTTTAGAAAACCGCAATCATCATGGCGCAGCCATATATGACCAAGCGTATGAATCCATCCAAAAAACCCGCTACGCCATTAAGTATCCTACCATCACCGAAAACGAAAGCCCCAATGCCATCTTGCGGCGCATGTGTAATTTCAGCGTTATACATCGGCCTGTAGTTTCGATACCCGGTTTACAAAGCAACTTTAGCCAACCCATCGATCTCGATATTATTCGTGTCGCCACTGGCGGGACATATGAAGATCCGGGACGAATGATTGGCGAAGAAGCGGCTGTTTCTATCCGTGTGGTCGAGCGACGCCCCTGTGAAGAAGCAGCACGGTTCGCATTTAAACTCGCTAAAGAAACCCAAAAAAACGTAACTTCCGCCTCCAAGTATACGATCCAAAAAATCACCGATGGCTTCTTTCAAAAAGTGGTGGATAAAGTGGCTTTAGAATTCCATGATGTAGAACACCGCCGCGAACTTTTCGATGCACTCTTAGCAAAACTTGTTATCAATCCCCAGAATTACAGTGTCATTATTGTCTTGAATGAATACGGTGATTTTCTTTCCGACATGGCCTGTGGTCTTGTCGGCTCTATGGGCGTAGGCGGCAGCGGCAATTATTCTTTCCACGAAGATGGGAGCATTGATTTTGGTTTGTTCGATCCCGCGGGTGGCACCGCCCCCGATATCGCGGGCAAAAACATATGTAATCCTACCGCTATTTTCATTGCTCTCACGTTGCTGTTACATGAAATTGGAGAACAACATCTCAGCCAAATCCTTCGCGAAAGTTTATTGCATCTATTGAAAATTGGAAAAACCACCCCGGATTTAGGAGGCAACTTGAGCACCACAGATTTCACCCAAGAACTCATTGAGGAATGCTTGAAAAGACTCGATGCCAATTGATTGAAAAAAACTACTTGTACGGAATTCAATAGGTGTCTATACTTGGAGAAAATAGGGTAAAATATCTTTTCAAATTTGACCTAAAAAGATATTTTAGGAGATGTGGTTTTTAAGGTTGTATTGAACTAGAAAAGACCAATACAAAATCTATGTTCATCATGATTCATTCATCTCACACATACCCCGTTGGTTTATCCCACCGTCAAAGAGACGTTTGTTTTCACCACGTCATTGTCACGCTTATGATATTCAATGTTTTGTTTTCGGTTGTTGGAACATGGGCATTCAAATGGGAATGTCCTATTTTATTTTTGGATAAGGGAGAGTGCATCCATGGCGAAAGATTTGATTGCTGAAGAACGCCAAGGCAACATGAAATTTAAAAAACTTATTGAACTGGGGGAGAGAAATGGTTGTCTAACCTACGATGATGTAAACCGGATGATTAATGACGAGTCTGTAAGTGTAGAAGAATTGGATGACATTTTTATTGTCCTCAATGACTTGGACATTCAAGTCGTGGATGAATATGACCAATTATCCCGCAATGGACGAAAAGCGCTCGTCGTTTCCGGTGATGAAGAGGAAGAAGATGTTGAAGAGGAGGATCAACTACTTGATGAACGTACCCGGGTGGATGATCCGGTTCGCCTCTATCTACGAGAGATGGGGCGCGTTCCTCTCCTTAGCCGTGAACAGGAAATTGAACTGGCTAAGAAAATTGAAGAGGGACGCTTCAAAGTATGTCGCGCGTTGGCTCTTAGTAAAACTGCGATCAAAGAATTTGAAAAATTACTCGACAAGTTGGACAATGATCATCTGAAATTAGAAGATGTTATTCAAAACTTTGACCTGAACGATCAATTTTCCGAAAATGACCGCGGTCAAATTCTCACCGATATGCGGGAAAAATTAACCAAGATCAAAAAAACTCAAACTGAAGTTTACCGCATGGAGAAACGACCCACGAAGAAAAATAGTACCAAATTATTTAACAAGAAAATCCATTTAGGGAACTTGCTCATCTCCATGAAGATCGATCATGAACAAATCGGCAAGGTCTCCAAAAAAATTCGTTCCATCCATCGCCGCATTCGTGATGCGCAGATGGAAATCGACAAAATCTGCAATCAATTTGGTTTACGTTCCTCCGAAGTAGAAACCCTTTATAAAAAACTACGCTATACCAGCTTTGGTAAAAGTGAGTTAGAGAAGCGAACCCATCTACGCCGCGATGAATTAATTCCTATTTGTAAACGTTTTCAACGTGAAAAGGAACGCCTCAAAAAAAGCAAAAACGAACTAGATGAATCACCAGAATATTTAGAGAAAATCGTTGAGTTGATCAAGGAAGGTGAAAACCAAGCCCACCTTTCTAAAATGGATGTCGTCAAAGCCAATCTTCGCTTGGTTGTCTCCATCGCCAAGAATTACACCAACCGTGGCCTCCAATTTCTCGATTTAATTCAAGAAGGAAATATTGGTCTCATGCGTGCAGTCGATAAGTTCGAATATCGCCGCGGCTATAAATTTAGTACTTACGCGACTTGGTGGATTCGTCAAGCGGTCACCCGCGCGATCGCGGATCAGGCACGAACGATTCGTATCCCCGTTCACATGATCGAAACCATCAACAAAATGACCCGTATTTCACGGAAACTCGTCCAAGAAAATGGACGTGAACCAACTCCCGACGAATTATCAACCTACCTCGATATGCCCGTGGATAAAGTACGGAGCGTATTTAAAATTGCCCAACAACCCATTTCTCTTGAAACCCCCGTCGGCGAGGAAGGCGATACCAACTTTGGTGATTTTATCGAAGACAAAACCATCCGCTCTCCCTCCTCCATGACCTCCGACCATATCATGGATGAACAAATGGATAACGTCTTGCAAACATTAACGGAACGCGAGGAAACCGTTCTGCGATTACGGTTTGGAATTAGTGACGGTTATCAACGAACCTTAGAAGAAGTGGGAAACCGTTTTGGTGTCACCCGCGAGCGAGTGCGGCAAATCGAAACCAAAGCCTTACGAAAATTACGGCATCCCATCCGTAGCCGCAAACTACGTGATTTTCTTGATCAATAACAAGAACTTCGATACAATGCTCTTTCAGGGGTGGAGAATCTCCACCCCTGATTTTATTACCACTCATGTGAGCTATCATATTATGCAAACGATTCGTGGCACAACTCAAATATGTGCAGTTATCGGGAATCCCGTCCATCATTCCATGTCGCCGGTGATGCACAATGCCGCCTTTCAGGCTTTACACCTTGACTACGCTTATGTCGCCTTTCACGTCCTTGATGCGGGAAAAGCCGTAGAAGGTATGCGCGGTTTTCAGATACGAGGCTTATCGGTCACCATCCCCCATAAAGTCACCATCATGTCTTATTTAGATGAGATCACCCCCCTGGCAAGGCGCATTGGTGCGGTTAATACCATCACGAATAACAACGGAGTATTAAGCGGAACGAACACGGATGGCCTGGGTGCACTCCACGCTTTGGAACAACATGAATTCACAGAAAAGAAATCAGTATTGATCCTTGGCGTTGGAGGCTCTGCCCGCGCAGTCGCATTTACCCTCGCATGCGAACGCAATCCCCAAAAAATCATCCTCGCAGGCAAAAAAGAAAAACCCGAAAAAACCCGTCTCTTAACCAGTGAGATTCAAGAGCATACTTCGGTTCCCATTCAAGCCACCTCTTTCGAAGAAATACGCGATGTGTTACCTGATGTGGATTGGATCATACACACCACACCCGTTGGAATGCACCCCCATGTAGATGATTGCTTACTCGAAGAAGAATGGATAGAAGAAAAACATTTAGTGTTTGACTTAATTTATAATCCTGCGAAAACACTCTTGCTTCAACGAGCCGAAAGACGTGGTGCGAAAATTGTGAACGGAGTTCCCATGTTTGTTATGCAAGGAGCCGAACAGTTTCGTTTGTGGACAGGTGAAAATCCACCTATCAAAAGGATGCTGAAAACCGTGGAACAGGAGCTCGGCTATCGATGAATCTTGTGTTGATTGGCTATCGCGGTACAGGAAAATCCACCTTGGGCGATATTCTCCATCTAAAATTAAATATGCCAGTTCATCACATGGACGAAATACTGCAAGAACGGTTTGAAGAATCCATAACCTCCTTCGTAGAAAAATACGGCTGGGATTCCTTTCGTGAAGAAGAACGTTTATTAGTTGAAGAACTCTCAGAAATGGATGCGATCATCATTGATGCCGGCGGAGGGGTTATAACACGCGAAGAGAATATCACCGACTTACGCCGTAATGGATTTGTTGTTTGGCTGCAAGCCTCTATCGATACCATCGCCAAACGGATTTTTCATGATACCAACCGTCCCTCCCTTACGGGCAATCAATCTCACACGGAAGAAATTGAAAACGTCTTGCGGGAACGAAATCCTCTTTATCAAAAAGCTTCTCACTTTTGTATCCAAACCGATGACTTTGGTTTTGAGGATTGTGCGCATAAAATTATCCAAGCGTGGAAAAACCATTTAAAGGAACATTTATCACCTTCTGAATAAGAATAAGAATAAAATATTTCTATTTAAAAAGGCCTTGCTCATGAAACCTTGGAAACTCGATGAAGTCAAATACAGTTATGTTCGCCAAATACCCTATAAAATCGCCATGCTCCCCATTGGAGCTACCGAACCCCATAATTTACACATGCCTTACGGTACCGACACCCTAACAACTACAATTCTGGGTGATCTCATCTGTGAGAAAGCACATTCCATGGGCGCCAAAGTCGCCTTGCTGCCTGCCATCCCTTATGGCGTCAATACCAATCAATTATCCTATCCTATGGTCATTTCATTGAATCCATCCACTTTGGATGTCGTCATTCGAGATATTATCGTCTCCTTAGAGACCCAGGGAGTTCGCAAATTGGTTTTACTCAATGGCCACGGCGGAAACGATTTCAAACACACCCTGCGCGAATTTTACGGAAAAACTCAAGTACATCTCAGCCTGATCAATTGGTATCAGGTCGCTGCGGATTATTATGATGAACTTTTCACAGATGCGGGAGATCATGCGGGAGAAATGGAAACTAGCATTGGCATGTATTTATTCCCTGAACTCGTAGATGTCTCACTCGCCGATAAAGGCCAAGTTAAAACACCCCGCCTTTATGGTATTCAAGAAGGCTGGGTGAATATCACCCGCCCTTGGCATATCTTGACTACAAATACAGGTGTAGGAAATCCTCATCCCGCTACGAAAGAAAAAGGAGAAAAACTCGTTCAAATCATCGTAGAACGCGTTAGCCGTTACCTCAAAGAATTATCCGAGACTCCCATCGATGATTCATTCCCTTATAAAACTGAGGATCCACCTGCCAATCCGCATATCGATGAAGAAGAATAACCAACATCCAAAAACGATCCTTTATTTTGCGCCCTTCTCACATATCCATCGCTGATGGAACTTGATCAGGAAGCGGGTTGAAATTATGGTAAAAAGGGGGATATTTCATTCAAGAATAATAATTAACGCTTCTCACTTACCCCTACACATAACTCGTATACTTTATAGAAAACGTTAAAAATCATTCTATTCCAATACTATCAAAGGAGTCATTTCCAATGGCTGAACTCAAAGGAAAAGCAATTATCGCACAAGGAGGCGGACCGACAGCCGTCATCAATCAAAGTCTCGTTGGAGCGGCTTTAGAATGCCGTAAATTCCCCCAAGTCACTCATGTTTATGGCGCACGTCATGGGGTCCGTGGAATTATTGACGAAGATTTCACCGATCTCACCCAAGCCACCTCTCACAACTTGGAACAAGTCGCCTTGACACCGGGCGCGGCTCTCGGCTCAACCCGGGATAAACCAGACGTCGATTATTGCCGGAAGATTTTTGATGTATTCAAAAAATATAATATTCGCTATTTCTTCTATATCGGGGGAAACGATTCCTCAGATACCTGCCGGTTGGTCAATCAGTTCGCTGAAGAAGATGGCTATGAATGTCGTTGCGTTCATGTTCCCAAAACTATCGACAATGACCTCATGGTCACCGATCATTGTCCTGGCTACGGCTCCGCAGCGAAATATGTTGCCCAAGCCTTTGCAGGAGTAAACCTGGATAACCGCGCGCTACCAGGGGTTTACATCGGAGTCGTCATGGGACGCCATGCAGGCTTCTTAACAGCCGCCTCGGCGGCCTATCGTCGCTTTCCCGATGACGGTCCCCATTTGGTTTATGTTCCCGAACGACAATTCGATCAAGAACAATTTTTAAAAGATGTGGATGCGATTTACTCACAATATGGACGCTGTATCATCGCGGTCTCGGAAGGCATTTGGAGCGAGAAAGACGAAAATGGAAAAGAAGTCCCGGTCGTGGTGAGCATCAGCGGCAAAGCGGATCGTGATGCTCACGGCAATGTGCAGCTTTCAGGTACCGGTGCCTTAGGCGATGTACTCTCGAACTTGATTAAAGATGAATTGAAAATCAAACGTGTGCGTGCAGACACCTTGGGCTATCCTCAACGATGCTTCCTCGGATGTTACTCCGAAGTGGATATGCATGAAGCCCGTGAAGTGGGCGAAAAAGCGGCTCAATACGCCCTTTGGCATAATATCGATGGCTCCGTGGTCATCAAACGGGTTGGCAACTACGCGGTTGAATATGATCTCGCTGCACTAGATGAAATCGCCGCGAAAACCAAAGTGATGGCCAACGAATTTCTCAATGCCGAAAGCAATAACGTGACCGAAGCTTTCCGCCAATACGTACTCCCCCTCATGGGTCCCGCTCCAGAAGCCAACCGTTTGTTCGCTCCAGTTGTTGAAAAAATATAATTCCTCTACTCGTTAAATGATGAAAAGGCGTATGGAAAATAAACCATACGCCTTTTCTATAACAGGTTCTAATAACTCAAAGGAGATTTTCTCCCATAGAAAATCCCCTCACCCCTCTTAGTTTAGACATTACCAAAAAAGTAGGTTACTCTATCTCAAACAAAGTCAAAGAGTTGGTGATCTACAATCAGGGAACATCCTGCATTCTTTATACCGTACAAACAGGGGCACTAACCAAACAGCATTGTTATTGTAGTAATACAAGCGAGACCCTGTTAAGAAAGTCTACCACCGACATCACTCTCATGCGGCAGAAGTCTCGCGCGTGTGTTTCATAATACTTACCCACAGTACGGTAATATCTGCAGGAAAAATTCCCGGAATACGGGAAGCCTGCCCAAGCGTCGCGGGCTGCACTCGCTTGAACTTTTCCTTCGCTTCATTACGCATCGTCGAAATCGCATCATAATCAAGATCAGGCGGGATAGGACGGCGATCAGCCTTGCGGTCTTCTTCTATTTCTTTAAGCTGACGTTCAATGTAACCTTGATACTTGGTTTCGATATCCAACTGTTCCAGTACTCGAGAATGATAAGAAGAAATATCCACCCCAAAACGCACAAGATACTCCGGCTTCATCTTCGCGCGGCGTAGAATTTGCAGCAACGAAGTATTGTGCGAAATCGAACCTAGTTCCATCTCCGCAAAAAGGGATTGCATCTCCGCCGTCGGTGGAATGATTTTTTTCTTAAGCTCATCCCGCAGTTCACCAAGATCCTTCTTCCATCGCAGCATTTCTTCATGCCAATCACGGGGAATCAATCCCAAATCATAGCCCTTTTCCTGCAGCCGAAAATCAGCATTATCCTGACGTAACAACAATCGATATTCCGCCGAAGAAGTGAATAGCCGGTAAGGCTCTTCCACCCCTTTGGTCACGAGGTCATCCACCAAAACGCCGATAAAGGCTTCATCGCGGCCAAGAATAAACGGTTCAGCCCCTTGCACCCGCAATGCCGCATTAATACCCGCGATAAATCCCTGCGCGGCAGCCTCTTCATAGCCTGAGGTTCCATTAATCTGCCCTGCCATAAACAGACCTGCGACACGTTTGCTCTCTAGCCATGGATACAAGTCTTGGGGATTCGAAAAGAAATACTCCACCGCATAACCGGGCTTCACAATCTCAGCACCTTCCAACCCCGGAATCGTATGGATGAAGGCTTCCTGCACATCCAAAGGAAGACTGGTCGAAATGCCATTGGGATAGACTAAATCGGTATCCAACCCTTCAGGTTCAACAAAAATTGGATGCGAACTCTTATCAGGAAATCGATAAATCTTATCCTCAATCGAGGGACAATAACGGGGTCCTATCCCAGTAATTTTTCCCGTATACAGTGGAGATCGGTCAAGGCTATGGGCTATAATATCATGCGTTTCTTGCTCCGTGCGGGTAATATAACAACACACCTGATTACGCACTTGAATTTCAGGATGATAAGAAAAGGGAGCAGGCGGTTCATCCCCATACTGTTTCTCCATGGAAGAGAAATCGATCGTATGTTTATTTAAACGTGCCGGAGTTCCAGTTTTTAATCGCCCCAAAGAAAAGCCAAGCTCGCGAAGATTTTCCGCTAACACCAAAGAAGGACTATCACCAATTCGGCCGCCCTGCTTTGTTTCAAGGCCAAAATGCAGTAAACCGCCAAGAAAAGTTCCCGGCGTAAGGATCACCATGCGCCCATAAAGCTTATTCCCCTGACGATCCGCAACCCCTGTGACCTGGCCATTCTCCACCAGGACCGAAGAACCTTCGCCCTGCAAAAGCGTAAGATTCGAAATTCTCTCCAAACACTCCCGCATGTACTGGCAATATCGCGGTGAATCTGCCTGCGCTCGGGGCGAACGTACTGCCGGACCTTTCGAAGCATTGAGTATCCGAAAATGAATTCCTGCACGGTCCGATACCCGCCCCATAATCCCGCCCAGGGCATCGATCTCACGCACCAGCTGCCCCTTAGCCACCCCGCCGATGGCGGGATTACACGACATCTTCGCCAGTGCATCCAAATCGAAGGTAAGCAAGGCAGTTTTTACGCCCATATTCGCAGAGGCCGCGGCCGCTTCGCATCCGGCATGACCTCCACCAACCACGATAACATCAAAATCCGACATCACAACTCCTGAAAAAAGTAACTGATCTTTACCGTCTTGAATAGACTTTCAGATTGACTTCGGTTTATAATTTTAACCAGTTTTTCTATTATTATAACTATGATCTTTTGAAGATTCCATTCGTACACATAAATTACAGTGTGAATGGATTGCTTTACCCTCACAAAAAAGGAGAATGAATTTATGCCCCATCTTGCAATCCAGGGAGGACAGCCTTACCGAACCCAACCTTTTCCTACATGGCCAATTTTTGATCATCGGGAAGAAGAAGCCTTACTCAAAACCCTAAGAGAAGATGCATGGGGCATCGGTTCCAGTGCCATTGAAGCCTTTGAAAAGAATTTTGCCTCCTTCTGTGACGCCCACTACGCGGTTGCCTGCACCAACGGAACCGACGCCATCTATATCGCCATGCAAGCCTTAGGCATTGGTCCCGGCGATCAGGTAATTATCCCTCCCTATACCTTCATTGCCACTGGCATTGGCGTTCTCATGGCCAACGCGATTCCCGTGTTTGCCGATATCGATCCCACAACCTATAACCTCGATCCCCAAGCAATTCGAAAAGCCATCACCCCCCAAACCAAAGCCATCATTCCAGTCCACATTGCAGGGAATCCGGCCCATATGGATGAAATCATGGCAATTGCTCAGGAACACAACCTGTGGGTTATGGAAGATGCAGCCCAAGCCCATGGGGCTGAGTGGCGTGACGAACGGGTTGGCGCCATCGGCCACATGGGAACCTTCTCCTTCCAATCCTCGAAAAATCTCACCTCCGGTGAAGGCGGAGCCATTGTTACAAATGATGAAGCCTTGTATGAACGCTTACGCAGTTTCGTCAATTGCGGACGCGTTAAAGGGGGAGCATGGTATGACCATCACGAGATGGGAGGAAATCACCGCATGGGTGCGTTTCAAGCCGCATTGCTCAATGTTGGACTCGAACGCATGGAAGAACAAATGAAAATCCGCGAACAAAACGCAGCCTATTTGCGATCCTTACTCAACGATATTGAAGGCATAAGCATGACAGATTCCTATGAGAAGACTACACGCCATGCCTATCACCTGGGCATCTTGCGCTACACCCCCCAAGCCTTTCAAAATGTACCAAAAGCGCGCTTTATCGAAGCCCTGGAAAAAGAAGGCATCCCCTGCTCTTCCGGCTATTTGCCCCTTATTCATTATTCTTATTTCCAACATTTCGCCGAAAAAACTCCGGCTTATGAGGCCTTATACAAAGCACGCGTCCATTTCGACGACGATTGCTGCCCCGAATGCATTCGCATATGCCGGGATGAAGGCGTGTGGTTATTTCAAGAAATGTTTTTAGGTACAAAATCCGATATGGAAGACATCGCCGGCGCAATTCAAAAAATCCAAGATCATGCCGATGAGGCTCTGAACACTTAACCCTTAAACTTGGGAGAAACTCATGAATACTGCCATTATCCTCGCCGCTGGACGTGGAAGCAAACTATGGCCCTATGGGGAGACCTGGGCAAAAGCCGCTTTACCCATCGCCAACCGCCCCCTTATACAATGGCAAATGGATGCCCTATCCCTAGCCGGGATCAATAATACCGTCGTCGTAACCGGACATCTGGGAGGCCAAGTTTTATCCGCCATCGGTCAGCAAAGCAATATTCAATATGTCGAGCAAAAAAAACAAAGCGGCACCGCGGACGCCCTCTTACTCGCTTTATCCTTCGTAAAGGATGAAGAATTTCTCGTCCTCTATGGCGATGTATTGTTCAACGAAGAGGATCTAATCCGCTTATTGAATTACCCTCTTTCCAACGGTGATGGCGCAGCTCTGGTCAATCCCCTCCATCATCGCCCACCCCATGAATGGCTTTGTGCAAATGTGAAAAACAAAAAAATTACCCAAATCCTTGGCCATCCCCGCCAGGCCACCCATCGCCTTTGCGGCATTTACCGATTCACCCGAGAATGCATTCCTGCGCTCACACAGAATCCCGGCCTCATGACCTCGGTCAACGTGGGAAACATGCCTCCCCAAGAAGCCGAACTGGCAGAATCGGTGAGCCATAGGCTGCACCACGGGAAAACCATCCATGCCGTGGAAAATCAAGGTTTTTTCGTCGATATCGATAAACCCTGGCACCTTATGGAAGCCAACCATGCGTTGCTGGAACATCAATGCGCACTCATCAATGAAAACCAACTCGCCAATGACGCACGCATTGAAGATGGAGCCCAGATCGAGGGATATGTCATTCTAGGCGAAGGGTCCTTCATCGGCCGTGATGTAAAGCTGAAAGGGAATATTCAAGTTGGCCGCCATACAAAAATTATCGATGGCGCTATCATTGGCGAAAATTGCATTATTGGAGATCACACCGAAATTAAGGAATACTGTAAAATCGAAGCCAACACTTCGATCGGAAATAGCTGCATCGTCGGCCACGGGGCGGAATTCGGCGGCCTAATGATGGATGGAGCCTATTCCTTCCACTACGGTGAATACTGGGGAGTCTTGGGACGTTCTGCCGATCTGGGCGCGGCCACCGTTTGCGGCAATCTCCGCTTTGATGATCAAGAAACCATCCATCGCGTCAAAGGACGGCGCGAAATCACCGGCTCTCCTTTCGCCAACGCAGCCTATCTCGGCGACTATACACGCACGGGCGTCAACGCCGTACTGATGCCCGGCGTTAAAGTGGGATGCTACAGCATCATTGGCGCGGGCGTGATTCTCAACGAAGATGTATCCAATAATTCACTCATCTACGTAAAACAAGAACTCGAACGCAAGCCCTGGGGCCCAGAAAAATACGGCTGGTAACGTAAAAAAATACCCCCAACACACCCCCGCGCCTCTTCACTGCGTTTTTTAAACATGGGTAGAATGATAATCATCCAACCCCATGCAGTTCTCTCCCAACAGGCCCATCAAATCGCCGGGTCGTCTTAAACAGTTCATAGTCTCCCGTCATTGCCGGCTCTTTGGTCTTAGCGAGAATCTTTTCCATCGCCTCATCATCCAAAGACTCGAATGTTTTCGCCAATTGGACATTCTTATGCAAGTATTCCCGGTTCTCCATTCCCGATACCACCGTAGCAACCGGCAAACGAAACACATATCGCAAAGCATCTTTAACGGGAACGATGTTGTTTCGTACAATCGCTCCGGAAGCGAGCGATTTCATCCCCACCGGTGCAATTCCCCGCTCTAGCAGGATGGGCAATATATTTTCCCGAAAACTCTTGAAATGCGCGTCTAAAACATTGAGCGGCATTTGTACCGCATCCCATTCATAATCATAAGAGAGCATCTTCTTAAAATGCTCCGGATCTTTATGCCCTGTAAATCCAATATAGCGCACCTTCCCTTGTTTCTTAGCTTCAATTGCCGCTTCAATTCCACCATCCTTCGCAAAAATCATTTCTGGATCTTTATCGTACACAACTTCATGAAACTGCCACAAATCGATCACGTCAGTCTTTAAGCGGCGTAGACTTTCTTCTAAATGTTTCATCGCTGTTTCTTTATCGCGTCCATGATGCTTGGTCATCAAGAAAACTTTATCGCGATACCCATCTTCCAAAGCACGTCCCATTCGTTCTTCCGAACGGCCGCCATGATACTCCCAGGCATTATCCATAAAAGTCACCCCCAAATCGATGGCTTCTCGGATTAAATCAATCGATTCCTGATCTTCACCTTGGCGCCCAATATGGTGCCCGCCAAGGCACAATAGCGAAACCTTCTCACCGGATCGCCCAAATTCACGCTGCGGCATCGGCTTATCTTCATCCGCCCACGAGGGGGTCGCAAACTTGCTCCCCAAAACGGTAAATGCCGTCGTTTTCAAAAAATCTCTACGCGTACTGGATCGTTTCTTGGTCATGGTTTTCCTCCCATTTCTCTCGTATAGAAAAAACCTCTACGCTATAAGGTAGAGGTAAATCGATCGAAATACAATTGAATTTTCCTTTAGGACAATTTGACATCCAAATTGAGTCCTTTATTCAAACCATGTATCCGGCTCCTTAATCTCTAGTTCTTTAATCCAAATGTTGCGGTACAACACCTCATGCCCTTCACACTGAAGCTTGATCCCACCAGGACGATCCGTAATCCCTTCACCTCCTTGATTTCCCCCATCCAGACCAGAATTCTCTCCACCCCAGACTTTCTCTATCCGTTGGTTCTTATGGGCTAATACACCATTAAAATAGATTGTCACCAACGCTTTTTCAGTAAGATTCCCTTGCTCATCAAAACGCGCTGCCCGAAACTGAATATCATAGGAATTCCATTTCCCGGTTCCATGATACGCCTCATAAGGCCCCGCCGCCTCATTAATCACAGCCGCCATGCCATGTTTTCCCTTATCCCCATCCAGAATTTGAATCTCATAGCGATTTTGTAAATACACCCCGCTATTCCCTCCTTCATGGGGAACCAGAAACTCAACATGGAGACGAAAATCACGGTATTTTTTCTTCGTCACAATATCCGCCGCACCGTATTTTCCTCCCTCGGCAGCAGGATCATGCGCCACCAGCACCGTCCCTTTATCCACGGGATCTTCGACAATCTTCCACTTAATCGGTAAAGAAGAACTAAACCGCGGCCCTTCCCAATAGGTCCACTTTTCATCAAGCATCTCCCGGGTGCCATCAAACAAAACCTCAGCCTCTTTAGGAGCCTCAGCCCCAACCCCGATCTTCTTGTTCTCACCGTTCTCATCTCCCTCCGCTGCGCTTACATATCCCGCCGCGCCTACCAAAAGAGCAACAACACAGCCAAAGGATAGGACTTGATTCACTCTTCTTCTACTCTTCTTCATAAACCTATTTTCCTTTCTTCTTATAATTCTGGAAACTCATATTGTTCCATTTCTTCTTTTGTAGGAAGGGAAGGTTGCGCCCCCATGCGGGTAACCGACATGGTCGCGGCTTTCTGTCCCCATTCTATCGCCTCACGTACCGGTTTTTCCCGCGCTAAGGCGACCGCTAATCCGCCAGCAAAGGCATCACCCGCCGCGGTGGAATCCATCGATTTCACTGGATAAGTAGGCAAAGAATCCTGCCCCTCCTGTCGAGCCCAAATGCACCCCTGATTTCCCACGGTTATGATTACATTGTTGACTCCTGTATTGAGCAAGGCCTGAGTCATCACTTCCGGCACGGTAGCCGTCCCTACCAAGGCCGCCGCTTCATTACGGTTAGGAAGAATAAAATCGAGCATCGAATAAAGGGTTTTAGGCAGACCTTGCGAGGGAGCCGGGGCCGGATCGAGAATCACAATCGCCCCTTTTTGCTGTCCAATTTGTGCAGTTCGTACTACAGTGTCTATCGGAATTTCTAATTGCATTAGAATCACATCGCCTGGCTGCAACATCTCTTGCAATGGTTCAACATCTTCGGGACGCATATGATTATTCACCCCCGAAGCAACCGCGATGTAGTTCTCTCCCTTCGCATCGACCATTATTAACGCGACGCCTGAAGCGCCTCCCTTTTCCACAATCACATGAGATGTATCAATTCCATCCTTCCGATATTCTTCTAAACTTTCCAAACCAAAGGGATCATCTCCCACCCGGCAAAAAAAAGTCACCTCTCCACCTAATCGCGCCGAAGCAACCGCTTGATTCGCCCCTTTCCCCCCTTGTACCCGCACATAATCACTTCCCAGCACGGTTTCTCCTGGAGTCGGTAAGGTTTTACATTTCACCACCATATCCGTATTTGAACTTCCAACAACGTATATCTTTTTCATTGGTTATTCCCTTATCCTACCCTTCATTCTTCGCTCAAGTTCGCAAATACGAATACTCATTGATTTGTATTCAAAGATAAATAACGGTAATCAATCACTTCCAATGGCGTAGGAATATAATCATCAATTGCTTCCCCCTCCAGATGCTCTTTCGCCGCTCGCACACCATAAGCCCCCATAAGTTCAGGATGCTGATCGATGGTCGAAATTAATTTTCCATCAAGGATCGCTTCACGCGCGGGTTTAAGGTTATCATAAGAGACCACTTTAATCTGATCGACTTTCCCGGCTCCATCAATCGCACGAATCGCTCCCAAAGCCATATTGTCATTGGCAGCAAATAAACCGCTGAGATTGGGATGAGAGGTAAGTATGCTGGTAAATACACGATATCCTTGCTCCGCAGCCCATTCGGCAGTCTGCGAAGCCACCACTTCGATATACTCCTCCGCATCAAAAATACGCCTCGCCCCTTGCTTACGCAGTTCTGCGTTTTGCACCCCGGGAATTCCCTCCAAGATGGCCACTTCTCCCTTGCCCCCCATCGCCGCGACCAAATCATGCGCCGCCAATGAAGCGCCTAACGCATTATCCGATCCCACAAAGGGACATTGCAAGTCCATCTGCTTCTTGGCTTGCTCATCAAGTGGATTATCAATATTCACTACATAAATCCCCTGAGTTTGCGCACGCTTCAACACCGAAACCAAGCCGGTTGAACTCGCGGGAGCGATAACGATCGCATCGACTTGACGCGTCATATAATTCTCCACAATATTCACTTGCTGGGCAACATCGGTCTCTTTATTGGTCCCCTGAACAAACAACTCAACCCCTAATTTTTCCGCCTCTTCACGGGCTCCCATTTCCATTGAGTGAAAAAAGGGATTCGATAAAGCCTTCATCACCAAAGCGATTTTATACGTCTCATTAGCGCCTTTTGCCGTCGAAGGGACGAAAACCGGCGCTGCCAATCCTGCCCCTAATCCGGTTAAAAAATTCCTGCGTTTCACAGTTTTCTCCTCCGTATCTGTATTCAAAAGTTACGTTTTTCCCTGATAGAGTTTACGCCGATAATGATCCAACAAAACGGCAAAGATAATCATACCACCAATTACGATTAATTTCACATTATCATTGACCCCCATCAACTCCAAACCATTGCGCAACACCCCTATAATTAACGCACCAAACATCGTCCCAATCACGGTTCCCTTTCCTCCAAACAAACTGGTACCTCCAATTATCACCGCCGCTATCGCATCTAACTCATACCCTTCCCCCGCGTTGGGATCGCCCATAAACATGCGCGACGTTTGAATAATCGCCGCAATCGCCACACAAAAACCCGAGACCACAAAGACCAAAAACTTAGTCCGCTTCACAGACACGCCACTAAGATAACTGGCCTGCGCATTGCCTCCCACCGCCAAGACGTTTCGCCCAAACCGGCTCCGTGCCAATAAGAAGGCTCCCACAACCGCTATAAACAAAGCGATGGCGGCAGAATAGGATACCCGAAAACCATAGAATTCAAACCACACGCCTGATCCCACCTGCGTGAAAGCCGGCGGTAAAGGGGTTATTTGAGAAGAATGGGTTAACCATCGCGCTAACCCCCGATCCATCATCATGAAGCCCAACGTCACGATAAAACTTGGCACCCCAAAACGCACCACGATCAACCCCGATAAGGCACCCCCTACAATCCCGGGCAATATGGCGAATACCAAAAAAATTGTGACCGCCACCAACCACCAAGCACAAGCCCACGGAAATATATCTGGAAAGGGTGAAAGAATCATTGAGGTAGCAAGCGTAATAAAATTCTCACCCGTCTCATAATCAAACTGCAGCAACAAAGCCACAATCACCCCGCACAAAGCCATCAGTGAACCTACCGACAAATCGATCTCCGCTGCCGAAATCACAAACGTCATTCCCACTGCGATAATCAAATTGACTGCGGTATGGATAATCAAATTGGAAAAATTCAACCGAGTGAAAAATATATCGGATTGCGTGCTAAAAAATACACAAAGAATAAGAAAGATTAAACCCATTCCAAACGTATCGACAAGCTTTTGAAAACGGACCATAGTCATTCTTTCATTTGAAAAAAGTTTATCTAAACTTACCAAATGAATAGAGGATCGTCAATCCACCCAAGGGATAAGACATTTCTCGCTTCTTATGTTATTGTATCGAGTAATCTGCGTATATTAATTAATATAAGAAATTGAATACAATACTATTTATTAACCTGCATCATTTCGACAAAGGCTGAAGGAGTACCTATGAAACGTCTCGTTATTCATTTTTCTTGGATTGCTTTGTTGTTGTTTTCCTACCTTCCCAATATCACTCATGCCGGTGAAGATGATATCGTCATCAACGAACTTCATTATCATCCTGAAACCGACTTCGAACCAGACGAATACATCGAACTGCATAATCACGGAAATGAAACCGTCGATCTTTCCAACTGGGCTTTTACCGATGGGATCTTCTTTTCCTTTCCTGATGGGTCTCTTCTCGATGCAGACGACTTTCTTGTCGTTGCCCGGAATCCCCTGGCTCTTGAAAGTAGGGTCCCGCAAAATAAACTTTACGGCCCCTATGACCGGGTTTTAAACAATGCCGGAGAAAAAGTGGATATCAGCAATGCCGATGGCATCGTTATTGATTCGGTCACTTACAAGGATCATCCCCCCTGGCCCACCACTCCGGATGGCGAAGGCCCCAGCCTAGAACGGATTTCTCCAACGGGTCCCAGCCATCATCCCCGGAATTGGGGAACCGCCTCGGCACAAACCGAAGGCCAATGGCAACACCTTTCCACTTCAGGTTCTGTGACCAACTCACGCCTCTATTTCACGCTCGAGGGCTCAGGGGCCCTTCTTATCGATGATGTTTCTTTAATCAAAAAGGGTACCGATGAAAATATCCTTGCCAACCCTAACTTCGAAATCCCCTTCTCCGAATCCAACGATTGGAGACCGATGGGAAGCCACCGAAACAGTGAACGCATATCACTAAATGATGCGGTGAATGGTGATCATGTATTGAAATTGGTCTCGACTGGTCCCCAAGAACCTCTCATCAGCAATAGTATTATGCAAACCGTCGAGAATATAGAACTCGGCGAAAACTACCGACTCTCTTTTTCCTTAAAAGTGCTCGACGCAGAAGGAAAACTGCTTGTTCAAACTTACGGGGGAGGCCTCTCCTACACCCACAATCTTGAACAACCAGCTTCCCTCAGCCCCGGCAAGCAAAACACCCTCTTTTCGACCAACATCCCTCCCTACTTCTCCAATGTATCATGGACCCCTCAATGCCCCGCTCCCAATCAAGAAGTGACCATTGAAGCAGATATCATGGATGAAGAAGGAATCGAAGAGGTCACCCTCACCTACCTCCCCAAATCGCAAAACATTCAATACTCTGAACAAACTCTCCCTATGAAACAATCGCACGGGAACGATACCGAAGGACGCTGGACAGCGACAATTCCTGGCCAACAGGATCATACCTTCGTTCGTTTTTACATGACCGCGAAGGATTCAAAGGGAAAACAAACCATCCATCCCTCCCCCGACGAAGCCCGCTATACTTATACCTATTATCATTATTCGGACGAAGTGGAGTCCACAATTCCCCTCTTATATTTATATCGCTTCGCATCCACGGATAAAGACGCCTTTAGAGGAAAATCCGCCATGGTCTACTGTCCTCCTGACGAAAATGAATGGCAGGTCTATGATCATGTAGTATGCACCGATAGAAAATCAGGATATAACGTCTTCTTCTTAGATCATTACGAATTTAATGAAATGAGTAGCATTAATATCATCTTCGAACCAAAACCTCGCTATGCTCTGGCAGAATGGTTAAGTTTTCAAATTTATCGCGATATCGGCTGTATGGCAGGCAAAGCCTTTCATTACCGCTTTTTCTTTAACGGATCTCCCCAAGGCTATCATCTCGTCTTCGAACAACCCAATAAGAATTTTATCTCCCGAAATCATCTTGATAACGACGGAAACAATTATAAAGTCCATTACAACTTTGATCGCAGTATTAATGAACATAACATCTCCCGCCAATACGAGAAAAAAACCAACCTCAGCACCGGCAAAGACGATGTCATCGAAATGGTCACCACATTAAATACCATATCGGGAAAAGACTTAACTCTTTATATCGAATCCACCCTTGCGGTGGATGAAATCATCGATTACTTTGTCGGCTGTCAGCTGATCTCCGATTGGGATGGATACTTCAATAATCATTTCGTTTATCATGATATGTTTGGGTCCGGCTTGTGGTATGTTTTCCCCTGGGATAAAGACAAAACCTGGGGCGATAGCGATGCCTACCAAAATATCCTCCCTTACTATGATTTTTACGACTTTCCCATCCTCTTCGGAGCCAATGGCACCCCACGCTCCGGCAAAAATCATGGGACTTGGTGGCGTCCCCCCGGCTTTATAAGCGGCCCGTTTTTAGCAGATCCCACCATCCAAAATCGCTATCTACATCGCTTAGGCTACGTGGCCAAAAATTTATTTACTCCCGAACGGTGGCATCCTATTATTAACCAATTAGAAGAAAAACTCGAACCAGAAGTACGATATCGTGCTGATGTTAAACGCTTAAACGAAAAAAACATGTTAAAACAATTTCATAACGACATTGAATCTTTCCGCCGCCAAGTCATCCATCGCCGGGAATTTATCATCCAAGAAGTGGAAAAACGCATTGGGCCAGTAAGCGTCGAAGATTGGCACTCTTACGAAATATATGAATAACGCGTTGCTTTAACTTGAACGAATGGACTTGTCCGGTTGTGAATCTTTGAGCCTTTATACGAACTACACTCCCGAATGAAATCATTCTTTTACCCACAAAGGGGGAACCACTGGGTTTCCCCTTTTTTATAGCCAATTCAGTAGAATTTTTTCACCTCCATTCATCTCAAGACATGACTTAACTCCCCTTGATTTCTAACCATGAGTCGAATAAACAAACTCCACCATGCTACCATAGTCCATCACCATAAACTATCAATCCGACCGACTCTAATTCGTTCATTTTATAACAGAAGTTTTTTACTTATGATGATTCCATTTCATGATTCGCATCTTTCATAGTATCTTTATATATTAAAGTAAGGATTATTTAAATTATTTGTTCACAAACCATAGACAAATGATATTTCTATTTTATAATTTTAAATTGAAATAATTGAAAAATATGAAAAATATGATTCGTCGAAAGGAATATAAAAATGCCAGCCAAACCTACAGCTAAAACCATTATTGATACTTACACTCTGGACGAAATTATCGAATTGGTCAAAATGAAAGCGCATAGTGAAGTCGAAAAACAACTTGATCAACTGAAAAAACATATAGATTCCTTCTCTTCAGGAAGTCCCTCGGTTGAATCTCCCCCACAGCCTACTTACACTCCAGCAAGCGAAGAATCTACCACGACGAGAAAATCAACCCGGGGGCGAAAACCCGGAAGCAAAAAGTCCTTAGGCGATTACATCCTTGAAACCCTGGGCTCTTCTCCTATGAAAATTGAAGAGATTATGGATGAAATTAAAGCCAAAGGCTTTAAAAGCAAATCCAAAGATCCACGCCGGATCCTTTACCTCGAATTGCGAAAACAAGTTGAAAAAGGAAATCTTGAAAAAACCGCTCGAGGATTATACAAAAAAGCCTCCTAAAAAGTATATGCAAGGCGAAAAAGCCCAACACGCATGTTGGGCTTTTTCACGACTCTCTCCCCCTTCCTTATCTTCGGTTTGACTTTCCTTTCACCGCAGGTTTTCATTCGTTCACTCGCTGTTCGATAATTCTTCTCTTTCACAGAATATAGTTGCAGAGAACATCATACCTTGTAACTTTTTTGTTCCTCTTGTATTTACCTACTTGTTCAAACATCGAAAAGGAAACATGACATGATTCTATCAACAAGAGCCATGAAGTTTTTTTTTCTCCTCAATTCTCTTCCCAAAAACCTAGAATCCTACGTAAAAATACTGTTGGCCTTCTTCCGGACTTCTTTATAAGATAAAATCTTTTTCTAACTTTTGTAAAAATTTTTCCATTTTTATATTTATCAAGTTCACTTTTTCGATTAAAGTAATACGAATCATAAAATCAAAACAAGGATTATCATGAACAACGAGGGAACAAAAAAATATACTCCATCCAAATGCCCAAACCTATCAATCGTGGTTCCCGCCAAAAATGAACGTAGTACGTTACGCCCACTCTATGAAAAAATTTGCGAAACATTAGATTCCTTAAACGAAGACTTTGAAATTATTTTCGTCGATGATGGGAGCACCGATAACTCTTTCGATGAATTACGAGCCTTGCATGAAGAAGACCCCCGGGTTCGCGCATTACGCTTTCGTATGAATTATGGGAAATCCCCAGCCCTCGCCGCCGGCTTTGAAGCCTCGCGCGGCGCAATTATTCTCACCATTGATGCCGACCTCCAAGATGACCCTGCTGAAATTCCCCATCTTCTGGAAAAATTAGGCGAAGGATATGACCTTGTCTCCGGATGGAAAAAACATCGACGTGACCCTCTTTCTCGCCGCTTATTTTCTAAACTATTTAATAAAGTGGTTTCTCGCGCCAGCGGAATTCCCTTGCATGACTTCAACTGTGGCCTGAAATGTTACCGCCGCGAAGTATTAGAAAATGTTAAACTCTATGGTGAAATGCATCGTTTCATGCCAGTTATTGCTGGCTGGTATGGCTTTCGCATCACCGAAGTCATTGTCACCCATCATCCCCGCCGCTCGGGAAAAAGCAAATTCGGTAACGAACGAATCATTCGCGGCTTCCTCGATTTTGCCACCGTGATGTTTTTTACCCGCTACGTCCAACGTCCCTCCCACCTTTTTGGACGCATCGGTCTTTCCGTAGGTATGATTGGTTGTACCGCTTTTCTTGCAAGTTTGGTTTTAATTTGGTATGGTTTATTTAATTTAGGTGGAATTGCTTTCGCATTAGCGATCTTTTTAATGCTAATGGGGTTTCAATCCATCTTCTTGGGACTCGTGGCAGAAATGCTGACGTTCTTGCATCGCCGCGAAGAGCCCGCATACTTCGTGAATGAGAGTTTAGGGTAATGGAAACAAGAAACGGCAAAAAAAACTTTTTCGTTATTCTCGTCGTCGTCTTGATCATCTCTGTCCCTTTTTTGAACAAAGCCTACCATATCGACGACCCCGTCGTACTCCACGTAACCAAGGTCATCCTCGAACATCCACTCGATCCCTTCCATGGCGATATTGATTGGTTCGGGTATGTCGCTCCACTATGGGAAACAACAACAAACCCACCCCTGCTGAGCTACTACCTCGCCCCCTTCGCGGCCTATTCCGATTACAACGAAATCGTCTTGCACACCGCCATGATGCTCTTCTTGTTCATGCTAGCCTGGTCCATGGTAAGACTCGCGGAGCGCTTTACCCATGGAGGCTATTGGCCGCTTTTATTCGTTATGACCAGCACCGCTGTGGTCGTCTCCGGCAATGTTATGCGCGATGTTCCCGCCGCCGCTTTAGGCACCATGGCTGTCACTCTTTTTGTACTTGGCACGGACCGGGATAAAAAAGGATACCTGTTTTGGGGAGGGATACTCGCTGGACTTGCCGTCCTTACAAAATATTCCTCCATCATCTTTCTGCCGGTGCTCATGCTGTACCCCTTCTTCCACCGTAAATACCGCTATATGTGGTGGGTATGGCCTATCTTCCTCCTTGTGGGATTATGGTGCCTGCACAATTACATTTACTATGATGCTGTCCATCTTCATTACCTTCTTTTCGAACGCACCGAACAATCCGGCATCCCTAATACCGATAAGATATTCGGTGTCTTGACCATCATCGGCAGCATGATCTATCTGATCCCCATTCTCTTTTATCAATACCTAAAACAGAAACAATGGTGGACAATCGCACTCGGCGCTGGTCTCCTACTGCTTCTCAGTTGGCATTTCGAAATCATTTATGATTCCTCCTACAACATCGTCTATTACATTCTCCTCGCCCTCGCTGGGATCGTGCTTTTAATCTACCTTTTTTACGCTCTCCTTAATCTTTTCCGCTATATTAGCAATAATATCCTGCGCTTAATTCTCCAAATGCTCGCCTTCGCTGCTATTCTCGCATTGTTCTGGGCTGCCATTAACTATTGCCCAAAACCTTGGACTTTCTGGCATATTCTCGCCGCATGGATTGGCGTCGTGTTACTCATTCTATGCTTTCTCGAAGACGGACGCCGCGGCGCCCTCGCCCTTTATGAACGCCTCGAACGCTGGCTCCCACAACTTATAGGCATACTCTTGTTAAGCGGCTTCTTCGTTTGGATGCACTTCTTCTACGAAGGTCTTCCTACTTTTGAATTTTACTTCTGGGCAATCACCGGCTTCTTACTTCTTGCCTTTGTCATGTATGAAGGTATCAGATATGGAATCCCCTACCTCCAGAATATCAACGATCGTGAAGCCGGAGATTCTCTTTTCCTCTTTGCCTGGTTATGTGCACCTATTGTCTTTAGCTCCATCTTTGTTCCCTTCCAAGCCGTACGCCATTTAATCACCGCACTTCCTCCCTTAACTTTCCTTGCCTTTCGCACATTAAATCGCGAACCGTACCTCTATCAACGCACAAAAAACGCTTGGCTGACCACTCTGCTTATCATCCAAGTCGTCATCTGTGCGTTGGTCCAATATGCCGATTGTGAATACTCTGATACGTACCGTGATTATTCTTACTATGTAGAAGACAATCTCATGTCCGAGGACTATGAAACCTGGTACGCTGGAACCTGGGGCTTTAAATTCTACGCTGACAAAGTGGGCATGCGGCAAATCTCTCGCTATCAAGATTTTCCAAACGCGGGGGATCTGGTCGTTTGGCCGGAAAACGTCATCATCGGCTACATTTTCCATACCCATAAAGAATTCCCACAACATTTAACTGAAACTGTTCCCATCCACACTAAAGAATATCCCGGCTCCTTACCCGTACGCTCGATGAATATGCACGGCGCCCATTTTTACGCGGTCGTTAGTGTTTTTGGTACTATCGAACTTCCCTATCGATTATGGCAATTCCATGATCATGAAGTCATCAATACCTATCGCGTCCCGGAAGGAATCCCCCCGCATCCGGGACATGAATCGGAAGAAGAAAACAGCTAGCCACATAAAACAAGCCGGGCGATCATACACCCGCCCGGCTTGTTTATTCCATTTCCTTCTTTGTTTCATTTACGCTTCAACACAGCGAAGAGTTTTTCTAAGTCACGTCGAGGAACTCCCCGTAATAACAAAAGCAATCCACCATAAACCACGACGCCGATAATAATCTCCGTAACCCAAAATCGTTCTACCCACTGAAGCACAAGGGCCATCCCTGCACAAGATAAAAGAATAGCAAGATAACGTTTTCTTTGAGTAATTAGCTGAAAATCCCGGTTATGATAAAACATAATCAAGCCATAAAGTCCCTGGGAAATCACGGTGACGACCGAAGCCCCAAACGCACCATAGAATATAATCGCAGGGATGTTCAACACCGCATTACATACCAACCCCCACGCACTCGCATGAACATTATAACGTTGTCGATCTGTAGCATTCAAAATCGTACCCAGGAGGAAATTAGCATAAATAAAAGGCAGCGACCACACCAGTATTTTAAATACCGTCCCCCCTTCCGGGGCTATATCCGGTGTCAGAAACATGATCATTTCATCCGCGATACAAGTCCCCCCTACCGCCATCGGAAGACTGATCATCATCAACGCTCGCAATAGCAAAGCCGCCGATTCTGAAAAATGTCGTTTCTCATGATATAACTTCGAAAAAATGGGATACGCCGAAATCGCCAAGACCTGGGGAAACAAAAACAAGCCTTCGAGAAATCGATAGGGAGCTCGATACAACCCGGTTTCAGCATCACCGCGTATCCAATTGACCATCGCCGTGTCTTCTCGATGCAATAACAAAATACAAGCGGCCGACAAACCAATGGGAAACGCGAGTTTCCTCCATTCCATCCAAGTTGACAACGTATATTCATGCCGATGAAACCCATAACGCTTAACAATTACCCACCAATAGATGATCAAAGCCATCAAGGCGCCCGCAGTATAACACAACATGATCAGCGGCAACTTAGGAAGCACAAAAAGCACCATTAGCGCCAACCCTATGTGAATTACTTTTTCCAATAAATTGGCCAGTCCTTCATAGGCCAGTAATTCAAATCCGCGTACCACCGCCCGGATTAACATCGAATGATATACAATAAAAAAGTAAGAAACCGCACAAAGCATTAACAATAATGTATGCTCTGCCCGTGCCGCCAACCACAAAAAAAAGATCATTACCCCCGACCCAAGCAAGGAACTTAAAAAACGAAAAACCACCAAAGGATATAAGATTTTTTGCAGTTGATCCCGCCGCCGGGCGATCTCCCGTGTCACCGTTTGTTCCATGCCAAAATCAATCAATACCGTAAAAATAATCGCCATCTCAAAAAAATACTCAATCCGCCCAAATCGCTCTTTTCCCAATATATCCACCGCCAGCACCGTATACACAAGCAGCATCAGTTTGCATACCATGCCACTCACCGCCAGGATGGTGCTATACCGAGTAATTCGACTCCCAATGCTGGATTGCGATGAGGCCTCTTCCATCGATTACCTCATGAGTGATTGATACAATGCATGAATCTCCCGGGCAAAACCATCCCACGTAAAATGCTCCCGGGCACGAGCCTTTCCCTTTTCCCCCAATTCTTCCCGCCTCTCCGGGTTCTCATACAACGACAGTATACAATCGCGCAGCTTCATAGCATCCCCCTCCCTAAACAAAAGCCCCGCATCCCCTATCACTTCCGGGAGGGCGCCCGAATCAGAGCCAATCACGGGAACCCCCAAAGCCATCGCCTCGATCACCACCCGTCCCAACTGTTCTTTCCATCCCGGTGTGGTTCGCGAAGGCAGCACCACCACATCCATCTTCCTCATGGCCCCAGGAATCTTCTCTTCCGCCAGCGAGGAACACCATTCAACCCGTCCTTCGATTCCCAGTTCCCTCGCTAATGCTTGAAAGGATTCTTTATCCTCCCCCTCGCCGATCAGTTTTACATGACACGTAGGAATACACGAGGCCGCCTCCAGCAGAATATCCACGCCCTTCATTTCCAGCATTCGCCCTACATACCCCACGGTAAAACGATCCGGTTTCTTCCTAGCAAGCGCATCCGGTTGAAAAAATACCGAAGGCAAACCATAGGGGATCACCTGCACCGGCTTGCTATACCCTTTGCACAAGAGGACCTCGCGCGCACCATGAGTCGCACATACCGCCGCCTGTGATCGATCATGCATAAGACGATCAATCATGGCGTAGAGTGGAGACAGTCGCGAGGGATACTTCCATGCCCGGTAGATATTCTCCCATGTATAAAATAAGACTTTCGCTGTAGGTACCACGACCGAGGCCACCAGAAGCGCTTGCAACGAACATATCGCCCAGGGCTCCTCCAAGAGTTGAATAATCTCAGGCTGGGATCGCCTCAAAGCCCGGCACAAACCTGAGTAATAAAAATGACGGGCATAATAATCCTTGAACAGAACTTGACCTAAATGCACCTGGTAGTTTGTCTCTTGGGGACACCATTCAATCCATCTCCCATTCTCCACCCAAAATCGAGGACCAAAAACATGGAGATCCATATCAGCCCATTGAGCCATCGCAACATGCCGCTCACGAGAAGCTAACAGTCCCGCGGTTTTGTCAATGATCAAGACTCGTGGCATAATACCTTTTTGTAAGTAATCCAAAATGAGATGGACGACTCATTGAAAATGAATCGCTAATACGAGAAAGCACGTATAATTCCGAGATTATTATGACTCTAAACCCTTTTGAAACAAATGCATGCTGGAAGCAGAACGCCCAACTCTTACTCCAATTTCAACCCCGCGCCTTTCACATCCTACAACAAACCCCGATCCCTCATAATCAGTTACAAGTCACCCAAGCCACCGACCACTCTCCCAACCTGTCTATCCGTTTTACAAATGGGCAAACCGCTACCCTCCATGATCCACAATCCCCATGGCACGAGGCCCAGCGCTGGGTAGACGCACTCAAAAAACCGATCGAGCAGCAAACTCATTTCGTATTATTAGGGATGGGAATGGGATATCCTTTCTTTGAATTATTTAAACGCTGTGCCCCCTCCAGCCGCTTTTGGATCGTAGAGCCCGAACCCGCGTTTATGAAATACGCCCTTCATTGCATGGATTTTTCCCATGCGATCCAAAGCGAACGAGTGCATTTTCTCCCTGGGGCTAAGATAGAAGACGTAATCTCTGCTCTTTTCAATGGCGAGTATGCCAATCCCATCAAAGCCAAAGGGGTTCAAATGCTTGTCCCTCCCTACGCCCAAAAAATTTACAGCACTTATAAGCAGCAACTGGCCAACCAACTTTCTGAAAAAATTCAAATTGAAGGCTTGAAATTTCGTACGGGAGAAATCCAAGGCCGCCAAATCTTGAAAAATATCATTCACAATCTCCCTTCACTTTTCCAAGGCGCACCATGGCAGCGTTTACTCGGCGCCTTCGCAAAGAAGCCCGCTTTCATTATCGCCGCAGGCCCAAGCCTGGAACCCTACCTCCACGAACTATACCCTCTCCAAGACAATGCACTCCTCATCGCGGTCGACACCGCCCACCCGATTTTGCTGCGTCATGGCATCCACGCCGATCTTGTCGTAAGCCTCGACTTCACTGAACTTAACGCCAAGCATTTCGATACAATACACCATGACCAAACTCTTCTACTGGCTTATCCCGGCATCGACCCGGCGATCTGCCAACAATATGAAGGACAAACCTATTTTTTTGATCATGTAGGAAATATCCACTACAACACCTCCGCCTCTCCCTTTCTATCCTCCCTCACAAGCCTCGGCCCTCTAGGCCAATTGATTTCCTACGGTTCCACCTCTCACAGCGCTTATCATGCTGCCCAACAAATGGGCTGCGATCCTATCCTTTTCGTTGGTCAAGATTTGGCCTTTCCCCATAACCAATGGTACGCCCCAGGATCTATGCAACTACAACTCAATCAGCCCGATCGTGAAGAAGAAGAGTACCTCAAGGTAGAAGCCAATGATGGCAGCCTTGTGCAAACCAGCGGCTTGTATAAAACCTACTTAGATGGTTTCACGGAACTGATCCAAGCCACCAAAGGCCATGTTATCAACACTTCCCCTCATGGCGCTAAAATCAAAGGAACAAAATGGATGAACTTCGACAAAGCAATAGAACATCTCCCAACAACCCCCATCGACAAATCAAAACTCCAATCAAAACTTTCCCCCTCCCTCGATAGCCAACAAGAAGCCTCTCTCGTTCAACTCAAACAGTGGAAAGAACGCTGCCTTCGCCTTCGCCCACAATTACACATCTTGTATCAATCCCTGGAACAACTGAATCCCCAATCTCCACAATTCCACCCCCATATGCTCAATATTATGAAAGATTTTATCTCTCTAGCCCAGCAAGAACCTACCGTCATGCATCTATGCTCTTCCCTCTGCTCCCGCAGCACCACCGCCATGCTGGGCGAATTAGGCAACACAAACCTGTTCAGTGGCTCTACCCCCCAACATAATCAAGAAGCTCAATCAAGAGTAGTAAGTTTATTCCAAGAATTTGACAACGCCCTGGAAATCCACGCTCAACTTTTGTCAGAATTATCATAATACTTGTTCATCTTGTCTTTGAATCCTTGTTGCGACATCGAAAAGGAAACATCACATGCTTCTATCAACAAGAGCCATGAAGTTTTTTCGATCCGAATCAATAGAACCAAAACGCCGAAGGGGCTTTTGTGGAACGGCTTTCGGAGCAAGCGTCCCTTAAAGCCGCCCGGAGATAAGCGGAACACATCCCCAAGGCGTTCTTCCCAAATAAGTATTCACTTTCGGAATGATCCATAATTTTCCCGCTACACCACATACGGTTAATGATGCTTGTAGAATTTTCCCGCTGCCTGTATTATGGATATCTTATAAACCTTCCTGGATCGAATATTGTATTGACAACCAATAACACGGAGCTTTGTATGACACTGGAGCCGAACCAAATTCAAAACACAGTCGCAAAAATCGTTCACCAAACCCCCATCGCCGATATGCATACCCACTTATACCCTGCCCATTTCGGGAACCTCCTGCTATGGGGAATTGACGAACTACTCACTTACCACTACTTGGTCGCTGAAGTCAATCGTGTGACCTCCATCAGCAGTCAACAATTCTGGCAATTGAGTAAACAACAACAAGCCGACTTAATCTGGGATGAATTATTCGTAAAACGCTCTCCCGTCTCCGAAGCCTGCCGCGGCGTGCTTACCACTTTGCAATCCCTTGGCATCGACACAAGTACCCGTGATCTTCAAGTCATACGTGATTACTTTAACCAACTGAAACTCGAAGACTATATCGAAACCGTTTTCGAAAAAGCCAACGTTTCCTACGCCGTCATGACCAACGATCCCTTCGATAAAAATGAGTGTGAATTTTGGGAAAAAGGCGGCAATGAGAATCCCCGCTTTCACCCCGCTTTACGCGTCGATCCCTTACTGATGGGATGGGAAACAGTCTCCAATCTCTTGCGCGAACAAGGCTATGAGATGAGCGCTTCTCCAAACGACAGTAGTTTCACCCAAATTCGCAAATTCCTAGAAAAATGGGCGGACAAAATGAATCCCCGCTATATGGCGGTTTCACTCACCCCGGCTTTTCACTATCCCGACAACACCGTAAGCACCCAAATCATCGACTCATGCATCATTCCCTTCGCCCGCGAACGGAATATCCCCTTCGCTCTCATGCTCGGTGTTAAACGTTTAATTAATCCAGCCTTGAAACTGGCGGGAGATAGCGTGGGACGGTGTGATTTGGATAGTATCGTAAATTTATGCGCAAAATACCCCGAAAACCGCTTTATGTGCACTCTTTTAAGCCGCGAAAATCAACATGAGTTCTGCGTAATCTCTCGCAAATTCCCCAACCTCTTACCCTTTGGCTGCTGGTGGTTTCTCAACAACCCCAGCTTAATCGAAGAGATGACCCGCATGCGTCTTGAACTTCTAGGGATCAGTTTCGTTCCCCAACACTCCGATGCCCGTGTTTTAGATCAAATCATCTACAAATGGACCCATTCCCGCCGCATCATTGCCAAAGTGCTCACTGATAAATACACAGACTTGGCACAAACGGGATGGCTACTCACAGAAGAGGAAATCCAAAGAGATGTAACACGCTTGTTCTCCCAAAACTTCGACGAATTCGCCCCCGCCAACTAAACCCTTAATCAATATACCCTGTCTCTTAACCCGATGTAGTCCGCCTCATGGCGGACTACACGGCCTTCCAACCACTGATCATCTTTCTTTACCCGCCTTATTGTTGGTTCCTCCTGCATTGGAGTACCTTCTAAAGAAAAACAGAACATGATTCTTAACTGAAAACCATGGCTATTTTCAATGGATATGAATCGAACCAAAACGCTGAAGGGGCTTGTGTGGAGCGGCTTTCGCAGCAAGCGGCCCTTAAGGCCGCGCGGAGACAAGCGGAACCCATCCCCGAGGCGTTTGTCCAAAAAAAATACTCACTTTCGTGATGCGCCTTATTGTTTCGATAAATAATTCACAATGGCCGAATCATAATCGCTGGTGTGTTGAAAGGCTTTCACGGCCAAACGTTTCCGGGTCTCAAACGAGAGACTGCCACCCTCTCGTAATTCTTCAATAATCCCATTATAGTCCGATGGATCCGTTATCACGGCCACAGATTGAAAATTTTTACTCCCAGATCGAATCATCGTAGGTCCGCCAATATCCACATTTTCCATCGCTTCCCCCAAAGTTACCTCAGACTTCGCCACCGTTTGCTCGAAGGGATAAAGATTGACCGCCACCAAGTCAATCGGTTTTATACCAAAATTCTCCGCCTCAATGGCCTGCTTTGCATCCTCTCGTTTGAATAACAACCCCCCATGTATATATGGATGCAACGTTTTCACCCGCCCCCCCAGCATTTCAGGCGAACCGGTATACTCGCTTACCTCCTGATAAGGTATACCCGCCTGAGTTAACGCCCGTCCCGTCCCCCCGGTGGAAAGAATATAAACATCGTGCTCAGCTAAAGCTTTCCCTAAACGTTCTATTCCACTCTTATCATAAACACTCAATATCGCTCGTCGAATTTTTACTTGATCCATGAAACCCTTCCTTTTTTTCTTACATTGTAACAGTTCAGCCACCTGAAGTGGAATTTTTAAATTTTTTTGTATTCTCCTCTTTACAAATCTCAAAAAGTCAGCTT
>CAYQOX010000021.1:0-72958 GCA_964419335.1 uncultured bacterium | reverse complement strand
CCAAAGGAATTTAACCGCCAAGCACTTCTCTCACTTTATCAAAGAAAGAACGGCTTTGCGGATTGGTTTCTTCACCACTAATTTGAGCAAATTCTTCCAGCAATTCTCGCTGTCGAGGCGTCAATCGCTTGGGGGTTTCAACCACGACGCGGACCAATTGATCCCCATGACCGTAACCACGCAAACTCGGCATTCCTTTGCCCGAAAGTCGGAAAACTTTCCCCGTTTGCGTACCCGCAGGAATTTTCATTTTTACTTTCCCATCCAAAGTAGGCACCTTCATTTCTGTACCTAACGCCGCTTGGGTGATAGATATTGGCACCTCACAGATGATATCGTCGCCTTCACGATCGAAAATCTCATGCGGCTGTACGATGATGACAATATACAAATCACCGGGAGGCCCACCGTTTAATCCGGCTTCGCCTTCCCCTGAGACTTTTAGTTTCAATCCTGTCAACGCACCCGGCGGAACTTTGACATGGACTTTGTTACGGGTCATCACCCGTCCGGTGCCATGACATTTCACACAGGGATTGGTGATGATGGTTCCCGCTCCGCCGCAGCGATTACAGGTTCGCGAGATACTGAAAAATCCTTGGGTCATGCTGATTTGTCCGGTACCACGACATTGAGGACAGGTAGAAGGCTTATGCCCCGGGGCACATCCGCTTCCCTGACATCCATCGCACATCGTCTGGCGCGGAACCTCAATATGCTTTTCTGTACCTTGGTAGGCCTCCATTAAGGTAATTTCTAAATCATAGCGAAGGTCATCCCCGCGGCGAACTCGGCTCCGCCGTCCACCACGCGTGCGTGCGCCTCCGCCAAAAAACTCACCAAAGATATCACTGAAATCACCAAAAATGTCTTGGAAATCACGGAAAGCAGCGCCACCGCCAAAACCTCCGGCGTCAAAGCCACTGCCTACACCAGCATGACCAAACTGATCATAATTCCTGCGTTTACTCTCATCACTTAAGATTTCATACGCTTCCGTCGCTTCTTTAAATTTGTTTTCTGCTTTTTTGTCTCCTGGGTTTCGATCCGGATGATATTTTAGCGCCAATTTCCGATAGGCTTTTTTTATTTCTTCCTTTGACGCACTCCGGGAAACCCCTAATACCTCATAATAATCTCGTTTGTCTGCCATTGTGGCCATATCCTATCCCTCTGGTTGAGTCAATGTGACACGAACCTTAATCATTTTACAAACTTTTTACTCTTAATACCGCAAAATACGGACCTATTACCTATCCCATTAGTAAAAAACCTTTTCTAAATCAGTCAATAGTAATTTCTAACCAATTACTATTGACGATCCAATAAAAAGTGTTCTTAAACCTTACTTTTATTTATTTCAAACCTTTCAAAGAAAGGAATCCTAGATTATAACAAAGAATTACCCTCTTATAGCTTCGCATTCACCCCGTTCGTGGATATATTGTACTATCACGAATCCTGTTAAGCAAAAAAGGATAGAATTACCATGTCATACGATACCATCAAACGTACTCATTACTGCGGCGATTTACGCACTTCCCATATCGGTCAAATGATCTCTCTATGCGGCTGGGTTTGGCATTGGCGAGACCATGGAGGTGTGATTTTTATCGATCTGCGCGATCGAACCGGACATGCTCAGTTAGTCTTCGATCCCCAAGAAAATAAATCCTTACACGAACTCGCCAATCAATTGCGCAATGAGTTTTGCATCGGTATAACCGGCATCGTCCGTCAGCGGCCTGAAGGGACCATCAATCCCTCTATCCCCACGGGTGAGGTGGAAGTGGTTATCAATGAGACTCACATTTTTAGTGAATCGGAAACGCCTCCCTTCCCCATCGATGATCATATCGACGTTGGCGAAGAAGTACGTTTGAAATACCGCTTTTTGGATCTGCGACGCACCAGTATGCGGAATGCAATGATATTCCGCAGCCAATGCGCTACCGCGGTGCGGAATTATTTTGCAGAACAAGGATTCATCGAAGTAGAAACCCCGGTCTTAAGTAAATCCACCCCAGAAGGGGCCCGGGATTTCTTAGTCCCAAGCCGAATTTCTCCCGGTGAATTTTTCGCTCTACCCCAATCTCCCCAAATTTATAAACAGTTATGCATGATTGGGGGCCTCGATCGTTATTTCCAAATCGTGAAATGCTTCCGCGATGAAGATCAGCGCAAAGACCGGCAACCCGAATTCACCCAAATTGACGTGGAAATGTCTTTCGTCACCCCCGAAGATATTTATACCATTATGGAAGGTTTGATGGTGCGCTTATGGAAAGATCTTCTTGGAAAAGAACTTTCAACTCCCTTTCCACGCCTTACTTATGGTGAATCCATGGAACGATTTGGCTGTGACCGCCCCGATATGCGCTTTGCCCTGGAACTTAAAGATGTCGGCGATATCGGCGCAAAATCGGATTTCAAAGTATTTCGCAGTGTTCTCGAAAAAGGTGGAAAAATTTCCGGTATTTGTGTCAAAGGCGGGGCTTCTTATAGCCGTAAAGAAATCGACGATCTAACCACCGAGGCGAGTATCTATGGAGCGAAAGGGCTCGCCTGGATGAAATATGGCGAAAGCGGCCTGGAATCCAACATTGTTAAATTCTTTGGTGAAGAACTCCAAAACCAACTCATTGAACGCTTTTCAGCCGAACCGGGTGATATTCTTCTCTTCGTTGCCGATGAACCCGATGTAGTCTATGCCAGTTTGGCACATCTGCGTCTGCATATCGCCGAACAGAAACAACTTTTCGATCCCATGGAAGACCATTTCCTTTGGATTGTTGAATGGCCAATGTTCGAAAAAGATGATGATGGCAACCCCACCCCCAGCCATCACCCCTTCACCGCTCCGCATCCCGAGGATCTTGACAAGTTTGAGACCGAGCCTTTTGCGGTGCGTTCCCTTGCCTATGATATGGTGCTAAACGGCATCGAACTTGGGGGTGGAAGCATTCGTATTCACCGCCGCGATGTGCAGTATCGAATGTTCAAAGCCTTGGGGATCGACGAAAAATCGGCCGAAGAAAAATTCGGCTTCTTACTTGACGCCTTCCGCTATGGAGCCCCACCCCATGGCGGCATTGCCTTTGGATTTGATCGCTTACTTATGCTTATGCTGCACGAACCGAACATTCGCCAAGTCATTGCTTTTCCCAAAAATCAACGGGCACAAGCGGTGATGGAAGGTGCACCCTCTGCGGTAGATTCCTCTCAATTGACTGAACTAGGCCTAAAAATCCGCTTGTAAATTGCGTACTTCTCACATATTTCGTCCAGCCCTCACTTTGGATACACTCAACTCGTGTAGTCTGGGTGGCTTATATCGAGGCAAAAAATACCATTTGGGTTGCAATTTTGCCTCTCTCTGCCTTTCACAAAGTTCTCTTTCTGAGGGTTCAAAGAATTATAATTCCTATACCAACATTAAATTAGTCAATAGCAATGCTTCAGATCGCATTGAAATAACCAATAGTTATTAAATAAATGCGGAATAGTATTTGCTAAAACTAAATTAAAAAAGGAAATATTTTTCCAAAATGGAGAAAAACATTTTTCAATTCTAGCCGTTAGCTTATATAACACGATTATTTTTTTAACTAAAGGACAACCCATCAAGAAAAATACACAAAAACACCAACGCGATATAAATCCTTATCCCTTAGCAATCATTATCTTTAATAAAATATTCTAGTTACGAACTATATACGAGGATACATTCGACAAAACAACATTGCAAAACGTAAACTTTGGTTGTATGATTACTTTTGATAGTAATCCCAGTACATTACTTGGAAAACTTATAAAAAAACGATTAAATTCAAAAAAAATCAGCGAAAGAAAGGGGAACGATAGAAAATGATGAAAACATTCCTACGATATGGGGTGTACTTTTACCTTCTAGTTTTCATCGCAAGTCTATTCGCAAGTCTATCGGTTATGGCCCAGGAAAAGACGTATATCCACCCTGAACTAATCGATATGGATACCATCCGAGAAGAAGAGGGGCTGAGCGAAGAAAGTGAAATCGAACATTCTTACTTCTTCCTCGCCATCAAAAATGGGCAATTTTACACAATTTATGCAACCCGTGGGGATTACGATCTTGATGAGGATAACACCAAAGCGTGGGAAGAACCCAATGACTTAGAAGAATATGTCGAAGTCACCGATATAACCCGCAGTTTTGAGATCGAAGGAGATAGTCACGTTTGCTACATCTCTGCACTCCCTCACTATGAAAAACTATTCAAAAAAGAAAAATTGAAGGACCCCTTCGATGACGAAGAAATTTTGGAAATATCCACCTCGAACTCCTTTGAGAATGAGAATCTCCTTGCCGGCCATAAAACGCGACCGATTTATAATTCCGAAGGCAGCAATATAGGAATCGACCGCTACATTGCTTTTTACAATATTGAGCACGTTGAAGAAGAAGACGAGGAAGGCAATACCAGCCAAAGAACGGTGGTAACCTCTTTTGGAATAATAAAAATTAGGATTTCAGACTAACAAAATTCAAAAAAAATTAAATTTTTTGAAAAGCGAATGCAATGTAGCATTCGCTTTTTTTAACAATTCTATCCATTCAACTAAGAAATCTATTTTATTTACTATTCGTATTTATATTTATATATAAAATACGAATAGCGTACCTTCCCGCGACTTTCACCCCTTTAATAGCCCTAAATACACTAAATAACCGGATTATCTTGTGTTTCATTCACCGAATGTTTCGATCCACCATATTTTCGAACATAAGTATAAATATCTTATTTCTCGATTCATACATCGATTCTTTTAATAATATAAGCTAATTCATATAAGATAAATACTTATTTAATAGTCAATTAAAACAACTTTATACTTGATTGTTTTGAGGGACCTGTGTTATACTATTAGTAGTCTTTATCTATTCACAATACAATGAGATTCAACTAATAGACTGATTTTATTATATTTAATTCAAAATAGATTTAAAAATCTATTTGCGGGTCGTGTACACTGTGATTTTGATATTTTGCGGCAAGGGAGGTGATAGATGACCGGCGTTTATTATCCATATCAGTAACACATCATCCCAATTTCTACAATTCTTTCCGCACAAAAACTTTTCACGAGGGTCCTCTTAATAAAATCAAAAGGAGAAACATATGAAAGTGAACAAACTATTTGCCCTATGCCTAACTACATTGTTTGTCATGGGAAGCGCGCCTGTCTTTGCACAAGGCGTTTTTGAAGGAACCGCTGACTGGGATCCCTTTGGCGACACCCATGTTGAAGGCAGTGTGGATGTAAGTGGATCAGGCGCTAATGCCGTCTACGAAATTCAAGGCAATGGAAACGACATCTGGGCTAATGAAGATGAAGGTTTCTTTGTCTACGCTGAAAAAGCAGGCAGTTGGGCTTTAACCTCACGCATTGAATGGATCGAAACCGGTGGAAATGAATGGGCCAAAGCCGGTCTTATGGTACGTGAAGATCCCGATGCACCCGATTCCGCTAACTACGCCGTTGTACTACGTGGTGCGATGGATACCATTTCCGCTCAATGGCGTCCCGAAGCCGGCTCCGCTTCTTCCAGCACTCGGCATTTTGACGAAGAAGGGAATGAAATTCCTGCTGGTGATGACAACGCGGTTTGGATTCGAGTCAATCGTGTTTCCGAAGACTTTTGGCTCTCTGAATACTCCCAAGATGGGGATAACTGGAATTACGGCCATAGTTTCACCTTGGAATTACCAGAATCACTAGCATGGGGTTTAACCGTAACGAATCACGATGATAATGACATCTTAGCCATCGCAAATGCAGAAAACGTCGTTTTTGAAGAAGCCCCCGATTTCCATCCCGTCGCTCGTCGTACCTTGGATGGTGATTTAAACGTGATTGACGGCAACATCTTTTATCAGGATGGCCAAGAGTTTGAAGTAACTCTGGAAGTATTCTCTTCCAGCGCTCAAGATTTAACCGTAACCGAAAGCCTGCCCGATGGTTGGACAGTCGCTGACATTAGCGATGATGGGACCGAGAGTGGCGGCGTCATTACCTGGAATCTCTCCGCAGAAGAAGGCGCAAACACCCTCTCCTACACCGTTACAGCCGATGGAAGCGGAAATATCGAAGGCGATGTTGATGGTTATGCCACCGTTCAAGAACAAGGCATCAATTACATCAAACCCGGTGTCGGTATTTTTGACGATGGTTCTGTAGACATTGGTCCGGTTGAAGCCGAAGGCAGTTCTGAATTCGCCGATGGTACCTACATCGTTCGCGGAAGCGGCGCTGATATTTGGGGCACCGGTGATCAATTCCATTTTGTCTACACCGAGATGAGCGGTTCGTTTGAAGTGGAAGTCGGCGAAATGTTCGCCTGGAATGACACCAGCGGTAATGAATGGTCCAAGGCAGGCCTGATGGTGCGTGAATCACTTAGCCCTGGTGCCGCGAATGTATTCCCCTTGGTTCGTGGTTCTGACCTCCAATACCGTACACAGTATCGTCCTGAAAATGGGGCAGAAACCGCAGGAACCGACTTGGTACCCGCTGAAGAGCAGCTAGGCCAAGTACGTTTGGTACGTTTTGGTAATGAATTCACTGTAGAGTATTTCAGTGAAGCCGAAGGCGATTGGGTAACGAATTACCAATCCACCATCGAGATGGAAGACCCCGTCTTGCTCGGTTTGGCTGTCACTTCTCACGAAAATCCCAACATCACCGTGGCCGAATACATGGATATCAGTGTGACTGAATATCCATTCTCGATCGCCCGGGATATAGAAAACTTCATGCTCGCTCAGGGTGAATCGACAACCGTTACGGTTAATCTGGATCTTCGTGAAGGTGAGAGCACTGATTTCACCATCACCGAAAGTTATCCCGTCGATTCCATCACTGTCAGCGATGTGGAAGCCTCGATGGGCGAAGCAGAAGATGATGGCAATGGTACCATCACATGGACAGGCAGTGGCGCCGAAGAAGATGCCAGCCTCACCTATACCGTCACCGCAAATCCGGATGCTACGGGAACCGCCAGTATGACCGGTACTTACAGTGACAACGGCAGCTTCACGGGGGATACCGGCGAAGTCATCTTGGCCTTCTATGACACCAATGCCGATATCAGCCCGTTTGTAGAAAGCGTTGATATTGGTGATGTAGCCGCACCTGGCTTATCCGGGAAATATGAGGATACCTACGCTGTGGTTGGTAGCGGTGCTGATATCTGGGGAACAGCCGATGAATTTCACTTTGCCTATCTCCAAGCCGAAGGTGATTTCACCATGACGGTTGAAAATGTCACTCTTGGTGGTGTTGGCTTTAACATTAGTACCAATGATTGGCAAAAAGCCGGTATTATGGCACGTGAATCACTGGATGCTGGTTCACCAATGGCCATCGCCAATATCCGCTCCAGCGATGGCGCTTTCATGCTGCAATGGCGTGAAGAGCAAGGCATTGATGCAGCATGGGATGAAGATGAAACCCTAACTCCAGCAGAAGACTTCACCGGAACCATTCGTATAACCCGTGAAGGCGATACATTCACTTCCTGGTTTGAAGATGCAAACGGTGAATTTGTGGTCAACAATTCCCATGATGTAATCATGGAAGATCCTATCCTTGTCGGTTTTGCCGTGACTTCCCACGATGATGGTTTGACATCATTGGGTACCTTTGACAATCCTGAATTCGAAGGTGAAACCGTAGCCGTCGATGGTTGGATGCTCTACTAAGAGATCCAACTCGACAAAGTCAATGGCGATTCAAACGGCCTGGGGTTTCCCAGGCCGTTTTTCTTGGCCTTTTTGATGCATGAGTATTTACCGCATACGCGCTTTAATTTGCGCATGGCGGCGTTTATATACCGAGTTATTTGGATCCAAATCCATAGCGGTTTCCATTGCTTCGAGGCTTTTTTCTATCATTCCATTCGCAAAATACGCCCATCCCAATAAGTTATAATTTTCCGCGTTGTGTTCGTCATGAACCACGTCCTCCATCAACGATAAGGTCTTCGATGGATTGCGGCCGAGATTTAAATACACAGTAGCCATCCCTCGTTTCGCAATTACGGATTCTTTATCGAAACGCAAGGCTTTTTCGAAATACTGGAGCGCTTCCTCCCACTTCTTTTGCGAACCAAGCATCATTCCCAGACCATTGAGAAAACGCGGATCATCACTCTTAAGAGCGAGTAATTCCCGATACATCATTTCGGCTTTCTCATAGTGCTTTTGAGAATGGTAAATCTTCGCCAGGTTATAGCGCGCCATAAGGTTTTTAGGAGAAAGGCTAAGTACTTTTTGATAATGCTTTTTTGCCTGATCAGGTGAATCCGACTTGTCAATAATTAACGCTAGATCCATATGGAGTTGTGCCGCTGATTGCTTAGCCTTTTTAAGATCATCGACTGACTCAGATTCTTCTTGTTCAAGGTATTCTTGTTCTTCAACCTTCTTTTGCTTAAATATTTCAAGACATTCTTCAGCCGCTTCTTGGTCCCCTTCTTTTCGATAAATTTTGGCCATTAAGTAATGAGGTTCAGGAAGAATGGGTTCATACTTCATAGCCCATTGGGCTTGTTTTTTCGCCTCCTCCAATTCTCCCTGATCAAAGTAAAGTTCCCCTAAATAGACTCGAGAAGAGGCATCTTCTGGATAGTTCTCAAGTTCACGTTGATAAGCCTTCATCGCTTCCTCGTTGCGATTCAGCTTTTCGAGTTCCTGGCCAAGACGTTCATTGGCGCGTTCCGCTGTGGGATCCAATTCCAGTGTTTTTTTGTACCATTCTATAGCCTTTTCATGTTCATTATGTTTTGAATACATGAAAGCCACCATTTGGGTGATTTCGGGAAAATCAGAGCGGATTTCCAGGCCTTTCTCAAATGCCTCGATCGCCTTTTGATATCTTTGAGCGCGATAAAAAGCATACCCTTTGATAAAGTGAATCGAAGGGAGTTGGGAATAGCGTTTTTCGATGGGCTCAATAACTGAGAGTGAATACTCTAAAACATTTTCCGGTTTAATCTCGTTGAGCGAGATCTCATCTCCCCGGGCGGCCTTTTCCCCTTGCAACCCTATGAGTAAAACCATGATACATAGTAACCATTTCCATTGAGTAAAATTCATCTTTCTTCCTTCCCAAAATCATAAAATGATCAAGATTTTCTTTCATCATAAAAAAATATGGGCAAAAGCGCAATAAAAAAAGGGCAACCCTTTTTTAGGATCACCCTTTTTCTCGTTTTATGGTGTAGTGATCTTACGGAAGTTCTTTGATACGAATATTTTTGTAATAAACAGCCTTATAAAGGTCTTCACGTTGAATGGCGAGATGGCCTTCGCCATTCACTCTCTTGATTCCTTCGACTTCTGTGAGATCAACACCGTCTTGAACCACGGTATCATTGATGGTCACCCAAACTTTGGGATGCTCATACTTGATCTCAACAGAATTCCATTCACCCAAAGGCTTATTGACAAATTCTTTCGGAGGGAGCAAGTTCACGATCGCGCCTGTTTGTTTCTTTGGTGGAAGCATCACGCGCACATATTCTTCCTTGTCTTCATCCCATTCCACTTTTTCCGCCAATTGAATTTCGCAGGTTTCGTTCTTGAAGACTTCCTTCTTCTTGGTATGAATCAGAATCCCACTATTACTGCTGCTTCGTTTATTGGGATCAGGAGAGACATAAAATTTAACATCGAAACGGAGGATGAAATCTTTGAAAGTATCCTCGGTAATGACCGCCCAGTAGTCCCATCCACCGACTTCCATGATGCCATCTTCGACTTTGGGACCGGCTTTTTCCATGCCTTGAATCAGCCACCCATCCAAGTTCTCACCATTAAATAAGGAGACAAAACCTTCTTCGTTGTCACCCTCTTCACTTGCCGCCATGGCTACTTGTGAACATTTTGAGCATTCTGTACATTCCGTGCAGTTTTCCTCCGCCATGGAAACCATGGGTAGTACGAGCATAGAAGCAATAATTACAACCAGACTTAAATTTTTCACCATCTTTACATTCCTTTCCTTGAAGTTTTTCTTAGGTTGTTTCTATCAAATTCAAGGGACACTTATTCTATGTATCCCAAGTGTTCAAGGTTTTCCCGGTCTTTATCACTTAAAATGAATTCAGTAGCGCCGGGTTTCATAAAACTATCGCGGATTATTTTAGCCTCATTCAAGTGTTTTTTTAGAGTTGATTCAAGATGTGCTTGGTAGTCTTGGTTTAAATCAACTTGATTTTGTTTTTCCTCTGGGTCTTTCATTAAAGAATAGTATTCCCATTCGTTCTTTTCTGTCCACCAAATCAGTTTTTTATTTTTTTGCAAAATAGCCTGCTTATCAGAAGGATGCGGGCCTGGGTCCAATCCTCCCCCATGATGCAAAAACAAAGGATGGTTCCATTCAACCGGCTCTCCTTCCATTAAGCTCAGTAACGATCGGCCATGAACCGATTGGACCTCCGGAAAGTCAAACCATTGGGTGATGGTTGGCAAGATATCAGCATGGGTCACAGGTTCACTTACCCGTTGTTGTATCCCCAAGCGGGAGGGATAGGATACCACAGAGACCGTTTGGACACTTTCTTCATACAATTTTGCCCCATGACCGTTCCAGCCATGCTCCCAAAATTCTTCACCATGATCAGAAAGCAGCCAAACCACCGTACGTTCCCACAGGCCTTGTTTACTTAACTCGAACAAGACCTGGCCAATGCGCCGATCATCGATGGTAATTTCGGCACAATAGCGATCCTGTTCATCATGCTCATGCTTTCCCTCATACATCCCCTGCCATCGAGGCTTCGGCTTATAAGGCTGATGGGGCGCGATATAATGGAGATAGAGGAAAAACGGCTCGGAGAGCGATTGTAATAAGTTCACCCCTTTAGGGGTGACGCTTCCTTCCGATACCGGACAATCATAGTGGTCAAAGCCCCGCGAAAAACCAAAGGCCTTCGTAATCTGGGAATTACTCGATACCGTGGCGGTATGCATCCCCTGGGCTTGTAAAACCTCGGCCATAAGTGGAATCCCCGGGTAAAGATTCGCACCCTCCAACGAATGTCTCTCCGCTCCATGCGCTTTGGGATGCAATCCCGTGAAGATCGTTCCGACGCTGGGACGGGTAGAACAGGAAGCCGCATAAGAATTCTCAAAGACCACACCTAATTGAGCCAGCATCTCCATGTGAGGTGCCACCACAAAAGGATGCCCATACGAAGGCAAATGATCACGGCGTAACGTGTCCACCATCAGCATGAGCAAGTTGGTTTCTTTCGGAGCAGCATTCTTCAAACGCTTGGGCGCTTTTTTCCCAAACCAACTGGCCAGCCAAGAAGGCTTCGGAAGCAGCGGTTCGGCTTTTGCTCCCCGCAAAGGCGATAACAAAACCACGGGCTTGGAAGCATCTTGCTGCGTAGTGGATAAATCCAACTCTCCCTGATAGTGCACCTGACAGCCCAAATAGAAGGGTTCATCACCGGCTTCTGAGATAGATTCCTCGTCTTGGTTCAAATAAAACCATTGAAGATCCCAGTTTTGGAGTTCGAGGGGAAAACGCTCGATTTCACCTTCCGAAGAATGGGGCGTTAATAAATCAGAGCGATATTCAAAGATCAAGCGGTCATTGTCCTGAATTTCTTTATTTCCAGTCGGATATAAACCGACAACCTGAATACCGGTGTTTGAATTCTTCTCCGCGTGGGATGGAAGGATTAGTACAATGAGCAGGGTTAGTAGGACGCTTGCGTACTTAAACATTTTCTTTTTTTCTATGCAAAAACCCCCCTAAAAATATGAGCCTTTGCGTTTTCAACGTAATATTATATCTCTTCTTGAAAAACAATCAGTGGGTGCCAGCCGTTCCAGCCAAACCTTTTTTCCATTATGATTTTCTTCCGACCCGAATTCACTATTCTCTACCTCGTTTCACAAGAGGTTATCGTAGAAAAATAGGATTGAACTAATGATGGAAGAAAAACACAACGAGAATGTTACTCTTTCGGCTCAAGAATGGAAAGACTTTCAAGCCCGACTCAATGATGTAGAAGAACACCGCCGGGGACTCCTTAAACATACCCAAAATCTGGAACACCTTGTCAACGAAGCAATCGCCCACGCCCGCCATCTGGAAGAAATACTGCAACAAAAAAATGACGATATTACCCGCTTTATCAAACATTTAGCCAATATTGAGCATTTACTCAAGGAAAAAGAAAAAGACCTAAATCAAAGCAAACAATTACTCGAAGACTATAAAGCCCGTTGCTATCGCTACGAACAAATGCTGCGTGATCATGGTGAAGAAATAATAGAAGGAGACGACTACGGTGCTTAGTTTTCATCATGATGCCCACTACCAGAAATTAGTAGAACAAGAAGGTGAATTGTGGGCGGAACACAATATCGAAATTCGCTATAATTGGTTCCACTCTCCCATGATTTACCGCTATATCAACCGCCTAATATCCGGCGCACCTCACCGTGATTGGCTTGATTATGTCAAAGAACGCTATCTCACCAAACCCGCGGCTCTAGGCCTTACCGCGGGCTGCGGTCATGGGGAGTCAGAACGACTCTTGCTCCAACGAGGCATAGCCCAACGCATGGAAGCCTTCGACATCAGCCCCAAAGCCATTGATGCCGCAAAAAACCATGCGCAGGAAAGCGGCTTCGGGGATCAGGTGCGTTATTTTGTGGGTGATGCGAACTACCTTGAGAAAGCCCCGTTATCCCCCTCCTACGACGTAATTTTCGGGATTATGTCACTGCATCATTTCATGCACCTGGAATCATGCTTGGATAGATTGCATGAGAGACTCAAACCGAATGGGTATTTTATTGCCAACGAATTTATCGGACCCGACCGCTTTCAATGGAGCGAGGCCCAATTAGAGGCTGCCAATCGCTTGCTAGATTGCTTTCCCTTGGAATTGAAGCGCATTGTTCATTATGAAAAAGAATTTAAAACTCGAATAGTTCGCCCTACCCTGGAATATATGAAAGAATATCAAGCCTTTGAAGCGGTATGTTCTGGGCGCATTCTTCAAGCCATCGATGATCGATTTGAAGTCATCGAAATTGGTTATTACGGTGGGACCATCCTCCATCTCTTATTCGATGGCATCATGAATAATTTCAAAGAAGAAAGAAACCGTGAACACGCCATCATGGTGCGTATGGCGATCGAAGCCGAACATATGCTACTTGAACATCAAGCGCTGCCTCATGATCATGCCCTGATCATCGCGCAAAAAATATAAAGGGGTACGACGCTCGCACCCCCCATTATCTTCAGTGTCTAATTACGAACTAGTTACGTCCTCCGGCGGGGTTCACTTTGACAATCCCGCCCCCCGAGCGCATCATAATGTCGCCGATGCTGCTGGTTCCATTCGAGGGGTCATAGGGAACACCATAACGGATCCCATTCGATCCACCGTACATCTGCTCTGCCGCGGGTCCAAACGCCATGAGAATGTAATCTCCAGGTTTCAGAGGTGGTTCATAATTTGTACCTCCATAATCTCCTCCGGAATTCGCGGGGTCATTATCGGCGTAATAGTACACATCATTTCCCGCTAAACCAAATCGCTCAGAATGGCCCCCGCTGGTTTCTTGGAGATGATTGGGAACAAAAGGATCTTTGGGGATCGAAGACATATAGGATACAGGACTGGTGATGGGTGCCAAGACATCAACTTGACGTCGGGATGCTTCCGGCCGTCCCCCGACTCCATTAAAAACATCATTGATTCTATCTCGTCCCCAGGTGGTGTCATCATCCCAAAAGTCAACCAATAAAACCCCTTTATCCAAGCGTAATTGCTCAATTGCTGTAAGAGTATTGCGCATATCCGCATAAGAACGGGACACCTTGGCTCGAATTTGAGCATTCAGAAAATTGGGAACAGCAATCGCGGCTAAAATACCAATAATCGCAACAACAATGAGCAACTCAATGAGTGTAAAACCGGAACGTCTCATTATGTTTATACCTCCCCACCTTATTTTAGGTTCATGGATTATGTTTATTAATCCATAATTTACTGCACCTCTAATTATGCAATCTATCGATTTTAACAACAATATATCTACCTATATTTTCGCGCAAAGGTCAAGAGGTTCAAAGTGGTTTTTGTCGATGATTTGTAAAATTTTATGGGAAAGAATATAGAAGGAATCGCATCGAAGATGAAATAAATACTCGAACAAAAATCAAGAAGGATTGGTGTAAGGGGTGATCACATCATATTTTTCGCTTAGTTCTTCGATTTGACGAAATAAATGAGGTTGTTCTCCATGTTGAACCATCTGACCTACGAGATAATAAATTTTGTGGAAAGCCCAATCACGTGCGATTTCCACCGTCCCGTTATCTTCCGAAGGAACAGCAAGTTCTACAATGATTTCCTTTTGCTCGTCATAGGCCTCGCCCAGTAGACGCAAAGTAATCGTTTCTTCCTCGTCTAAGAGACCCCAAATCTTGAGTTCTCCTCTCAAGAACAAATCAGGAAGAATTTTGGGATAGACTTCTTCTTGATCCACTTGATCAAAATCAGCTTTCACTTTCAGCAACACTGGATCTTCGATATAACCGTAGACCGACTGAATCACCCCTGGAAGTTTGCTGCGATCCCGCTCGAAAGCCACCAGTCCACGGTTACGGTAAGCGAGCATATCCAAGAGATAGCGGTTCAATTTTGACCCGGTGCCAATGCAAAAGATGGAAGAACTTTCCCCTCGAAATCGCGTCAAATCGTTGATGATGTTGCGGCTATTTTTTACTCCCACCGTAGGACGTCCATCGCTAAAAAGCAGCATAATCAGGGGGCGCGCCCGTTCTGTCCCTAATTGAACGATAGGCTGGAGAGAAGAATAAAGATCTGTTCGACCGGAGGATTCTAATCGTTTCAGGAAGTAAGTCGCTTTTTCGACATTGGTTTCCGTCGCATCTACCAAAGTCCGGGTGTAACGTTTGATTGATTCCTTAAAACCAAAAATGTTAAAACGATCTTCAGGTCGTAACTGCTGCAAAAGTTCTTCAATCTCATCTTTGATTGTATTCAAGCGCCAATTGCCCATGCTTCTTGATGCATCTAGGACAAAAACAACATCCTTTGGTAAAACCTTTAAGCGCTCATCGGTCTGGAAGGGTCGAATCCGTATTTTAAAGTATCCTTGACCATCTTCATCATGATAGGTATAGAGACGTACATCAACGATATCATCCAATTGAATATAGCGTCTCTTAATTTCTTCTCTCTCTTCTTTTTCCCGCTGCAATTCTGCTGCTTCTCCTGTATCATCCAGAAGCTCAGGCGAGGGAAGAATTTCACGTACAGGAGGTAGCTCGATCGGGGGTTCTGAAACATCCATTTCCGGCGCTGGGGGAGCCAGATCGCTCCGCACAACCATGCTCAAGGTCGTCGAAGTCGTCGGTTCCGCATCATATTCCGGTTCAGGAAGATCAGAGAGAATCCGGTTTCCTGAGCCCGCTCCTCGGCCTGATAAGGTAACTCGCTTTTGTTCAACCTGGTCAGAAACAGATTCTTTCCCTAAGGTGTTCTCAAACATGTCTACGTTTCGTTGACTTACATCGGATTGAATCAATTGGCGGGCGGGCTGATCATCCAGAAAAAGATCATCTTCCAAGTCCTCTTCAAATACCGGTATTTGATTTTCATTAAAGTCGGGAGAAAGAGAAGCCAACTGATCTTCCACAGAACGCTCTTCCAACTCCATCATTTCTGCCATATCTTCCTGTAAGATTCTTTCCCGCTCCATCTGGAGTTCTTGATGGGTGGGGCGAGAAACAAAGTTGGTTGATTCTAATTGACGTAACTCAACCCGAAACATTTTTTCCACATTTTGTTCTACATTACGAGCATCCGAAACCTGCCATTCCGTGGAAACATACAAAAAAAGAGCATGAAACATCAAAGAGAAAAAGATCGCTGTGATGAAAAAAATATCGCTCTTATTCTTCGATCGTGCAGACATAAAGGAAGGTTGATTATAAACCTGTGAATAATGTTTCATTGTTACTCTTCTGAAAAGCGATTCCCAAATTCTTTAAGCGCCTTTTCACGCCACGTCGACTTTTCATAATTCGTTTGTAACTCATTATACAGTTTTCGTGCCGAATCCACTTCATTCAAACTCAAGTGAGTTTGAATTGCGTAGTATAGAGCTTCTGGAGTATATTCTTCATGATCGTAAATGATGGCCACGCGGAGTAAAGAATCTAGCGCTTCTTTGGGCTGATCCAACCGGCTTAATAATTTTCCTCGATCCAAGTAGAGAGACGCAGCAAAAGTAGGGTCAGGATTTCCGAGTTTATTGAGTTCTTCTAAACTATTATTATACCATGCCAACGCTTCTTTTGGTTTTTCCAACCCCTCCAGCGCCTTCGCCTTGGTCCAATAAATCTCCGGTTTAAATAAACTCTCGGGATAGTGTTCTAAAAAAGTTTCTGCGTTGTTTTGCACTTCCTCCCACTCTTCCAGCGCCACCAATTGGTTGCCGATGGCGATCCGGGCACGTTCTTGAATCTCCTCTTTGTCATAAACCTCATGAACACGTTGTGCGATAGTTAATGCTTCTTCATGTTTCCCTTGTTCATCGGCATGAAGAATCATCCAAAAGATCACTTCCGCCGGGATTTGATTGCCCCGCTCGGTGTCCAATACCTTCACAAAGCCAGCATAGGCCTGCTCATGCTTTTCTTGTTGGTACTCACACAAGGCTTTGCGCAACAGGGCTTCATCGTGATGTTGGGATGAGGGATACTCATCCAGCAAACGCGCATATTTCTTCGTGGCCTCTTCGCGGTTATTTTGTAATTCGAAAATATACCCCTGCCAATAAAGCGCATCGGCTTTACGCTTATCTGGTTCTGTGGAGGTGAGTAAGCGCTCGAAGGTTTGTAATGACTCTTCATAATTCTTTAATTGATAGTGAGCCAAAGCCGTGCGATAAAGGAATTCCTGACGTTCTTCTACATCAGGAAACGCTTCCAGCAAGCGCTCGACGGACTGGATAGCCTTCTCATAATTTTTCGCGGAGAACAACGCATTACACGCCCATACCAAAGCATCCTGAGCCCGTGGGTGATTGGGATAAGATTCATAATAGTTTTCAAAAGTTTCAGCCGCTTCGGAATATTTTTCGTCACGATAAAGTAGATCGCCGATCAAATAGAGTGCTTCGGAGGCATATTCTCCATCCGGTTGCACCGATAACGACAATCGTAGTGATTCTACCGCGTTATCATATTCTTTGTTTTGCGCATAGCACTGCCCCATAAGAAAATGGACATTGCTAATCACACTGGGGCTGCCTCCATGTTGCAATAAACGCTTGCATTCACGCAGGGTATCCTCATACATGTCAGAAAGATAATAGGACCAGCATAATTGATACCAGGCTCGCTCGCGGTAATCACCCGCGTTGGGATCGGCAATCACTTCACGGAAGTAAATAATGGCATCGTCATAAATCTTCTGCTGGTAAGAACAGGTCCCGCGGAGAAAAAGAATCCCCGCAGAAAGTTCAGCTGGTAAAGATTGGCGCTGAAGAGAATCGGCGATTTCTAAGGCTCGGGCATAATTTTTTTGGCGGTATTGGGACCAGGCAGCACCGTATTTTGCTTTTGCCACATTCTCTGCCTCGGGATTGTTTTTGATATAGGCTTCATAAGCTTGTGCCGCTTCCTCAAAACGATCCGTTTGATAGAGAATCTGAGCTGCGCGTAATTTCGCGTCTTCGACAAGGGTGGAATCATCTGGAAGTTCAAATTTCTCTGAGTCGTGCCACAATTCCTTTAACAACTCCACCGCGTCATCGGGATGGCCTTGATTTTCAAGCACTTCGGCGAGTAAATAAGTAGAAATTCCAGTGTATTTACCTTTAGGAAAAGTAGAACGTAGTTGACGATAGCGCGCTTCCGCTTTCTCCAATTCTTTATATCTTTCATGACTCCGAGCGGCATAAAACAAGGCCGCTTCCATCAGACTTGAATCTTTGGTCTCACGAATCACTTGGTTGAGAGCATCTAAAGCTTTCTTCGGGTCTCCCACTTTATAAGAAACTTCACCCAAACGAAGCAAAGCTTCGTATAAGCGAGAACGATCGGGATTTTCTTCTATGAATTGTTCAAAAATGCTGCGTGATTCTACAAGAAACACCTTCGATTGAACCTCATCACTTTGATCCACTTGCAATGCGTGTTGATAGAGAGATTCAGCCCGGCGAAATAGCGCCGTGGGACGTAGAGGACTTTCGGGAAAGTCTTCTAAAAAATTTTCATATTGCCGCGCTGCATTTTCATACATTTCGCGTTGATAGAGACCATTCGCAAAATCGATAGCCTCTTGTTGCTCCTTGGGGACCTCGGACTCTTGCCCACTCGTATCCCCCACACAGAGAAGGAACAATAAGAAAAGGGAGAATATCTTATAAACATAGGGAATTATAGCTCGCATATTCCAACCTCAAACATTTAAGGCGAAGCCTCCGCATCTTCCGGTGGAAGTGCGGCGATGTTCACGTTCCATACACCGGCGTTAGCGCAGGCATCAAGCACCCGGATAGAATCTTCCAGATGGGATTGCCGGTCACCCCGAATGATGATGGATTGATCTGGGAAATTCTCGGCAATCCGTTCCAGTAACGTTTCTAATTGTTGTAATGTCACTTCTTTTTGATTAACAATAATGGTGCCATCTCTACGTAAATTGACAATCATTTCACCCATCGTGCGTTTCGGCGTCGTAGCCGATTCTGCCGTAGGTACGGTGATTGATAGTTCGTTCTCAAGGCGCGCAAAAACAGAAGTCGTGATGAAGAAGATCAACAGAAGAAATATGATATCGATCATCGGTGCCATGGGCATGATGGGTTCTTCATCCGCGTTTTGGGTTAAAAATTTCATGATTCCCCTTTATTCGTCTTCTTACTCGCGGGTTTTCGTTTTGGGCGATCGGGAGCATTGAATATTTCTGCAAACTCAACCGCCACCTCTTCGACCCGACCAACCAAAGACTGAACCTTTCCTCGGAAGTAAAAGAAAAAACCCATAGTTGGAATCGCCACGATTAAACCCGCCGCCGTGGTAACCAAAGCCTGCGCCACGGCACTCGCTAAAGCCACGGGTTTCACGGCACTTATGTCGAAAGCAATAAAGTTAAAAGCATTGATCATTCCTAACACCGTCCCCAGCAACCCCAGCATGGGAGCGATGGTAGCGATATCGGAAAGATAACGAACTTTGCGCATTAGGCCTTCAGCCTCCCGGCGTCCTACGGCTTCCATCGTGGAACCGACAGCGCTGGGATCGGTCGTGCCGCGGCTAATCCCAGCCAGGATCACTTTGCTAAACAATCCCCGGGATCGGCGGCATAAGCGGGCGATATCTTCATAGCGTTTATCGCGCATATAATGACGAATCTGCATGACCAATTCGTTTGGAACCAATCGTCGTTCGGTCAGAGTAAAAAAGTAATAGATAACCAACGCCAACGAGAGAACCGATAAACCTGCGAGGATGTACATCACCCAGCCTCCCGCTAGCAATAAATCATAAAGCGTCATGCCTTGTTCATTCCCTAAAGAGGTAATCGATGGGGTTCCAGTAGCTGAATCAACAGTTCCCGTAGCATTGTTCGGTTGTCCAAAGCAGAACGAACCCCAACCAAGGAACAACAGGAGAAAAATGAACATAACGCATGCGGATTGTTTTGTAAAAAAATTCATAGATTCTTTTTTCCTCCGCCCCAAGCGGTTTTTATAATCTCTCAACTATAACGAATGGTATTATACTCCTAAGAAAAGAACAACGTTTGGTGGACTTTTCATATAGTTATCTGTAACCGAAATTTAAAAACGTTCCACCTAAAAAATACGCTGTGATTTTCCATCAAGGGTAAAGGTCACATGTTCTTTTCGGAAGACCTACTCAGGTACTCACAAAACACAAGTTAGAACTTTACCTCTTTCTTTTGTTTACGAATGAATCGATAAAAAGTTTCGCTGAAAGGATGAACTTCATGCTCAATGGTTATCGAATCGCTGTTATCATCATCAGCGATCGTGCTGCTGATGGCTCTCGTCCCGATCAAACCGGCCCCCGATTACAAGAAATCATTCATGAAAAAGGGGGAGAATGTGCGAATGTGAATGTCTTACCCGATGAGAAAACGATTGTACGGGAAACATTACTGCGCTTGGCCCAAAATCCCGCGATTGATATCATTCTCACCTCCGGCGGGACGGGGATCGCACCCCGAGACATTACCGTCGATGTGACTCAAGAGTTACTAGAAAAAGAAATGCCTGGATTTGGAGAGGAAATGCGGCGTCGTTCTATGGAAGTCACCCCTTACGGCATCTTATCGCGGGCTACCGCAGGAACCATTCACAACACTTTTGTTCTCAACCTTCCTGGAAGCCCCAAAGGTGCGGTGGAATGTCTCTCATGGGTCATGAAGTCAATGATACATGCGGTGAAGGTGCTAAAACAAGAGCAAGTCGACTGTTCTCCCAAGGCATCAGAGTAAGCGTAATAAAAACAAGGGATTACATTTCATTCACTCCAAATGAAGCACCAATAAGGACTGAGACATGGATTTTACTTGAGGGATTATCGATGGAATATCCTCAAAAACCAACCTAAATATTGTAAAAAATGAAAGATTTCTCTCTCTTCAATCATTGCTAAAATAAGTATAAAGAAACCAAAAAGATTGATCTCTTCAAACAAATTCGAAGAAAAACTCTGAAATAAAATAAATTTCAATGCATCATTGACCTTTTTTAAATTTACTTCACAATAAGAAGCCCAATCAATGCAATTGAATCACCCACGCCTGTGGGTGTACTAAAAAAGCCCACCAATTTTGTAGGGTGAGGGACCACTCAGGAAAGGAATACGATGGCAAAGACGAATCCACTCGTCTCGGCAGATCGCAGCATGCCCCACAACCTTGACGCAGAAAAGCGGGTGCTGGGCGCCATGATGCGTGATGAAGAAGCTTTACACCGCGCGAATGAACTCCTTAATGAAGAAGATTTTTATCAGCCCAGTCATCAAAAAATCTTCCAAACCCTGGTTGCATTGGCTGCCAATAGTGTAGCGATTGATCTAATGACTCTGTCAGATGCCTTAGAGCGGAAGAATGAATTACCCTCCGTCGGAGGCGCCTATTATCTCGCTGAACTAGCGCAGAGCATCATTACCACTGCCAACATTGATTATCACATTGCGATTGTGCGCGATCACGCCTTACGACGTCGATTGATTCGTGAATGTTCTGCCATCATCAAGGATGTGTATGATAAGGGCGAAAACGGAGAGGAAATGATCTCTCTTGCAGAATCGCGTATCTTTAATTTATCTCAGCAACGCAGTGGACGTTCTTTTAATCCTGTGGGTCGCTTTTTAGAGACGGCAATCGAAAAAGTCCAAATGGCTCATGAGCGCGAAGGCTCCCTCACCGGCCTCGCAACGGGATTTCGTGATTTGGATAGTTTAACCTCAGGATTCCAAAGTTCGGATTTGATTATTCTGGCAGCGCGTCCCTCGGTAGGTAAAACCAGTTTCATTCTTAACGTAGCCGAAAATATCGCCCTCGCAGGTGTGTCGGTAGGGGTTTTTTCGCTGGAAATGAGCAGCGAGCAAATTGCCGAACGGGTTCTCTGTTCGCAAGCAAAAGTAAACCTTAAACACCTACGCTCCGGCTATTTTACCAAAAAAGACGCGAGCCGGCTGCTTAAAACCGCTAACGATATCCAAGAGATCCCCCTCTATATCGATGACACACCCAATCTCTCACCCACGGAAGTGTTTAGCCGTTCGCGACGGCTCAAATCAGAACGGCCAGATCTAGGAATGCTGATTGTAGACTATCTGCAGTTAATGAACTCCGGCGGGCGGGTTGAAAGTCGGCAGCAAGAGGTCTCTGAAATTTCACGTTCGCTCAAGATTCTTGCACGCGATCTGGATATCCCCATCATCGCTTGTTCGCAGCTCTCCCGCGCGATCGAGAAACGCGATGATCATACTCCACGGCTTTCCGATCTGCGCGAATCCGGAGCCATCGAACAAGATGCCGACCTGGTCGTTTTCCTCCACCGCGAACCCATCAAAGAAACCTTCGAAGGAGAAGAAGAAGACCTAGAAGCGGGACGGGAAATTCGCTATTCCTACAAATTGATCGTGGGAAAACACCGGAACGGACCTATTGGTGAAGTGGATATCTTCTTCGCCCGTGAGTACACTCGTTTTTTTGATGCTGCTCCCCCGGATCAAGACGTTCCGTTTTAGAGAATAAAAAATTGCATCTTTTGATTTCTTGAATCTTACTTTTACGTATCAATCATAAGGAGAGATCAAGTGTCCAAAATCCACCAGACTTTCCACGTCCCTATATTAATAGAAGATCTAAAATACATATTGCGAGAGAGTTTATTGGAACCCATTCGCATTCGTGGCAATGACGGAAAAATTTTTGCAAAAAGGAATAAAGAATTAATTCAAAAAATTGTATCTTTGGATAATTTATTTGATCTGTTTTTTCATGTGGATAATGAAGGTCGAATCCTTAACACGGTTTCAAATGCGAAGTACTTGGGTTTATTGCATTTAAAGGGAAAAGAAGGGAAAGATTTGAGGTATGAGATTACTCCCATGGGGCGAGCCTGGCTGGGATTTAGCGATAAAAAACGTCTTGTATGGATTCTAAATCAACATTTCAAAAAAACGAAGAATTTGGAAGATTTTGATATTTTTTCAGATGAATACGAAGAACATTTAGTTGATTTCAATAATTCTATCGATTTTCTACCCAATCATTATATGAATTTTTCTGACTTTGACACTAAGATTGAAAAAAAGATCATAGAAATATTCCAGAATTTGAAAATCGATGATTTTCACGTACTCGAGGAATTCATCGACAAATGCTGCAAACCGTCCAACAATCCCTACACAAATCTTCCCAAAGGAATGTTTCGAATTGCCCGACTTTCAAAACATCAAGCTGAATTAATTTGGAGAAATCTATTACAAGATTTTCTTTTCATTCGGTTACTTCCCTTGGGTGGAATTAAATTAGGAGTCGATACAAATCAACAACTCTATTTTGCCATGACCGATATCGGACATTATTTCTTGGGGACAAGAGATCATTTCGAATATCCAATCCATGCTCAAGACAAGGTCATCGTACAACCCAATTATGAGATTATTTTCCTTGAGCCTTCTTCTTATGCAGAATATCTTCTTACACCGCTCGCTCAACGTACTGGAAAGAATCTAGGGAATGTATTTAAAATCACCAAAGAGTCTATAAAAAAAGCGGCCTTTTTTGGGATCGATGTTGACACCATTTTATCCACTCTCCAAACCTTGAGTCAAAAAAATCTCCCTCAAAATGTGGTTCATGAAATCCAGGAATGGCATGGAAATACGAAAACGATCTCTATCCATGATGCCTTAATCATCCATTGCCCGGATTCAGAAACAGCCCAGAGAGTGAAAAAACTAGGAGGAAAAAACATTACCACTCTAACCGAAAACATTTTACAATGTAGTGACCTATCAGAAAAAACAAAATTGAGTAAGAAACTCAATAAAGAAGGAATTTTTGTGTCTTGATAGTTGTCACCTCACCTCTAGTAACCCGCTTCTTTTCTATAAATATCGAGCACTTTTTCGATGATATTGGTCGTCGAATGAGCGCTTTTTTCCACCAAATGAATCTTACCGCCATACTCTTCGACAATGGGACGTTCGATCAGATCATAGCCATAAGTCGAGTCTTTCACATGGATATCCGGTTGAACCTCTTTCACAAAACGCAGACTTTCCGGTTCATCAAAAATAAGAATGACATCTATATAGCGAAACGCCAAAAGTAATTCGGCACGCTCATCCTGGGGCACAATGGGACGTAATTCACTTTTGTAGGCTTTGACAGAAACATCACTATTCAGCCCCAAAATGAGAATATCGCCTTGCTCTTTTGCTTCTTTCAACAAGCGTACATGCCCAACATGAACAATATCAAAAGTTCCGTTCGTTGTGACAATTTTCTTCCCTTCTTTACGGTATTTTTGGATTACCGAGTGCCACTGCTCTTTATGATTCAAGTGGAAAATCATGAGTCTTCCTCTTAAAGTAAGTTTTTTTGTGTTATCCTACATCTAAGCGATTCATTCGTCAGCCTCTGGAAAAGCGATTCTGGCGTTTTTTATGGCTGGACAAAGGGACGAAACACTTCAAAAATAGTATAATTTCATAAATGCGAATCAATATTCCTATAATAGAGGGATTTCTGAAAAATGAGCATAAACCGAGCTTTTACCCTAATTGAGCTTCTAATCGTTGTCGCGATTATTGGAATTTTAGCCGCCATTGCGGTTCCAAATTTTTTAAACGCGCAAATTCGTGCCAAGGTGGCTCGAGCAAAAGGAGACTTGAAAGCCTACGAAGTCGCTCTTCATACGTACCGGCTCGATAATAATCAGTTCCCCTTTGGACGGGGAGCCGATTTGGCTAACACCCTCTATGAACTCACAACCCCGGTCGCCTATCTAAGCACTGTCGATATGGATGATCCCTTCGGAGGAGCAGACCGTTTTGATCGAGATGGTTCCACCTTCGCCTGGCAGCGAAGTTATAAGTACTTTAACTTCAAATATTATCCTGATTTCCCGAATATCACCTGGTGTGGACGCGCGGGACTCAGTGATATGAGCATGAACGGTTATTTACTCTACAGTTTTGGTCCCGACAAGGCCCAATCGGCGCTGGAATGGTATGCGATTGGATTAGGAGACCCCGGTATGTTGTACCATCCCTCCAACGGTTTGGTCAGTTGGGGAGATGTTGGCATCACCGGAGGGGATACCCGCAAGAATCGCGGTGGAGAAATCAATAACGCGTTATAAATTCTTCATAACTCTTGTCGTAATTTCAAAGTGAAGCTATGATCCTACAGATAAATATTTTCGTAAGGAAGACTTTGTGTTTTCGTTCCATTTTTTGTATGGAATAATATAATATATTTACATTATAAATAGTGCTTCCTTTCCAATTCCCATACTTTAACTACAAAAAACCTTTATTGCGACCGAAAGATTTGTCCGTAAAATAATGATTTCGGAGCAAATTACCCACGGTCTTCATAAAGGGATTTCACGATTATGTAAGGAAAAATCATGGTTTTTGAACTGACACGAGATATAAACACGCTCAAAGAAAAAGCCAAACAAATCCGCATTCATGTGATTAAAATGCTGACCGAAGCGGGCTCGGGTCATCCCGGTGGTTCGCTTTCCGCAACCGACTTGGTCAGCGCCCTTATGTTTGGCATCATGCGCCACGATCCTGCCAATCCTAAATGGGAAGACCGGGATCGTTTCATTATGTCCAAAGGACACTGTATTCCCGCTTGGTACGCCGCCTTAGCCATGGCAGGTTATATCGAGGAAGAGGAACTTATGACCTTGCGTAAATACGGTTCCCGCCTGCAAGGACATCCCGACCGAGTGAAATTGGACGCGATCGAAGCGGCCACTGGCTCCCTAGGGCAAGGGGTCTCCATAGCCATGGGAATGGCTCTCGCAGGAAAGTTGGATAAGAAAGACTGGCAAGTGTACTGTATGGTAGGTGATGGAGAATGCCAAGAAGGGCAAATATGGGAAGCCGCCATGGCGGGATCTCATTATCAATTAGACAACTTAACTGCGATCCTGGATAACAATAATGGGCAAATCGACGGTTATGTCGAGGATGTAATGCCATTGACGCCTATCGATGCCAAATGGCGTGCTTTTAATTGGCATGTCATTACCATTAACGGACATGATATGGAACAAATCCTCCATGCTTTGGATGAAGCGAAACAAACCAAAGGACGTCCAACCTTGATCTGGGCAAAAACCGTCAAAGGGAAAGGGGTGTCCTTCATGGAAAATAATGTTGGTTGGCATGGAAAAGCCCCAAGTCAAGAAGAAAAAGAAAAAGCATTGCAAGAACTCGTTAAAGTATAATTAACAATTGGGAAGAGAAAAATTATGGCCAAGAAAGCAACAAGACAATCCTTTGGAGAAAAACTGGCGGAATTGGGAGCAACGCATCCCAATCTCGTGGTTTTTGACGCCGATCTAAGTAAATCGACCATGACTTGCCACTTCGCCGATAAATATCCTGATCGTTTTTTTGAAATGGGTATTGCTGAATCCAACATGATCGGCGCTGGTGCCGGGATGGCTTTATGCGGCAAAGTACCTTTTATCTGCAGTTTTGCCTGCTTTATCGCCGGCCGCTTCGAAACCATCCGTATGTCAGTGGGGTACTCGCGCACAAATGTAAAAATCATCGGAACCCACGCTGGGGTAGGTATTGGAGAAGACGGACACAGCCAAATGGGACTCGAAGACATCAGTATGATGCGCACTGTCCCGGGCATGGTTGTGCTACAACCGAGCGATGATATCGAAACCCAAAAAGCGGTGGAATTCGCCGCAGAACATGAGGGACCCGTCTACATGCGCTTGACCCGGCAAAAACTACCCGATGTCAACGATTCGAACTACGAATTTGAGGCAGGGCATGGAGTCTGGCTCGCCCCGGGAAATGATATGACGATCTTTGCCACAGGGGGAACGGTTCAACATGCCCTAAAAGCGAAAGAACTCCTTCAAGAAGAACAAATTGATGCACGTATCATCAATATTCATACCCTCAAACCCATCGATGAGCAGTTAATCATTCAATGCGCGCAAGAAACCTCGTGCTTGTTTACGGTAGAAGATCATACCATTATCGGGGGATTAGGTTCTGCCGTTGCTGAAGTGTTGGCTGAACATTATCCCGCTCCGCTCAAACGATGGGGTATATTAGATATGTTTGGTGAATCGGGAAGTGAAGCGGATCTCTATAAAGCCTATCATCTCGATGCCGAGGGAATTGCTGGAGCCGCGGCGAAATTTTATCACGAGCAAAAAGTCGCAGCAAAAAGTTAAAAGGAAGAGAACGTTACGTGAAAAGAGGGGCCTTGAGCTTCAAGGCCCTATTTTTCATCTTCGTAGGATTCTTCTTCTCCATACGGTTCAATATGAACAATGACATCTTCTACATCCGGACCTTCCCGTAATAACCGTAATTTCACCTGACGGGCAATATTATGCCCTTCCCGTACAGTTAAATCCCCATCCACCAGCACATGTAAATCCAAGGCAATGCCCGAGCCGATGGAACGTGTGCGAATCGCATGCACAGAACGTACCCCTGGCACTTTGATTACCATATCCTTGATTTTTTGAATGTCATGACGCGCGGCAGCAGTATCAATCAATTCCATGAGAGCAGGAGAAAGGATCGACCAAGAAGTTTGCAAAATAAAAATGCATACAATGAGAGCCCCGATTCGATCCACAAAAGCCCATTGGGGCTTCCAGGCAGCCACAGCTACAGAAATAGCGGCCGGCAGCGAACTAAATACATCTGAACGATGATGCCAGGCATTGGCGACTACAGCTTTCGATTTCACACGCCGGCCTATACGCACGGTCCATTGAAAGAGGATTTCTTTGGTGAGGATTGAAAAAACAGCCGCCCAAAAAGCGACCAGCGAAGGTATTGAAATGCCGTTTTCGGTTTTTTGCAGCGAACGAATAGCCTCCCAACCAATGCCAATGCCAACCGAGGCAAGAAAAACCCCCAGAAAAACAGTGATCACGGTTTCGATTCGGCCATGGCCATGAGGATGATTCTCATCCGCCGGTTGAGACCAGTAATGGGAACCAATCAGTATAGCGAGATCGGTGCTTAAATCAGACAAACTATGAACCGCGTCCGCCACGACGGCTTGGCTTTTCCCTATCATACCAAAAATAAATTTCACCAGGGCTAATAGCAAGTTGCCGATCATCCCTACCCAGGTGACATATCGGATATCACTCAAGCCCCTTTCTTTGCTATTTGTTTGAGTGAGATCCTGAAGTCTTTTTCTTTCTTTAGTCATCTTTCTTTACTCGTGTGGAAGAACAATAAGAAGAAAATATCAGGATGAAACCAGCAAGAATTAGAATGAAAGGCCAGTAATCCTTATAGCGGATGAGCATCCCGGGGAACCGAAGAACAAACTCAAGAAAGAAGAGAATGAATCCAGGAAGCAAGGGCCACCAATCACGACGACGCTCGTAAAAATAGCCTATTCCATAAATCAACAGAAACCCGGCGCCAACTCCCACCAAAAGAGGGAAATCCAGCGGCAGAGACTCTGCCCGATGTTGCAGCCACAAGCCAAAACCGGTTCCTAGCAATAATGCCCCGGGAATTAATAAGCCATAAAGCCGGTAATAAAAGTAAGTGGAAAGAAACGCTCCACCGACAACCAAAAAGACAAGCAATTCAGCGAAATGATCTAAGTGACGCACAGCAAATAGCAAGACGCCCAAAGTCACAAAAAGCACACCATTCGCAAATTTGCTTGTAGTCGCTACCTTCATGGTTTTAAAATCCTGTTTTGCCCTTGCGTACACCGATGGTGAAAGCCCGGGCTGGATTGCTTACCATCAGTTGGTGAATCTCGTTTTCAGTGAAATCTTCTTCCATTTTAGGAAGTAATTCCGTAAATAAGGTGTCATACGGACGAAAATGACCGCCTCCTTCTTCACCGGGAGTATACCATCCCGCATCATGCGACAAGAGAACCCGCTCGAGAAAACCCTTTTGCCTTAGCGCCTTTAGCATTTCAATATAGTCATCCACAACATCTGAACGCACTCCATCTAAAGAAATCCACACGCCTTGTTCGGCGGCCTTGCTATGCCATTGGGGATCATTTTGGGCATGCACCCAAATGAAGGCCTGGCTTCCAATCTCTTCTTCCTCAAGGATTTCCAATTCATCGAGAATCGCCCCCTCACCTCCGGTATGAGCGGCAATCGGCAAACCAGTACGGAAATGGGTTCGTGCTGCAGCCCGCACTAGTTTGGCATCGATGGAAGAGAGTTTACCCGAGTCAACCCCGGTTTTAATCAATCCAGGGCGAATCCCAGTGTCATCAATTCCCTTTTCCCATTCATTCACCCAACGCTCGACCAAATATTCCACGGATTCATCATAAGCATGGGCGGGAATAAACTTATCCTCGGCTGCCCCATAGTAGCCCGTGTTGGTGAGTATATGCATACCTGTCGCCTCAGACAAACGCTTCAACAAAGTCACATCGCGGCCAATGTATTCCGGCGTACACTCCACCATAGTTTGGCAGCCAAGCCGCTTGGCTTGCTGTAAATGGGGAAGAATGACCTCGAAGGCTTCATCGATGTCGTAGCGATCCTTACTCACCTGCTCTGCGCCGATAAAGTCGACCAAGACATGCTCATGGGTCAAAGTTATGCCCATGTCTTGGGGATCGATGGGACCCTGGACGGTCATCACCTTCCCGGTGTAATCCGCGCTCACACTCCACTGTGGCACAAAAGAAGCCATCGCGAATAATGCATTTGTATGCAAAAATCGACGTCGATCCATATACTCCTCCATCCGCGCACTCGATTGTTTTTTCTTTGATCCAATTCTATAGTAAGAATAATATCAAATGGTATTTAGCGTAATGGATAAAATGCCGGGTAGACATTCTTACTCTTAAAGGAGGTATGACTTGAAGCGAAGAGTTTTATGCCTATGAATGAGTTCTCCTGCGAAGCCAAAATCCTGGAACTCCCCTTACACGATCCTTTCGGTCTATCACGAGGCACACGGCGGTCGGTGAGGAATCTTTTCATACGTGTCGGCGCCGGATGGGGCGAGGGGGCGCCCATCTATTACAAAGAGCAGAATGCAGATTCTATGCTTGAGATGGCACGGGAGTATCTTTTACAATGGAAACATTTCGAACGCCCTATCTATGAGATTATTGACGAACTGCTGCAACGTTATCCCGGACAAACCGGATTGGCTCAAGCGATAGATCTCGCTTGGCATGATGCTTGGGGAAAAGCCCAAAAGCAGCCATTGCACTCATTGTGGAATATTTCCTGGGAGAAACCACCAAATTCGTCATTCACCATCGGGCTTGATCAACTCGATGTCATGCTGGAAAAAATAGAAAGGGCCCAAGAATATCCATTGCTCAAGATCAAAACGGGAAGCGAAGATGATCTTGAAGTTCTCCATGCGATCCAGCAAAAATCCAAAAAACCGATACTCATCGACGCCAATGAAGGTTGGACGGTAGAGCAAACGTTAGAATACCTTCCCTGGCTCGATTCGATGAAAATCCTCATGGTTGAGCAGCCCTTACCCCGGGAGGATCTTGAGGGATATCGCACGATCCGCAAGTACAATCAAACCCGCATTCCCATTTTTGTTGATGAAGGGATCCAAGAACCGCAGGATATCCATGATTGGGCAAGCCGTGTAGATGGTATCAACATCAAACTCGCAAAATGTGGTGGGTTGGATCGAGCACGCAAGATGATCCAATCTGCGCGCCGGCAAGGATTGCAAATCATGCTGGGGTGTATGATCGAAAGTACATTAGGTGTGACCGCAGCGGCTCATTTAGCCCCGTTATGCGATTTCGCCGATTTGGATGGTGCCGCCCTGCTGAGCGAAGATCCCTTCGATGGCATGAAACTCGATCGCGGACGCTTGCTCATGCCCCAACGTGCGGGCATTGGAGCCATAGCCAAGGAATGAAAAAGCGCCTCCGAAGAGACGCTTTTCTCTATCCGTTCTGTTATTATTCGTGAGTTCAGTCTTGCTCTTCTTGAGGTTGATCGGAGGCCTCCCCGGTGGAGGCTTCTTCAGTAGCCTCTTCGACCGTATTGGCTTCTTCTTTTTCGGCTTCTTCGCTCAAGCCTTCTTCTAAGGCGTCTTGTGCTTTTTCTTCCATCGTGGTTTCTTCTGTGCCTTCTTCTGCGGCTTCTTCTACTGCTTCTCCCGTTTCAGCGGCTCCACCAAATTGACGCTCGATTAATTCAAGAAAGGTTCCATCGGGATCTTTAATGAGGAGAAACTTCTTTTCTTCCTCGTCCGCACCAGGAAGATGGGTTGGAGTCTCTCCCAAGAAAGGAACGTCATTTTCTTGTAGGCTCTCGATAAAGGGATCAAGATCTTTGACAAAAATGGTTAAATACTGAACGCCGGTCTGACTAAAAATGTATTCATTCTCGTAGGAAGGAACCTTATCCCCAAAAGACATTAATTTTAATTCAGTCGCGTTTTCTCCCGAGCCCAGTTTCAAAACTTCCACATGGAAAGGAACCCCCATGCTTAATCCTGAACGGCGGGCAAAATCTTCGCCGATATCAAACGAGGTACGCCCTACTTGTTTAAAACCTAAAATGTCTTTATAAAATTTGAGGGAAGTATCCAAATCGTGAACGACCATCCCAATTTGAATCGTCTTAAGAGAAAATTCTTTTTCCTTCTCATCCTGGGCAAACACCATACCCGTGGCGGCCACTATCGCGAAAATACAAAAAACGACAATCTGTTTCTTCATTATGTATCTCCTTTTCAAATTATTTGGATAATCTATTATTGTAGAGTAATGTACTCCAAAAAAGGAGGGTTTGTCCAGTAGGAGCACAAACCTCTACTTTCGTGTTTTGACAGTATTCTAGCGGGAAGATATACTGATTGCACAGCGAATTTAGACAAGGTGAAATAAATGAACAAGGCAAAACAATGCAAGGTAAAAATCATCGGGGCTACGGGATACACGGGTGGTGACCTCATTCGTTTACTGCTCAAGCATCCACAAGTAGAAATCACATCGTTGACTGGGGCAGGAATCGGCGATCCGAAGCCTCTTCACGCCTTTTGGCCGGAAATGCGTGGCCTCTGCCCCATCCAAGTCACTGAGGAAACAACCACCGATCCGGGGGGAGCAGAGGTGGTATTTCTCAGTACCCCGCATGGAGTATCCATGAAACTCGCTCCTGCCTATCTCGATCAAGGTTGCAAGGTCATTGATCTCTCCGCCGATTATCGCTTTAAGAACCTCGCGGAGCGTGAAGGTTGGTATGCGGGAGAACATACTTCGCCCGAATTATGCCAAGAGGCCGTCTATGGTATGCCCGAACTTCAATCCCGTGACGAAATTAAGAAAGCGCGGTTAATCGCCAATCCCGGCTGCTACCCCACGGTGGCCATTCTCAGCCTTTATCCTGCGATCAAGGAAGGCTTAATCCAACCCACATGCATTCATATCAATTCAGCCTCCGGAGTTACCGGAGCAGGAAAGAACCCCAAACTGCCTTTCCATCATCCCGAATTAGACCAAAATTTCTTTGCCTATCGCGTAGGAAAGCATCAACACGCTCCAGAAATCGTTTCCATCCTACGAGAAGTAACAAAAAAATCCGTCTCGGCTTCGTTTGTCCCGCATGTTCTTCCCATACAACGCGGAATCCTTTCCACCATTTATTGTCAGAAAAACGAACATGTGAGTTTACAGCAAATTGGGGAATATTATAAAACATTCTATAAAGATGAACCCTTTATACGTATTTATGAATTAGGTGAAGCGCCAAATTTACAAGCCGTGCGCTTTACCAACTTCGTCGATATTTCCGTGCATGAGGACGCTATGACCGGTGAAATTATTTTTGTGTCGGCAGAAGATAATCTCACCAAAGGGGCTGCAGGACAAGCGGTACAAAATATGAATATTATGATGGGATTTGATGAAACCTCCGGACTTCTTTAACCTGAATCCATTATGGTTTACATTAATACGAATGAATTCGCGCTTCTTTCTCTTGGAAGGAGCGCGAATTATATAATTAAAACCATTGTTCATACAATTGTAGAGGAAATTATTTATGAAATGCTTCAAACTTCTTTCATGGATTGGATTGCTCGTTACCGTCTTCGCATCTTTCTCTCAAGCCAGTTGGCGTGATATTACTTACCCTCCTTCTGAAAATCCTCGATTTACGTTATTGGAATCCGACGCTTCCCATGCACGTGTGCTTTATCGTTTTAGTGAAAAGGATCCGCTTTATCGGAGCGATGAAAATGTCTATATCGGTATTCCACCCCACGCAGACTATGAGCTCAATATAGTTTCATGGCATTTTGATATTTATAAAAACCGTGAATTCGAAAAAGAGTCGATCTCTTCTCAACTCTCAGCCGAAGAAAAAGAAGAACATGAACGTCTAGTGAAAAGAGCAATAAAAGCAGAAAGATACCGTTATCAAGAAGTGGATGTTCTGAGTATTGTCATTAGCTCAAACGCGACTATTTTGAATGGTACCGATCAGTCACGATATAACCGTGACAAGTTGTCGTTGAACCAACTTGTGTTTGAAATCACATGGAAGAACGCTTCCGAATACAAACCTATTGAACAAACCTCCGTGGATGCAGGATATACTAAGTTATACAAAAACCTATTCATCAATGCGGAGGATGTTCCTTCGTTAAGACGTAAACGCTCTATTCCAACGAAAGAACGCGAGCAAGGATTTCATCCTCAAAGTGTAGGTTATGTGGCCGAAGGAGAACGAATTAACCACGCGAGCGACGAGGTCTACCCACGTAAGAAAGCATTGCGTGTCCTAGTGCGTCATGAGGGAATGAAAGCCATCCGTTGGCAGGACCTGCAAATCGAAGGTCTGGATCCGCAACTCATTGCGTTGGATCAACTACGCCTATGGCACAAAGGAGAAGAACAACCTCTCTTCATCGTGGACGATGGAGACCAACGCATGGGTGAATCCGATGCGATTTATTTTTATGGCAAAGTCTCCGAGTCCGAATATACTCAAGACACTCCCTACTTTCTAACCTGGAACTCCCTGTCTGAAAAACCCAAACGGATAACCGATCCGTCCATCGAGTGGGTCTCTGAAGGAAACGCCACCTATCGGGATCGGGAAAGATATGACGCTGAACAAATGTTGGTCAAAGAAAAACGTGGTCAATTTGGATGGTACTTCGAGGCCTTGGATGAGAAGGAAAAATCAGTTCCAGTCAATCTTACCCACATGGCCACCTCCGAGGATATTCAGTTTGAGATGCATCTTCAAAACAATACGCGGAAGAATTATGGATTTTCTGTGCAAATCGGAGAAGCGACCCAACATTACTCGATCAGCGTCGACTCGGCCACCACCATCCAAATGGAAGCCTCGGCGGATGAAGTATACAACGCGACCCAAATCTACATCGTTTCAGAGAAACAACCAGAAGAGATTAGCATGATTGAACGGAGTATGAGCGACAAGATGGGACACGAGCCTTTTGTCTTCATAAAATTTATCCAAATCACCTATCCACGCTCCCTCTATCTTAGTTTAGGAAAACAAACCCTCCATCGCGATGTGGTCGATGAAGAAACCTCTGCCATCGCGTTTAAACCTACCGATAAAAAACTGGTCTCCATGAAGAATTGGCATGGCTGGGTGATTCACGAGGATCAAGTTGTGTCTCGCTGGTCTTTTGATCAACCGCCCGAAGGTGCATTTCCTTTACCTGAAAACTCATGGGATCGTCTTGAAATCCAAAGGGACGAAGAAATCGAAGACCCCTGGGATATCGAATTGGATTATCCTTCTTCGCTCCGGCGAAAGGATCAAGGATACAATTACATTCTCATTGCTCACAAGGATTTATTGGAAGGCGCCAAGAAACTAGCCCAACGCCGCATGGAAGACGGATTCGAGGTTTTATTAACCGATGTCCAGGATATTTATGATGAATTTAATTTTGGCTACCCTCACATAGATGCCATCAAAAATTTCTTACGGTATGGACAGTCGGAATGGGAAGGGGTATCTCCTGAATTTGTCGTTTTAGTCGGAGATTCCAACTGGGATCATCGCGACCGATTGGGCTATGGTGTTGTAGATCAAATCCCTACAGAAAGTCCTGTAAAAAATCCTCAGCGTTATGGATCGGATGAATGGTATGCCTACCTTTGGGGAGATGGGAACGATTATTTCTCGGATGTAATTGTTGGTCGAATTTCTGTTCGTAAACCGGAAGAGATGGAAAATTACGTCACCAAACTGGCGACCTATGAAGACGAAGCCCCTGTCGGACTATGGAAAACCCGCAATTTATTTATCGCCGATAATCTTTTTGAACGGTATAGCGTCGATCTAACCAATCACAGTCTATCTCCTCAAATTAAACCCGAATACGTTAATCAAATCGATCATCCTCATGTAACCAATCCCTATCTTTACCACCGTAATGTAGACAATCCCGATCCTAAAGCTCAGGAGTATCTCAACAAAAAATATAGCCCCAAAGCCACGCTGGCGCTGATTGATGCCTTCGATCAAGGACAAAATATCGTGCAATATATCGGTCATGGTGGAAATCAACTATGGTCCCATGAGCGGTTGTTTTACGGTACCGATAAGATCTATAGCAATGTACTGGAACTCGCACCCAACGACCGTTTTCCGGTGATTCTAAATTGGTCCTGTAAAACGGGCTATCTGAATTTCCATATTTCTCCCTTTAACGTATGCCTTTCTGAAGAATTTTTACGTCACCCGGATCGAGGCGGGATTGCCATTTGGGCACCGAGCGATGAGGGAACCACAGACGAACACGTGATGATGTCCCATTTCTTTATGCGCAATACGATCGAAGATGGCCTCACTCGCGTAGGTGAAGCCACCACCTTTACAAAAAATGAATATATGCAATCACGCCGCTCACCCGACCTGATTAATCAATACATCCTTTTTGGCGACCCAGCCGTACAAATACAAATGCCCAAGGAACGAGTACCGATGGAAGTTCAGCCGAATTTATTTCTGCCAGGATTGGAGCATGAATTTCGGCTCGAGACTTCATTCGATACGATGCAACAAGGGAAAGCGGTGCTTTCTATGAACATCGATGATGAATTCATTTATGAAAGTGATCCATTGGACTTCGAAGAAGGAACCCTTGAACATCGTTTTGAGATTTCCATGCCCGAAATCGATTCTTCGACTGCTTTCATTCGCCTCTATGCCTGGAATGAAGAAGAAAAGATGGACGCCTGGGGAGGAATTGAAATTCCTCAGTTAAAACCTGAACTTACGCTGGAAGAAGGCAACCTGGAAGTCAATGAACAAGAAGCCGTGATTCAATTCGAGATCGATAACCCCTCCAATTTCACGTTGTATGATGTCCAGTGTGAACTGACCATGGGCGAGGTACAGGAAACAATAACGGTCGATACAGTGGAAGCTCAGCAAAAAACTTCAGTCGAATGGAAAGGAACATGGCCTGATGAAACACATACAGCCTACATTGCCCTCCTAGAAGATATTTCCCAAGGGATTCCTCCATCAGAAACGAGCGATCAACTTGCGATTCCTTACGATGAAAATCCTTCTCCCGCAGTCGTTCCATTAACCGGGATGATCACCTCCTATCCAGAATTACTCACCGCCAACCAAATCGCTCGTTTTCATATTCCAGTGCATAATCTTTCGAAATCCGCCAGTCACACCGTGCAAGTAGCCATCTCAGGACCGGGATCGGCAACCGGAACAAAACAATATACCATGCATCCCGAACAAAACCGGAATTTCGAATTCAGCATTACTTTGCCTGAACCAGGGGATTACGAATATACAATCCACATCACAAATGAAGATGAAGAAAATCAATACACCTTTCCGATTACTGTACTAGGCCAACCGGATCTCGCGATGGCTGAAAACGATGTTACCGTCTCTCCCGAAAAACCCGTCCTGGGACAAACTGTTTATCTCAAGACTCTGGTATGGAATATCGGCGAAGGCCCTGCGAAAGATATCTCTGTCGAAGCCTACGACGGGGATAAATCCTTACAACAACGTCTTAAACGCTTTGATAACCGTAATTGGCGAGTAACGATCCCCCGGCTTGATCCGGGGGAATCCAAGGAGGTTGAAATTGTATGGGATCCTTATTCCTATGAAGGATTGGGGCACCATGATATTCATTTCATCGTTGATCCCAATAATACCATCAAGGAACTAGGGGAAGATAATAATGAAATCCGCTACACCATCAGACTGCACGATTTACCCGACTTGGCGGTGGATCCGTGGCGTTACCATTGGATGACCGTCGATGCAGAAGACGGGATACCTCTGTGGGGGCAATCAGCCGAACTAACAGCCCAGGTCGCCAACCGCGGTGATACAAAAGCAGAATATGTGCGGACATCGATGATTTATAACGACGAAGAATTGACTGAGTTTATTGATGAAATCCCTGCAGGGTCCCGACGGGAGACCAGTTTTGATGTCCCTCTCTACACAGCCAAGAATGTTATGCATACACACGTCGATAAATATGACCTTATCGCTGAGAAAAACGAAACCACCGAAGCGGGAAACAATCAAAGTAACCAGAAACGCCTTTATCTACAATTGCGGATGCCCCAAGCCCCGTTAGAAAACAATCAACGAGTCTATACCGTCCAATCCAAGAATGAATTTCTTGCGGGTTATGGGGAATATATTCTTTACGACGAATACCGCGAACAATTGTTTATGAAGGGAAATTTGGACGAGGTCGTCCAGCGTATCATCCCTTCCTTTGTTGAAGATAAAAACAGTTATACGTACGGCTCTCCTTCAACGAAATGGCAATGGAATACGAAATACAACGCTTTTTATAGTCCCTTAAGATCCTCTGCGCAACTCCGGACAGGAATCCCGGCGCCCAACGGCATCTACGATGTTTCTGCCACGCTTTATAGTCCCGCCTTCTCCCGCGGAGCCACAGACACCATTCTGATCAAAACCCAAAAAGACCGTGATTTTCGAGAATTGGTACATAGAGAGACGGGGGATCCCAAAGCCTTTCATTACCTGGGACGGTTCAATATTGAAAACGATACATTTTTGCTTGATTTCAAAGGAGTACCTGGTCAAGAATCTACCAGTTTAGGCGATGTCGTCTTTACTCATGTGGAAGAAGAGGAAGAACCCATTTCAGCAGGTTACCTCTCACCCTATTACCCCGCAGAAGGTTCAGGAGCGGGCATGACAAAAATAACTTGGGAAGCAGATATTCCTGAAGGTACCGCCTTAAACCTTAGAGCCCGCTGGGTGAATCAAAACGAAGACAATAGCATTCGCTACCTTCCTTGGTCGCGTTATATTCCCGGAGAGGAAGGGGAACTGCGAATCCCAGGCAAAGGAGATTTCTTACAATATTATGTAAACTTCATTTGTGAAACTCAGCAATCAGAAACACCCACATTCCGCAACGTTACAATCGTAATACCTTGTCGCGAGGAGAAGCCCAAGGTGAAAATTGGTCCTTCTCGTTGACAAGAGAATTATTTCCACGTTATCTGTTTAGTAGGGGAGTGAAAGGGAAAACCCATGGATCCTGTGCATTATAATACACGAGCACGCCAAGCCCTGGAGGAAGGGGAACTTGATTTAGCCGAGCAGTATTTCAATCTCGTCCTCCAACATTTCCCCCACAATGAAGAAGCCAAAACCGGCTTACGCGATATTGAAGTCGTCCGCGCCCAGCACGATTCTTTTATCGTCAAAGGGTATCGCTATTTACGGGGTCATTTTCTCCAAAAAATAGGAAAATACGATAAGGCCTTCCAGGACTTGGAATTATTTTATCGTGGTCATCCTAATCATTTCCATCACACCATGGCTTATGCCAAATGCGTCGCTTCGTTAGGGCGTTTAGAAGAAGCCCACCAGGCCTATCAGAAAGCCTTGGAGCAAAACGCAACTCATGCGAATGCCCTTGAAGAAGACGCCAAAGTGCTGGTAAAACTCGAACGCTTTGAAGAAGCAGCACAGCAAATCCAGCGCTTACAGCAGCTGCGTCCAAAAGACGACCGGATCACTCACTGGCTTCGCGATATTTCTGCCCAAGCCTATTCGCGTGCGGGAATTCCTGAAAAATTGCAGGAACGACGCGCCCAAATAGAAAAAAAGAAAAGGGAAGCTCCTGGCGCGCCTGAATTCATGGAACGACTCGAAACTATGCTGGAGGCTTATAAAAAAGAACCGGAGAATCTTGAATTAGGGGTAGAAATCGCTTCTCATTACCGTCAAGGAAAATTATATAACGAAGCCAATAAGATCTTAGCCCCTATCCTTGATCAAAATCCTGAGTTCATCCCAGCACAACGAGAACAAGCACGGGTTTGGCTGGAATCCGGTGAAATCGAAATTGCAAATCAATTATTCGAAGAATTGCATGAGAACGATCCAGAAGATATGCAGCTGAAAGATGAATACCTCAGAGCCCATATTGCATTTCTACAAAAGAAAAAACAAGAAGGGGATCAAAGCCGTGACCTCGCCAATGAAGTAGAGCGCATAAAAATAGAACATGCGAAAACCCGGATCCAAATCCTCCAAAATGTTCTACGCGAACATCCCGAAGCGGATCAAGAACGCGCCGAGTTGGGGAATTTGCTTATTCAACAAGGCAGGGTGGATGAGGCTATCCCTACTTTGCAACGTTTGATCAACAATCTCTCCTGGGCGGGGCGAGGATATTTCCTGCTGGGGCAAGCCTTCCGGGCTAAGGGAGATCTAAAACTCGCAGTACACCAATACGAACAATCCCTCGAGTATTTCAAAAACCGTGACTATTCCCATATTCCTTCCAAAGAGTTAAAAGATGTTTATTATTATCTAGGGAAATCATTATTGGAATTGAATGAAAAAGAAAGAGCGCGAGAAGCCTTGGGACAAATTTATTCAGTGGATATCAACTTTAAAGACATAAGAAAACTGTATGAAGAAGAAGCGTTTTAAAGTCAAGATTTAGGGTATGGAGGAGGTCAACGGGGGCTGGGTCCAGCCCCCGTTTTTATATCATCATTTAGTTTTTCTTCTGATCGAAAACCAAAGGCTCTCCTTCCGTATCTGTAATCTGGAGGCTAGCGCCCCATTCTCCCCCGCCATTAACGATTAATAACAGGATTGAGTTCGTTCCTTTATCCATGGTAACATCGAGCTGGTTTTGATCGGGACTCCATGCGCGGGAGCCTGTAAATTCACCAATCTGCTCTCCATTCAGCCAGCAATAAAAGCCATCATCACTGCCTATATGAAACACCCCATCCTGCTCTTCAGAGCTTTCAAGTTCAGCATATAAGTAGGCTGCGATATTGCTTTGATTGGCGACTTCCTTATCCAATTCAACATGCCCATGGGGATCGGTGATTTGTACAAATTCCCAGTCCAAGGATTCCCCGTTACGTTTCACCGGTTGTGAAAGATCCACAGAGGCGGGATCCACATAGTCCTGTTCGGGCAAATGATCCTCGCTAGGTAATGGCCCTGCAATAAACCAGTTAACCACACAGCCTTTTTTCTTGGCCATGCTTGCGAGAAACTCCGTTTCTCCCATAGAGGCCAGCTGTTCTGCAATCGGGCTTAAGTTATCAAAGCTTTTCGTCGCCTTGGCCGCAGCGATACAAAGATCAATCGCTTCTTGTTTTTGATCTGCTTTTTCAAGAGCGATTGCCACCCGAACCACGGCGCCCACCGCTGCTTCACGTACTTGAGAATCGGAGGCATCTAAAGCTTCACGGATAAGATCCACTGCTTTATGATCTCCTATTTCGGAAATCGTACCAAAGGCGGCAACACTTAATTCAGGATCCTCACTGCGAGCGTATTCATACACCAGAGGTAAAGCCTCGGAATCACCCCGTTCACCCAAAATATCCAAAAAGAGGTTTTTCTCCTTTTGGGGAGCCGATTCAAGAACCTCCATGATCGCTTGGGTGGTCTTTTTGCCGGGTATTTGGCTTAACGCTTGAACAGCCGCCTGTTGGACCTTATCATCCCCTTCACGAACGCTTTCTAACAAGTGCGGTGTCGCATTTTGAACGGCTTGATCTTTACGCTCAGCGATCAGCGAAATCATCCCTACGCGCTCATCCATGGCGGTACTCTTGAGTTTCTCAACCAATTGCTGAGTAATCTCTTCTCCCGGTAAAGTTTGCAAATAATCTTTGGCGACACCGAGAATCCGAGGACTATCCGACTGAAGCGAAACAAGCAATTCATCCACCGCGTCTTCTTTTAATACCTGCGCGATACCCGCCAATCCTGCACTGCGATAATGAGGATCTTTTTCTTCTTCATAAAACCAGCGGTAGATTTGCTCTGCACGGTCTTTTTGTCCTTTTTCCATCCAACCCTCGGCGAGTAACAAAGCCGAGTTTGTAGCAACTAATTTCTCGTGGCCTTCTGCATCTTTGACCCGGCGCATAATCGTACTTTCAGTTTTGGGATGAAGGATACGGCCAGCCGCAGCCAGCGAGGTCAAGCGGATATCCTCATTCGGGCTTAGCATCCCGACCAACACGGGTTCTAAACCTTCAACATCCCCACGCTGACCTAACGTTTTTATTAAGGCAGAGGCCCATTCCGGATCGGTTTCTCCATGGGCCGCATCGACTAAAACGTGGGTTGCAGCCGTACTCGGGATTCTTTCTAATGACCAACGCGCCATTTCACGAAAGTCTTCTTTCTCCAAAAAACTCGCCAGCCTATTGGCTGCTTTTTCTCGTCCCCCAAAAGAAAGCATTTCGATGGCGTACCTTTTCGCCTCATCAGAAAAAGAGCCCCATAAAATATTGATTAATTCCTCTTCCACCTCTTGGCGCATCTTTTCTGCATTCGGTTTTGTTGCGGTGAAAACAATTTTTTGGATGGCACGTTTCACATACTTATTTTCAATCACGTTTTCCGAGCCCACACGTTGAAATAATGGGCCAAACATAAGAGGGCCCCGTTCTACTACCCATTCTAAAGCTTGTTCACGCACTTCTTTGTCGCTCGACTTTAGCTGCCCGACCTCTTGTCCAAAAACCGTGAGGCAAGAACAGAATAAAGCCACCACGAGTGTGAAATAAACGAATTTATGGTTCTTCATCAAAGTCACCTCTCTTCCTTTTTATAGATACCAGGGAGCGCGATAAGGTTTGAAAGCCAAGCGATTGGCTTCTTCATCGCCAATAAACTCTTCTTTAACCGGATCCCAGTGTAGTTTGCGTCCCAATTTCAGAGCAATGTTCCCCAAGTGAGCGCAGGTAACAGAACGATGACCGGTTTCGGCTTCACAGATGGGACGCTGCCGGGTTTTCATACAATTCACCCAATCACGTTCATGTCCAGGGCTGTCATACAAATGAACATCATTGGGGCCGATGGTTTCATGCAACAGTTCTTTCGGCTCGGCTTCCAAACCACCACGCCATACATGAACCCAGCCATCCTCACCTTCGAAGCGAGTTCCATGTTCGGGATTGGTGGCGATCATCTTAACTCCGTTCGCATAGTTATATTCAACATGGAAACTAAGGTAGGTTTGGTATCGCCCTTTGGTAGGAAGTTGGCCGGTTCCTTCTACGGAGATGGGACCGCTTTCATCCATTCCCAATCCCCATTGAGCGATATCGAAGTGGTGAGCTCCCCAGTCGGTCATCTGACCACCGGAATAATCCCAAAACCAGCGAAAGTCCCAAAATGTACGATGCCGATTGTAGGGGACCCAAGGTGCAGGGCCAAGATACATATCCCAATCCAAACCTTCAGGGGGATCTGCATCCGGGGTATCGCCTCCCTCGCTTCCATTTGGCAAGAAAACACGCACCGTGTGTATCTTGCCAATCTTTCCACTTCGTACTAACTCGCATGCATAACGGAAATTGCTGCTGGACCGCTGCTGGCTGCCGACTTGGAAAACGACACCGTACCGTTTCACCGCGTCCGCCAATGCACGACCTTCCTTGATCGTCAGGGTCAGTGGCTTTTGGCAGTAAATATCCTTCCCCGCTTCACAAGCGGAGATAGCGATCCGCGTATGCCAATGATCCGGTGTCGCAATGATAACCGAGTCGATATCGTCTCGATCCAACAGTTCACGGTAATCGTTATAAGTTGCGCAATTATCATTTTCGTAACGATCGTCGATCCGTTCTTTCGCCCGTTGACGATGAGGTTCATAAACATCGCAAGTGGCAACTGCTTGGATATCAGAAAAACCCAATACTGCCCGCAAATTAGCCACTCCCATTCCGCCGCAACCAATTAAGCCAAGCGTGATCCGGTCATTTGCGGAAACCCGCCCTTGAGCAAAAAGATTTTTGGCAAATAAAGGGACTCCAACGGCGGCCGAACCGACTTTACCCATAAAGCCGCGTCTAGTTAACTTTCGAACCATGTTTGTTCCTCCTTGGGAATTAAGTGATTATGTGCACGTGAAACATTGTTCTATTTCTTACATTGGGAAACGTAAGATCTCACGTTACAATGTTCAGAACAAAAAATTATTCGAACGTACAACCTCATACCTTACCATAGTGTGAAAATTCTGAATAGATATTGGTGGGAGAGATTACAATGAAAATACACTCGATGAAATACAGCCCTTTGGGGAAATGTGGAACCAAAGTAAGCCGCATTTCACTCGGTGGATGGGTTACATTTGGCGAGCAAGTCAAGGATCAACAACTGGTTCGCGACATCGTGGCCACCGCATTTGAAGCGGGCATCAACTTCTTCGATATAGCGGACGTGTATGCCCGGGGTGAAGCAGAAGGTATGATGGGGAAGGTTCTGCGCGATTATCCCCGGCGCGAGCTGATTATCTCTAGCAAAGTATTCTTTCCCATGAGTGATGATGTTAACGATCGAGGCTTATCACGGAAACATATTTTAGAATCGGTCAACGATAGCCTCCAACGCATCGGGACCGATTACCTCGATCTATACTTTTGCCATCGCTATGACAACGACACCCCTTTGGAAGAAACCCTGCGCGCCATGGATGATCTTGTCCACCAAGGAAAAATACTCTACTGGGGAACCAGTGAATGGACAGGGGCTCAACTGCGAGAAGCCCATCAAATGTGCCGGCAAAATGGCTGGTATCCGCCCCAGGTGGAACAACCGCGCTACAATCTTCTGGCACGGAAAAAATTAGAGAAAGATGTGCATCCCGCCACCAAAGACCTCGGAATGGGAATGGTAACCTTCAGTCCCTTGGCCTGGGGAATGCTCACTGGAAAATATGATGAAGGCCTTCCTGAAGGCACTCGTTTACAACAAATCGAATGGCTGCGTAAGCGGGTATACACCGAAGAAAATCTCGATCGCGTTCGTCGTATGAAGGAATACGCAGATCAGCTCAATTGCACCCGCGCACAACTCGCTATCGCCTGGCTGCTGCATCAAGAGGGGGTTTCCAGTGTAATCACCGGAGCGACAAAATTGGGACAATTGAACGAGAATTTAAAATCCCTCTATATCCAAATACCTGATGAAATACTCATCGAACTAGATACCTTATTTCCCCATAACCTCATGCAAGCTTAAGCGTTCAATCAAAGAAAAGGGCATGGAATCAACATGCCCTTTTCTTTTCACTCCGTTTCCTTCTTTGGCGCAAAAGCCACCGTGGTTTGAATCGGATGAGCGCAGTAACAACCCGCGCTGGCTTCGGGAGCAAGAAGAAGCCCGCCTGCAGATATCATATTCAACCAACATCCAGGCCGTATGCCAATGAGTTCTCTACGCACATCCTTCTTTAAATCCCACAAGGCATGATAAAAATCACGATAAAACAAGCAATGGGCCGACGCGGTAATCGTGCCACACTTGTTACGCTGAGGCATAATAACCCTGGTGTCTTCACCACTTTTCAACTTAAATACTTTGGGTTCGGCATAAACGGTATCTCCCACGATAACCGGTTGTTGCATCGCCCCGCCATGGTGATTCCGGTACCAGGAATACTCATGCTTCCATAAAGGTTTGCCGTCTTCGGCGCTATAAGCACTAAGGTGATATTGATCGGTAGTGTTAAGCAAAACTAGGGTGTTATTCGCATAGGTCAAATAAAAGACCCAGCGGCCTTCGCCATAATCTCCTGCCCGTTCCCACAATTTTTCGCCTGTCTCGAGTTCCAGCGCCACCATGTATTGATCTTTCACCAACTCTTCATACATGCGGCCAGCATCGTTAACCTTGGCTTCGGGACTACGGCTTTCAATAAAATAGACGATTCCATCTCCAATCGATATAGTAGGATTAATAATCGCCGGAGATTCAAACGACCATTTCTCTTCACCGCTTTCGGGATCCAAAGCAAAAAGAAAAGAACTCGTGACTTTGTAGGATTCATACCCCTGGGTATCGTACCATTCCCCATCAGCGCCAATATAAAGGCCGCCTTCGGGAACCGTGCTGCCGACAATAATACCATCCAAGCGGGAGAGATACCCCCAGTTCAATGGCTGATCTCCTTTTTCTGGCAACGGATAAGTCGCAAGAATCTTTCCGCTTTGGCCTTGTAAACGCCATAGCCTGTCTTTCACCGCGATATACACATCATCGCCAAAGGCCACCATATTGCTTGAATCCCGGGGCACATTCGCACGCCGTAATTCAGGAATTTCGAGTGTCCACAATATCGTTCCGTTGTAGGCGTCCAAACCAAACAAGCGTCGATCCCCTTGGATATACAAACGACCATGCGTCGATACCGGCGAGGGGTTCCGGGTACCGCGGTCGAGCATGGGACGCGGTCCGGGACGGCCAAACCAAAGAACCTGCAAGGGATCACGCAAGTATGGGTCATTGCTGTTAGCGGTATTGGCTGCGTCGCCATACATATGAGTCCACTCCCCACCGCCTGGCAATCCCGAACGACGGGCAACCACCCAGGTTCCATCCTGGTTCGAAAAACTCAACTCTGGTATATCCGCTTTTTTGAAATGTTCCTGCAGAGTATCTTCACTTAACGCTTCACCCAGGTTGGCGGCTTGTGGTGTTTGGCCGAGCATAAGATACCCACCATGGGGACGTAACACGCGGTAGATTTCTCGCGCGGGAGTATTGATCTCCCCGGCACGAAGCGCGTGATCGCTGACAATAACATTCGCGAAAAAATCACCATAATCGAGTTTCTCTAAGTCGCCATGATGAACACTGATTTGTACACCATAAAGATTGGCGTTATGCAAAGCCTCACGCGCCGTTTGGACGTTCTGTTCTTCGTCCTCCACCATAACGATACGCCAATCGGATTGGCGCGCGAGTTCATACGCGAATCGACCTTGATCCCCATCCAACACAAGGCAATAACCTCGAGCTACATTCGCATTCTCAATAACCCGCTCTGCCATCTCACGGTAAACTGGAGTCCACGCATCCTCGGGATAGGGATTATCAGCGTTTTTTATCTTCAATCGCGTATAGTCAAACGTTGAGTCGAACTCAAACAATCGCGAAGTCCGATCGCCAAGGGTTTCTTCCTCGACCACCAAGCGGTAATAATACATTTCCCGGGGTTGAATATCATGGATAACAAGGCTGTGCGAGGATTTTTTCTCAGAATCCGCATAAGATTTCGTCAGCGGTAATTCTTGGCCAAAAAGCACCTTCGAAGGTGTAGGAGTATCGCTTTCCCATTCGATTTGAACCGTTTCCTCATCAAGACGAGTTAAGGTCGGACCGATTTTGGCTTCATAGGTTGTAGGAATATCATCTTTCTTAGCAGAATAATGTTGAAAGATCACCTCTTCGTTCAAAGCCCGATCATAAATCGCAGTTTCGCCAATCCAACCTCGCCAGCGAAAATCTTCGTTCGAATCCATATAAGCGCCAAGTACGAAAGGCGCATCGTCTGCATAGAGAATTCCGCCCGACTGTTCCCGCGACGATTTCTTCAAATCTCCATTCACGTATAACCGCATTTCAAACCCGTCATAGGTGGCCGCCACATGATACCACTTCCCCCATTCCAAACTTCCGTTCGCGCGTATTTCTGTCATACGCCCATCACCGTCATCTTGATCCTCACTCGAGAGCGTGAAACAGAAATTCGATTGCTTGAAACCCAAGAGCCATCCTTTTTCAAAACCACCATTGTCTTGAAAAGCGCCGAGAATGCCTCCCCATTCGACTGTCTTTTCGACATTCACCCAGGCTTCGAGGGTTAACTGGTGCTTAGGAAGCGCCTTCGATTCAAGATCGTAGGGAATCTCGGCTAAAGTTTTATCCCGATTGAGAAACAAGGCCTTCATCGAGCCAAACCGTTTCGTAACTAAATGCCCTTGAAAAAGAATCGCGGAGGCCCCGGCTTGATCCTTGATGGTTTGCCCTTGGATCGAAGATGAATCAAATGTCCAATGCGCCCTCGGTTGATTTTGAGCCAGAGCGCCCAAGGGAAGCAGCACCCCTAAGGTTAATACAAATAAATGAAAGAAGCATTGATTCTTCATGAGCCGAAACTCCTTCTATTTTCCCGTAAAGCCGTAAATTTTGCCCTGATCGGTACTGACAATCAGACGTCCATCCGCCGCGGCTAATTCCAAAGCACGCCCTTGTACCTCGGCATGCCAGATGGTCTTGCCCGTCTCTACGTCAAACCCAGCCACTTCGTTACTGCCTCCAGCATAGAGCGTCTCGCCTGCGAGAATCAAAGAATACGGGAAACGACATTCTCTTTTCCATAACAAACATTCAGGAAGTTCCGCCTCGATATCCTGCAAACGGTTTTGTGTGGCTTTGATTTTTTCTTGTAACGCAATTCCTTCTTCGCTTTGGGTTTTTTTATCCAACTCTCGCAATTGTTTTACGAGTTTTTCCCGTTCTTCCCCTAGTTCTTGCCGTTCACGAATCAAACGCATGTACTTCACCCGGTCGATTGCACGCATTTCCGTGTCCGTATGCAGATAGGAACGTTGCGCCGTGACCACCATGTGATTTCCCTGAAAAGTAGCAAGATGCCCGCGTGAATCGGAGTCGAAAGCATCTAACTCTCCAGTCTTACCAGGACCATAGACCAACATATCCTCGGTCAGAATCACAAAAGCGCCGCCCGATCCGCCAAGTGAATATTGATAGTCCCCGCTTTTGCGATCGAAGACCGCTGGCGTACCCGAACCCGTGGGTAAATACAAAGACGTCTGCGAGGCAAGCATATATCCCTGCGGTGGGACTTCATCCACTTTTTTATTCCATAGGATTTCACCATCTTCGGCCTGCATTGCACAAAGATAGACTCCTTCCCATGGGAAGAACCCTGCAGAACAATATGCGACTCCATCCTCTACCAGTATTCCACTGCGAATCGGCCATAGCGACATCATGCGATCATGACCGATCACCCGATCACTCTCTTCGGAAGGCTTTTGCTTCCACACAAAGGAACCGTCCTTCGCATTGAGGCAATAGATATACCCATCATCCGAGCCGACATAAACTTTCCCATCCCAAATCGTAGGGGCTAACCGAATCGGGGCTTCGGTAAAATAACTCCAAAGCACTTCTCCCGTTTTCGCATCTAAACAATAAACCTGATCATCCACCGAGGAACCAAAGAAGATGCGATGATCCTGGGCGACCACATGAAAAGCCCAATCAAAAATCACTCGGGGTTTTAGGTTATCCACCTTGTGCCATCCATCCCGGCGCGCGGGACCCGGCCAGGCGGGTTGAGGAGGATAAGGCGATTCATAAATCCACGCTTGTTCGAAAGGCGGTTGAATCAATTCCTCGGTTACTCCGCTGCGCTGAATATCATGACGGTAAGTTGGCCACCCCTGCGTCACCCCCTCTATGGTAGAAGCCCATAAAAAAAAGCACCCCATCAGAAGGATCATAAAGAACCTCTGGAGGGCACGTAAAGTAACTTTCATCCTCTTTCACCTCGATTAGAAAAAATAACAAATAAGAGTCATCACAAATGGCTCATTCATGATCCACAATTTTTCCATCCTTCAAACGTACAATTCGATCCGCGTATTGATCAGCCGAAGTCCCATGCGTCACAACGATCACGGTTCCCCTCTGCTGATGAAATTCGGACAAATACTTCATAACATGCTTTTCATTCTCGGGATCAAGATTCCCTGTGGGTTCATCCGCGAGAATAACTTTGGGCTGATTCAACAAGGCGCGCGCAATAGCCACCCGCTGGCGTTCGCCCGCACTTAGTTCTGCGGGAATATGGGTTTCGCGTTCCGAGATCCCCAACCTTTGTAATAAAGTGTGAGCTCTTGAAGTATCAGGCTTGTTATTCACGGCGCCGCCCGCCATCAACACATTTTCCAAGACATTCAAGTACGGAATCAGATGAAACATTTGGAATACAAAACCAATGTTTTCGGCACGAAATTGCGACCGTGTTTGAACCGGCATAGCATACAAATCCTGATCCAGCAGTTTCACTTGCCCCTGAGACGGCCGCAACATCCCCCCCAGGGTGAGCAGCAAAGTGGTTTTGCCGCTGCCGCTGGGACCACGCACCACCACGAATTCTCCTTCCCTCGCTTCGAATTGCATGTGATCTAATGCATTCACGGGACCACGAGGGGTTGAATAGACTTTGCTGGTATTTTCTAAATGAATCATAATCATTCCTCACGTAGCACATCGGCGGGATCCTGCGTAACCGCTAACATGGTTGGGATAAAACTGGACAAAGCAGCAAACAAAGGAGCAGCAATTAAAGAGACAATGAAAAGAAAATGGATAGGAGAGATTTTATCCGCTGTGACCTTAAAAATTTGCGGCCCCACCTGTAAGGCTAGCACCGTACCGATCAGGTAACCCAGTATGGCTCCAACCACTCCTACGAAAACCGATTTTCCCAGAAATATCGCCGTGATCTTCCCCGAACCATATCCCAAAGCGCGCAAAACTCCGATCTCTCCCTGCCGTTCGCGCACATTCATCATCGCTAAGGAGGCAATCCAAACCGCACATACCAACACCACCAGAGGCAAGATAAAAGCAAAATACCCTTCGACTACATCCCGTTGCTCAATTCGAGCTTCAGCAATATTTCGAATCTGAAAGACTTTCGTATTCGGCAAGACGTGATCCAATTGTTCTCGTAAAATGGTTAACGGATCATAATCATCAAGAAAACATTTGCAATCCAAGGCTTGGATTTCATTGATTTCACCCTCTTGATTTAACAGCGCTTGTACATCATCAAGGTGAGCATAAATCCGAATATCATCCTCGGTGCCGGATTCATACAAACATCGCTCGATGGTGAATGACTGACCGAGCAGTTCAACCTCATCGCCTTCCTCGAGCCCCAGACTACGCACGAGTTCATATCCTACGTAAATCGTCCCTGGCTGGATAGAAAAAATCATAGGCGGCTTTTTCTTTCCTACCGGCATGACCTCAGGTGCGATCCCTTTCAGGATCACCTGATGCCCCTTCCAATCAATACGCTCTTGTAATGTAGCAAGTAAATGAGTAAACAGAAAATTATCGATTTCTGCGGTTGCCATCGTTTGCACATATTCTTCGGGCATGGTGATATCGGAATACCCCCGAACCCAAAAGGCATCCATATCTGTATCTTTGTGTATGATACGCAAGTTATATCCCATATCCCGCATCAAACGGGTGGTCTCTCGCTTGGATGCTTCTCCAGTAGTAAAAAAAGAAACGAATAAAGCAACCGCTGTAATCACAGCAATCAAACTTAAAACAAAATTCCATTTTCGATGACCTATTTCTTTGATGATCAAGCTAAGTGTACTCATACCATTTTCCTTCTTGATGCTAGAAAAATTCCCCCGCCAATGAGCAAAACCAGCACTCCCGCCATCACCATCATAAGAATCGACTGTTTCATCCTCATCTTCGATGAGGCCTCCTGTGACTCATTCATCGTCGAGGATGGATGAATGGGTGATGCCGAGGTCACGACCTCTGCTAAGGGTGCCCTCATGGGCTCTTGGTCCGAGGTGGCCTCCTTCGCTGTGATTTCGTCTAACTGCACCATCTCATCTATCGAACCTTCACTATACCCCAACAACATGGACTCCCGACTCTCAAACGATTCACTCCTCCGCGCATGACTTTGCTTGGGAATGATTTGACTTATCTCTGTTTTTACCATCGGACTTTCCGGGTCAAAAGTCAATTGCTTCGCCGCCCGCTTACGCAACGAATCATCCCAATGCAGGGGAAACATTTTTCCCTGCATCCAAGAACGATCCAGGCCGCATTCACAATTCAAACCGATCACCGAAAGATAATTTAAAAGCAGATCTTCTTGGATATGCTCTCCCTTTAGAAACGATCCCATCATGCGGCCGCGCCCATAGAGCACAACGGCCGCGGGGGAACGATCAGTCTCAACATCGTATCCGAAACTCCACAACAAAACCTTCTCCTCTTGTAATTGTTCGCGTTTGAGGATTTCCAATCGTGGAGGCTGCTCGATCTCTTTGGGAAGCATACCCATATTTTGTTTTGTTTTCATTAAGGCACTCTCGATTTTTTTCTGGGCTTCTATATTCTCTTTCTGGTTTTCTCCATAAATCAAGAGAAGGATGCCATAACAGTGGATCAGCTCTTCCAAAAGTTTTTCACGAACAGGAGAACGAACAAGGCTATCCACGAGGCTCCATGTCCGATTTTGAAATTCTTTTCCCTCCATAGGCAATTCCATGGTTAAGACCCGTTCCTCGGGTGAAACCAGTAAAAGAAAAGGAGGATTGGAGAGAGACTCTGTCGGTAAATCGGTAAGCGCTCGATAATCGGGCACTTGATCCCGATTCACGATTTCATGTTGAATATTGGAATCGAGCAAAGCGGCAAACAGGATTTGCTCCAAGGATTCTTGCTGATCCTGGGGGGTTTGATCATTGACAACCCCATAAAGCCGGTACGGGCTGGATTGCAAATCCACAAAACCAACGTCCCGTACATTAAAACGACAAGCGTGACTAAGACCATTGATCAGCCCCACTCCCCCTAAGAGCAAACCGATAAGGAAAAACCACTTTTGTTTCATAAAATCATTGTTTCCTTTTTTCTAGGAGACCGATTTGAGTGCAGACCAAATCATACGAATACCGGCGACCAAAAGAAGACAAGCAAAGAGGATTTTCAACGAGCGATTCGACAAATGGTCTACCAAATAGGCTCCAATATTGGCTCCAATAATGACCGCAATACTCAAAAGAATCACGGCTTTAAAATTAATATGAATTTCTGGATTTAAATAATACCGAGTCGCACCCATAATCGCCATGGGAATCATAACAAACAAGGCTACGCCTTGTGCTTCTTTCTGGGGAAAAGCCGCAAGAATCGTCAGCGCAGGCACCATCACGATCCCACTTCCAATCCCTAAAGTGGTACTAACTATTCCCGCCACGATTCCAAGGGTTCCATAAAAAACAATAGGTCCACCGGGCAAATCATTCGCCATGATGTAATCAACCTCCATTTATTAAGATGCCGTACATTCGGGGCACTCTGGGTTTCGTTGAATCGTAATCGTACGAAAAGCCATGGAGCGTAAATCCATGGTCAATAATTGATTCTTTAATGGTTGCCCAAAGCCGCTAAGTAGCTTAATCGCTTCCATGGCTCCTAAACAGGCCACTGTACCCGAAACTGCCCCAAAAACAGGAAATTGGCGTTTCCATTCTGGCGGCTTTTCAGGATATAAGCAGCGTAAACAAGGAGTTTCTCCAGGAACCAGGGTGGTAATCTGCGCCTCCAATTCATACATTGCGCAATCCACCATCGGCTTATTTTGAATCACAATTTCATGATTTAAGTAAAAGCGCTCTTCGAACAAGGGGGCACAATCAACCACCACGTCGGCTTGAGAAACGAACTCTTTTGCATTGCTCTTTTTGATATTCTCACCCACCCCGATTACTTCAACATGAGGATTCAACTCCTGCAGACGCTTTACCGCCGATTCAATCCGGGGTTTCCCAAGCCAATCATGAGTCATCAATAATTGCCGGTTTAAATCGCTGGGACGAACAATGCCGCCATGGGCTATCAACAAACGCCCCACTCCGGCCGCGGCCAATTCATAAGCCACCACACTGCCCAGCCCCCCACACCGGGATAATAAAACCGTAGAAGCCTTTAGTTTTTCTTGCCCGGCCTCGCCAAAATCCGGCACCCACATCTGCCATTCATAAACCGCGCGCTCCTTATCCGTCAATCTTCTTCGTTCTTGCACCTATTCCTCCCTGGAGCTCTTTAACCTCCCGAAATAGGAGATAGAAGAGCCACCACATCCCCCTCGAACAAAGCCGCTTCCCAAGGGGGTGAAATTTGTTTTTCGTTCACACAAATCAATAAAGTGGGACGCAACTCACCCTTTTCATTCATCATAACGGAACGAAAATCATCTCCTTTCTCTTGGGCGACTTTCTCGATCAAATGCTTCACCTGGCAGCCTTCATTAACATCGAACATCTCTTGGCTTTGCTGCAAACGTTGCTTCAATTGACCCGTAAATTCAACTCGCACTTGCATTGTCGATCCTACTTTACAAAAATAAATCTATTCTAAGAAACATATTCTTTTTCATAAGATAAATCCACCTCCGAAGAACAATAGGAGGAGCCATCCTTGATTTGCCCATTGCGCAGCAGAAGGACTTGATCCGCAAGAATACGGGCTTCCTCGCGGCTATGGGTAATGTGTAGTGCAGTGATACCATGAATATCCCGCAGGGACTTTAGTAGATCATAGATCTCGTCCTTGGTTTCATCATCCAACGCACTTAGGGGTTCATCCAAGCATAACACTTTGGGTCGAAAAGAAAGCGCCCGCCCCAAAGCTACCCGTTGACGCTCACCACCACTCAATCCCTGCGGACGGCGATCCAATAAAGTTTCAATCGCTAACCAATCCGCCAACTCTTGTACCCGTTCTTCAATTTCCGGTCTCTTCCATTTACGGATTTGCAAAGCGAAACAAAGATGCTCACGCACTGTCATCGTCGAAAACAAGGCACCATCTTGAGGTACAAATCCGATTCCCCGTACCGCCGGTTTTAATTGAGTCACATCTCGTTTCATTAACCGAACAATGCCTGATTTCACCTTCTTCAACCCACAAACGGCCTCCAAAAGAGTGGTCTTTCCACACCCGGTTTTTCCCATCAATACACCATAATGTCCTTCCGGAATCATGAAGGAAACATTCTCCAGCTGAAAGGCACCCGCTTGTATCGAGAGGGATTGCACCTCAATCATGGTTAATACACCCCTGCAATGGATTTATTCAAACCATAGCGCCGGACGATAAACAAGACTAAGACCGCCACGAGCACCATCAACAAAGAGACCGCTACCGCCGCTTCAATATTTCCAATGCTTAATTCTAGAAAAACCGTAGTCGGCAAGACTTCTGTTTTCATTCGCGTCGCCCCAGAAAAGATCAAAATCGGTCCAAATTCACCCAGCGAGCGCGCCCACGCCAAGGTCGCGGCCGTGAGGATGCCTTGCCGCGCTTCCGGCAAAACCACTTGCCAAAAAACTTGGCTCTGACTGCAGCCCAGAGTTAACGCCACTTGTTCCCGGCGGGGATCCATTTGCTCAAACGTCGCCCGCATAGTGCGTACCGCAAAGGCACAAGCCACCATGAATTGCGCCAAGATCACGCTGGGCAATGCATAGGTCACGCTTACATAACTCTCAATAAACTGTCCTAAGCGAGTTTGAAATAAAATTAACAAACTCAATCCGATGACCAAGGGAGGCAAAACAATAGGAATATCCAACATCGAATCGATCAGGTTTTTGCCTCGAAACTCAAGCCGCGACAATAAATACCCGATGGGAATCGAGACCCATAAAGAAAGTATTGTCGCCATACTACAAGAAGTGAGGCTCAACATCACAGCAAAGCGTATTTCTTGACTGCGAAACGTCTCCAGCAAATGGAAGGGCGAGGTATAAGTCGCATCCGCAATCAGCATCGCAGCGATGAGAAGGACATACACCCCACCGATCAACCATAAGCACACATAAAACGGGAAGTCGGATTTACTTTTGATTTGATCAACATCCTTCATAAAAATACACAACGGGGTAAACCAAGAATCGATGAAACGCTTTCTTTTCAGTCATTCATGGTGAGGTAGCTTTCACAATTTCATCCGCGCGCCAACGAAACCCCACGTTTTGAAAATGATCTTTGGATTGCTCAGAACTTATAGCTTGCTTCAACCGCTGCATCAGATATTTATTCTCCGTGGATTTCGCCACGGCATAAGGCTGTACCGCCAAAGCCTTGGGATGATCAATGCGGATCAGCTCCATCTTATCCCGAACCTTTACCGTATTCGCTTCATAGACAATCACCGCATCGAGCGAACCGGTTTGGATTTGGTTTACCAGCAAATCAGCGGTCGGTGTTTGCACTTTAACGTTCTTCATGACCTCTTCATAAATCCCCATCTCTTGTAAAAGATTTTTTGTCAACGCTCCCAAAGCGCTTTGTTCCGCATTGGCCACTCCGACTTTGAATCCAGGCTGGGCTAAATCCTCCAAGGATTGAATGTTCTTAGGGTTATCCTGCTCGACCAGAATCAGCATATCGGTTTCTGAAACGTTAAGAGCATCATGAAAAAGATCACCCACTTGGGTTATAAACGATAAGTCACAAGCAAAATATGCGTCGGGACGTTTTCCTCCCTTCATTTGCGAAACCAGGATACCGCAGCCATTGTATACACGTGTGACTTCTACCCCCTCGCGTTCTTCAAATTCTTGAATCGTGTCTTCGATCGCCACCCGATTGACTCCGCCGCTAAACAAAACAACTTGGGGCACCTCCGCCCATACATCCCCATCCACAGGGTTATATCCATGCTTCTTGAAGTGCTGCAACCCTTGATCCCGCGCACCGAGATAGCGGGCGAAATGCAACGCCTGCGCAGGTCGCTCGCATCGGCTTAACACCCCGATGGCCACTTCCTGCACACCCTGATCCATGGCTTCCGTATGGATAACCTCCAACGCTTCGTATTGAGCACCTATCGAATCCCAAACAATTCCTGCATCGACTGAACCAATCTTGATATCATTGGCAATATCATTCACCGTCGGCTTTTGTACTTTCGCTTTTTCCTGCAAAAGACGCCATTCACCGCTTTTCTCCAAGATCTTTTGTGTCATTCTTCCCACCGCGGCCGCCTCGGGATTCGCGATAGCCACTTGGACCTCCTCGCGCAAGAGATCGCTGATCCCTTCAATCTCCTTGGGATTCCCCTTCTTGACCGCAATGACAGGAACCATGGTCGCCAAGGGAATCATCTCTTGCACCAAGCCCTCTTGTTGCGCCCGTTCAATATAACTGGCATCGCCCGCGAGATACAAATCCCCGCTATTGGAGACCCGCAAATTGCTAAGCAATTGCCCCGATCCCCCATATTGGAGACGTACTTTTACACCATATTCTTCTTCATAATCCTTCACCGTATCGATCACAGGCGGTTTAATCCCCGCGGCACAATAGAGCAAGAGGCCTTCTTCGCCATCCAACTGACTTTGCGATCGGGTCCCCCAATACAATCCAACGGCGAATAGAAAAAAAACAAAAATCGAGAGTAGAAAAAAACGCAAAAACGAATTCATACCAACCTCATTTGGTTTCCGTTTACGGTTCTATCATTTTTATTATTCAAATTCAAAAAGTTATTCTTCCTTTCCTGTACCGTTTAATCCAAGCTCTTCGGCATGGGGCTGAAGCGCCTCGATCACAAAAGCGATGTGATCTTTCAAATCCACCTCAAGCATTTCCACCCCGGCTTGAATCTCATTACGATCCACTTTGGCAGCAAAACTTTTGTCCTTTAATTTTTTACGTACACTTTTCGGCTTGAGAGAATGAATCCCATCGGGACGCACAAAGCAACAAGCGCCAATAAAACCTGTAATTTCATCGCACGCTAAAAGGGTTTTATCCAGCATGGTATCATAAGACTTACCCCATGAGGTATGATGCGCCGAAACGGCATGCGCCAATTCTTCCTCTCCCATTTCATACAACCATTCCACAATGAGTTTGGGATGATGTTCCGGCCAACGTTCATAGTCGGCATCATGCAATAAGCCTGCGATTCCCCACTTTTCTACATCTTTTTCACCTTCTCCGTATTTCATCGCCGCTTCGCGCATCACGATTTCGACCGCACGCGCATGTTTTCGCAGCGCTTCACTTGAAGTCCATTCACAAAATTTTTTCCATGCATCCTCTCGGGTTATCATAATCTCTTAACTCCCCTTATGATGTTTTTTTTGTATCACTCCCTTAACGAGCGTCCAATAAAGAAAAAACTAAATATCTCTTTCGTTCAATCTCAAAATACATGATATTTTTCATCCAAAATATCATTTTTCTATAATTTCACACTTTTTAAAAGATATTCAATGTCTATAGTTATTCTAATAGATTTTTTCGAATCGATGAGGGAAAAAATGCGCAATAACCTACCCCGGCTCTTGACTTATCGCTCAATAGAAAAGTCACGAGTCACTCAATTTCCCCAATGCGTGAGGTGGACGAAGCGAAGCACGTCGGAATGCCAGTACAATCAAGGCGAGAATAAAAGGTAAAGCTAAGGAAAGTCGTGAAGGCATCCAAGGAAGAGCCCCTTGTAAACGTTCACCCAAGGCTTCAATCCCTCCAAAGAGAAAGCAAATCACAAAAGCCCATCCCGGCCTCCAGCCACTACAAATGAGGGCAGCCAAAGCAATAAAACCACGGCCATTGGTCATTCCCACACTGAACTGGCTGATATCGCTCATAGAAAGTTGGACTCCTCCAATGCCGGCTAACACCCCGCTTATACACACCGCCGAATAACGATAAAACATAACAGAAGCCCCCAGCGACTTAACCACCGTAGGATCTTCCCCACAGGCCCGCATTCGCAATCCAAAGCGAGTGCGATAAAAAACGTAAAGAGTCGCAACCAACACCATGATCAAAAGAATATGAAGAGGCGAGAGCGGAAACAATAAAGGAGAAAGAAAAGGGATATGGATGCTGCCTCCCTGAATGGCCGGGAGTTTCATCACCTCGGGAGAATTTCCCCGGGTATGAAAAATCAAACTCAAGAGAAAGCCTGTCAGCCCCAAAGCAATAAGATTAATTCCCATCCCGCTTACAATTTGATTCGCACGGCAAGTTAAACATACAAAAGCATGCAGTAAGCCAAACAATCCCCCCGCGAAAGCCCCCGCCATAAGACCCAACCAGGGATTCTCTATCATCCCCGACACCGCCACAGCGGCGAAAGCCCCCACCAACATCATTCCCTCGAGGCCAATATTAATCACTCCAGAGCGCTCGCTATAGGCGCCGCCCAGTGAAGCCCACAATAACGGAGCCCCTTTAAGGAATCCCGCATGCAACAGCAATGGCATTTCATGCCCTATGCATAAAACCATCCACTCAATCATGTCTCTGTCTGCGCGTAAAAATCGCGATGCATATAATTAAGATTCCTTCCACCATAAAAACCACTTCTTTGGGTATACCCATCTCGAATTGCAAAGCTCGATCCGAAACCCGAAGAGTAGCGATCATAAGTGCCGCAGGAATCGTCGCCCATGGTTCGCATAATGCCAAAAAAGCCACTGCAATTCCATCGAATCCCGTCCCCCCGGTAAATCGTCCATAAAACGTGTGAGAAATGCCGGTCGTTTCGATCGCCCCCGCCAGCCCCGCACAAGCGCCACCCAGGATCAACGACCAGCCATGCACCTTACCCACCGAGAATCCCGCATACGTACATGCACGTGGATTCGTCCCCACCGCCCGTACCGAAAATCCCCCCCAGGTTCGCGACAGCCATAAGCTAAATCCGACAGCAATGAGACAAGCCAATACAATCCCTATCGAGGTGTGCGCATTTCCCCAGCGAAACAATAAAGGTAAATGAGCGCTTTCCATGATATATGGAGTACGGCTAGCTTCCTTTCCGGCACTAAAATATTCATAAGTCACTTGGTTTACGAATTCAAAAGCAATAAAATTGAGCATGATGGTCACGATCACTTCATGCACGTTTCTTCGGGTTCGAAACCATGCGGCAATCGCAGCCCAAAAACTTCCGACGACCATCCCAACGCCTAAACATAGCATCCAATGGCCAAACCCGATCCCCGCTAAAGGAACCGCGCCCACCACGGCCGCCGCTAAGCCCCCCAGCAAAAATTGCCCCTCACCTCCTATGTTGAACAATCCTGCACGATAGGGAATGACCACCGCCAACCCGGTTAAAATCATCAACGACGTCTTGGTCAATAGCAACAAGACCCCGGTGGATGACATCCATGTATTTTCAATCAATACCTGCGCAAACGTAAGCGGGGAATAACCACATCCCCATAGGAGTGCAGACACAATCACACCGCTCATAAGCAAAGACCATCCGAGATTGAGAAAACGATTGGCTTTCATGTCCTGCCTCCCACCATCGCCTGCCCCAGTTGCGAAGATGTCCAATCGTTGGTTTTTCGAATATCCCGCAAGACCCCTCGATGGATAACCGCAATGCGGTGACACAATAGAAACAACTCCGGCAATTCCGAGGAAATCAATAAGACGCAGCCCCCTTCTTCACAATGCTTCACCAGCGTTTCATGAACAAAACGAGCGGCCCGTAAGTCCAAACCGCGGGTGGGATTATGAGCCACGATCATTCTGGGCGAGGATAAAGTTTCCCGTGCGATAACCACTCGTTGCTGATGTCCTCCGGATAGCTGCTCCACCCGGGTCGTCACATCTGGTGCTGCGATCTGATACAGGCGTATTCGCTCCATCACCACAGGGTCGATTGCATTAAGCGGGAGCCATCTTTTGCCCGCAGCCGGCCACGCCCACCGATTAATCAAAAAATTCTCCCGTACGCTATGCGGCAAAAGCAAAGCCTCATGAATCCGATCCTGGGGTATCAAAGCGATTCCCATCTCCCTGCGTTCCTGTGGTGAGCATGCCTCCAACGGATGACCTAAAAAAGTAACCCTTCCGCTCTGTAAAGGCAACAAACCAAGAATCGCATCAATGAGTTTCTCCTGCCCATTGCCGGCGACCCCGGCAATCCCCAGTATTTCACCCGAGTGCAGAGTAAAAGAAACATCGCATAACCGTAATTGATTATTTTCTTGAATCGATGTGTAAATCTGTTCGGCTTCAAAAAGCACTTGCTGAGTCTTTGGAAGCGGATAGCGCTCTTCCGGTAAGGTTTCACCCACAATCGCAGTGGCGATTTCTTTCTCTTTGGTTTCTCCTAACGCCTTCTGTAAAACTACCCGCCCATGGCGAAGCACAGTAACTTCATCGGCACATCGCATCACCTCCGGCATACGATGCGTAATTAGCAAAATCGCCATACCTTGCACACGCAAGGTATGGAGTATTTCTAGAAAGCGATCAATCTCGGAAGAGACCAAGGCAGCCGTCGGTTCATCAAACAAAAGAATCCGCGCCTTACTATAGAGAATCCGTACGATTTCCACCTGCTGCATGATCCCTACCGGCAACGATTCCACTGTTTGATCCAAGGGCAAATCAAAATCATACTGCTGCATTAGGATGGTGATTTCACGACGGGCTGCGTCTCGATCAATCGAAACCATATTTCCCGGTTCACGTCCCAAAATAAGATTATCCAAGACTGTAAATGGATAAATGAGCGAGAAATGCTGACGCACCAAACCCATCCCCCAGCGCAAAGATTGCCCGGGGTGGTGAATCAGAGCCGGGGAGCCATCTACGTACACTTCGCCTCCATCTGAGCGAAGTAAACCATAGAGCATCGAAACCAGCGTGCTTTTCCCCGCGCCGTTCTCGCCTAATAAGGCATGGATCCGGCCATACTCCAGCTGCAGCGAAACCTCGTCATTCGCCACTACATCCCCAAAACGTTTGCTCAGTTTATGTACGGATAACGCGATTGGCACTTCAGTCTTCACGATGATTTCATTACATCCACGGGAGGTTCGAAATTCTGCAAATCCTCATAATTTCCTGGAACCGTAATCTCTCCCTGAATGATCATTTCCTTTGCACGCTCGATATGCTCGAAAGCTTCTTCAGGAACCTGATCGCGAGTATATTCCATCTCAGTCAAGCCAACATAACCATCATCCAAACCCACATGAAAAATACCGCTTTCGAACCTGTCTTCATACACCGCCACAATTTGATCCGAGACCACCCGATCCATACGCTTCAATACGCTGGTCAATACTTTTCCGGGCGCCAAATCATCCTGATTAATATCCACCCCGATCATATAATCATCTTGGGATGATTCCTTGATCGCTTCGAGAACACCCAAGCCGCTATTGCCTGCCAACTGAAACAACACATCCGCATCCCGATTCATTAAAGAAGATGCCACCGATTTGGCTTTCACAGGATCGTTAAAACTCCCGATGGTAGAGGAAAGAACTCGGATCTCTTTTTCTAACAACGCATCCGCTGTCTTGGCCCCAGCTTGATATCCGGAAGCAAACGCTTCCACCGGCGGGATATCCATTCCCGGTAACACCGAAATCACCCCGGTTTTTGTAACATGGGACGCTAGGATACCGGCAAGAAAAGCTGCTTCCTGAGAGCGGAACTCAAAACTGGCAATGTTCTCGCCCTCGATCGAACCATCAATGAACACAAACGCCGTATCAGGAAAATCCTTAGCGACTTCCTCGACGGCATCGGCGATGAGAAATCCCAACGCCACGATGACATCGGCACGCTCTGCTGCAAAAGTAAGATTATCCTCATAATCGGTCTGCTCACGTGATTCGATCACGTCGATATCAATTTCCTCTCCCAGTTCTAACAAACGACGTTTTGCATCTTCACAACCTGCCCATCCCGCATCATTGAATCCTTTATCCCCCATCCCCCCCACATCGGTAATAAGAAGCACACGAAACAAATCATCTTGGGTAGATTGGTGACCCGAATCTTGCCCGCATGATTGGAACAAAACAAGAAGAACTGAAAGAAAAAAAAGATTTCTGGTTTTCATAAGCATACCCTATTGAGCTAAATATTTTTCCTATTGTAATCATTCTCAGAGTTTGACAAAGTTGAAAACTCTTTCCGGACCTTAAGCCATGAGCCTTTCACCAACTCCATTAAAAACATCAAATAAAAGGGAACATATTCTAATGGCCTCGCCCATTCGGGATAACTACGTGGATGCGTGATAAAAAATGTGTAATACACAAAACAAATACATGATAAATACAACCAAGACAAACGTGGGAAAAAACATAAAAAAGGAACACACCAAGCAATATACCAGGGATTGGCCACAGGACTAAAAAGAATCATCAACGACACGGTTAAAAACGTATAACGCAGCCTCTCTTCGTCAGAAATGTCCCTGCTACGAAGACATCTCCATCCCCACCACCCAATAAAAACAAGCAAACCTATAAACAGAATCACTTTCGCCAACAAAAAAGCATCCCCAAAAAACTCGATCCCGCTCCATTCAAACCAAACCCCTCCCTCTCCCCACGCAGGTGCGCCGAGTTTCATCAAGAGCCACTCCAACCAAACCACAAGGCTACTATTGCTTTCCCAACGTTGCGCAAAACTCGCTGTCCCATGAAAAGTATGCTCGCCTGCCCCCATAAACATCAAGATCATCGCCACAATCGCAACCAGAAAAGATAGAGCCGTGCCCCATGTCCAGCGCTTCACCCAATAAGGCATCACCATCAACGGGAAATATTTCACCATGACTCCCGCCGCCATCATAAACCCCGAACGTAAAAAGAATCGCGATATCAAGAGTAAAATAGCCAAAAACAATAAGGCCAATGCGATGCCGTCCAGGTGAAGAGTATTTACATACTCTTTTAGTACCAGCGGTGACCAGGCATAAACGATGACCATTACTGGATCCATCCGTAAACGCATGAGCAAAAGCAAAATCGCCCCGATCAGCATGAAATCAAAAAACAAGACCACCAAACGCCATCCCCACTCCGAACAAGGAAACAAAAATGAAGAAATTCCAAACAATATCTGGGCAAATGGAGGATAGATCGTGCGTATTTCGGGATGATTCACCTCTTCCAATACCTGCAATGCTTTCTCATGCTTGCGCACTGTACGGATAAAATTATTATACGGGTTGGGTGAATTAAAATCGGAAGAACTTTTTTCTACTGCTTGCAGGAACTCTGTAGGCGCGTATTCATAAGGATTCAAACCGTTCGACAAAACAAAGCCGTCCCACAAATACCGGTAATAATCGGTCTCTAAAATGGGAGTACTCGGAAGTAACAGCACACGAAACAAGACCGCCCACAGAAGCACATCACGCACCCGTGGACGCCATTTTCGGCATACACCAATCACGGCAATAACATAAGGTAGGCACATCCACCCTAGAAGAAACAAGAGAAAATAGACTTCACTCGCTCGGGCTCTGGGGTCTATTTGGTGGGAATAATAAGAAAGCCCAAAAACAGCAGGAGCCATGAGGGCGCCCAAAAGATGACTCGCGATACGTCCATTCACGATTTCCGATTTTTATTACCAGAACGACGCGGCTCATTCTTGCTGGAAACGGTATCCTCCCTCGCGGAGTGTTGGGTTTCTGGTTCTGTTACTGCTTTCCAAATATCTAAGAAGAAGGCCAACCCGCAAAACAGGAAAAATCCCACCAGCGCTCCAGCGAGCGTCATTAAAGAACGCTTGGGAAACACCCGCTTATCCGGTTTGATTGCCCTTCCTACGCTAACATCTCGGAAATGAGTATCCCCGGGGCGGCTACCCAGCAGATCGGCTTCACTCAACAAAGGCTGTAATTCATTGAGCGCTGCCCGTTTTTGTTGAATTGTGCGTTCTAGTTCTGTGATTTCAGTTTTGTGGTTCGCGATCGTCTTCATTAACTCGGTCCATTGATGGGAAAGGTCCTTTATCTGGGCATCAATCGCCTTGAGTTGAGACTTCGCTTTTGTTAATTGGTTCTGAATGGATTCCCGATCATTCACCTGATCGTCTTCCATCGCTTCTTTCATGGCTTCGAGCGAGGCAATCTCTTCTGTTAAACGCTGCTTTTTAGGAATCAACGCCTTCCCGAATTGGGGAGTCACTTCAAAAGAAAGATGAAAATCTTCTTCCAATTGCCTCCTCATGAAGGGTTCGTTCTCATCTTCCAAATCAAACGATTGCGATTTTTGACGAATACGCTGATGTAAAGGAGAAACGCCCGTGAGTTGAATCAAAAGAGAAGCGGCTTGCGCCCTTAATTTATCGACTTCAGCCTCACTTTGCAATGAAGCCAACTCAGACTCAGCCGAGGCCAACTCAATTCTTAAGTTGGCAGCACTATCGCGGGTTAAACGGATCTGCCTATCGACTTCATCTCGCAAAACCTCCTCTGCACGGTGCTCAAACAATCCAATCCACGTATTAGCCAGCATTTGCGAGCCATCCGCCGTCCCAAACTCAGCCGAGACTTCAATCATATGCGAGTAGATCGTTTCCAGGTTGGTTTCCTTGATCACTTCTACGGTCGCACTCAGCCACTTACGCAAATCAAAGACGGTGATGTCGTCCAGTTCACTTTCCGACATCTCGTACAATTCCTTAATTTGCTCATCACTCAGATGGGCGAGCATATAAATCCGAGTTTCCAGCAGTTCCTCATCAACTTGCGGCTCGGGTCCATATTCTTCCAGCAACGTAGTCATCAAAGGGATATTGGTGTTTTCGATCAGCTGGAAATGAGTAAGACGTTCGGCTTTACCAGGAAGGTTTTCTTCCATCCGCTCCACCGGCTCGTTTTGCAGCAAACTTTCAATGGCTTGATTATACCATTTTAAAGTCGAAAGAATTTCCTGATAAAGACTAACCTGGGTCATGATGCCCCGGTAGGTTAGTACATCAAATTGCTTCGGGATGAGTTGTAATTTTTCCTTAAATTTAGGCGTAGTAACCAATACTTTGGCATCCGCACGCCAGGTTTGCGGCCATATCAACGAAGCAAATGCCACCACCAAGGTCACCAAAATCGTGCCCAAGGCAATCATCCCTCGGCGTCGGTAAAGCACTCGCAAAAAAGAAGTTAAATCATAAGTAAACGTTTCCGCCATGGCGCTCGCTTCAATTCCTCTCCCCGATTAAATTCAGAAATCTCTACTGCAAATAAGCGGCGGTGCGAATGCAACGCGTGCATGCATTGATCCGAATCGCTCGGCCATGCGTATCAAAATATTTTACCCGCTGTATATTGGGCTTGAAACGACGCTTCGTTTTATTATTGGCGTGGCTGACGTTGTTTCCTACCCTGGGTTGTTTTCCGCAAATTTCACATTTTCTAGCCATGATTTTGTTTCCTTTTGTTTTTCTTAGGGCTTACGTACTTACAAACCATTTCTATTTCTAGATTTAAGGCTTTTTTTACTCTTTCGCGTTTCCTGCCTTTTTTCCTTAAACACAGAGAAGAAATTATATACACACTTGCTATTTTTCCAAGGGATAGATTCCCTTCCCACCTTATTCATACATGAAAGCAAGTCTCACAATACAAAAAATAGATTTCTATGTGGAAACTTCATTAATTCTTCCTATTTCCCTTTATGCGAATTAACAGATACAAGAAAAACGACTACAATAAACCATTGCACAACAAAGATGAATATAATTTATCCTAACTACCGGCGGAGGCGGAGGAGTTAAGGTGATTTCATCGCTTTGTGCTCGGTCAGCGCTTTAGGGCGGATTAATTTCTATATATAATATAGAAATTATAAACTATACCGAGCAAGCCCCCACACGGCCACAACACCCGAAGAAACGCCGACACAAAAGAATTGAAGCCGGGGGTACTCAACAGAAATCACCATTTACGGAAGGAGTTACATAGTATGGCGACTCAAGAACAACGATTCGGTACGAAAGCCCTCCACGCAGGACAAATCCCCGACCCCACGACCAACTCCCGGGCGGTTCCCATCTACCAGACTACATCTTATGTTTTTGACGACACCGAACACGCAGCCAATCTCTTCGCACTAAAAGAATTTGGAAACATTTACTCCCGGATTATGAATCCAACCACCGATGTTTTAGAAAAACGAGTAGCCGCCTTAGAAGGAGGCACCGCGGGGTTGGCTTTCAGCTCAGGGCAAGCCGCTTGCACAGCCTGTTGTATGAATCTGGCCGAAGCTGGAGATGAAATTATCTCCTCAGCAAGTTTATATGGCGGTACCTACAACTTATTTCATTATACTTTTCCCAAAATGGGGATTACGACCAAATTTGTCGATCCCTCCAACGTAGATAATTTTAAAAACGCCATCACCCCCAAAACAAAAGCCATCTTTGCTGAAAGCCTAGGAAATCCCAAATTAGATACGCCCGATTTCCAAGCAATTGCCGATATCGCTCACAATCAAGGCATCCCATTCATTGTCGATAATACCGCCTCAACCCCCTACCTACTACAACCCATAGAGCATGGTGCCGATATCGTCATGCACTCCACCACAAAATTTATGGGGGGGCACGGAACATCCATCGGCGGCATCTTTGTGGACAGCGGGAATTTTAAATGGGATTCTGGACGCTTCCCCCAATTCACCGAACCAGATCCAAGTTATCACGGGCTGAAATATTGGGAAGTCTTCGGAGATTTTCCAGGCATGGGAAATGTTGCTTTCGCTATTAAAGCACGCGTGCAATTACTGCGCGATATGGGCGCATGCATGTCTCCTTTCAACGCATTCCTCTTTTTACAAGGTTTGGAAACCCTGCATTTGCGTATGGAACGTCATAGCCAAAACGCGATGAAAGTCGCTCAATTCTTGAACGAACATCCCAAAGTCACGTGGGTCAACTACCCAGGATTTTCCGATCATCCCACCTATGATCTTGCCAAGAAATATTTCAAGCGCGATCTGTATGGCGCGTTATGTGGATTTGGGATCAAAGGAGGTCTGGAAGCCGGAAAGAAATTGATAGAAAATGTTAAATTGTTTTCCCATTTAGCGAACATCGGTGATGCTAAATCATTAATCATCCATCCAGCGAGTACAACCCATCAGCAGTTGTCCGAAGAAGAACAAGAATCTACTGGAGTGACAGCAGACTATGTAAGGCTTTCAATGGGTATCGAAGAGGTTGAAGATATTATCGAGGATTTGGATCAAGCCTTATCAGCTGTTTAACGGAAAGAGAAAAAATGACCGTCGCGGATAAATTACGCAACCAAGAGCATCCAAAAGCCGAATCGGATTCTGTCGGAATTGTTAAAGAGCAGTTGGCCACCCTATTCGAGCCACCAAACGAATTGCAACTCGAATGTGGGGAAAAACTCGGTCCTATCTCCATTGCTTATGAGACCTACGGCACCCTGTCGAAGAACAAAGACAACGCGATTATGATTTTGCATGCGTTGTCTGGCGACCATCACGCTGCGGGATACTACACCCCTAACGATCGTAAACCGGGATGGTGGGACAATTTCATTGGCCCGGGAAAAGCCATCGACACCAACAAGTATTTCGTTATCTGCTCTAACTGTATCGGAGGGTGCCGGGGGTCTACCGGCCCCTCCTCAATAAATCCAAAAACCGGCCAACCTTATGGTATGCATTTCCCCTTCGTCACCATTAAAGATATGGTGAATGCCCAAAAAGGATTATTGGAATACCTGGGTATCGATACGCTTCTCTGCGCTGTAGGAGGCTCCATGGGGGGGATGCAAGCCTTACAATGGGCAGTTTCTTATCCCGATCAAGTTAAATCGGTTATTCCCATCGCCACCACCTCGATTCACTCCGCTCAAAACATCGCCCTCAACGAAGTGGGACGACAGGCGATCATCATGGATCCCAACTGGAACAAAGGGGATTACTACGACTCTGAACCTCCGACGCGTGGATTGGCGCTGGCACGCATGATCGGCCATATTAGTTATCTTAGCGACCATTCTATGCACGAAAAATTTGGACGGCGTTTGCAAAATCGAGATAAATTTAGCTTCGATCTTATCACTGAATTTCAAGTCGAAAGTTATCTCCAATATCAAGGTACCTCTTTTACCCAACGTTTTGATGCTAACAGCTATCTTTACATTACCAAGGCACTGGATTACTTTGATTTATCCGAAGGTCATTCTTCACTCTCGGATGCATTAAAAAATGTAAAATCAAAATTTTTAGTGATCTGTTTCAGTAGTGATTGGCTCTATGCACCCTACCAATCACGGGAAATCGTCAAAGCATTAAAGAGCAATGGCATTACGGTGAGTTTTTGTGAAATTCAATCCGATTATGGCCATGACGCTTTTCTCTTAGAATGTGAACAGCAAACCATGATCATCCAAGGCTTTTTGGCAAACATTGATTAAGGAAGAGCGCAATCCTATGAATGCAACCTCGGACAATTCTCCTCATGTAGAACACAATATGATCGTGGATCTTGTCGAACCCAAAACGAAGGTTCTCGACCTCGGGTGTGGTGAAGGTGATCTTCTCATTCGATTAGAAGAAGAAAAAAATGTTGAAGGCCGAGGTGTCGAGGTCGCTGATGAAAAAGTATACAAATGTATTAGCCGGGGGCTCGCTGTCCATCATGGAGATATCGATGAAGGACTCAAGGACTACCCAGATAAATCTTTTGATTATGTCATCCTCAGCGAAACGCTGCAGGAAGTCCGAAGACCTTACCTCGTAATAGAAGAAATGTTGCGGGTGGGAAAAAAAGGAATCGTCAGTTTCCCCAACTTTGGTTATTGGATCCCGCGTCTCCAGCTCCTGTTTTACGGTCGCGCACCGATTACTAAAACCCTACCCTTTGAATGGTATGACGGCCCTAATATTCAGTTCTTTACGATCAAAGACTTCATCCGCTTTTGTCAGCAAAAAAACATCAACATCGTTCAATCCGTCTTTTTAAAAGAAGGAAAACCCGTCCATATCTTACCCAACCTTTTGGCGGAATCCGCGATTTACGTGTTATCCTAAATCCTACCCTCTCTTCATACATCAGTTTCAATAACAATCTAATAATTTGAACGGGTGTAGGGATACCCCTCTCTATAGTTACCCGAAACAGGCGTCATAATATCCCCATTGCTATTCAATCCATTCGAGGCATCATAAATCGCCGCGGAAGAATTGGGTTGGTCAAAATCCTGATCAGGCCCATAACTGCATATAAAGAACGCCGCGTTTTGATTGGATTGAAAGTAATTTCGCGCCACTTGTACCGCAGTGGACCATGCGCCAGTATGCCAAAACGAAGCAGGTTCACAATGGTACTGCCCGTAAAATATGTTCCAGGATGAATCCTTCATCGCGGTTGAACTTTGAGCGAAAAGATCCTCCACCGAGGTGCTAAGATACGAAACCGGTGTGGTAACATAACGATGCTGCGCCCGGCTTCCATCCATATGGGGAGGCCAAGCGCTATGATCCATCCGGTACATACTATAAGCACTTTCAATGGAATTTTGTTCCGATTCAACCCGAGCGATCTTCGCCCGAGTTTGCGCATTGAGAAAATTCGGCACCGCGATGGCAGCAAGTATCCCAATGATGGCTACAACAATGAGGAGTTCGATCAATGTAAAGGCTCGCATGCTCAAGGTTTTTCCTCTTATAGGCTATAAATATTCTCTTTCTCCAAGGATTGTACCAGCAGATTTTCACGCGGATAAGCATGCCCTTTATACAAGCGAAAGCCTTCCGCATAGCAAACCCCGCATTCCTTCCCCCGCTCTGCCGCCCATTCTTTCATCGACTCCATATAACTATCCACACCGTGATGTTTTAACAACCATTCACGTTGGGAAGCATGACAAGCCAACATCTTCTCTTTAGTTTCCATAGTAGAGGTGATATCAACAAAGAAATCCGGTAGAATACGCTTCCCCTCCCGATCGATGCACTCGATGGGATCCATAAAATACAATGGCGGGATTGTAGGTAAAACCGGGGCGGAACCGGTATGATAATTTCTCGCTGGAGCCACAAAGGCAGCCGTACGTACAATCTCACTGGTGATCTCATGATCGCACAGATAATCCTGTGGCGAGGCCGTGAGGATCATATCCGGCCGTACCCGGCGTAAAAACTCCGTGACCACCCGGCGGGTCGCATCATCATCAAAAATCTCAATATCGGAAAACTCGAGACACGTATAATCCGCTTCCAGTATGGCCGCGGATTTTTGAGCTTCTTCTTTGCGAATCGCAGCGATTTCCTGCGGGGACAACTCTTGCGAGCCCTTATCCCCGTTGGTCATCGTCGCCATATGAATCTCATGGCCTTTATCACGCAGTTGTTTCAAGGTTCCTGCCGTGAGAATCTCAATATCATCGGGATGAGCATGAATAGCGAGAATCTTCATCGATTAAAACTCCGAAATCGTAACACTTTGTCCCGTATTTGCCGACTCTTCAGCCGCATAACATACTTCCATAATGTGGGCGGCATATTCTATACTCACACAGGTATCTTGATCGCGCTCTAAACACTCTACAAACCGGTCGATCTCTCCTTGGAAAGGATGGTGGGTCACATCCCCGCTATCGGGATGGATGGTAGGAATCTCGGCAAAATCAGTCTGTCCCGCTAGTTTATGCGAATAAAGAAGATTGTCTTTGATCGTTCCTTTTGAACCGAAAAGCCGTATAAGAAACTCATACGGTGAGTTGCATTCAATACAGCTGGAAACTTTGCCGATACGGCCGTTTTCAAATTTTAAAAGAGTCACGATACTAGGATCATATTCATAAGGGCGAAAATGTTCGCTATCCGATCGTGTTGAATAAGCATGGACTTCCTTCACTCGGCTGCCCATGAACCATACCAGGGCATCGACCGCATGGCATCCCGCCGATAACAGTGAATTCCCCCCCGCGCGTTTGGTGATATTCCAGTGAAACTGATTGTACCATGGGCCGATCCCGTGATAATAATCAACCTCACCCATGAACACTTCGCCGATCATATCATTATCCAAAAGCGAGCGGATAATTTTACATAAGGGATTCCAACGCAAAACAAAACTAACAATTGATTTGGTCTGATTGGCCTTCACACAATCAACCAGTTTTTTAAGCTCCTCACGATGGACAGCGACTGGTTTTTCCATAACCAGCGACTTCCCGCTCTCCGCTACGGTGATTCCATGCTCCACATGAAAATCGGGACGGGAAGTAACCGAGATCATATCCGGATCTACCTCTTTGATCATTTCTTCTAAACAATTAAAACAAGGCACGTCCAACCCAAATTCTTCGGCCTTCTCTTGCGCTTCCTCTTTCGTCAACGAGGCCAACCCAACCACCTCCGTAAGAGGATTATTCGTATAGGCTTTAATATGCTCTCCCGAAACCCATCCACATCCAATGATGGCGGCACTGTACTTTTTCATAAACCCACCTCCTAGCTTGAAGTCATTCTTGGCTAACACTGTCTCATTTTTTCTTAAAAAACGTAAGTGGTTTACCTTCAGATTTTCTTCCATTATGGAATCTCTTCATGATAAGATAATAGAAATTTAAACAAGGAGAATTGAACATGAGCCAAATTACGATGCTATCCACCATAAGAAATTCCCGGTTGGAAACGTTTTATCCGGAAGGCTGGGACTTGGAGCGTATCGATCAATGCTGTTCCCACAGTCCCGATTCGGTCTTGGACCCCCAGCCTTGGTGGAACCAGGATTTTAAACCCATGATTTGCGAAACCATCGAAGAATTCGACGCGAAGATGGGGTATGAAATCGCACGCACCATCCAGGAATGCAAGCAGGAAGGAAAAAAACTGGCGCTTATTCTCCCCGTTGGTCCGATGGGCATGTATAAATGGACGGTCTATTTCCTGAAAGAATGGAACCTCTCCTGCGAACATGTCTTTGGCTTCAACATGGATGAATGGTCGGATGCCCAGGGGGAGACCTTACCGGGACATGAACCGGGGGCCTTCCAAGACGCCATGGAAAAAGCCTTTTTTGGCCCTTTAGGAAACCTCACGATCCCTGAAAATCAACGCTTCTTCGCCACCAAAGAGGTGCTCCCGACCTACCCCGAACGAATCAATAACCTTCTCCAAGAGGGAGCCAAACTGGTGGTGGTTTTTGGCATCGGCCGCGCCTGCCACATTGCTTTTTGGGAACCGCACTTCGCCGCTGAATTTAGCGAAGAGGAATGGAAAAAACAAACCCACCGCTTAGGCGCCCAACTCCACCCCCTCACCATCGAACAAAACGCCATCACCAGTTTTCGTGGACGCTACACCCTCATCCCCTGCAACGCTAATACCATCGGCCCAGGATTGTTTCTCAAAGCGGATAAAATCATAGGTGGATGCGACGGCGCTTTTGGCAACGGCATGCAATGGCAAGGCCCAAGTTTGTGGATCACCCTTCGCTATGGTCCTGACATTTGGCTGCCCAGTACCTTCATGCCCACCCTGCCGGGGAAATTATTCTTCCTCCGTGAACTCGCAGGTCCGCTTGTCCCTGATTGTCATTAAGAAGTTACGTTAAACACGAAAAGGGGAGAGTGTCGCAGCATCACAAACTCTCCCCTCTCTCATACCTATTCCAGCCAAATTAGCATGATATTCCGGAGCCAAACCGGCCGATCTTCGGGATCATACTAACGCGGCTGGTGACATATATACATGCATATTTTTTAACATGGTCCAGCTAATGAATCATTTTCAGCATAATCGGTATCGACAACACAACCACTAACCTGATATGAATTACAATGATAGGAATCCCAAAAAATACATATGTTATCTGCTTTAAGATTATTGTATGTAGGGTTCAATGCCGTTTAGTTAAGGCGTTAGCAAAAATGTATGTAAAAGTGTAGTTTATACTATCTCAAAAACCGTTTTTGTGATATAATACTGTAATAATGTTTATCATCCCTAAAATACAGGAGTAAAAAATATGTCAAAACTTACATTCATAAACCATTCTGGCATGAAAGTCGCGTCAATTTTGTAAATTATGTGCCAACTTACTTGATTCGTTAAATTTTCTTATTCATTCTCCTTCCTTTTGTGAACGACATAAACGAAATCCTCAAAATTTCACTCGTAATCGTAAATTGAGAAGTTGTCTTTATGAATTCATGTACTATACTATTA